>JBGVRT010000033.1:0-5338 GCA_045128735.1 Eubacteriales bacterium | reverse complement strand
TCAAAGGTGAGGACGGTATCCACGTACTGCTTGACCTCCTCGAGCTGTGCTTCTGCCTTTTTAGCGGTGCATGGGCCGATGAAGATCACCTTTGCGTTAGGAGTTGTTTCCTTGATGTATTTCGCAAGCACCGCCATAGGAGACATATTATGCGAAATATGCTCAACGAGATTCGGGAACTGCGATTTAATATACTGCACGAATGCGGGACAGCAGGAGCTTGTGAGAAGTCCCTTTTCGGAGAGCTCCTTTGCCTCTGCCATAGCAACCATGTCTGCGCCGAGAGCTGCCTCAATAACGTCATGGAAGCCGAGCTTTTTCAGCCCTGTTACGACCTGACCGAGCTTAGCATAAGAGAATTGGCTCGAAATTGAAGGAGCAACAACGGCGTAAACCTTGTAGTTGCCACCTCTTGTGTTTCGCTCGCTCTTTTTAAGGATATCAATGGCGTTGACCATAAAGGACTTATCCATGATCGCGCCAAAGGGACACTGATATACGCAAGCGCCACACTGTATGCACTTGAAGTTATCGATCTTAGCCGCTTTCTCCTCATTCATAGAGATTGCTTTTACCTTGCAAGCATTCTGACAAGGACGCTTGCGGCTGACGATTGCGGTATAGGGGCAAACCTTTGCACACGCACCGCATTCCTTACATTTGGATTTATCTATATGCGCAACATGATTGTGATCAAAGGAGATAGCCCCGAACTTACAAACATCCTCGCAGCGGTGAGCGAGGCATCCGCGGCAAGCATTGGTTACTTCAAATCCGCCAACGGGACATTCATCGCATGCAATCTCAATGACCTCAATCACATTGGGGTTGTTTTTATCACCACCCATCGCAAGCTTAACACGTTCACCAAGGATGGCTCTTTCTTTATATACACAACAACGCATCGTAGGCTCGTTACCGGGGACGAGCTTTTTAGGAATATCTATAATATTCTCAAGAAGCTTATCCTCCCACGCAAGTCTCGCTACTTCACGCAATACTTTATATTTCAAATGCTGTACTTTTGTGTCAAATTTGCGCATAATTGTTTACATTCTCCTTAAAAATAACTTACCTTGATGCGCTTGCCCATCTTCTTAAGACAAGCGGACAACTCCTCGACCAAGTTCATTTTGATATTGAAGTTGATGGGAAGGTCGGGGTTCTGATGGGCGGGGTTTACCGCTCTGCCTACGTAGAAATTGATATCCGTTGCTTCCTCAAACAGAAGTCGGCTGATCAGAGATGCGCCGTCCTTCTTAAAATTCCACTGCTCATAAAGCTCGTTCTCACCAAGGTAATCCTTTGCATACTGAATGACCTTGTTCATTGTGATAACACCTTCTGTTACAAGGTCAACGCCTTCGATCTTAGCGATCGGAGGCACGTCACTGCGCTCAAAGCTGAGGCTTACCTCGACCTTTTTGCCAAGGTATTTTGCCGCAATGGAAGAAGTTGTACCGCCGCATATAATGTGCTTTCCTTCCTTCGAGAAGAACAGCGACATCATTCTGTTTGCGTCATCACGGTTTGAGGGAGGACCGAACAGAATGTTCATAGGCTCTCTCTTACGAACCTTTACAACGCAAGCGGTAGTATCGTCTCCGGGCTTATGACCGTAGAGCTTGTCACATTCGTCAACAAGCATCGTTGAAAGGTTCTTTGCGGTATAGCCACCTGCAACGAGTGCCTGCATATAGCCTGCGATATCCTCGCGCTTCCAGCCAAAGTTGTATTTACCGCCCATACCTGCGTGAGGACATCCGTCGCTCATAGCGATAAATACGTCATCCTCTTGCAGCTTAATTGTGGACGTGTATATTTTTTTGCCGCCGATGTTCATTTCGGTCTTGGGATAATCGTAAATATCGTAATCTCTTATAACGATTACGTGAGGATTATCGTACTGAATGATCTCGGCTATTTGGTTATTCAACAAATGAATAATCGTAAACGTGGAATATGCCACGCCTCGCACCGAGCATACGGGCAAGGTTGCGGCAATCGTAGACACGCATTCCTCGATAGGAAGCCCTGCCGCCATCATCGTTGAGATGATCTTGGAGGTCAGAGTAGACAGGATACTCGCCTTAACGCCTGATCCAAGACCGTCTGCAAGCACGATTACGGTAGAATTCTCATTTTCCTCTACGACGTCTACGTGGTCGCCGCAAAGCTCTTCGCCGACATGATTGATGCTTTTATATCCGATATCTGCACACAAATCATTCATCACCGATAGACTCCTTTAGTTTAGTCAAGGCAATCTTGGTCTCTGCCGCGGTCTCACCGAGTAAGGACGCAATTTCCTGAACGATTCTCATCTGCTTTTCAACAACGGTATCGGCAACCTCAACCGTCTGCTTATTGATCCTTGCCTTCTTCTCTCTGTCGGCTTCCTCATCAGTAATGTCACGCATAATACCGATCAGCATATGAGAATCAGAATCGTAAACCACGGTCTGTTCTACATATTTCTTATATTCGGCAAGATAAGTACGCTGATCTCTTACCGTTCTTCCGTTGTTTTTGACCTGTACGAATACGGTAGGATCGAGAATACGAACAACCGGCTCTCCGAGAACGTCGGACGCCGCGCGGATATTCATAATTTTTCTTGCTGCATTATTGATCTGCTGAACCTCAAGATTCTCGTTAAGAACGATCAGACCGTTGGGAGTATTCTTAACGATGGTATCCGAGAAGCTTTCAGCCTTATCCTTGAGGAAGGGCAGGCACATGGAGATTTCAGCCTTGCCCTGAATAATAGCAATTGCTTTTTCACGACAAGAATTGTATCCACAAGATCCGCAATTTAACTCATCGGCAGGTTTGAACTTGCCCATTTGACGAAGAACTGTCATAATATCATTTTCTGAAGGTGCCTGTAGCTTTTTCTCAATCACAGAAAAATGCTTCTTCAAATTCATAGGAGCAGGCTGATCCACCTCAAAATCACGTTCACCTGCATAATCAGCCACGGTTACGTAATCCTTAATCGGCGAGGTGCTATGGTATTTCTCCATAACGGGACCGCCTATACAGCTACCAACGCAAGCAGACATTTCAATGAAGCACTTATGGATCTTACCGCTCTCAATGTCCTTTAGTGCAGAAATACAATTTTCAACGCCGTCAAGGGCGATATAAGTATATCCGGTAGCATTTTTTGCCATCGTCTTGAGTATGCCGCCTGTTGTCGGGAAGAAACGCGCGCGACTTTCGGGAGTGTTATCCACTTCCTTTTCAAGCTCTATCCTCTCGGATTTTAACCAATTAGTAAGCTCCTCAAAGGTAAGAACGGCGTCAACTATTCCTTCGTAATACTCCGCCTCGTCCTTTTTTGCAACACACGGACCGATAAATACGGTCTTTGCGTTCGGCATTCTCTTTTTAATATCTGCACAATGAGCCTGCATAGGCGACATAACGTCCGCGAGATATTCAAGTGCAGTCGGAAAATGCTTTTGTATAAGCAAATTGACAGAGTGACAGCATGAGGTAATGATAATATCTCTTTCTTCCTCACGGAGCATACGCTCATATTCTGTTTTAACGATAGTTGCACCGATTGCGGTTTCTTCAACGTCGAAAAAGCCAAGTTTTTTTAGCGCTCGGCGCATAGACTCGATTCCTACGCCTTCGTAGTTCGCAATAAACGAGGGCGCAAGGCTGACAACGACGGGATCTCCGCTCTGAAGCAGAACTCTCGCCTTCTCAGTACCGTCCACGATCTCCTTGGCATTTTGAGGACAAACAACAAAACAATGACCGCACAAAATGCACTCATTGCCAATGATATGCGCTTGGTTTCCCGAAAAGCGAATTGCCTTTACGGGACAGTGACGGATGCACTTATAGCAGTTTTTGCAGTTGGATTTTTTCAGTGTCAAGCAATTTGCCATAATCGTCACTTCCTTTCGTTTTCTATAACATCAAGTATATTCTTCTTGAAAAATTCTCTGAAATTTTCTCTCGTCACGCCTACGTGAATGTCATCGTTTACCTGTACGGTAACACCGACTCGGTTGCACTTTCCGATGCAGAAGCTACCGGAAAGCACGACCTCATCGTCGATATGATGTTCTTCTATGGCTTTTTCAAAAAGCTCTACAATATCCTGCGAGCCCTTGAGGTGGCATGACGAGCCAACACAAACCTGAACGAACAGCATATTTTATACCTTTGCGAGAACTTCTTTGGCGAAGAACTCCCCTACGTTCTCGGGAGTAACGGAATGGAAAGAGTCATTTACCGTTACACATACGCCCTGCTGACACTTGCCCATGCAGAAGGTGCCGCCAAGCTCTACCTTATCGCCGAGATTGTTTTCAGCGATCAAATACTGAAGCTGCTCTACTACCTGACGAGAACCTTTGATGTGGCAGGAGCTTCCAATGCAAACTGTAATTTTAAGCATAATATTTTACCTCACAATATTTATTTTGTTTTGGGGTAGCGGCGGGAGCGAGCCCCCGCCCTACGACCGTGATACTAAGATTACTGATAATCGACAACGCCGACCCAGGAGGAAAGGAACTCGCGCTCCTTCTCATTGCCCTTAACCGACTGAGAAGCGGCTACGATAGGCATCCACTTCTGAACGTACTGCTTTGCGGTATCGCTCTTTTTGCAGAAGGTGTCCAGATACAGCTCTGCGCCGTTTATGTCTCCGTTCAACCAGAACAGAAGGTAGGTGCGTGCAACGTCAGCGGATGCGTTACCCTGTGTTGCGTGCGCCCAGTCGAGAACATAAGGAGTGCCGTCCTCGGTTATGATGATATTTGAGGGGTTAAAGTCACCGTGGCAAACCTTGTTGTGCTTGGGCATACTTTCAAGACGTGTGTGAAGATCGTAACGTGTTGTTGCATCAAACTCGGTATCGGCTATCTTTCGGTTCATCTTGTCCTTAAGCTTGTTAAGGAGAGGGCAGGTCTCCCGATGAATGCTCATCTGAATGTCAACAAGAAGGTTGATGTATTCCTCCTTCTTTTCGCCCTCTGTGTCCTCAGCCATAAGTGCGGCAAGAGTCTTGCCCTTGATGAACTCGGAAACAATTGCCCATTTGCCGTCGATCATAGTAACCTCAAGAACCTTGGGAATATTAAGTCCCGTTTCCTCAATTCTTGCCTGATTGAGTGCCTCGTTAAGCACGTCAGCCTTGGAATATTCTGCGTTAAAAACCTTAATACATCTGTCGCCATCACGGTAGATGGTCTTATTGGTTCTTACTGCGATCATTTTATCAAGTTTCATTGTTCAAATCCTCCTTATAATTACGCTTTCTTTCCCTTGCGGTAGGGAGCCTTGATGACGTCGGGGGTTGCTACGCTGAGGT
>JBGVRT010000032.1:0-30209 GCA_045128735.1 Eubacteriales bacterium | reverse complement strand
AAATAAATAAAAAAATAGTTTATACCTCGTAAATTGTAACTTTTTATCTGTACACAGATTTTTTGACACCCAAAGAGGAAATCCACTTTTCTTTTTGAAGCCAAAGGCGCAAAAAGAAAAGTTCCCAAAAGAAAAACGCCGCAGGGGAGACGGTCGCTTCCCCAAAAGCTCCGCAAAACTTTTCTGTCGGGCTGCGGTGCGAACACACCTATAAACACCAATTTATCGGTCGTCCAACGCTAACGACTCGGTGTTTAGCCGAGGAGTGGGATGCGTGACGCTATGTTCGCACAAACAACGGTGCGCTGACCTTTTGCCCGCGGGCAGGTCGCTTGCGACCTTGTGAGCGAAGCGGGGCTTCCCCGCCAATCATTAAATTTTTACAAAAAACCTGAAAATAATTTGATTTCGGCATTTACAAATTGATTTTTTTGTGATATAATGTATCCTGTATCATAGCGTGATAAAATTTTAACACTATCAGAAAGGAATAAAAATCATGGCAAAGAAAATTTTGGTAGAGACCTCCGCAAGACACATTCACGTTTGCGAGGCAACTCTCAAGACACTTTTCGGTGAGGGCGCAACTCTCACAAACAAGAAGGATCTCAGCCAGCCCGGTCAGTTCGCCTGCGAGGAAAAGGTTGAGGTTGTCGGACCCAAGGGCTCTCTTAAAATGAGCATTCTCGGTCCTACAAGACCCGTTGACCAGGTTGAGGTTTCCTACACCGACGCGCGCACACTCGGAATCACTCCCCCCGTTAAGGAAAGCGGCGACACCGCAGGTACACCCGGTGTTAAGCTTGTAGGTCCTTGCGGCGAGGTTGAGATAAACGAGGGCGTTATGGTTGCTAAGAGACACATTCACATGACTCCCGAGGACGCTGCTGAAATCGGCGTTGAGGACAAGGAAATCGTTAAGGTTAAGATCGAGACAGCTCGCCCCCTTATCTTCGACGACGTTGTTGTCCGCGTTTCTCCCAAGTTCGCTCTCGCTATGCATATCGACACTGATGAGTGCAACGCTGCAGGCGCATTCGGTCAGGTTTACGGAGAGATCGTAAAGTAAAATGAAAAAGATAAAGATAGTTTTTCAGGGCGACAGCATAACCGATGCGGGGCGCGATTACAGAAATTATCACAATATGGGTAACGGTTATCCCAAGTATGCCGCACAGCATATCGCTGAGGAAAATCCCGATATAGAGTTCGATTTTTACAACTTCGGTATCAGTGGAAACCGTACCTGTCAGCTTTTCGACAGACTTTATAAGGACGGTATAGAGTTCGGACCCGACATTATCTCCTTCCTTATCGGTATCAACGACATCTGGCACCGTTACGGCAATAACAAAATTGCCACCACCGACGCGCAGATAGAGACCAACTACCGCGCAATTCTTGAGCGTGTAAAGAGAGAGACCAACGCGAAAATCGTTATGCTTTCTCCCTATCTCCTCGATTGCGACGATAAGGAGGCTATGCGCGAGGACCTTAAAACCGTGCTTCCCATCGTGAAAAAGCTCGCCGACGAGTTCGCCGACGTTTACGTTCCTCTTGACGAGAAGTTCGCCGAGGCAATCAAGACACATCCCGAACCCAAGTTCTACTCGGGCGACGGAGTACATCCCAATCAGAACGGAGCAGCCTTCATAGGCAAGCTCTACGCAGAGGCAATAAAGCCCCTGCTTAAGTAAGTTTTTAATTTAATTACATAAAGGAGAACATTACAATGAGCAATGTAAGTGAAACCCCTTACGCACAGAGCCTTGAGGTTCAGCACATGTGCGTAGTAAAGAAGGGCCCTCACCACGGACCCGCTCCCATTCCCGAAGAGGGCAAATGGATCGAAGCAAAGCAGATCACCGATATCTCGGCATACACCCACGGTGTGGGATGGTGTGCTCCTCAGCAGGGTGCCTGCAAGCTTTCTCTTAACGTTAAGAACGGTATCATCGAGGAAGCTCTCGTTGAGACAATCGGTTGCTCGGGTATGACCCACTCCGCGGCTATGGCTGCTGAGATCCTTCCCGGCAAGACACTCCTTGAGGCGCTTAACACAGACCTTGTTTGTGACGCTATCAACACAGCTATGCGTGAGCTCTTCCTTCAGATCGTTTACGGACGCAGCCAGTCTGCTTTCTCCGAGGGCGGTCTCGTTATCGGCGCAGGTATGGAAGACCTGGGTAAGGGCGAGCGTTCCATGGTTGGTACTATGTACGGTACTAAGGAAAAGGGCGTAAGATACCTTGAGATGACAGAGGGTTACTGCACAAGAATGGCTCTTGACGAAAACAATGAGGTTATCGGCTACGAGTTCGTTTCTCTTGGCAAGATGACCGACTTCATCAAGAAGGGTCTCGAGCCCAACGAAGCTTACGAGAAGTCCAAGGGTACATACGGTAGATTTGCTGATGCCGCTAAGTACATTGACCCCCGTAAGGACTAATCAAGGAGGTAATGTATAATGGCAAAATTTGAAGGTTACGAAAGACGCGAGGCGAAGATCCTCGAGGCTCTTAAGGAATACGGAATCAACTCCATCGACGAGTGCAAGGAGATCTGCGACGCTTACGGCGTAGACCCCTACAAGATCGTTGAGGAAACACAGCCCATCTGCTTTGAAAACGCAAAGTGGGCGTACACGGTAGGCTCTGCTATCGCAATCAAGAAGGGCTGCAAGAAGGCTGCTGACGCAGCTGCGGCTATAGGTATAGGACTTCAGGCTTTCTGTATCCCCGGCTCTGTTGCCGAGAACAGAAAGGTTGGTCTTGGCCACGGTAATCTCGGTAAGATGCTCCTCTCCGAGGAGACCGAGTGCTTCTGCTTCCTTGCAGGTCACGAGTCATTCGCGGCTGCAGAGGGCGCAATCAAGATCGCTCTTAACGCAAATAAGGTAAGAGTTAAGCCCCTTAGAGTTATCCTTAACGGTCTCGGTAAGGACGCTGCTTACATCATCTCCAGAATCAACGGCTTTACATACGTAGAGACAAAGTTCGACCCCTATACCGAGGAGGTTGCCGTTCTCTCCGAAAAGGCGTTCTCCACAGGTGACAGAGCAAAGGTTAAGTGCTACGGCTCTGACAGCGTTCCCGAAGGCGTTGCAATTATGAGACTTGAGAACGTTGGCGTTTCCATCACAGGTAACTCCACTAACCCCACTCGCTTCCAGCACCCCGTTGCAGGAACATATAAGAAGTGGGCTATCGAGAATGGCGTTAAGTACTTCTCTGTTGCATCGGGCGGCGGTACAGGACGTACACTTCACCCCGATAATATGGCAGCAGGCCCCGCTTCCTACGGTATGACCGATACAATGGGACGTATGCACGGTGACGCACAGTTCGCAGGCTCGTCCTCTGTTCCCGCTCACGTAGAGATGATGGGACTTATCGGCGCAGGTAACAACCCCATGGTTGGTATGACCGTTGCATGCGCAGTTGCTATCGAAGAGGCAGCGAAGTAATTAGCTTCTTGGCTGATTTAACTTAAAAAAACAATTAGACACATCATTTTGGGTTTTCCCTTGTGATGTGTCTAACTTTTTTTAGGAGAAAAAACTGTATGCGAAAGTTGAATTTATTGAACACTAACACCATTACTTTTGAGGAAGGATGCGACCTTTATTTGCTGAATTGCAAGCAAAGAAATCTGCGAGAGGGCACGATTAACCATTACAAACAAAGCTACACTCAATTCGAAAAATTCTTTGATATGGATATGCCAGTAGATAGGTTCAATCAAGCACTCTATAACAGCTACGTTGTGTACCTGCGTGAAACTCTGAATAATGATATCAGTATCAACAGCTACCTGCGCGACTTAATAACAACGTTGCACTTCTTAATGCGAGAGGGATATGTAAATTCCTTTGAAATGAAAGCTATTAAAGTCGACAAAAGTGCAATCCAAACCTACACGGAAACCGAACTGCGGCAACTGCTCCAGAAGCCAAACGTAAGGTAAAACAAATGTCAACCGAACTTCAATATTTAAGATTACAATATTTCACCCCAAGCAAAGGAATTTGGAACAATGGCTTTCATTGTCTTTCCGCAGAAGACGTTTTCGAAATGCTGTCACATATAAAAGCTTTTGAATCACCGGATATGTATTCAATTATTTCTAATAAACTCGTACTACTTGAACATTTTGAGTTTGACGCTTCACACAAAAGCAAAAAAGGAATGAAAGGAAAAAAAGAGGAAGCCGCGTTAATGCAGCGAATACACAGCGATGATACTACGGACGAATGGAAAGCTGACCAAGCCACATATTCTATCTCTTTCAAAGATTGGCAAAGTAATTTTGAAACTACCTTTGAGGATCATTACAAAAAAATTGATACATACATAAACAATGTGAAAACAAAAAAGTTAAGTTCACTTGAAGAGACAATAGTTGGTTTTGTTGTCGAGAACAAGCTTAGCCCTATGATCGACTATAAAAAACGATATGAAGGTGAATTAGAGTATATACGTACCAAACAATTTTGGGATTTCTTTCTTCAAAAGGAAAAAGTGGATTTTATACTCTTTGTGGGCTTGTTAAATGGAGTGGCGCATACAACGTATATTGACCATCTCTCATTCAAAAACTCTAATAAAATCATAGATTTAAATGACGAAGAGTTATCATTGTCAAAACTCAATTCTAATGAAATAACAGTGTATGGACGTTATAAATTATTTTGATTTTATAGACACGTTAACCAGACTAAAGAAATAACGAAATTCAAATTGGTAATTGAACAGTATTGTGGACTTGTTTTGTCAAGGAAAAAATAAAATATTCAAGTTTTTGTGTACTACTTATAATCTCAAAAACCTTCGTTTTTGACACAAATTCAAACCGTTCCAAAACCTGGGATAAAGATGGGTTTTGGAACGGTGTTTTGTTTCAAAAGTCGTTTCAAAATCAAAGTATCAAAAATAGCAATGGAACATGCATATAAAATCACACGATATTTTGCCGATAACGGCAATTATCTACAAATGAAATTAAGCGAAAATTTTCGGCGTTTTATTTCATTTTTTGAAATATATTTAAAATATGTGCAACGATTATTTCAATAAATATTAATTTCTTGAAATAATTATGATATAATAAACGCAGTAATTTCAATTTGGAGGTTATGATAAGCAAATCAGGAACACAAATATCCGATTCTCCCGCAAAGATACCTGATAATTACCCCATGCTGAAAGGTGCAGGATGTTTATCTGCTAAATAGCTAATACGGTAAAAAAATGACGGTGCGCCGACATTTTGTCGACAGTTGTGCAAATATTTTGGTTTACTTACCAATCGATGGTAATGTTTCGTCATATAAGCCCTTCAGAAAAAATGCAAAAATACGCTTTTCACATGTAGGTTGCAAATGTCAAAAAATGATAGTTTTTTGTGCAATAAAAACAGGTAACAACCCCGAGGATCGGTATGACCGCCCGATGCGCAGTTGCTATCGAAGAGGCAAGCAAATAAAAGGGTTTACGGTCGCTTTCTCTTGAAAGCTCCGACAAAAATTCTATAAAAACAATTAGACACATCATTTTAGGGTTTTCCCTTGTGATGTGTCCGATTTTTATTTTATAAATTGACGGGGGCTTCAATCAGCAACACCTGATTGTTTTCAATCTTATCTGCAGCGGCATCACGAACACGGGCATAAAGCCGCAGTTTTTGAAATGCGCCACCAATGAGCAAGGTGTTACCGAGTTAAATAAAAAATCCCTCGAAGCTATGGCTATCGTTCAACGAGAAACGGGACTTCCACTATTTGCGCACAACTATCACGCCATAAAAACCGCATACGACCAGCTCAAGATTTTTGAGGGAGCTAATGCCGATTTTAACAAAATCATTATCGGTCACAGCAACTCTGTGAAGGACATCGACTATCTTGAAGATTTTTTGAGACTCGGATGTTACTTGGGCTTTGATAGGATCTCTTTTGACTGTCGCCGCGTGGCAGAGACTGTGTGTAAGCTGATCGAACGAGGTTGGGAAAATCAACTGCTATTCTCACATGATTTTGCGGTTTTCATTGATTCTCAAAATTATACCTGGGAAGAGCGAAAAAAGGAAGTTTTAACTTCTAACAAGAATCTCACGAACGTGCATAAAAGGTTTATTCCATTTTTAAAGGAAATGGGCGTTTCGCAAAGGCAAATTGATAAAGCGTTGCACGATAATCCCGTTCGCTTGATGGAATAGCAAAAATGAAGCTGACTAGCAAAAGAAACTGTTCAAAAGCACGTTTATAAAATCAAAAGAACACCGATTTGAACAGTCTTGCCTTGCGTTGTTTATTGGGGTGGTAGAGGCCGCAAGTTCAAAAGTTCAAGTACAGTTGCAACCTTTCCGCAAACAATTCCCTTTCGGTATTTGCGAACACGAAATTTCGCGATATAATAAAGTTCCGGTTTGGAGACTTCCATTTTGACTTCCATTTGGCTCTATTTGAGAAGTGGAAAGTTCCATAAAAGTTCCACAAATTGAGGCTATTTTAAGTAAAATAGGCATAAAAAAGACAGGCGGTGTTGTTTAGACACCGTCTGTCGTATTGCGCCCTGCTATGTTCGCACAAGCCTTGGTGCGTAAGGGGCGAAGCCTATTGCCCGCACCGGCAAGGTGCTTACTTGAAGTATCTGTTAAGGAGTCCCTCAAGAGCCTTGCCGTAACGAGCTTCGTCGCGGTCGCTTTATGTAAGCCTAGCGTCAAAAGGCTTGGCGTGTAAGGCTTTGTAGGCTTTATGAATTTGCCTATAAGCTTATGGAAAATGGAAGCTTCCACAAATTTTTATAGGAGGATGTTATGTCGGCAACAGAATCAAAGGGCGTGTATCAGCTTCCAAATGGTATGTGGGGCTAATTTAATCGATTAAAGTTAGAACAGAGAGGTGATTTTAATGGAACCGAAGGATTACACGGTTATAAAAATCGAGGGTGAATACGCCTATCTTCGCGGGGACGGCGAAACGGAGGACAACGCAATTTTTATTGCTATGGCGCTTCTTCCCCCCGGCGTTGACGTGGGTACCAGGCTGCATTATGAGATGCTGTCCTATACGGTTATAGAGTAAATTTTGTAAGAGATAAAGCCATCACGATTTCTCGTGATGGCTTATTTTAATATTTAAACCTGAGCATATTCCACGAATGCTTTTTAAGCAGTATTGTTCCGTCCTCGGTGAGGGGGACTTCATCAGGAACAACTCTTTGGCACTCCTTGTCGTTGCAGGCTGTAAGGTCGTCTGAATAGAGCTGTATATGCTCAATAAGCTTGCAATTTTCATAATTTTCCGCAGAAAGCTCAAGCTCCATATCCTCGTCAAGGGAGCGGTTGGCGGCAAATACAATCAACTCGCCCTTGTCGGTATTATCGATTACAGAGCTGTAAAGGAAGGGGTATTCTTTGTTATTTTTCGTGCGGTAATTATCGCATTCCACAATAGTGCGAAGCGTTTTTCCGCGCCCGTAATTTGAAGCGTACATAAACGGATAGAAGATAGTCTGCATCCAAGCGCTTCCGCCGTTTTCGGTCATAATGGGAGCGATAACGTTTACAAGCTGCGCAAGGCAAGCCATTTTTACTCTGTCGCAGTTATTTTGCAGAGTCATCAACAGACAGCCCACAAGCAAGGCGTCTTCAAAGTTGTATACGTCCTCCAAAAAATGGGGAGCTTTTGTCCATTTTTCGGGAGCTGAGGTTGTTCCGATGCTCTTCCATACGTTCCACTCGTCAAAGGAGAGGTTTACGGTTTTCGTGTGGTGCTTTTTTGCCTTTATGGCGTCGCAAATGGCAGCCGTTCCTTTTATAAAGAGATCCATTTCTTCGGCTCTTGCAAGGAAGCTTGGGGTGTCGTTTGCTTTATTGTTGTAGTAGCTGTGAAGAGAAACGTAATCGATGTAATCGTAGGCGTGTTCAAGCAGGGTAAGCTCCCACTCACCAAAGGTTTTTTGATAGGGCACCGAGCTTCCGCAGGCCACAAGCTCAATAGAGGGGTCTACCATCTTCATTACTTTCGCGGTCTCGGTCGCAAGGCGGGCGTACTCCTGCGGAGTCTTTGCTCCAATCTGCCATCTTCCGTCCATCTCGTTGCCAAGGCACCAAACTTTAATGCCAAAGGGCTTTTCAAAGCCGTTTTTGCGACGGAGATTTGCGTAATAGGTGTCGGTATCGGCATTGCAGTATTCGATACAGTTTTTAGCGTCCTCAACACCGCGCGTGCCAAGGTTTACCGCCATCATGACTTCTGTGTCGGCTCGCTTTGCCCACTCTTGAAATTCGTCGATTCCTACCTCGTTTGTTTCAATAGCAAACCAGGCAAGATCCTGCTTTTGCGGGCGCTTCGCTTTGTCGCCGGTGCCGTCTTCCCAATTATACCCCGAAACAAAATTGCCTCCGGGATAGCGTACTATCGGAACGTTGAGCTTCTTAACAAGCTCAATAACATCGCCTCTGAATCCCGCATCGTCGGCGGTGCTGTGCTCCGGCTCGTAAATTCCGTTGTAGACAGCTCTTCCGATATGCTCGATGAATGAGCCGTAGATTCTTTTGTCTATTTCACTTATTATAAAATTTTTGTTAGCCGTTATCTTAGCTTTCATATTCTGCCTCCTTATTTTTTCGGTACTTCTATTATATCAGCTTGACAAAATAATTTCAATGTGCTATAATGTCAAAAAACTGATATATTCTGCTTTTTGGAGATGTGATATGGAGATAAATAACGTAGGCTACAAATTTGTTCACGGCGGCAAATTTTCTGTTAACCGCCCCCGAGGTTCCGGTGATTATGCGATTTTGTTTTTAAGAACGGAGGCGATTTTTACTTTACGCGGAGCCGATATCCAAGCCGATGCCCAGTCTTTTATACTCTACAAAAAGGGGACTCCGCAGTTTTTTCGCGCAAATGGCGAAAGCTTTGTAAACGATTGGGTACACTTCAGCCTTGATGGCGAGGAGGAAAATCGCATAACGGAAATGGGAATTCCATTTGATACGCCCGTGCGTATAGGTGATATATCCTTTTTTTCAAAGATAGTGAAAAGCATGTATCAAGAGAAGTATTCAGCCAATCCGTTGAAGGATGAAACGTTAAATTTGTATATGGAGCTTATTTTCATAAAGCTTGCGGAAGCGTTGCGCTTCCCGTCAAGCGAAAAACACAATCCCCATTACGGCAAAATAGCAGAGATAAGAGCGAAAATATTCAACGATCCCGCCGCAGAGTGGACGGTGGATGCCATAGCCGAAACGCTTGCGCTCAGTCGGTCATATTTTCAGCACCTTTATAAACGATTTTTCGGCACTAATATCTCCTCGGATATAATATCCGCCAGAATAGAAAGAGCTCAGTACATGCTTTCAAGCACTGATTACGGAGTGGCTTATATCGCGCGCGAATGCGGATATAAAAACGACGTTCACTTTATGAGACAGTTTAAAAAAGAGGTTGGAATTACCCCGACCGAGTTCAGAAAAGAGAACGGTACGCTCTTGAATTCCAAATATAAAGACGAGCAAAAAGCGCCGTATTTTATTCCTCATACTACTTGACAAGATATAAAGCTATGCGGTTTTCTTGCGGAAAATGATTAAAAAAGCAAGAATACCATATTTACATTTTCGCCTTTCTGTGATAAAAAAAGGAAGGTGACAGATTATGACGCTTAACAACCAAACCATAGAAATACTTGAAGATATCGAGCGCAGACTCGATCCCGAGGCAGAGGACGATTACATGAAACAGTGGGAGGACTTTTTGTACGACCGCTTTGATGGAGGTGTCTTTGCTCCAAGGCGCAAGACCGTCAGCGAGCTTAATTTCAAGCATCCGGAGGACATTGTGGCGCTTATCGGGCACACGAGACATTCGACACAAGGCTCCGAGAAGAAGAATTACAACAACCATCCCTTCTTCGGACGAATGCAAGGCTGCAACTTTGCCTTGGCGCACAACGGAGTTCTCTGGAATGATGGTGACCTAAAGCAAGAGTTGTTGCTTCCTCAAACGAAAATCGAAACCGACTCCTTTGTGGCGGTTCAACTGTTGGAGTTGAGGAAAAAGCTGAACTTTGAAAGCCTGCGCTTTATGGCAGAGACGGTGAAAGGAAGCTTTTCGTTTTCAATATTGGATAGCAAAAACAATATCTACCTTGTTAAAGGTGATTCGCCCCTCTCTGTATTGCATTTTCCCAAGTTGAAGCTTTATGTCTACGCCAGCACCGATGAGATACTTTACAAGGCTTTAATCGATTCGCCTATATTCCCATTTCTCAAACGGGGTGAGTATGAGCAGATACCAATAGACGAGGGCGAAATATTAAAGATATGCCCCGATGGGAGAATAGAGCGCGGAGAGTTTGATTTCCGCTATTATCGGGGGAGATACAATTGGTGGGATTACGGCACGCCTTACAGCTATACTGTGGGAGGTCGGTCGGATGGCGCAAAAGATTACGCAAAGGATTATCTGGAGACTTTGAAGCAAATGGCAATGTATGAGGGATACTCCCCGGGACTGATTGACGATTTGTTGGCGGAGGGGCTCTCACTTGATGAAATAGAAATGTATTTATACGATTATGAAACAGCCTGAAAACAACGCCAAATTAAAATTCAAAATACTACTGCTAAAAGGAAAAATATTCTATATGAAATACCTAAAAATTGCGGTTTGGGCATTGATAGAAATCATTGCCGAACTGTATAACAACAAGCACGATAGGAGGTAGAAATGATTTACGGATACGCGCGTGTTTCTACCGCAGATCAGAACCTCGATCGCCAAAAGGATGCCCTCGGCAAGTACGGCATAGACCGCCTTTACTGCGAAAAAATGTCGGGTACAAAAAAGAACCGACCCGAGCTCGACGCATTGCTCGCTGAGCTTCGGGACGGAGATACGGTTGTGGTTGAAAGCCTTTCAAGACTTGGCAGAAGCGTCAAAAACCTCGCTGAGCTGATTGAACAATTCAACGAGACAAACATACGATTGGTGTCACTAAAGGAGACTATAGACACAAAATCGTCAACAGGTAAGCTTTTGTTTACAATCCTGGCCTCGCTGGCTCAGTTCGAGAGAGATGTTTTAGCTGAAAGAACCGCCGAAGGCCTCGCCGCCGCCAGAGCCCGCGGACGTGTCGGCGGAAGACCAAAATCCGATTCAAACGCCCTCAAAAAGGCGATAGCCCTCTATAACACCAAGCAATATACCGTAAAAGAGATAACAAATCTCACCGGCATTTCCAAGTCCACGCTGTACCGTGCCATAAAGGGTTGAGTTTTGAAACTTTGATTTTGAGATAAGTTAAGGGAAGAATAGCAGTTCCAAAAATCTATCTGCCGATAGGTTTTGATACTTTCACTATTCTTCCCGAAAACGAAGGTTTTTGATACGGATTATATTTTTTATTGAATCGTTTTTTGGTAAATTAACGGTACATATTAAGCAATGAGAGGACATCTTCACGACATCTCATGCCGTCGGTTCCGTTGCTTTCCGAGAGGGAGCAGGCGGCACACGCAATTGCCAAGTTCATAGAGCTTTCAAGGGTGTCACCGCAATGTGCGCCGTATAGAATTCCACCGCAAAAGGCATCGCCTGCACCGGTTGTTCCTTTAATATATCCCTCTGGCAATTTAAGGCTATCTACGCAAACTATTTTATCAAGTGTTACGTCATATCCATAATTATGTTTCGGCGAATGGATAACCCCCCACTTTGATACGCCAAGACGATGTAATTCTTTTAGTGCTTGACTTGCGGTTTCCTGCGATACCACCTCGATACCTGTGATTGCTTGTGCTTCGGACTCATTAATGCAACAAATATCGGTGAATTTAAGCGCAGGGCTTACAACGTCCTTTATTCTGTCACTTTGTTCTGACACCATATCAAAAGAGGTTATCATTCCTGCCGCCTTTGCATGTGCAAGTATTCGTGCACCATGTGTCCCGTATTCCGGGTCACCGGCATCCACCTTTTTCATCAGCAAAAGATATTCAAGGTGGAAGATGCGGGAGGTTATGCTTCCCCAATGAATTTTTGTTTCATCAAACACGTCACTTGCGCCGGGAACGAAAAAGAAGGTTCTTTGCTTTGTGTCGTTGGCATTCATTACGAGTGTTACTGAGCTTTCGCCCTCACGGACGACGTCGTCGGTGTCGATATTTGCATATCCGTTTAAAACATTAAGCAGTTCTTTTCCACTTTGATCCTCACCGACTACGGCGCACACCTTGACCGCAAGATTCTTGTCGAGCTTTGCAAGATCCAATATAAGATTTCCGGAGCCGCCTATATGCATTGCACTGCTTCTGATCGTGCTGAGAAATCCCTCTTTCGGGTAGCTGTCTACCTCATAAAAGCGGTCGGCAATCAGTGAACCTGCCACACATATTCCGTATTTCTCCATTTTTACGCCTCTTGACTGAATATGCGGATAGCGTTCTTCACGTCCTCTTTCATTGCTTCAATACCAATGAGGGGAATATCGTGGAAGAATACGTTTTCGCCTGTCTGCACTTTATCCATAGCTTCCTTTACCGCTTTGCCGCCCGCAAGTGCCATATATGTATAATAGTTGATCTTGCGGATTCCGTTGTTGATGGCAATGCGGTATTCCTCGTTTGTAAGTCCCGAACCGCCGTGCATAACGAATGGAATATCTATGCTCTCGCGTATAAGTCGGATTCTGTCAAGGTCAAGCTTGGGCTTTTTCTGATATATACCGTGCGCCGTTCCGAATGCGATAGCAAGAACGTCAACGCCTGTTTTTTCAACAAAATCTTTAGCAACAGCGGGATCTGTATAAACATCTTCCTCGCTATCGAAGTTATCAAGGGTTTCCTGTACCGCTCCGTTTCCAACTCCGATGTCCGAAGAAAAGATGTGACCAAGCTCTGCCTCTACGGTTACGCCGACGCTGTGCGCCAAACGGCAGATGAGAGCAGTATCACGCACGTTTTCCTCGTAGCTCGATGCCGATGCGTCAAGCATAACAGACGTAAATCCAAGGCGGATTGCCTTCATACACATTTCAATGGATGAGCCGTGGTCAAGGTTAAGGCAGATCGGCACAGATGACTTTTCCGCTCGTTGCACCATAATAGGGGCAATTTCCTCAAGTGTAATAAACTTGGAATGTACGTCGGCGTGGTTAAGAATAATCGGCTTTCCTAATTCCTCTGCCGCACGGATGGAAGCGGTGAGCGACTCCAGGTTGGATGCGTTAAATGCGCCAACTGCGTAGTTTTTCGCAGTTGCATCCTTCATAAGTTCTGTTAATGATACTAACATTTTGAGTTCTCCTTTGTGATTTTTATAAAGCCATAAATTTACGAAAGCTTAACTTCCGTGTAACCGAGATACTTGGAAAGCGCCTCGCGCAACGCCTCGCACCAATCGCCCTCCGTGATGGTGACGTGGTGACGGAAGCCTTCTTCGCTCATGCGGCGAAGCTTCTTTTGAAGATCGGGAAGCTCTGTTACGCCGTATGTACCAAAAAACTCCTTGCCCAGCTGAATGTCTGTGACCTCTGCCTTCTCCACAAAATAACGCACCTCGCCATTCTCGGTTCGCATACCGCAGATTGTGATAGTACACGGCTTGATTCTTCCTGCGTTTACCCCCCAAGAGCAGTTCTTTCCCTGGGTTTTGGTAAACATTTTATGCTCCTCCATATGACCTTTACCACAGAGCAGGTCAATGGGGAGAGGACCGCAATGGAAGAGAATGCACTTGTTTGGATCGTCTCCATAGTTGTTATTTACGTCAAGACAACCAACTCCCTTACCGGACGCCAACGTCAAAGCCAGCATTGCGGGCGCATTGGTTACGTCGGTTTCGCAAACTATGGGCATCTGTCGGTTGTTGAAAACTCCCATTACGGCACAAGGAGCTATCTTGTATTCATATTGAAATTCACTCCAACAACGGATTGCGGATATATCTATATTCATTTCTTTTTGGAGCTCTTCTATTGCAATTCCGAGCTTGCACTGATTGGTGATTGCATAGCGAGGCACGTCGCTGACATCGGAAGTAGCTTTAAGCGTATTTTCCCACTCTGCCATGCGTGAATCATCGTCGGAAATCTTTTTCATCTTGTCGAAAACCTGAGTCAGGTCTAAAGTTTCAACGTCACAGCCTCGCGCTTCCAAAGCACCCTCGTCGAAACGAACGCTCTTAAACGCTGTGGTTCTGGCTCCAAGGACAGCGATTCGCATATGCTTCATACGTTTTACGATGCGGCAAATAGCTGTGAATTTGACAAGCTCTTGTGTAAACTCGTCGCTCTTCGGGTCAACGGTAAATGACTCGGTGGTGACGAATTTTGTTTTCATCTGTTTAAGCACGGCGCATAAGCCGAGCTTTCCGCAAAAGGCGTCGCGACGGTTATCAAAATCCATTTTGTCGAGCTCATCGGGATACGCCTGCACAAGAATTGGTACGTTTACGTCCTTTATAGCTTCCTTAATTCCGTTTTCATCGCCAAAGTTAGGCAGGGAAATAATGATACCGTCGTATTCGCCCTCGTGTTCCTTCAGAAAGTCTGCAAAAATTGCCCCCTCTTCTCGTGTTTCTATGGCGCCGTAGCGTGTCAGGGACGAATCCATGCAAAGGACCTCCGCACCCGCGCGAGTGACTGCCTCGCACATTTCTTCACGCGCTGCGGCAATAACGCTTCCGGGGAAAAAACCTCTGTTACCCAAAAGTATAGCAAGTTTAATTTTTTTCATTTTCGTGTCTCCTTTTATTACGTGTATTAATGCAAAAACTGCGACTATGTACAGATATTAAAATTCAAAAAAATTGGCGCGTTCCAGGTCGAGCGTGTTAGGGGAATGAAGCGCAATCATTCGTTTACCGTCAAGCGATTCAAAAATCATGGCGTGTCCGCCGTCAAAATTGAAGCGTCCTTGGTTGTGTATCCAGCTGCCGTCAATCTTGCCGTTGTCGCTTTCCGCCTCAAATACCTGATATCTTCCGTTTGTAAAGCTTGACCATATCATAATGGGCTTACCGTTTTCGTAGTAGAAAAACGGGCCATCGGTTACGAAGCAACCCTCGCGGTTTGTCAGCTCGGTTACCCACTTATTATCGGAGGCCTTGAAAAGACAGATAGGCTCACCGATAGGGGTTGACAGATCCTCGGAAAGACGCTGAGCGCAAATTGTTCCGTCCTTGATCTGAACCCATTCATGACAGAAAACTATGTACGGAATCTCGTCTTCAACGTAGAGAGTGCCGTCAAGGCAGTCCCAGTCTGCAGGGGTAGGGGGATTTTCCGAAACAGGTACAAACTCGCCATCGGGCGTGTCGCAAACGAATATGTGCGTAGCACGGCATCTGCCTTCTGTTATGCAGCTTCCAAAAAGATAATATTTACCTTTGTACTTGTGTACTTCTGCCGCCCAAAAATTACGCGTTGCCCAAAAATTGCATTTTGAACCATCAAAAATCACCTTAGGCTCTTCAAAATTTTCAAGATCGTACGATTTGTAAACCGAGAACGTATTTCTTGCACCAACTGTCCCGGGTCTCAGTGCCGTAGTGCCGTACATGTAATAGCATTGGTTTTCTTTGTCGGTTATAATAAACGGATCTCTGATTCTTATCTCTTCGCGTTTTAACATTTTTACCCAAAACCCTTTCTATATTTTTATTATATTATTTGCATTATAGCACAAACAGTGACACAATAATAGCATAATCGTGTCAAAAAGCTGGTATAATAATTTCAACAAAATGAAAAGCTTTCGCTTTGTTTGGTGAGTAATACGGTTAAATTAAACGGACTCGAACCGATAAGAGTTATATCAGTTCGAGTCCACTTATATTACGTATTTATTCTGATTACTTTGCGGATCGGTTTGATTTAATACATCTTTCCATATATGAAAGATCATAGAAGCCGCAACTGTGTGCGATTTCGGTTTTGGATTTTGTAGAGAACTCCAGCATTTCGATTGCTTTTTTAATTCTATACGTATTCAGATATTGTATGGGAGAACAACCGCAAACCGACCGGAAATTTCTCAAAAAGGTAGAGCGAGAAAGAAAAACACGTTCTGCCAGCTCCTCAACCGTAATTTTTTGAGAAAAGTTTAGGTGTATATATTCGAGAGTATCGAGAATCTGAAGCTTGTATTTAACCGACGGCTCTTCGTTTTTGCAATTTATCTGTTCATAAAGAGCGAGGGCAAGCGAATAAATTATCTTCCACACAGTGTGATTGTGAAGAACGGTGAATTCGGCTTTGTCGAATTGTCCGTCCCTTTCAAAATATTTTGTGTCCTGCTGTAGCTCAGCCAATTGAGATGAATTAAGATGAAGGAACATTGGTTGAACTGAATTCTGGCGCAGAAAGGGTTCTATTTCCATTAATTGAAGATATCCGGGAATATATTTTGAATCAGCCTCATTGTTTGCAATAAAGTCCTTTTTGATGAGTATGTTGCGGATCTCAAAGTTTTCGGAGCCGCAGTACGAGTGACCGATCATAGGAGGAATTACAAATACGTCTCCCTTGCGTATGTCAAATGTCAGAGATTCGATTTGATGCGTTCCGCTTCCGTTAGTGACAACAATCATTTCATAGAAGTCGTGGCTGTGAAACCCCACCAACTGGTGATCATCAAGAAAGGTGGTAACTGCCTGTCCCGGTCTTTTGAAAACATAATCGTTGTTAAATTTAAAGATTGGTCTCATAAGTATCCTCCATGTTGGAACTATTATACAAGATTTTTGATACAATTATGCTATTATTGTATCACACTTTGTGCTATAATGCAAGTGGAATAATCAAAAATTATGCATTTTATTCCAACTTGAACTACAATGGGAGGGAAACTTTATGAGAAGTTTTTTGAAAATGGTATCTGCGGTTTTGGTTTTGGCAATGCTTATGTCGACCTTGTCGATAGGTGCTTTTGCTGATGCATCAAGCACGCAGACTGTAACTCAATCTGCCAAGGAGGTCAGCGTTGATTCCTATTATTATAGGTATACCTTTGATAGTCTGGCGGTAGACAAAACTTTTGGATCGCTTCAGAATGCAAGTGATCCGAATTCCAATCCTTATAATATGACTACCGGCGGCACTTTGAACGGAGCAATCAAGTCTCACGGTGAGGGTCTTGGAAATTATTATAGCGTGGACTATATAAACCGTTACCAGGAGGTTTCCTTTTACCTTATTGACGGAGAGACCAATCATTCTATAGCGAACGGTATTGATATCAGCTTCAAGCTCAGATGGGTAGGTCAGGCGCAAACGCTTGCCAGCACAGCTGAAATGAATCTTTTATTGTACAGAAGAGCTAAAACAAGCGGAAGATATGATATTCCGATGCTTATTGCGAGAGTTGATGCCGAGAAGGACAATCTTGTTATACTTGCGGCTCGCAAAAACGGCACTAAGACGGAATACGTTGAAAT
This sequence comes from Eubacteriales bacterium, assembly GCA_045128735.1. Taxonomy (GTDB): domain Bacteria; phylum Bacillota; class Clostridia; order Oscillospirales; family CAG-272; genus RGIG8775. The sequence goes on along the minus strand of JBGVRT010000032.1, from coordinate 12,757 downwards.
TTACCGTATAGCAAAAGCTTCTGAAACAAACAATAGCTTTACTTCATTTAACGTCGTTTACCATGACGTTACCAATTCGTACAGTGTTTACATTAACGGCACACCTTACGTAGAGGGTGCTACTTGCGTGGTTGATCCAAGAGGCACCGACACGGTAACTACAACCTACGATGCCGACTTTGCTCCCACAAGAACACAGGTGTCGGGTGCAGATTCAAGCATCGAATCCTTGCGTCTTTTCAGTATAAGAAGCGGTAACGAACGAAACCAATTCAACATAGACGTGGATGATTTGATTATCAAAGACGGCGATTATTACGCTAACAGCTTTGAAACTGCCGGGACAGGCTTGAATACCTTTGTGCAAACAACGGTTGCAAATAACACAGTATTTACTATTGACAAAGGCTCGGCGTCGATAACAGATGACGGAAATGCTACAAACAAATATCTCTCGTTGAACGCCGGACGCTTGAAGCTGTCCGATGGCAAGTATCAGTTCTTAGAAAATGGAAACTGGACAGTAGATTTTAAGCTTCAGGCGAGCGGAGCAAGTCCGATCTTGCGTTTGTTTGACCGCATGAAGGAGCGCACCTTGCTTGTTGTAGACGGAAGCGGACGATTGACACTCGGTTCGGATACGATACCGAACGTAACTGTTCCCGCTACAGGTTCTTCAGAATGGGTCAGAATTACACTGTCAATTGTTGTAGATGACACAAACAAGGGTGTATTCGATAACTTTATCAATTATAACGGCGCGTCTAAGAACAACTACAGAGTAGCATTGTGGGTTGATGGCAAATACGTTTCAACAACCACGGTAGACAGAATTGAGAGCAGCGCAGATTCAACAGGCTACAATTATTGGCTTTTGAACGACCGATTCGTTACGGTTATTCCGCTTGCGTCTGCCCCTGACGTTACGGGTATGACTCTTATAAGTGACAATGACGGTATAAAGACGTATATTGACACCAACGAGGATTATTATCAGGTTGAATATTCCGGAGAAAGCTTTGTTGCGGCTGTTAAGATTATGAATGTAACGTCTGCAAAGATCACCGCACAGCCTGATATCAGCGGCATGTCCTTTTTGTATGAAAACGAGGACGGAACAGTTAAGGCATATGAAGCTAACGATGGAAACATTTATCAGCTTGTCTATGAAGGCGGTGCTTTTAAATCGGGACTTAAGCTTACACCCTCAATCAGAAACTACAATGATAACTCGTTGTATTTCTTTAACGGTGCGGCAGGAACAACAGGTGCGATTGACGACCTCAGTATATATAAAGGAATAGGACCGAAGGAGTATGCCGTCGGTGAGTTCAGCGAAAACGGAGTAATCTCCAACATTGATTTTGAAAGCATTTCCGTTAAATCCGAACATATAATGGCCGAAAACGTTTACGGAACAAGCGGTGGAAATTCATATGTAGTTGCATCTAATGCAAACAAGGATTTTAAAAAATCTGGAAATTATGTAAACGCAACTTACAACGGTTCCGGAGAGAGCTTTTTTGACCTGCGCGCTACAAATGCGGGCGGAAAAGCATTCTCTGCCACATGGGTGGTTAAAAACGTCAGCGTTGAAAACGATATGGAGATATTCAAGCTCTACAGACAAGCCGAGGATTCGTCTGCCGTTCTGTCTTCAAATATTTATGTAGAGGCTGACACTTCTTACGTATACTTTGTAAAATCGGATGTAAAGTATTATCTCTATAACGGAGACGGTACAATCGTCGATATCGCTAATGATAACTGGACCGAATTAGAGGTTGTTTTCGACGAAAGCAACGGTGAAACTCTTGTATCGTTCACAGTAAACGGTGAAGCAACGTACTATGCCAACGTTGCGCTTTCGACATTCGCATTCTTGTTCCCGATAAACAAGGCGGTTTCGTTGTCGGGTATTATCGACAGTACGCTCTATGAAACAAGAAATGCTGTGGATCAGAGAGTAAGATTTTACTCCGCTGAATCGAACGCATTCTCGTTTGACATGCTTTCCGCCGAGGTAAAATATACAACCGCTGCCAAGGCAGCTGAAAACATTGAATACAAGGACTTTGCGTGGGTAGATTTTGCAGAGTACGAAAACATAACCGAATTCAAAAAAGAATTTGGAAACCAATATTACATAAGCGATGACGTAACTATTGAAAACGGCGTATTGAATATTCCCGAAGGTGCTACCTTTGCGTGGATAGATGCAAACGGTGTATTTGCTAATTTCCTTGATAACAGCAATCTGGGCTTCAATGTTGAAATGATGGTAAAAACCGATTTTGTTGGAGATGGATTTATTTCGGTTATTCATGACGCTTATAAATCGGGAATGGTTAATTTGTGCAAGAACGATAATCAAACCGTTTTCAACACACCTAAAGGAGGCATAGCAGGATACGGTATAGTCTCCACATCTACAGAAAAATTCACTGAACTTGCTATAACTATATCGTCTCTAAAAAGTGAGCTTGCCATATTTGCTGACGGTAATTATATCGGTGTGTCAAGATATTCTTCAGCTGCACCTACTTCAGGTGAAAAAAATATAGCGTTTGTCGTTGAAGGTTCAACTCAGATATCCGAGCTTTATATTCATACGGGTCTTGAAAGAGAGCTTGCTAAGCAGAATGGAAATCTTATAACTGTTTCTCCGGAGAGAATGACCGTTGGAAGCACAGATAAGTGGGCAAATCCAAGCATAATAAATGCGGGTGTATTGGCAAAATCTGATTTCTTCAGTGAGCAAAGCACGTCAGACGTAAAATATTTCCGACTTGATTTCAAGCATCCCAATGACGATATCGAAAGCGATACCGGAGTTCTTACAGGTCATGTTTATAGCCAGTTGTATCTTAATAACTATCTTGAAGATAATATAACGGTGTTTGAATTTAATCTTAAATTTACTCCTCATAGCGAAAACTCAAACAAAAACATGTCTCTTTTGTCGCTTCGAAGAACGGAAGATGGATATAGCGGTAGTTATAACGAACCAATACTTTATCTTGCTCCTAATGGAAATCTTATTTACGAGTCGGATGTGCTTTGTGACGCTAACGGAGAACCTATGCAGATATCTAAGGATAACTGGACAAACGTAGCCGTTATTTACGATTCTGTCGCCGGTCAAATAAGCTTCAGAATAGATGGTAAAATTCCGTATTACAACTCCGACAATGAACTGTTGCTCGCACAGCAGATACAGCTCCCGACACCGAGATATTACAAAATGACTTCTCCGGATACAAGAGCCGTGATATTTTCCGCCGATGTCACAAAGAGCGGTAAGGAAATTACAGACCGCTTTATTGGAACACTTGATATTTCTTATGTAAAAGTCTATAATTTAGATATAAGTGCAACATCAGGTTTTGTCGGAGCTCAGCGTGACACCAAAAACAATCACATTCGTCTTGTTGCCGGTGTAGATATGCTTTATTACGGAAAAGTTGGATTTGAAATTGAGGCACTTGATGCAGAAGGAAATAGTCTTTCCAATATAGCGCGAAGTTATATGGAGAATATAGTTTATTCCTCAATTGAAGAAACATTGAATGGAGATAGAAGAACGGTTTACCCGGAAAGCTACGGATACAGATATTTCTATACGGCAAATATTATGGACGTTACGACAGAACAGGCCGTGAAGCTTAACGTAACTCCATTTACTGTGATTGCCGGAGTGCAGTACAATGCATCTACGGTTACTATTGATATTGATTTCAGTAATGATTCAATGGACAAATGGGTACTTGATACTGATTCTGTAGAGATAAAACCGGAAGGAGATAATATTAATGCTAATTTTAGCACAACGGAAATAGTAGCCTACACTAAAACCGATGCTTTGGAGTTCAACGGACTTAATGCAAAATTTGCTTTTGCCGCAAACCTCAACGGTGGTGTTGTAAGTATTGACCTTGCCAATGCTTTTGGCGAGGCTACTGAAAAATCAGTGTTTGATATTTATGTTGATGATTTTGGTACTCCAATAGCGACACTCAAGCTTGATTTTGGACATCACACGATTACTTTGGCTAAAGGTCTTAAAGGTGAGCACAAATTTATGATAGTAAAGCGTACCGGTGGAGACTTTGTTTCAATTAATACGATAAACATATGTGGAAATCTTATTACGCCCCCGGAACTTGCTGTATATAATGCTGTAGATGTAGTGGTAAAAGCCCCAATAAACACATTGCCATACGGCAATGTGGAAGTGTATACAAAGACATCCGCATCAAATCAAAACTATTATATCAAGTATCGTTTAGACTATATTAATTACACCTTAAACGACTACGACTACGCTGATGTAAATTCAATTGAAAATTCACATAATAATGCTCAAATGTATCGAATCAATTCAGCGGAATTGGTTAAAAAGACCGAAGACGGTTATGATGTCATATATAAGCTTCTTCAAGGCGGAGAAATATCGTTGGCTATAAAAGAAAACCACTATTGTACTTACGAAGAACTCCTTGCTAAGAAAGAAGAGATTGAATACTGGATAGAAACCGAAAAAGCCCAAAGCAATCCAAATACAAAGAAATTGGAACAATGGGAAGGTGTACTTGCTAATATAAATTCCGGAACCGGAGCAAATATTCCGGCGATAGATTTTATAGGAGGTTGGCACGGAGATGAAAATATCGAGGACGGACAGATAGCTATGTATCTTGACGGTGTAAAGCTTAACCTCACAACGGCGGGCACCTACACGGGTACGCACTTTATCTTCGACCAGACCTGCCTTATCGACAGATGCGATGAGCCCGGAAACAACGTTATGAGACACAGCCAGTATATGCTTATCGATACCAACGGTCTTCGCAATAACCAGTCTGTTGAGTTTCTTACGGCTGACTTTGTTCCCGATTCGGGACAGACCTATCTCCAGATGTGTACCTTTAATAGACGCAATACTTCGCTTTCGGAATCAGAAAGAGTGTTGCCTGAAAATTATATTTGTGATGAATTTAATATTTTAGATGCAAATGGAGCGGTGCTTTTGAACAAAAAACTTGATAATTATAATGAGGCTGACGGTTCTATGCACGTGACGGCGGGTAAGCAAAGCAGATACGTTGAATATATCGGAAATTCGGATAACCAATATGGTAATGGGTTATATGGTAAGGTTGGATTTGTAATTGACGATTTCAGTGTAGCGGCAAATAATCCCAGCGTTTTGGTCAGAGCCGGACAGGGCGATAACAAATGGTACGCATCCTTTAAGAGCTATAATGGCGCTACTGTTCCATTAGGCGAAAAGTGGAATATTAGCAATTACTATTATTTTGATTTTGCATCCAATGATTACATTCAATAAATCGAAGAAAATTATTATTCGAGTTTAATAATTGCAGCCCCTTGTCATTATTAAGTGGCAAGGGGTTTGTAAAGACGTAGCCGCAAGGGAGGTTTATAAATGAAAAAGAAACTAAAAAGGTTAACGGTAACAGTAGTAATACTGACAGTTATGGCGTGTCTTTTAGGCTTGCCGGCTTTTGCCGTTGATATTGAAAAAGAGCCGGTGCCTGATTTCCTTTGGGAGCTTGATTTCAACAAAATGTCAAGTATTAACGACAATATGGGAAATCCTCAATACACCATTGACGGAAACAACGTTGCACTTGGTGAGATACACGGCAAAAAGGCTCTTGGTATAACCAACGCCAACGGACAGTATTTGATAAAGGACACAGGCAATATAATCAATCAATATGACACGTTCTCTATTGAGGCGGATATGTTTTTTGAAAAATTTCCTGAAGGCAAAAACAGCTCGGGGCTGACTCCCAACGAGGCGCCAATGTCCTTTATGACCTGGATAACTCAAGATGCGGGCAAGGATACGTTCAGCTTCCGTTCTATAAGAATCAATGCCGACGGATATCTTTGCAAGGGGCCTAAGCCCGAGGACAGAATCGTTCAGCTTCCTCTTGGAGAATGGTTCAATATTCGCTTTCTTATAAATCCCAAATCCGGACTTTGTGAAATATTTGTAGGTGGCGTTAAGGTTCTCGACCACAAAATCGGAGCTCCCAACAACATGGTAAGCTCACAGGTCAGATTCTTTGACGTGCGCTACAACTATTCGGTGTATTTCAGTAACATTTCGGTTTATTCCGATAGCTTTTACCGCATAGGTCTTAAAAAGGAGCAAGCTGCTGACTATCTTGCTTACCAGACTGCCAAAGCCGAAAACGGAGCATTTGACATTCGTCTTGTTTCCTCAATAGACATTGAGGACATCACGGCGTATAACAACACAGGATTTAAGGTTACAACTCTTTGGACAGAAGGCGGAAAGATTGTGGCCAAAGAGCGCGACGTAAAGTCTACTGTGGTATATGACGCTATCACTGCAAACGGAAAGAGTATTTCTGCCTCTGAACTTGGCGCAAGGTATCTTGCGGCTGTACCGATAGAGGGTATTCCCACCGATAAAGGCAACGTTGAAATCGTGGTTCGCCCCTTTGTGAAAAAAGACGGCATCCGCAAGTACGGCGAGGCTATTATTCTTATTTATTCGGGCGACGAGAAGGACGGTTATCCTGTTCTCGGAGTAGGAAATTGGTCGGTTGAGTATACGGCTTATCCCTCTGACGACACGTTCGTGCGTTATGGCGGAAATACCGATAATTTTGCCGATAGCCTTTCGTTAGAGCTTAAAAATACAGGCGATGACTCGCCTTTCAAGAGAGAAATTTTTGTAAAATTTGAGTTTTCTGAAACGGCACTCAAGAAGCTTCTGGCTTCAAACAGAATATATTTTGAGTTCTACGTTAACAGTCACCGCAACAGGCTGACCGAGGAAGAGATAGCCAAGGGCGGAATTCTTGCCGAGGTTTGCGGAGTTGATACAAACTGGACCGAAAGTCAGCTTACGGGAGTAAACGCCGCTAAGCTTGCAAAGGAGATCGAATACATTGGTGACGTAAGATATGCGGCAAGACAATACAATGTCATTGACGTTACCGATTACGTGCTTGAGCACGCAAAAGACGGTGCCGTAGCATTCAAGATTGCAAACGTTGATAATGACGGTCAAAGCGGTCAGATGCACTTTGCGTCCTCTGAATCAGGATCGGGTACGCCCAAGCTTACAATTTACCCGATCATGTACAATCACGAGATGAATCTCGGAAAGACCCGCAACGATGGATATGAGCCTTGGGGATATACAGAGATGCTTGTTGACGAGTGGTTTGAGACCGGACGTAAGGAGGCGTATGCCAACACTTATGAGCCCTATGATCTTGAAACTGTTGACGTAAGCAAGCCCGGCGGTGCGCACACCGTAAAAACCATGGAATCCTCAAAATCTCCTACAAATCGCACCACGGCAGTAAAATATGCGCGTACTGTTGATTCGCTTATCGGATTTAACGGCGGGCTTGTTTGTGAGTATGACGAGTATGGAGGCATAACCAACTCGGGTATCAAAGGAAACGCCACAGGCTTCTTCCACGTTGAGCGGTTCGACGGTAGATTCTATATCATCGACCCAATTGGAAACCCATTTATTGCCTCGGGTATAAATTCTCTTGACCTCGGCTCTACCACTGACCAAAGAGCGGCAACGGTAGAAAAATACGGTTCGGAAGAAAATGCCTACAAGATGATTTCAGAAGAGCTTCTTGCAAATGGAATCAACACCTATTGGGGCGGAGATGCAGGCTTCTTTGAGCAAAACAAACTTATTCAAGCAGTCAGTATAGGCGGTATATCGCAATATATGTACAACGAGCTTGGATTGAAGGCGGCGGCAGGAGGACACGATAAGTACGCACACAATAATACGATGAACGTATTTGATCCCGATTTTGCGGCTTTTTGTGAAAGAATTTATACCGATGTTGCAGCACCCTACATTGGAAGCGACAGAGTTCTTGGATTCTACTCGGACAACGAGCTTCCTGCGGATACCGATATGCTTTACCGTTATCTTACCATAGATCCTACCGAGCCCATGAATGCCTTTTCTTATGCTGCAGCGTGGACCTGGCTCATAAGAGCGACGAACAACCCCAATCCTACTGTAAGCGATATAACTCCTGCGCTTTCTGAAGAGTTTAAGGCGTTTATTTTCGACACCTACTTTACGGTAGTAACCAATGCTCTTGATAAGGTTGGTTGCGGAGATTATATGTATATGGGAACTCGAATTCACAACGAAAACGAGACCAGTGAGGGTTATCTCCGTGCCGCAGGAAGACATCTTGATCTCATATCGGTTAATCTTTACGGCGGAATGGAGCCCCCTGCCGATACTATTGAGGGAATATACAAGTATAGCGGACGTCCGTTTATCGTTACAGAGTTCTTTGCAAAGGCTAACGATGCGGTGGATATGAACGGTTATGCTCTCGGAAACCAGACCAACGCAGGTTGGAATGTTGAGACTCAAAAAGACAGAGCAATTCATTTTGAAAACTATACACTTCTCCTTATTGAGTCAAGGAGCTGTGTAGGATGGACCTGGTATCGTTTCCGTGACAACGATCAACCCCTATATCAGGATGAGGTTGGAAATATTTACAAGCCCTTTGATATTTCGGGTGCAATGCCCGGTGCATATCAGAATGTCGAAAGCGGCGCAATAATTGACGGTCCGAGCCTTGCGCCTTCTTTGACTACTGTCTACAAGGGCGAGGGTGACCTTTCAAACGTAGGCTCTAACAAGGGAATCTATGATAACAAAATGAATATGTACACAGAGCTGGTGGGCTCGTACAAAAAGATACACGACAACGTGTTTGCTCTTATTGATTATTTTGACGATATTGCCGGATAAATGGGCCGTCGAAAGGAGATTTATGAAGAAAATTACATTTATTCTTGTTTCGCTTTGTGTGATCGGGATGCTTTTCTCGGCTGTTGCTTGTAATGACGGAACAACTACGGACGCTAACGTGGGATCTGAAGATACACAGTCACCCGAAATAACGCAGAATATAGATTCTACCGTAGCCGAAGATACCGAAGAGGTTATTGAAGAGGTTACGGTTGAAGACACCGAAGACGATGTGTATATAAGCATTTCTCCATCTGATGAGGGTCAGGAGTGGGGCGATTTGAACATTTCGGGAAACTAAACAGAATTTGGAGAAAATATGAATTTCAAGGAAATTTTTGGTGAGGCAGAATGGATAGGTGCGCCCGAGGATAGCGGATATATTGCGGTGCGCGACAGCTTTTATGCCGATACCTTTAAAAAAGCGGAAATAACCGTTCTCGGGCTTGGACGATTCGTATTATACGTAAACGGCAAAAGAGCACACGATGATTATTTCCTGCCGCTAAACAGCTTTGTTGAGCAGAAGGATAGCTATAAGCTATATCCTGATATGATTTTTGGAACAAGGGCATATCCGTGTAAATTTGATATAACCAACCTTGTTCACGAGGGCATAAATAATATAACCGTTCTTTTGGGCAGCGGTTGTTACACGGGCTCGCAAACCTATTTTGGAAACACTCAAGGAAAAATGGGTGACCCAAAGGTTTGTTATAAGATAGACCTTGGGGATAGCGTTTATTGTTCGTCGACTAAAGCAAAATACAGTAAGTATTTCGTTGAAAAGTCCGAGCATAATGCAGGCGAGATTTTGAATTTTGCCGATTGCGGAATGGAAATCGTTGCCGAAGATTATGACGATTCTTCGTGGGAAAATGCATCGTTGGCGCTTCCGCTTGAAACCGAAACTTACGAATTTTCAGAGTGCCCCACCGATAAGCTTATAAGAGAAATCAAGCCGACGGTAAATGCTTTGGGTGTCTATGACACGTCAATAAATCTGACGGGCTATCCCGTAATTATTTCGGGCGGAGGAGACATTGACGTTACCGTTTCGGAAACCTTGAACAGTGACGGAACGCTTAATAAAAAATATACTCACTGTCAGTATCTTACGTTCAAAAACACTAAAAAAGGTCAGCGCTTGATGCCGTTGTTTACTTGGCTTGGCTTCAGATACTTTACCGTAAAGGGCGATGCCGAGGTCGAGTGCGTACATCAAATACACGCCGACGTAAAGGTGACTTCAACCTTTGAGTCCAACAATGAAACGCTTAACTGGCTCTATAAAACCTTTTTGCACACAATGCTTTCAAATATGCACGAAGGAATTCCGTCAGACTGTCCGCAAATAGAGCGCCGAGGTTATACCGGAGACGGTCAGGTTACAGCACCGGCTGTGTTCCGCACCCTTGGTGCAAAAGAATTCTACAAAAAGTGGATATCAGATATTGCGGATTGCCAGGACAGAAACTCGGGAATGGTACATAATACCGCGCCGTTTACCAGATCGGGTGGCGGTCCCGGAGGGTTTGGAATTGCCATTATCAAGGTGCCCTATGAGTATTGGAAATACTACGGTGACGAGAGACCTGCAAGACTTATTTTCCACGAAATGATGCATTATCTTGATTTTATGGAAAATCATTGTGATTTCGGTTTGGTTACAAGAACCGAACCTGAGGGCGCATGGTGTCTTGGAGATTGGAGTTTTCCCGACAATCAATCTGAAATTCCACCGGCGTTTGTAAACACGTATTTTTATATTAAAGCTATGCAGATGGGAGCAGAGCTTGCGAATGTGTTCGGTCATCCTGAATACGTTATGATTCTGAATGACCGTATAGAAAACCATAAAAAAGCACTGCAGCTTGCTTATGCCGATAATTTCCCCAAGCGCGGAATCAGCTTTTTGGGCGGAGTTCAGGGAGCAGAAGCCTTTGCACTTGACATAGGACTTGGTGATGAACTTACGCTTAAGCGTTTTATTGAGCGATATGAAAGGCTTGATACCTTTGATACGGGAATTTTTGGCACTGAAATAGTGACGAGACTGTTGTTTAAGTACGGACGGGGAGATATAGCCGTAAAGCTTCTTACAGCTGAAGAGCCGTATGGCTTCGGAGCATGGAAGAAGCAGGGGGCTACCTCCTTGTGGGAAAGCTGGAAAGCCCCTGTGCGCTCAATGTCGCACCATATGTTCGGATCGGTCGTTGCATCGTTCTATGACGGTATTCTCGGAATAGAGCAGTGCGAAAATTCCATTGGCTATTCGAGGGTAAGAATTCGCCCTGCGGATATTAAGGGATTAGACTCTGTATCCGGCTCAATAACTACCCCAAAGGGCGTTATAAGTGTTTCTTATAACCGTAAGAGTGATGGAACACTTGATGTGAAAGTTCAGGTGCCAAACGGAGTGAAAATAGTTGACTAAAAAACTATTGGAGGATGCTATGAAATCAGTAAAAATTATATGTTTCATGCTGGCAATGCTTATGTTGTTTATTTGTCTTGCCGCGTGCAATTCAAAAAATAACGGCTCCGAGGATACAACCAACGTGACTGCTTCATACGATAGCGAGCGTGATACCGTCAAGGATACTGTGCCTACAGATCTTAATTTCAATGGAGAGTCGGTTACGTTCTTTGTTCGTGATGACGATGAAATATGGAAAAATGAGATGGATGTTGAAAAGACTACCAACGACACCTTGTTTGATGCTATTTATTATCGAAACACAACAGTTGAGGATAGACTTGGTGTTGAAATCAAGCAGATAGGTCAAGCAGGCAACTGGTATTCACACAACAGCTGGAATTCCACCTTGCGTAATGCTGTTCTGACAAAAAGCGGAGATTTTGATGCGGCGGCTATTTACGCCTCCACGGGATCAGCGCTTGCCGTTGAGGGTCTGTATTACAATGTTTTGGACGTGCCGTACGTAAATCTCGACCAGCCTTGGTGGAATCAAACGATTCGCGATGAGTTGACGTTGTTCGATACTCTTTACTTCTTGGGTGGAGATATCGTTGTAACAGAAATTGCCAACGGTATGTGTATCTTCTATAACAAGGAGCTTCTTGCCGAGCTTTACCAAACTCAGAATATTAATCTTTACGATACGGTAAACAAGGGCGAGTGGACAATCGACGTTATGAACGAGCTTGTTATGGGCGCATGGATAGACGAAAACAGTGACGGTGTTACAAGTGACGGAGATACGGTTGGTTTTATGGCAGCGAATGCCAATGATGGCGGCATGGATTGCTGGGCAGCTGCGATGGGTGTAAAAACCACAACGGTCGTTGACGGTTATCCTACTCTCTCGGTTTATAACGAACATACTGTCGAAGCCTTTGAAAAGGTGAAAAAGCTGCATATCGGTAATATGGGAACTCTTAAGAGTGAAGAAAGCGACAAGACCGCATTCAGCGTTGGAAATCAGCTGTTTATGCGTGACAAGCTGAACACGGGATCGACATTGAGAGATATGCAGGACGATTACGGAGTTTTGCCGCTTCCTAAATTCGATACAGCGCAAGAGGACTATTATACAACTTTTGATAATACATCCTCTCTTGTAGTTGTTCTTTCTACGTGCCAAAACACCGAAAAGGTTGGAGCAACACTTGAGCTTATGGCGGCAGAGGCGTATAAACAGGTAACTCCCGCATACTTTGAAATCTGTCTTCAGGGAAAGTATGCCGATGCCCCTGAGGATGCCGAAATGTACGATAGAATACTCAAAACGTTTGTATTTGATTTCGGATTTTGTTACTCCTCAAAGAGCCTTGAGGGCGTTGGCGGACTTTTCCGTGATTTGACAAGGGATATCGCCCAGGTTTACGAGGCGAACAAGATCAAATACGAAACAGCACTCGAAACCCTTATTGACAAGCTTGATGAGGTGTCATATCTGGCACAATAAAAAG
>JBGVRT010000031.1:0-6190 GCA_045128735.1 Eubacteriales bacterium | reverse complement strand
TCCTATGGCGGTGCTTGCGAAATACATCAAGGAAACAACTCCTAACGCAAAGGTGATCTTCATCGGCCCATGCACCGCTAAAAAGGCAGAAGCACAGCTCGAGGAGGTCAAGCAGTACGTGGATACCGTCCTCACCTTTGAGGAGCTTCAGGCACTCTTTGACAGCCGTGACATCGAGATCGAAACGCTTGAGGAAGGCGTTCTTGATAACGCATCTTATTTTGGTCGTATCTTTGCTCGCAGCGGAGGACTAACCGATGCGGCAGCTCAAGCTATAAAAGAGCAAAACATCGACTTTGAGATCAAGCCCGTCGTATGTGACGGAATCGAAGCCTGCCGTATGGCACTTCTCAAGTTGAACAAGGGTATTCTCGACGGTAACTTTATTGAGGGTATGGCTTGTGTCGGCGGTTGTATCGGAGGTGCAGGATGCCTCACTCACGGCGAAAAGAGCAGATCCGACGTTGACAAATACGGCCGCGAGGCATTTGAAAAGACAATTGGAGATGCGGTTTCAATTTTGACGTGAGTTTAAATCCTCCCCTACCTAATGAAAAAATGAGGCAGCCCGTGTGGACTACCTCGTTTTTCTGGCGGAGAAGGAGAGATTTGAAGCGGCAAGCCGCCCTCCACCGTCGCATAGTCGCCGTGCGTCGTTCGGGGACTCACTTCCTTCGGCTCCTTGCTTTGGGCGGTTTCGCTGCGAAAAAACGATACTTAATCGTTTTTTCTTGCTACCCTTGCCGGCTAACCGTCGCGGTGAGTCAAATTTGCACGTTCAACGAAAAAATGAGGCAGTCCGATTGGACTACCTCATTTTTTGGCGGAGAAGGAGAGAATGTCTAGCCGCTTTGCGGCGTTGCACCTCCAAAACATAGTCGTCTTGCTTCCTGCCGGTCGCAATACTCCTTGTTTTGTCACTCGCTTATGCTCGCTGTATCGCCATTTAGGCGCGCTCGCAACGCTCCCTCTCGCGCCGCTAACCGCCACGGTGAGTTCATATTTGCACGTTCAACGAAAAAATGAGGCAGTCCGATTGGACTACCTCATTTTTTGGCGGAGAAGGAGAGATTTGAACTCTCGCGCCGGTTATTTCCGACCTACACCCTTAGCAGGGGCGCCTCTTCGGCCAACTTGAGTACTTCTCCATGTACTTTGCGAGCGGCCTTTGCAGAACTCGCGGATTTTATTATACATCATTTTTTCTATTTTGTCAATAGCTTTTGCGGTTTTTATTCCGACTTTTTTATTCTTTTTATTTTTGTAGGAACCGCGATGTCTAAAAATTCACGTTTTCTATTGACATTTTTACCATCGAAGTGTATAATTTAAGCGTGGATTCAAAATTTACGGAGGTCTCGATATGAAAAAATATGATACAAAAAAGCTTACCGTTCTTGCCTTGCTTACCGCTATTGTTGTAGTATTCCAATTTGCGGGATCTTTTATCCGCATTGGGGGAATGTTTGCTATATGTCCCGTTCTTATTCCCATCGTTATCGGTGCTGCGCTTTACGGTCCTATGGCAGGTGCGTGGCTTGGTTTTGCTTTTAGCCTTACTGTCATCATTTCCGGTGACGCGGCGGCGTTCCTTGCGGTGAACGTACTTGGAACTATATTAACTGTTTTTGCAAAGGGAACTTGTGCGGGTCTTGGTGCGGGCTTTATTTACAAGCTTATTACAAAAAAGGCTGACGGCGAGGTCAGCGGCGGCAGAGAGACTGCGGCAGCTATTGCGGCGGCGGTTGCCTCTCCCATTATCAATACGGGAATCTTTCTTCTCGGCTGTCTTATGTTCTTTATGGAGACTATTGCGGAATGGGGAGCTGCTCTTGGTTTTGCTTCGGCGGGAAGCTATATGATACTCGGTCTTGCGGGCGGCAACTTCCTTTTCGAGCTTGCGCTTAACTTAGTGCTTTGCCCTGTAATCGTCCGTCTTATCAAGATTAGAGGAAAAATGGAAAAGAAATTCTGAGACAGATAGGCTGTTGCTTAATGCGACAGCCTTTTTTATAAAGAAACTCGACAAGGTACAGGCATGTCGGACAGGAAAAAACAGCGGAGTAACACTTGGCGACCTTACGAGGGCGGGGCACAGATAAACTACCTGACCGTGGTTTTCCTTGGTTGAGGGTTGACAAAAAGCAAAATTTGTGCTATAATTCGTGAGTAACTCCGCTGAACGGTTGCGCGGTATCACGCCGAAAGGTATTACCGTGAGGAAAGTCCGGGCTTTATAGGGCAGGATAGCTGATAACGTCAGCCGAAGGCGACTTCCGGGAAAGTGCAACAGAAATAAACCGCCCGCAAGGGTAAGGATGGAAAGGCGAGGTAAGAGCTCACCCACTTCTACGGTAACGTAGATTTGCTGTAAACCCTATCCGAAGCAACACCGTATGGGGATTGTCTGCCCGACGTATATCCCCGGGTGGCACGGCGAAAGCCGAAGCCGAGTGGTGACACTCGGCGAAGATAGATAACCGTTCTCGACAGAACCCGGCTTACAGGCGAAGTTACAAAAAAGACCGATTTTATAAATCGGTCTTTTTTCGAAAGAATGAAAGGAGCGGTTCAAATGAACTGCTCCTTTAGATTTTATGCTATTTTTTCATCGATGCGGTGAGACCTATTACTCCGTCCACTATCAACAGCACGCCGACAACGACTATCATTATGTCGAGTGCGTTTCCGAATGCCAGCATAAGACCGACCACGATATTAAGTACGGGGAAGAGAAGGTCAAGGGCGTTTCTTACGTTCTTAAGCGTACCTATGAGCGCGATAACTCCCTTAACGGCGATAAGCACGCCGAGCACAAGCAGAACTATCTGCGCCGCAGTCCAACCGAGCACAAGAATTGCGATACCTATAATAAGGCTTGCCGCGCCGCCTGTCCAATGCTGCTTTGTGATATCGACGATACCCGACACCACAAAGATGATTCCCGCAATTGTCATTGCCCAACCGAGGGTCTGCGAACGGAATACAACGAGAAGTACACCGAGGATGATATAAAGCAGAGCTGACGTAAGATTCGAATTCTTTTTCATAAATTAAGTCCTTCCTTTCGGTTAAATCTTAACTATTCCGAACACGTCGAGAACAGAAGACACAAGAATCATAAGAATGAAGATGGGGGCGATATATTTTATCATTACCACAAAGAGCTTTTCGCCCTTGAATTTACCCGTAAGAGAAACCTCGTCGATAACGGTTTTGGGTTTGATGCAGTAGCCGACGAACGCGCAGGTGGCAAATGCGACGATAGGCATAACAAGGCTGTTGCTGATGAAATCGAAGAAATCAAGGAACTGGAGACCGATAATCTCGACCTCGCTCCACGCGCTGTAGCCGAGGCAGGAGAGAAGTCCAAGGGTGATGCTTATTGCATACACAGACACGCAGGCGGTCTTTCTGCCTATTTTAAGCTTGTCAATGAATATTGAAACGATTGTCTCCATGAGCGATATGGAGGAGGTGAGTGCGGCGAAGAACACCATAATGAAGAACGCCGCGCCTATAACAGAGCCGCCGGGGATTGATTCGAATATCTTTGGAAGGTATTGGAACATAAGTCCCGCGCCCTTCTGCGCGAGAGCCTCTGCGTCACCGTGAGAGAATGCGTAAACCGCGGGGATTATCATAAGACCGGCAAGGAAGGCTACGCCTGTGTCAAAAATCTCTATCTGTTTAACAGAGCTTTCAATACTTATTTCCTTTTTCATATACGAGCCGAAGGTTATCATAATACCCATTGCAAGCGACATTGAATAGAAAAGCTGTCCCGTAGCCGCAACAACGGTCATAACAGAGAATCTCGAAAAGTCGGGCTTGATGTAGTAGACCACACCCTGCCAAGCTCCATCCATTGTGAACACGGTATATATAACGATTGCGATAATAAGTAGGATAAGCACGGGCATCATAACCTTGCTTACCTTTTCGATTCCCTTATCAACGCCGAGAAGGACGATGACTGCGGTGATGGTCATAAATACGAGGAACCAGATTATCGGCTCGCCAATCTGTCCGATGTAGTCGCCGAAGTAGGCGTCCTGCGCCATATTTTTGCCGTCGCCTGTGAAGAAGCCGAAGAAATATTTAGTTACCCAACCGCCGATTACCGAGTAGTAGGGAAGTATGATTACGGGAACGAGAGCCGCCGCCCAGCCAACAGCCGAGAACCGCTTGTCAAGTGCTGAAAACGCCTCGATTGCGCTCTTCTGAGTTTTTCTTCCGATAGCTATCTCGGCAACCATAAGCGAGAAGCCGAAGGTGACTGAAAGGGCAATATAAACGAGCAGGAAAATTCCTCCGCCGTATTTAGCCGCGAGATATGGGAATCTCCATATGTTGCCAAGTCCTACCGCTGAGCCTGCCGCGGCGAGAACGAAGCCGATTTTACCTGTGAATGAACTTCTGTTAGCCATAATATTCTCCTGATGATTTTTTGTACGCGAATGCATTTGCGCAATAGTCTTTATTATTTTACCACATAATTACAGATTTTTCAACACCATATTGAAAAAAAGGATGAAAAAAAGGATGAAAAAGTGAGCGAAATTTTTTGATGCAGAATTGAAAAATGCCGTTTACTGTAGCGGATTTATAGGGTAAAATAGTATACCTAAATATTTATTGTGTACTATATTACACTTATGTGAGGGTGCAAAAAGCGGTGAAAGCCTTGAAAATATTGGGTTTGTCGGGTTCTGACGGTGTGTAGACTGCGGGAGACAAAAATGTTTTTTCGGCGCGGATATTTTGCTAAGGTGATTGACTTTAGCGGAAAAATGTGTTACAATAAATTTGGAGAATGATACTTTGTTTTTGAAGGAGGGATATGATGAAAAGATATGCAATTTACGGTGCCGGATCGCTTGGAACGGTGCTCGGCGCGTATATAACCAAGAACGGCGGAGAGATAGACCTTATCAACAGAAACCGCGCCCACGTGGAGGCGCTTAACGAAAACGGCGCGACGGTGACGGGAACCGTGGAGTTCAACGTGCCCGTAAGCGTGATTTTGCCCGACGAGATGGAGGGCAGATACGACGTTATTATTCTGCTTACAAAACAGCTTCATAATGCCGAGGTAGTGACGGTGCTTAAGGATCACCTTGCCGAGGACGGCGTTATCGTCAGCCTGCAAAACGGATTGCCCGAGCCGGGCATTGCCGAGATAGTTGGCAACGAGCGCACTATGGGTTGTACGGTGGAGTGGGGAGCTACTCTCGTTTCGCCCGGAGTCTGCAAGCTGACAAGCTCACCCGACAGCCTTTCCTTCCATATGGGGAAGATGGAGGGTATAAGCGACGAGCGCTACGCCGAGGTGAAGGCTTTGCTTGAGCTTATGTGCCCCGTCCACGAGGAAAGCAATCTTATTGGAGTAAGATGGTCAAAGCTTCTCATAAATGCCACCTTTTCGGGTCTTGGCACGGTGCTTGGCGGTACGTTCGGGTCGGTTTCCGAGAACGCCGACGCGCGCAAGGTGGCAATAAGGCTTATGAAGGAGTGCATCGACGTAGGACATGCGGCAGGTGCCGAGTTCGCGCCTGTTCAGGGCAAGGACATTACAAAGCTGTTCTACTATGAAAACGCCATAAAGAGAACGGTGGCAACGGCGCTTATTCCCATTGCGATGAAGAAGCACCGCAATATCGAGCCGTCAATGCTTCAGGACATCAAGCAGGGTAAGCCCTGCGAGATTGACGCAATAAACGGCGTGGTTTGCTATTGGGGCAATCGCCTCGGTGTGGCAACACCTATAAACGACCGCGTGGTTGAAATCGTGAAGAAATGCGAAAGCGGAGAGCTTAAGCCTTGCGCCGAGAACGTGAGATTTTTTGACGATCTTTTGGCTTGATTGGTTGGATTTAACCTTATAATGATTACAAAGAGACCGTCTCCTTGCGAGGCGGTCTCTTTTGCGTTGGATATGGTATACGATAAATTATTGTTTGAAGCACTATGTTAGCACAAACCGCCTCCTTTGCCTCCCTTGTCAAAGGGAGGGGGACCGCGGAACGCGGTGGAGGGATTCATTTGCTCGTTTTCGATTTTAGATAATCGAACAAACATAATGAATTATTTATGTTTCATAGATTTGTACAATGTCCAACTCTGTGCGGGAATCCCCCCACCACTATCGTGGTCCGCCCCCCCTTTGACAAGGGGGGCAAAGGAACGG
>JBGVRT010000030.1:0-1638 GCA_045128735.1 Eubacteriales bacterium | reverse complement strand
GTGTGTCGTGGGCTATCGCCTGCGCTTGCTCGGCTCTGCCCTCTCGCACTTGGGGCGACACCGCTTGCGAAAAGGATTCTCAATCCTTTTCGCTTCGCTAACCCAACGAGCTACGCTCGTCGGTATAACCCGAAGGTCGTGCAGTACAGAACTCATCTTCGTAAGCAAAAAAAGAAAGCAACCCGATTGGCGTACCTGCGATAAAGCAGGTTTATATGTCAAATAATTAACCGCCGAAAGTGATTAAACGTTACTTTCGGCGGTTTGGTTATTTTTTATAGATAATTTGATCACAAGTCAAATTAGCAGAAGCTACGTTTCCTGCACATTCAATTGTTTTAGCTTGAAGTTTATAGCAATCGGTTATATTGTTACAAATGACTTTCTGTGCATTCAATTCGTGCACATCGATATTTCCTTCACACTTTACATCCCCGTTAATTGTGCTGCTTTTTACAGTTTGATGACACACCACGTCTCCGTTAATGGAACTGTCAGATATAACATGTCCGTAGACCTCTACTTTGAAATACTGTGTTCTGTCGTTGCAATCGTGAGGAAAGGCAATTTCAATTGGAGGCTCATCCGGTGAAAAGGTAGACGAAACCTTTAATACTTGTGTACCTCTCATCTGCACCACTCGTATGACGTCATCATCTTTCATAAAGGGTTGAAGCTCTGAACAGGCTGTAAGATCATCCGAAAACAGCACATCAATGGAAACACCAAACAAATTTCCAATTTGGGGTAGCAGTGCAATATCGGGCGTATTAGCATTATTTTCCCACTTCGAAACTGCTTGATATGAAACCCCTAATTTTTCTGCAACTTGATCTTGCGTTAGGTTTTTCTGCAACCTTAATTGTTTTATGTTATTACCGATATTCATTGTATCTACCTCCTTTATTGTAATACTATTATACCATCTTCCAAGAGATTTTTCAATAGAGCGTATCTCTTGTTTCTCAACCGTTGCTTGAGTTTGCCTCGCTTTTGTGTCCGTAAAAGCAGTGCTTGTCAGGAAAAGCAGACAAACTTTCGGGACGCACAAACCAAAGGCTCCCTTGTGTAAAGGGAGCTGACGCCGAAGGCGGCTGAGGGATTGTTTTACGATAAAATTTTTGTTTTCACAATCCCACCGTCTCGCTTTCGCGAGCCACCTCCCTTTACACAAGGGAGGCTCTTTACCCCCGACCGTACACCTAAATGGTGTAACACACTATACCTTGCAAGCAAGGCGTGTGAAAAGGAGTACGAACAAAACTGTCCGTACTCCTTTTGTTGTAGGGCGGGGGTTCACCTCCCGCCGCTTTCTTCACCTTTACCGCTTGTTTTCGGCGGCACCAAGGCACCGCCCTACGATATTATCGGCAGGTAAAAACTGCTTTATGAAAGGCACCCCTTGGGTTGCTTCTTTTTTTGGTTGCGGAGGCGGGATTTGAAATTTAAACTTTGATGTTTTCAATATGTGCTGTGCGAACACAGCCCCGTCGCCGTCGTGTGTCGTGGGCTATCGCCTGCGCTTGCTCGGCTCTGCCCTCTCGCACTTGGGGCGACACCGCTTGCGAAAAGGATTCTCAATCCTTTTCGCTTCGCTAACCCAACGAGCTACGCTCGTCGGTATAACCCGAAGGTCGT
>JBGVRT010000029.1:0-6100 GCA_045128735.1 Eubacteriales bacterium | reverse complement strand
GTGTGTCGTGGGCTATCGCCTGCGCTTGCTCGGCTCTGCCCTCTCGCACTTGGGGCGACACCGCTTGCGAAAAGGATTCTCAATCCTTTTCGCTTCGCTAACCCAACGAGCTACGCTCGTCGGTATAACCCGAAGGTCGTGTAGCACAGACCTCATCTTCGTAAGCAAAAAAAGAAAGCAACCCGATTGCGCAACTTCTCATAAGGAAGTTGCGCAGTTTTATTCGCCTTCGGCGAGTGATATTGCTACGCAGTGATATTCGGCTCATGCCGAGTTATATTCGCTACGCGAGTTTGGGAGGCGAATAAAATATCACTGTGAGGCGAAGCCGAACAATATCACTACACGGCGCAGCCGTATAATATCACTCCGACGAAGTCGGAATATAACTCTTGTTTTCTCTGCCGATTTGTGTTATAATGGTATTATTGTAGGGTGGGGGCTTGCTCCCGCCGTAATGAACACCTTGAATCGAAAAGGCGGCGGGAGTAAACCCCGCCCTACAGGGATATGGGCTTTGCCCGAAGCCTTTTGTAATACAAAGGCGAAACTAGCGATAAATGCAAAGGAGATATTTAATGATTGAATATGAGATATGCCCAATGACCACAGAGGCTGAAATGGATGAAAAAGGATATATACATTGGAAGTCTTGGCATGAAACATATAACGGACTTATGCCGGATGATTATCTAAAAAATATTACATTGGAAAAATGTATAAAGATGGCGCACAAATGGCCTCAAAATACTTTTTTGCTCAAAGTTAATAATAAAACTATTGGTTTTTCATGTATAGGAAAAAGCACCGATACAAAAGATGCAAACGAGGTCATTGCAATATATCTACTGAAAGAATACCATGGTCAAAAGTTGGGCTATACACTATTGAACAAAACGGTCTCAATGTTTGCTGATAATGCAAAAATAGTGCTATGGGTTTTAAAAGGAAACTATAAAGCTATACACTTTTACAAGAGATTTGGATTCGATTTCAATGGAAATCAAAAAACTCTCCCATTTGGTGTGGAATTACAAATGGAACTGAAAAGACAATGATAAAAAGCAGGTGGAACCACCTGCTTTTTACAATCCTTATGAGAAGTCCGCTTTGGGTTGCTTCTTTTTTTGGTTGCGGAGGCGGGATTTGAACCTACTCCCTCCGCACCGTTCGCGTGTCGTCTGCAGTCGCCTCGACGCTTCGCTTACACTCGGCTCGGCACACTCGCGCTCTGCGGCGTCTCGCGGCGCAAAAACGATACTAAATCGTTTTTGCTTGCTCGCAGGTTATTCGCCCGTCCGCGCTATGCGCGCGTGCGAATAACCTCGGAGGTCGTGGGCGCACACGTCACATTCGGAAGCAAAAAAGAACAGCAGTCCGTTAGACTGCTGTTCTTTTTTGGTTGCGGAGGCGGGATTTGAACCACACGACCTTCGGGTTATGAGCAGATAAACGCTTTCCGTCCTGTCGACCAAAGCCTTGACAGGACAAGGGTTTGAAGCCGTAAACCGTAGAGTTTCCCGTCGGGGCTACGAAAAAACCGTCAAGTTAAAATCACTTTCACGCCTTCTTGAGGATGATGTCATCTAATTTCTCCGCCGCCTCTATATCCATCTCTGGAAGCACGTGGGTATATGTGTTAAGCGTAGTGAACATCAAAAATCGTCACATCTTATGGGTAGGCTTTGATTGGTTATTGTCGATGAGCTTATAGTAGATGTGGATTTCGCGGGGCTCTTTGCTATACTTGCCCGGGCACTCGTCAACGGTGACGAATTCGATCAGCTCCATACACATCTCTCGCGTCAGCTCGGGAACGCCGATATAGCTTTTCAAGCGACGGATAAACTCATCCACATCCGCGTGACGCTCGACCTCACTATTGAGGCGGCGTTCAATCTCGGAGAGTTCAGCGGTAAGATTTTTCTTTTCTTCTTGATACTTTGACAGAAGATTGATGCAGACTTCCTCGGGAATTTTACCGAGCACCTTGTCCTCGTACACGGTGGAGATCAAGCGTTCAAGCTCGGCAAGACGGCGTTTGACCTGCGTTTCTCTCTTGCGGTCAGCAGCAAGCGTATCGGCGGCAAGCTTCTCGCTACGGCTGAGAAATGCTTTTCTCGCTTTGTTTTCATCTGCCTCCACCAAGCCGATCTTGGAGCGTATATCCTGCAAGACGATCTGATTGAGAATCTTGATTTGGATATAGTGGCTCGAACATACCCTATCACCGAATTTTGAGTAAGCTCCGCATTTGAAGTTTTCTCTGTGATAGGTTCTCGGATCAGTTCTCTTGTGCCTTGTATTGTTCCACGCGATATACATCTTGTTACCGCAATCGGCACAATACACAAGTCCCGACAAGGGATTGACATATCCCGTCTTGTTCTTCTTTCCCTGGCTCACCGAGGCTTCCATCTCACGGCACTTGTCCCAAAGTTCTTGCGTTACGATAGCTTCGTGGGTATTGTAGATCGTAACCATATCCTCGGGATCGTTCTTGACCTGCTTTCTGTTTTTGTAGGAAAGCGTATAGGTCTTGAGTTGTACCAAGTTTCCAAGATAGATGGGATTTGTTAAGATCTGCTTAACTACCGAGTTCGACCAAAGGTGATGAGACTTGCGCGTGTTGGGAATGCCGAATTTCTGCTCCTTGTAGTCTGCGGGAGGAAGTAGTCCCTCATCGTTCAAGGTATCGGAAATCTTTTGAGGACTTATTCCTTTCGCCCTCATTTCGAAGATGCGCAGAACCGTACTTGCCGCAGGCTCGTCACGGATAGGCAATCTGTTCTCGTCGTCGCTCTTTACATAACCGTAAGGAGCAACACTTGCACGATATTTGCCTGCCTTTGCATTGGATTCGATGACCGCGCGGATCTTCTTTGAAGTGTTGGCGGCGTGCCACTCGTTGAATACGTTCATAATCGGCATCATATCCATTCCCGAGCTTTCGGAATTGGCTGAATCCACGTTGTCGCTGATGGCAATAAAGCGAACGTTATACATTGGGAAGATATAGTCTGTGTACTGACCTACCTCAATGTAGTTTCTTCCGAATCGGCTGAGGTCTTTCACGATGATGACATTGATCCTACCGTTCTTGGCGTCCTCAAGGAGCCTTTGCACCTCGGGGCGCTGAAAACTCGTGCCCGACCAACCGTCGTCGATATAAGTATCCACAACATTGAAGCCGTTATCAAGCGCGTACTTTTCGAGAATTCGCCTTTGATTTTCGATGGACAGCGATTCGCCCGCTCTCTCATCATCCTTGGATAGTCTGAGGTATAGACCTGCATCTTTATTTAGTTGTTGCTTTGACATTTTTAATACTTTACTCCTTTTCTGTCAAAGGTGCCGAATGCCACACCGCATCCAACACCCTTGCAATAAAGGCGTCTTCTTTTTCTCTTGTTTCAAAATAGGGATCGTCCTTGAGTCTTAACCGCCGTTCAAAGAACTCATTGACCGCCTGGGAGACGAGCTTTGTGTAAGAGCCAAATTTTGCTTTATCCCGATTTTGAAGATGGTCATAGGCTTTGTGTTCATCTTTATCGGTAAGATCGAAGCGCAGGCATAGCGCCTTTACATTCTCCTTTGCCATCAGAGCTTACCGCCATTTCTCTGAAGCTTTTGCTTTGCCATATATTCGTAGCCTTTTGCCGTAGCGCAGATGTCGTCCTTGATGATAACTCGCTTGGGATCGTACTGCCCGAAGTTCTTTACCATACATCCTCCACCGCCTACAACGTAGAGCTTCATAAGATCGGGATTGTATTCGTGCTCTCTGAGCTTGCGGAAGATACCGGCAACGTACTCAGTCGCCGCCGCTTTGATAACCTCTAAATACTTTTCCGCGATATCCGCAGTTCCGTACCGAAGCACGCTCTCAATGATCGCATCATCGGGGATAGATCCAAACTTTCGCATAAGCTGCTCTCGGATATTAAGCATACATTGGTTGGTGCCGAACTTCTCGGTGAACATATTGCCGCTCTGCGGTCTGCAATCGGTAATGAACATGACGTTCATCGTGCCGTTGCCGATGTCGCAGATCATATTCACACCGCGAAACGTGCCGAGCTGACCTGCCACTGCCGCGAAGCCTTGAGGAAAGATGTCTGCACCGACGAAATCTACGTGGGGCTTTCGCAAAAGATAAGCTTTGAACTCATCCTTTTGCTCACTTACCCAAGTCGGAGGAAGTCCCGCAGCAAGATAGACCGATGCGCTCTCCAAGTTTCTTGCGTAAAGCTCACGCCCAACGGCGGCAAGGGTTAAAATGAAATAGTCATCGTCGTTCTGCTTTTCGGGAATGAACTCCTTGTGTCCTTCTCCGATGATATAATACCGTCCGTTATAGACAAGCATATTGCTTGTGAACGTCGGCTCTGTGTCATAGGCTTTCACGCTTGTGCGGAAACAAGAGTATGCCGTTTTGATGTTCCCATAGCCGTGGTCGATGCCGATCACGATGGGCGTCCCGGATTGATTTTTGTTTACGTTCATAATGATTTCTCCTTTGAATTTGATTTTCAGTGGGCGAAATTCGCCCGATGATTTGTTACGGATAACCAAGTGGTCAAAACGGTGCTGTTGACAAACACCCCAATTTTCACGCCAAGTTCACAACTCTATGGTATAATAAGAAAAACGGGTGAGGTGTGAAAATATGATGGATCGTGAACACGGAGCACAGCAGAAAATGCTTTGCGTAACAATGGAATCCTTGATGCCGGAGAAGCATTTTCTGCGGGATTTGGATCGCTTGGTAGATTTCAGCTTTGTCTATGAGAAGGTCGCATCTCTGTATTCCAATACCGGTCGTCGTTCCGTAGATCCCGTCGTGATCGTAAAAATGATGTTGTTGGGTTACCTGTACGGAATCGACTCAGAGCGCCGTTTGGAGCAGGAGGTACAGGTAAATATCGCGTATCGTTGGTTCTTGGGGATCAATCTCGATGAACCCGTACCCGATCATTCCACCTTTTCTCAGCTTCGCCGCCGTAAATTCAACGGCACAACACTGTTTGAGGACGTTTTTGAGCAGGTTGTTCGCCTCTGCATCGAGAAGGGACTTATTACCGGCAAACTTCTTCTCACCGATTCCACCCATGTCCGAGCTAACGCAAGAAACGATCTGTACGAAACTATTACTGTCGCAGACGAGCCGAGCGCCTATATCAAACGATTGAATGAACAAGCAATCGCGGACGGTCTGCTCGAGGCAGATTACGCAGATCATGTAAAGCCTAAAACCAAGGAGATCAAACAAAGCAAGACCGATCCTGAAAGCGGTTATATGCACCGTCCCGGTAAGCCCAACGGTTTCCATTATTTGAGTCACCAGACTTGTGATAGTGAGCACGGCTTGATCACCGATGTTTTTGTCACGCCCGGAAACATCAACGACCGTTCCGTTCATTCCGAAAGGATCAAAACACAGATCGACAAATATGGCTTTAAAACAGAAGCGGTCTGCGCCGACAAGGGGTACGATAGTTCGGAGATTCACGCCGATATGCTTGAACGCGGAATTCAGACATATATTCCTCGTCAAACGGTTAACACCGATGAAACTCGTTTTCAGCCATCTGACTATCAATACGACGAAGAAAACGATTCGTATCGTTGTCCTGCAGGGAAAACTCTGCCATACAAATATTTTGACCATAGAAATGGTGGAAAGGTCTATTACAGCAGAGACAATGAATGTTGTAATTGCCCGTACAGAGATAAATGCTTCAGCGGGAAATCCAAGCGCAAATTGATATTACGAAAACAGACGCAGTCTGCGTATGAGAGTCAATGTGAGAAAAATGATACGCCGGAATACCATGCAGCCATGAGACTTCGGCAAATTTGGTGCGAAGGCAATTTCTCGCATCAAAAGGCAAACCACAACTTAAAACGCGTGCGGACGCGGGGCTTGGGCAAGGCATTTATGCATTGCCTTCTTTCCGCGACCGCATTAAATCTAAAGCGCATGGTGAAGTTGCTCACAGGGCATCCACAACCGCGAAAAATACGGCTTTTTACAGGCAGATACGTTCAAAATACGTGTCTGCTTTTATTTTTTCGGTGTTTGTCAACAGCACCAAAA
>JBGVRT010000028.1:0-19121 GCA_045128735.1 Eubacteriales bacterium | reverse complement strand
TTATACCTCGTAAATTGTAACTTTTTATCTGTACACAGATTTTTTGACACCCAAAGAGGAAATCCACTTTTCTTTTTGAAGCCAAAGGCGCAAAAAGAAAAGTTCCCAAAAGAAAAACGCCGCATGGGGAGGCGGTCGCTTTTTGTAAAAAGCTCCGCCAAAACTTTTCTCGCGGGCTGCGGGGCGAACATAGGGCGTTAAACACCATTTTATCTGTCTCCCAAAGCCAACGACTCGGTGTTTAGCCGAGGAGTGGGATGCGTGGTATTATGTTCACACAAACAACGGTGCGCTGACCTATAGGGCTGTCGCACCATCGCGACCGAAAAGGGCTGAGTAACTCAGCCCTTTGAAATTTTTATTATCAGCCCTCTGCGTTGGTGGTTTCGGTGGTGTCCTCAGCATCATCAACAGCAGGTGCTTCGGTGGTGAGGTAGCTTGAGCTTGCGTAGCAGGTTACGTTATTGTAAATAACCTTGCTCCATACAATGCCCTCGTCGTCTGCTTCCTTGGCAACTCCAACACGGAGAAGCTTTGTACCTGCCGCGGGAGAAGCAACTATATTGCCCGAAAGCGAAGGGGTAGCGCGAAGATTGAGCGACTCGATAACCGTATCACCGCGCTTGCTGACAACGTAAACATCCTCGTTTGCCTCGTCGAAATCGTCGCTTATAACCGCAGGCTCTTTCTCGGAAAGATAGCCCGTGCTTGCGTAGCAAACCTCGCCGTTATAGAGAAGTCTGCTCCAAAGCGTTCCGAACTCGTCCTCAACGGTAGCAATGCCCGTTCTGTCAAGCTTTGTACCGTAGGGAAGGTAAGCAACAACGTCGGAATTGGGCGCAGGCTTCTTGCGAAGGTTAAGCGTACCCTCTGCAACTATGTAAACCGTGTCGGTCTTGTCGTCAAATTCAATGGGGGCGTGGGTGGTGAGATAGTTGGAGCTTGCGTAATAGGTCGCGCCGTAGTAGGAGATCTTGCTCCACTTTTCGTTATAGCCTATTCTCGTCACCTGCTCGCCTTCCTTCATTTCGCCCATCTTTTCGCTGTCGGCAGATGCCTCCTTGCGAACGTTGAGAACGTCGGTGCCGTAAACGTAAACAGTCTCGTTAACCTCGGTGAACTCGAGTCCCTTGGGCTCCTCGGTTTCTTCTGGCTCCACGGTGGTATCCGTGCCTGTGCCTGTTCCGTCGGAAGTATCCTCGGGAGCGTCGGTAACGACGGGATCTACGGGATCGGTTTCGGGAGCTTTTGATTCATCGGGTTCTACGGGCTTGCAAGCCGCAAGCGACAATATCATAATAAGTGCGAGTGTGAGAGTTAAAAATTTACGCATCTTTCAAATTCCTTTCTTTTTAATCCTAATAAAATTATACCACAACAAACTACCGATGTCAAGCGGTGAACGCCTGACAATTGGTAATTTTTTTATTTGGAAAGGTAATTTTTCAAAAATCTTATCGCAACTGCGTAGCCCTCAAAGCCGAGACCGCAAATCGTCTTTTTTGCCACCATAGAAACGTAGGAGTGTTTTCTGAATTCCTCGCGTTCGTTGATGTCTGAAATATGCACCTCGGCGGTGGGGATAGAAACAGCCTTAAGTGCGTCGAGAATCGCAACGCTTGTGTGGGTGTAGGCGGCGGGATTGATGACTATGCCGTCAAAAACTCCGTATGCCTCTTGAATTTTGTCAACTATAGCTCCCTCGTGATTGGATTGGAAAAGCTCGACCTCAATGCCCTCATCATCGCAGGTTTTTTTGATAAATTCCTGAAGCGCCGCAAAATTCTGTGAGCCGTAAATCGCGGGCTCTCGGAGCCCGAGTAGGTTGAGATTTGGACCGTTTATTACAAGAAATTTCATATTTTTACCTGCCTTGATAAAGTTTAATTATTTCGTCGGCTGTTTCCTCAAGCGGGCGGTTGTTGTCAACCTCGGCGTCAGAAAAAGCGCGGTAGAGAGGGAGTCTGCGGTCGTACAGCTCCCGCAGATTTGTGGTTTGTGAAATTGGTCTGCCGTCGGTGGGGAGCTCGTCTATATTGCGGTTGATGTAAAAAATTTTGCCGTTTTGGTGAAGCGGAGCGTAGTTTTTCTCTCGGGTCACAACGCCGCCACCCGTGGAGATTATCTTGCCTTTTTGCTTGCCCGCCTCGCAAACGCAGGCGTGCTCAAGAGCACGGAAGTAGCTTTCGCCAAACTTGGCGAATATTTCGGGGATAGTCATTCCCGCCTTTTCTACGATAAGCGCGTCGGTGTCAATAACCTCTCGTCCAAGCTTCTCTGAAAGCAGCTCGCCAAGCGAGGTTTTTCCGCATCCGGGCATACCGATAAGCACCACGTTTCCTGTCTCGGCGGCGATTATGTCGGTTATTCGGTCGATTTCACCGTCGTCGATTTTCTTGTCAAGGAAAATTTCGCAGGCACGCTTTGCCTGCGCCACAAGCATACAAAGTCCGTTGATGTGCGGAATTCCGAGCTTTTCGGCGTCAAGCAGAAATTTGGTCTTTGCGGGGTTGTATATCATATCGAGAACTCCCTCAAGGGCAGGGAAGTCGGCAAGCTCCACCGCGGAGACCCCGTTTTGGGGGTACATTCCCACGGGTGTTGTGTTGACGATAACCTCAGCGTCGCGGTGCTTGGAAAGGTTTGTGTAGTTGTCCTTGCCGCTTCGCGAGATAACTATAACCGCCCTTGCGCCGCGGTCTGCACAAACGGTGCGCGCTGTTTCGGACGCGCCTCCGCTTCCGAGAACAAGAACCTTTTTGCCCTCTATGGCAATTCCGCTCTTGTCAATCATATAGGAAAAACCGAAATAATCGGTGTTGTCGCCCCTGAGACCACCGTCCTTAAGGTGGGTTATTGTGTTGACAGAGCCAATGCGCCGTGCCTCGTCGGTAATCTCCTTAAGGTAGGGCATAACTGTTTTTTTGTAGGGAATGGTTACGTTCATCGAGTCGAATTTGTCGGACTTGAGGAAAGAGGGAACATCCTCTACGGGCATTTCAAAAAGCTCATAGCTGTAGTCGGCAAGCTCGCGGTGGATCTGAGGTGAGAACGAGTGCCCGAGATGTTCGCCGAGCAATCCGCATTTTATTTTTTTCATACTTATTTTTTCTCCGATATAAGCTTGTTCTGATAAGCTCTCGACTGCTTGAGAATTTCAAGATAAATTTCGTGGGTGTATCCGCTCATATCTCCCGAAAGCGAAGCTATTTTTTCAAGCAGAGCCTCCTCGCGCGACTTGTCAAGCACAGGCATATTGTTTTTTATCTTGTACGCCGCAATCTCAGCGCTGACGTTCATTCTTTTGACCAAAAGCTCAACTATTTCTCTGTCGAGTGAGTCTATCATTTCTCTCAAATCCTTAATTTCCATTTTTCTTCATCCTTTTTGAGTAGTGTATAAGGTAAAGTATTGACACAAGCAGTATTACGGGGAACACCGCCGAGATAGCAAATGAGATTTTTATGTTTCCGCCAAATGCGTCTGCCACACTTCCCGCAATCGAAGGACCTATCATACAGCCAAAGTCGCCGAGAAGGGCGAGAAGCGCAAACAGCGAAACACCGCCGTTTGGAATCATTCCTGCGGCGTTGCTGATGTTGCCGGGCCAAAGCACGCCCACTGAAAGACCGCAAATTCCGCAGGCTAACAGCGAGATTATAGGCATAGGCGAGAACGCGGCGGTTAGATATGATGCAATACACAGCACCGCGCTGAAAAGAATAAACTTTTTCAGGCTTATTTTATTGCTGAATTTTGCATAAAACACACGGGCAAAGCCCATAAGCACGGCGAACACGAAGGGACCGAGCAGATTTCCAAGCTCTCTTGAAACTCCAAGTCCTGCCTCGGCAAACGCCGCCGCCCATTGCGCCATTGTCATTTCTGCCGCGCCCGAAACAAGCATCATTATGCCGATAACCCAGAAAAGTTTGTTTCCAAGATAGGTCTTACCCTCCTTGTCGGGCTCGTCCTTGGGCAGAGGATAAAGAGGAACTATCAAAAAGAGTATTGCGCCCGTGATAGGGATAATCGCCCACAGAGCCGCAAGAATCCGCCAATACTCAATGCCCACGGTCTTGAAATAAACCGTGGAAAAGAGAATGACCACCGCCTGACCCCAACAGTAAAAGGAGTGCAGAAGGCTCATATACGAGGCTTTCTTTTTTGGGGGAGTTGGGCAGGCTTCGACTATGGGAGTTATGAGAACCTCAACGAGTCCGCTGCCTATACTGCTTATTACCGTTGCAAGCATAAATCCCGCATAGGGCGGCATAATGAATGGGAGAAATCCCAGCCCGGAAATGCCTATAGCCGTGAGAATATGCGCCGCGGTAATGAATACGCGTACGTTGAATTTGTCGGAAAATTTTGCGGCTAACAGGTCAACGGTAAGCTGAACCAGAAAGCACACCGCAATAAGCGAGCTGATCGCGGTCAGCGAAAGACCGAACTGTGCGCCGAAGGTTACGTATAAAAGAGGTGGAAAATTTATCGTTAAGGCTTGTGTGGCGTAACCCACAAAGCCTGCCGAGATAGTCGATTTGTAGCTTAATTTCATTTTATTCTGCCTTTTCGTCAAGAATTGCGTCAAGAATCGCGATAGCCGCCGCCGCCTCAATAACGGGAACCGCGCGTGGAACTATGCAGGGGTCGTGCCTGCCCTTGATGACGAGCTTTACGTTTTCACGCCTTGAGAGACTTACGCTGTCCTGCTCCTTTGAAATTGAGGGAGTTGGCTTTATACCTGCGCGGAAAATGAGGGGCATACCGTTGCTCATACCGCCCGAAATACCGCCGCAGTTGTTGGTGCGTGTCTTTATTTTGCCGCCGTCAATAAAATATGGGTCGTTGTTCTCCGAGCCGTAAAGCTCTGTCGAGCCAAAGCCCTTGCCGAATTCGATTGCCTTTACCGCGGGGATTGAGAACACGATAGATGAAATTCTGCCCTCAAGTCCTGCGAACATATGCTCGCCGATTCCTACGGGAAGCCCGAGAACGGCACATTCGATAATACCGCCCACCGAGTCGCA
Source organism: Eubacteriales bacterium (assembly GCA_045128735.1). Taxonomy (GTDB): domain Bacteria; phylum Bacillota; class Clostridia; order Oscillospirales; family CAG-272; genus RGIG8775. Next base: position 14,088 of record JBGVRT010000028.1, on the reverse strand, counting down.
GTCAAGTCGCGCTTTCTCGATAATATCCTGCATAAGCTCTCCGATTGGCAGGGAGAGGGTGGGGAAGCTGTGCTGTGAAAGCGTATTGAATTGCTTTTCACTTACCTCGCAGGGGTCAAAGGCGAGGTCTTTTTGATTTTTTATAGAATATATGTGCGCGGCAATTTTTATGCCCATTTTTTCAAGTATCTGCAGACAGATTCCGCCTACGATGCACAAGGGCGCGGTAAGTCTGCCCGAAAAGTGACCGCCGCCGCGCAGGTCAACGTTCTCACCGAACTTTACGCGTGCGGGGTAGTCGGCGTGAGATGGGCGCGGAACGTCGGCAAGGTTGGCGTAGTCGCCCGAACGCATATTCGTGCTTCTTATTACAGCCTCAAGTCTGCCGCCCTCAAGGGTAAGCTTTGTAGGCTCGTCCTCGCCAAGCGGAGTCACGCCCGAGAGGAATATTGGCTTGTCGGCTTCCTTTCGCGCGGTGGAATATTTGTTATTTCCGGGGGCACGGCGCTTCATAAAGGCGTAGAGCTTTTCGTAGTCTATCTCCGCGCCCTTTGGAAGTCCGTGGGCAACAACGCCGATTTCGGGGTCGTGTGAGCCACCGTATATAGAAATTTTCAGATTGTTTCCGTAGGTCGTCATTTTTCCTCCTGCACAAGATTGGCAAGGTCAATGCCAAATTCCTTCTTAAGCGTATCGTGTAACAGCTTTACGGGTAGACCTACCACGTTGAAGTAGTCGCCCTCAATGCCCTTTATCCACATTGACGCAAGCCCTTGAATAGCGTACGCGCCTGCCTTGTCGTAGGGCTCGTCGGAGCTTACGTATATTTCTTTGTCAGACTCGGTCATTTTGTCAAATATGACCTCTGTTACCTCACTTGCCGCTACCGCCTTGTCTTTGGTGATAAGTGCAATTCCGCTTATTACGCTGTGTCGGCTGTCCGAAAGCATATCAAGCATTCGCTTGGCGTCGGCGCGGTTGCGTGGCTTTCCAAGTATCTCGCCGCCGCAGGCTACCGCCGTGTCGGAGGCGATTATAAGCACATCGCTGTCACCGCAAAGCTCTGCAACCGCCTGTCCTTTGCGGAGAGCGAGCTCCTCAACGTATTCGCGTGGGTCGGTGAGGTCACAGCTTTCGTCGGTCTCGGCGGTAATTATTTCAAATTTCAGCCCAAGCTCGGAGAGGATTTCTCTGCGGCGTGGCGATTTAGAAGCAAGAATAAATTTCATTTTCAGTTTCCTTTGGTGAGTTTTTCAAAATCTTCCCAGAATGCGGGGTAGGATTTGGAGACAGCCTGCGCGTCGGATATTACTACCTCGTTTTCGCAGACCGTGGAGGCGATAGCCGCCGCCATTGCAATTCTGTGGTCGTTGTGGGCGTGCACCGTGCCGCCGAAAAGTCGGGGCTTTCCGTTGATGATAAGCCCGTCGGGTGTTTCTTTTATGTCAGCACCGAGTGCGGTGAGCATTTCGGTGACGGTTGCAAGTCGGTCGCTTTCCTTGATTCGCAGGCGGGAAGCACCGTGTATTACGGTCTCTCCCTCACTTACCGATGCCACTACCGCGAGAATGGGGACAAGGTCGGGTATCTGTGACGCATCAATGCGTATTCCGTGAAGCCTGCGCGGGGATACGGTTACCTCGTCGCCCGATTCTACTACGTCCGCACCGAATTTCTTAAGCAGGTCAAGTATCATCATATCACCCTGCCGCGAGGCAAGATTGAGCGAGGTGACCTTTATTTTTTCTTTTCCTATCGCCCCCGCGCAAAGCCAGAATGCGGCGTTTGACCAGTCGCCCTCCACCTTGAGCGCGTATGGGGCTTTGAATTCGCAGTTTGCGGGGATTATGTATTTTGCGCTTTCACCGTTGTCCGCGTTTGGATATTCCTCTTCAAACCGCACGCCAAACTCGGCGAGGGCGTCAAGAGTCATGTCAATGTAAGGCGCTGACTCTATTTCGCCCGTCAACGTCAGACGGCTGACAAGCTCCTCCTCGGGCGCTTTTGAATATTTGTAGATAAGCGGAAGCGCAAACATAAGTCCGCTTACAAACTGCGAGGATATATTTGCGGCTATTCTGTACTCCTTGTGGTGCAGAGAACCGCTTGTAATCATTGGGTTTGTGCCTTGCGGTGTCAGATACATTCCGCCCTGCTCAAGCTCCTCAAACATAGGAGAGAGGGGGCGTTCGGGGAGTCTGCCGTGCATAATAAAGCTTGCATCAGCACCTATTGCCGAGGCTATGGGCAGGAGAAATCGCAGAGTCGAGCCCGATTCTCCGCAGTCAAGCGATGCGCCGACGTTAACACTTTTTACGGGCGTAATCCTGTACACCTCGCCCACGCGCTCAATTCCCGCGCCCAAAGCATTCAGACAATCGGCTGTGGCTTTGATGTCGGCGTTGACGTCTTCGCAAACAATTTCACTTTCGCGGTCGGCAAAGGCGGCGCAGATAAGAAGTCTGTGCGCCATTGATTTTGATGATATAGCTTTTATATTTCCTCCAAGCAGAGGGCTTTTCAAAATTTTTTCCATAAAAAATCCTTTTATCAGAGTCCGAGAGCTATGAAATCGCGTATATCCTCAACCTTCATATCCTGTACGTAGCAGTCGCCCACCGCGCGGGGAAGAATGAAGGAGATAGTTCCGCCCATTCGCTTTTTGTCGCCTGCCGCAATTTCCGCCATTTCGTCTGCTGTGAAGTCACAGCGCGTGGGGAGCGAGTACGCCGCAAGCATCTTTTCTACCTGCTTTGGTACATCCTCGCCGCAAATACCGCGCTTTGCCGAGGCGCGTGCAACTATCGCTGTGCCGATGGCTACCGCAGAGCCGTGGGAAATTCCGAAATGCGAGCATATCTCAACCGCGTGCCCAACCGTGTGACCGAGATTGAGCAAACGGCGTTCGCCGCGGTCTCTTTCGTCGCGGTTTACAATGTCGCGTTTATTGGATACGCAGTTTGCAATAATGTCCTCAATTTGAGGTTTTATGGGATTCTTCAGCTTTTCAAAAAGCAGAAGGTCATTTATAATTCCGTATTTTATAACCTCTGCACAGCCGTCTGCAAAAATGTCGGCAGGGAGCGTGTCGAGTGTGGTGTAGTCGCAAATTACAAGACTTGGCTGATGGAACGCCCCAACGAGATTTTTGCCCTCGGGGATGTTCACCGCCGTCTTTCCTCCGACCGAGGAGTCAACTGCCGCCAAAAGTGTGGTGGGGATCTGAACAAACTTTATTCCGCGGAGATATACCGCCGCCGCAAAGCCCGTAAGGTCGCCCACAACGCCGCCGCCGAGAGCGATAAGAAAATCCGAGCGGGTAAGGTGGTTGTCGGCGAGGAAGCTGAGCAACGCCCCAAGGCTTTCCATACTCTTTGACTGTTCGCCGTGGGGAATAACGAATTTTATCGGCTTGTAACCTGCTGCTGTGAGCGACTCTTCAAGTGCGGCGCTGTAAAGGGAGTCAACCGTGTCGTCGGTGACAATGGCAACCGCGCGGATTCCCATAACCTCAGCGCAAAGTTTGCCTGCCTCGGCAAGCAAGCCCTTTCCAATTACTATATCGTATACCGTTGAAGCCTCAACTTTAATCTTTATCATTTTCCGTCTACCTTTTCTTTAAGCATTCTTCCCTCGCGGAGAATGTCGCGAAGCCTGTCAAAATCGTCGTTTTCAATAGCGTCGCGGTATTCATTTAGCGAGCCGATTATTGAGTCAAGCTCAAAAAGCATATTTTCCTTGTTTTCGAGAAAAAGCTCAGCCCACATATGCTCGTTGAGCTTTGCAACTCTCGTAAGATCCTTGTACGAGCCTGCCGAAAAGCCCTTGTGCATTTGTGCTGTGGGGCTCTTTACGTAGGCGTTTGAGACTACGTGAGCAAGCTGTGAGGTAAAAGCTATGGTCTTGTCGTGCTGTTCTGCTGTTGTGACTGAGAATTTTCCGAATCCGCAGGGCGCAAAGGCACGCTTTACACGTTCAAGAAGCTCAATGTCGTCAAAGCGCGGGGGCACGATGACCATCGGCGCGCCCGAAAACATATTCGCACGAGAGTATTTGAAGCCCGAATTGTGAGTGCCCGCCATAGGGTGTCCGCCCACAAACGTAAATCCGTGCTCCTCTGCCGCCGCAAAGCCCGCCTCGCAGACTAATTTTTTGGTTCCGCAAAGGTCAACCACAAGGGCATTCTTTGAGATGTATTTTGCGTTTTCTTTTATGTATTCGCAGGTGGCAAAAGGGTAGAGAGCGATAAGCACAAGGTCACATTCCGCCAACGACTCTTTCGTAAGCGGTCTGTCAACTACTCCCGCAAGCACTGAGAACGAAAGTGTGGTCTCGTCTCTGTCAAATCCGAGAACCTCCCATTCGCCTGATTCCTTGTAGGCTTTTGCCATCGAACCGCCTATAAGTCCTAAACCAACTATTCCGACAGTCATTTTTTACCTCTTTCAACCGATTATCTTAGATACCGCGCGGCAAACGTCGTCAAACTGCTCGGGAGTGAGCGATTGCGCTCCGTCGCAAAGCGCCGCCTGAGGATTGTTGTGTACCTCTATCATAAGTCCGTCGGCACCTGCCGCCGCAGCAGCAAGAGCCATAGGCTTTACGTATCTCGCAACACCCGTGGCGTGGCTTGGGTCAACTACTACGGGAAGGTGTGTAAGCTCCTTGAGAACGGGGATTGCCGAAATGTCAAGTGTGTTTCGGGTGTAGGTCTCAAAGGTGCGGATTCCGCGCTCGCAGAGAATAATATTCTCGTTGCCTCCCGCCATAATGTACTCGGCGCTCATAAGAAGCTCCTTTATGGTGTTGGCAAGTCCGCGCTTTAAGAGAATTGTCTTTTTCGTTCTTCCAAGCTCGCGGAGAAGCTCGAAATTCTGCATATTTCTCGCGCCAACCTGGATAACGTCAACGTCCTCAAACATAGGCAGGTGGTTTGCGTTCATTATCTCGGTGACGATGGGCAGACCTGTAACCTGCTTTGCCTCGAGCAAAAGCTCAATTCCGTCGCCCTTAAGTCCTTGGAAGTCGTAGGGCGAGGTGCGCGGCTTGAACGCGCCGCCGCGGAGCATTGTAGCCCCCGATGCCTTCACCGATTTTGCGATTTCGATTATCTGCTCCTCGCTCTCAACCGAGCAGGGACCTGCGATAATGGCGAAGTTGCCGTCGCCTATTTTTGTGTTGGATACCTCGATAACCGTGTCGTCGGGGTGGAATTTTCTGTTTGCACTCTTGAAGGGCTCTGAAATTCTCTTTACCGATTCAACCATCTCAAGGCTTGAAAGCAGCTCGTCGTCTACCTTTGCTACGTCGCCCACAAGTCCGACTATGGTTTGGAATTTCCCCTCCGAAATATGAACGTCAAGCCCCTGCGCCTTGAGCCAGGACGTAAGCTTTTCAATCTGTTGTTTTGTTGTGTCTTTTTTGAGTACCGCTATCATAATAATACCTGACCTTTCTGTGCGACTGTCCGATACCGAGGGTGAATATAAACAAAAATAGGAATCCCTCGGTGTTTTACCGACAGATTCCGCAATTTATAAAAATCCATCAAAAAGCACCTTTATTATCAGTTGTTGTAATAATAAAGGTAAAAATAAGATTTTACGAATACAGATGATTTCATAATAAACCTCATTAAAACTCTTGATATTGTTAGTTTATCACTTTTCATCCAACTTGTCAAGAGATATTTTCATTTTTAGCAATTTTATCAAAATAATTGTTGCACAAGTTTCTTATTTGTTGATTTTACACAACGTACAGCACCTTTTATTTCGAGTGCACCACTTGACAAAAAACAAAACATATGGTATAATAGTCAAAATGTCATTTTTTATGACTGAAATATTATTTTTGGAGGTAAATTATTTACTATGGAACCTGACAGTATAGGGAAGATAGTGTTTCTTGTAATACTTATAGTATTCAGCGCATACTTCTCGGCTACCGAAACAGCGTTCTCGACTATCAACCGAATCAGGTTGAAAAACGCTGCCGACAACGGCGACAAAAAGGCAGGCAAGGTCTTAAAGCTTGCCGAAAATTACGACAAGCTTATTACTACCGTGCTTGTCGGTAACAACATCGTGAACATTCTCGCGTCATCTATCGCGACCGTGCTTTTTATAAGCATTCTTAAGGATAACAGCCTTGGTTCTACGGTGTCAACGGTGGTTATGACGGTGGTGGTTCTTATTTTCGGTGAGGTCTGTCCTAAGAGCCTTGCTAAAGAGTCACCCGAAAAATTTGCAAGATTTTCCTATCCCTTTATCGCGCTTCTTTGCGTGCTTCTCACCCCCATATCAGCTGTTCTTATAGGCATACGTAAGCTTGCATCAATGCTTATCAAGACTAAGGACGAGGCGGTTATTACCGAGGATGAGATACTTACCTTCGTTGAGGAGGCGGAGCTTGAAGGCGGAATTGACGAGCGCGAAAGCGAGCTTATTCGCAGCGCGGTAGAATTTAACGACCTTGAGGCGCAGGAGATACTCACACACCGCGTGGATATTGTGGCTGTGGCTGACGATGAGGAGCTTGATAAAATCGACGAGCTTTTCCGTAATACGGGATTTTCCAGACTTCCCGTGTATAACGATACGATTGATAACATTACGGGAGTTATACATCACAAAGACTTCTACAATAAGGTCAGAACAGGCGAAAATACACTTAACGAAATAGTAAAAAAGGTTGTGTCAGTACATAAGTCCATAAAAATTGGCGACCTTTTAAGACTTCTCCAAAAGGAAAAGAGCCATATTGCCGTGGTTGCGGACGACTACGGTGGAACGCTCGGTATCGTTACTATGGAGGACATCATCGAGGAGCTTGTGGGCGAGATATGGGACGAACACGACGAGGTGGTCGAGGAAATAGTTGAGCTTGAGGAAAACAGGTACAAAATTCTTTGCACCGCGCCTATTGATAAGGTGCTTGAGCTGTTTGATATAAACGACGAGATCGACGAAGCATCGGTTGGCGGTTGGGTAATGAGCGAGCTTGATAAGATACCCGAGGAGGGCGACTGCTTCAGCTACAAGAACGTTGACGTAGCGGTTACCAAGACCGAATCGAGACGAGTTGTCGAGATTGAAGTGAAAATAAATCCCGTGGAGGACGAAAACTCCAAGGATGAGGATCACGCTAAGGAAGAAAGCGAGATCAATAACTGATAAAATAAGGGCTGAATCGTTAGCGATTCAGCCCTTTTGCTTTTATTCAAAATCGTCAAATACTTTTTTAAGCACCTTTTCAAGGCCCTCAATTACGGCGTTGGGGTCGGTAAAAAAGCTTAAGCCGTGCTCCGCGCCCTCGACTATTACGTCCACGTGCTCCGAACCGCACGCCTCAATGTTTTTGTAGGTGTGCTCCACGGGGACGAAATCGTCGTCGGTGCCGTGGATGAAGAGCAGGGGAATCTTTGAGTTTCTTACGCCCTCGGTGGAAGTAAATTCCTCGAAATCAAACTTCGCAAATATTTTCGAAATTACACCCGCAACGTGCATAATGGGGAATGCGGGCAGATGGAATCTTGCCTTGAGGACGTGACGGAATATGTCGGACGCACTTGTATAACCGCAGTCACAGCTTGCGCCCACCACGTTTTCGGGCAGACCCTCTGTGCCCACAGCCATCATAACTGTCGCGCTTCCCATAGAAATTCCGCTTAAGAATATTTTATGCTCCTTGCCATAGCGTTCAACCGTCCAATTTGCCCAGTCGATAACATCAAAGCGTTCTTTTACGCCAAAGTAAAGATATTTGCCCTCGCTGTCTCTGTGGGCGCGGTGCTCGATAACAAGTACGTTGAATTTGTGTTCGAGATAATATTCCCAAATACAACTGAAATCAAAAAAAGGAATACTGCGCCAACCGTGAGAAAATATTACGGTCTTTGTCGCCCCCTCGCACTCAAGCAAAAAGCCGCAAAGCTTCATACCCTCGCGGTTGGTCATAAATACCTCTTTGGGCGATTTCTCCATAAATTTTATGTAGCCATCCTCTATGCGGCAGCCCCACTCCTTTTTTATAGGGTCGTCCTTGTACCTGTCCTTCATATTTTGTATCAGCTTTTCCATAGAGGTATTGTCGCGCCTTGCTATGGCAAATCTGAACATATAAAACGACGCACCAAGCACAGTGGCAAGCAGCAGAAGAACAACGCCGAGCAAAATGTAAAGCCAAGTCATTTCTTATACCTCGTAAAAAACAAAGGGGCGAAACGCCCCTTTGAAAGTTTGATTAGTCGGTGATGTAGGGCAAAAGTGCAACCTGACGTGCACGCTTGATTGCCGTGTTAAGATCACGCTGATGCTTTGCGCAAGCTCCCGAAATTCTTCTGGGAAGGATCTTTCCGCGCTCTGTGATGAACTTTCTGAGCTTAGCGGTATCCTTGTAGTCAATATAGTCAACCTTATCCGCGCAGAAGATGCAGATCTTCTTTCTCTTGCGAATAGGGCGAGCCTGACGAGCTACGTTTTCGTTCTTATCCATCTTATGAACCTCCTCTTAAATTTTAGTAGGTGAAGAGCTTTTCCCTAATCAGAAGGGAAGGAAGCTGTCGTCTGTGTTGACGTCTTCGAATTTGGGCGCATCGTTTGTGCCCGATGAGAATGAAGGAGCGCTGTATGCCTCGGGTGAATATGAGCCCGAGCCGCCGTCGGCCTTGCTTTCAACAAACATAGCCTCATCCGCAACTACCTCGGTAGCATAGCGGTTGTTGCCCTGCTGATCCTGCCACTTACGTGTCTGAATGGATCCTGTGATGCAAATTGCCGAACCCTTGTGGAAATACTTTGAGATGAATTCTGCTGTAGTTCTCCAAGCGGTAACGTTAATGAAATCCGCCTGCTGCTGAGCCTGTGCATCTGTGCTCTTGCTTACGTAACGTCTGTTTACCGCGATAGTGAAGGACACTACCGAGATACCCGACGAGGTCTGCTTAAGCTCGATGTCCGCAGTAACTCTGCCCGCGAGAACAACCTTGTTAAGATTAAGACTCATCTGAATTTCCTCCTGCCGAATTACTCAGCGTCTGTCTTGGTAGCTTCTGCAGCGGGTGCTTCTTCTACGGGTGCCTCTGCTGCCTTGGCAACAGGCTCGTAGTCAAGCTTCAACACGATGTCGCGCATAACGGTCTCATCGATGTTGTAAAGACGCTCAAGCTCTACCGGGAAAGAAGGCTCCGACTTGAAAGTAACTACTGTGTAGTAGCCCTCGTTCATATCGTTGATAGGATATGCAAGACGGCGCTTGCCCCAATCAGCGATCTCAACGATCTCGCCGTTCTTAGCGATAAGGTCTGTGAACTTGGTTACAGTAGCCTTTGCTGCCTCTTCGCCTGCAGAAAGATCTGCGATGAAGAGGGTTTCATAAGAATTGAGTACCTTTTCCATAATTTTACACCTCCCTATGGACATTAAAGACCGTGGTATTCATAAATTTTACGCACGGTAAGGAGACGGACAAAAGCCCGTTTCAATTCGATATTATACCATATACGCCACGAAATGTCAATAGCTTTTGTGATTTTTGTTTCAATTTTTGTTTCAATTTATTTATTTTATGCTGTTATTGGCGCTGTTGAGTCTGAAGCGAAGCGGAGGCTCTCCGAACTCGCGTTTGAAATACTGTGTGAAATATGAAACCGAATCAAAGCCCGACATCCGTGCTATCTCGTCAATGCGGTAGTCAGTGCCTACAAGCAGTTCTTTTGCGATTTTCAGTCTGTAGGTTATGATATAATTGTGCAGGCTTTTGCCCGTATGCTCCTTAAAAAGACGGCTGATGTGATTGGGGTGATACCGAAAACGCCGTGCGATGTCGATATTGGTTACCGGTTGGCAGTAATTTTCGCGGATATAGGCTATTATTTCGTTTATCACCCGCGGCGTTTCCGAGCCCTCGTTGCACACCTTGCGCATTGCAATCGTAAGCGCTTGCTTTAAGAGTGCGCCGCTTTCCTCACGGTAGAGCGACGGACGCGAGGCGAACAGCCGTCCTATTTCACTCATAAGGTCGCCCGTGCGGTAGTTGCCCTCAAGGACTATCGTCCGCGACAGCTCGTAGGGGCAGTCGCGGGATATAACAAGCTGTGGGTCAAAATCGCGCTTGGGCTGTGGGCGGATGGTCATCTTATGATCGCTTCTGCGACAGCTCATATCAAAATTTATAACGTGAAAAATCGGCTCGCCGCAGTCGGACGCTCTGACAAGTCTGTATGGCGTTTCGGGGGGAATGACCGCGAAAAAATGGGGGCGTATCTCAATGCTTTTTCCCTCTGCCTCAACGAAAAAACTGCCCGAAATGCAGTAGAATATTCTGAAATCGTAGGCAAGCAGTGCTTCGGAGTACTCCTCCCCTACGGTGCGTGTCCAAAAAAATCTGATATATGGGTTGATATCGCAAAATTTCATATTATCCTCCCAAAGTATTTATGCTTTAATTGTATCACAAAAATTTGTCCATATCAATACATTTTTTGAAAAAATGTTTATTTTCTTACATTTTATGCTTAATATGTTTATTGAATACGGCGAGATTGTGTGGTACAATAAAGAAAAAACCGAAAGGAGTTATGATAATGAAGGTTAAATTCGGCGTAGTAGGCGCGGGCAGTTTTTCAGATGATTTTATAAGACTTTTTTTGCTTCATCCCGACGTTGAAGAGGTGGCTGTAGCCGACCTTGACGGTGACAAGCTTAAGAAAAGCGCGGAGAAGCACGGAATAACGCGCACTTACAGCTCACTTGACGAGATGCTTAAGGATGGAAAAGACCTTAACTGTATAGGTATCTTTACCCAGAGACACCTCCACGGTCCTATGGTGCTTAAGGCACTTGACGCTGGCAAGCACGTTTTCTCGGCTGTTCCGATTGCCTGTACTATTGAAGAAATAGAAAAAATAGTTGAAAAGGTAAAAGAGACTCGTCTTGTATATATGATGGGCGAGACCTGTTACTATTATCCCGATGCTATATACTGCCGTCAGAAGTACGCCGAGGGTGCATTCGGTAAGTTCGTTTACGGCGAGGCGCAGTATTATCACGACATCTCCGAGATGTATGGTGACTTCAAGCGAAGCGGCGGAGAGCATTGGCAGAGACCTGCCGGAATTCCTCCTATGTTCTATCCCACGCACTCGATTTCTATGCTATTTTCGTCAATAAACGAGTACGCGACAAAGGTTTCCTGCCTCGGTCTGCGTGACGATTTCCACACCGACGAAATATACGGCGAGGGCAAAAATAATTGGGATAATCCTTTTTCCAATCAGACGGCACTTTTCCGTATGTCGGGCGGCGGTGTAGCGAGAATAAATGAGTTCAGAAGAATCGGCTGTCACAAGCCCTCGTCGTTTATCACCTGTATGTACGGTGACTACGGCGCATATGAGCACAGCATCTTTCAGCACACCTTCCAAAGAGGAATTTCGGCGGTGAAGTGGGGGCTTGACAAAAAGACGCATATGGAATATCTTGACGAGCTTCTCAACTCCGAGACCTATGTAAAGGACAAGGCGGAGGGAACGATAGATTGGTCGCGGGCGCAGTCGAATATGGAGTATGTCAAGGGTTACTGCCCCATTCACGATAAGTTAAGGCTTCCTAAGATATACAGAAGCGAAAAACCTTTTTCTCACTTTAATTCACACCCATTCCTTGTGGACGATTTCGTCCGCGCGGTGGTGGATGATAAGCTTCCTCCCAACAACGCGTGGGATGCGGCGCGCTATATGATTCCGGGACTTATTGCCCACGAATCCTCGCTCCGCGACGGTGAGATGATGGATATTCCCGACCTTGGAGGCGCACCCGAGGATTGGGCAAGGCTTGAATATACGAAGAAAGATTATTACGAAGAGGATTGAAATGAAGATAAGCTGCTGTATAGATATGATGTTCCCGTCGGTGGATTTTGACGGGCGCATCGGCGCGGTGCGTGACGCGGGCTTGAATGCGGTGGAGTTTTGGAAATGGTCGAACAAGGATATTGACAAATTTGCTGCTGAGCTTGACGAGCGCAATATGAGTTTTTCGGTGTTTAATATCGACTCGCGTGACGAAAAGCTTTCCTACGACCTTTCACGCGGAATACTCAATGCGGGGCGCAAGGAGGAACTTTTGGGGGCGCTTAAAGAAAGCGCGCCCGTGTATAAAAAGTTGGGTGCCTGCGGAATGATAGTGCTTGTTGGTGAGACTGCAGATGACGTGAGCGAGGAGGAGCAAAACGAAAACGTGTTCGACTGCCTTGAGTACGTCCGCGATTTTGTGGAGCGGGAGGGAATAACTCTTGTGGTCGAGCCGCTTAACAATATCGACAGAAAGAACTATTTTATGCCATACGCCGCACCGCTTGTAAAGCTTCTTCGTCGCGTGAACAGCCCCAATATCAAGATGCTCTACGATATTTACCATCAGAATATGATGGGCGATTTCGATATGGATTTTGTGAGGGAGAATATAGACCTTATCGGACATTTTCACGTTGCCGATTGCCCCGGACGTCACGAGCCCGGAACGGGTAAGGTTGATTACGTAAATATAATAAAGGAAATTTTGAAAATGGGATACAGCCGCTATATCGGTCTTGAGTATCGGGCTACACGCCCCGACGGCGAGACCTTTGGCTTTCTTGATGAGGTGAAAAATGCTTAAGGTTTGTATAATAAGCTGCGGAATGATTTCCAACGCCGCCCATATCCCCGCCTATAAGCATTTCTGTGAAGATTTTGAGATTGTGGGCGTGTCGGATATTAACCCCGAAAAAGCAAAAAATACAGCCGAAAGACACAATATTCCAAGGTGGTACACAGATGCCGAAAAGATGCTTGACGAATGCCGTCCCGACCTTGTTTCGGTCTGCGTTCCCAACAGCTTTCACAAAGAATATACCGCTCTTGTCTTGAATCACGGCGCAAACGTGCTTTGCGAAAAGCCGCTTGCCTTTACCAAAAGAGACGCCTGCGAGCTGTTTGAATTGGCTAAGAAAAAGGGAAAGGTACTTATGGCGTGTCAAAGTATGCGCTTTACCCCCGATCGACTTGCGGCTAAGCGGTATATAGATTGTCACGGCGAAACCGACTTTTACTATACTGAGCTTTCGCGTATCAGACGGCGCGGAATCCCATATTGGGGCGCATTTCATATCAAAAAAATTTCCTGCGGCGGCGCTTTTATCGACATCGGCGTTCATATGCTTGATGCGGCAGTGTGGCTGACGGGAAACAGCAAGGTGCTGTCGGTCTGTGCCGCGTCGGCAAGAAATCACGCCGAGGAAATAGGCGACCTCGCAAAAAGCGGTGCGCTTACGGGTCACGTGGACAGCCTGCGTAAATTTAATCCCGAGGAAATGGACGTTGAGGACTTCAGCGCGGGTTGCGTTAAGTTTGAAAACGGCGCGATAATGAATTTCAAGGTGGCGTGGGCTACCAATATGCCCGAGGAGTCAAGCCTTAAGCTTGTTAATAAGCGCGTTGGAATACACATTCCCACGGGCGAGGTGTATAGCGGTATGGATGAATGTGAAAGGCTTGAGGAAAGGCCCGAAAGCTATCCCGCACCCTTTTCGGGGCACTTCCATATAATTGAGAACCTACGCGACGTTTTGCTTCACGGAGCAGAGCCTTGCGTAAAGCTCGAGGAGACTGTTGCCTGTGCAGAGATAATAGAGGCGTTCTATCGTTCCGCCAATCTCGGCAGAGAGGTCTTTGTCAGCGAGCTGTGAAGCGCGTCGCGCTGCTCGGCTAAACACTAAGTCGTGAGATAAATTGGTGTTTGGCGGCGAAGGCGCCGCAGCCCTATAAGTCAGCGCACCGTTGTTTGTGCGAACATAGTGCCACGCATCTCACTCCTCGGCTAAACACCGAGTCGTTAGCGTTGGACGACCGATAAATTGGTGTTTAGCGGTGTGTTCGTTCCTTTGCCCCCCTTGTCAAAGGGGGGGCGGTATGTTATAATACGAAGTGCAACACCCATAGAAATTAAGATAAAACAATAGAATAATAAATTTGTATTTTTGAGAGAAAGGCGTAGCCTTGAACGAAAAAATACAAATTTGAGCAAAAGTATAGACTTCATGCCGTCC
>JBGVRT010000027.1:0-114043 GCA_045128735.1 Eubacteriales bacterium | reverse complement strand
TGTTTGGCGCGTGAGCACGCGCAGGCATAGCGCGCCCGTATCTGTGATTTGTGCGAACATATCCGTCGCAACCCACTCGGTCGCTAAACACGACCTCGTTAGCTTTGGGTGACCGATAAATTGATGTTTAGCGGCGAAGGTGCCGCAGCCCTATAGGTCAGCGCACCGTTGTTTGCGCGAACATAGTGCCACGCATCCCACTCCTCGGCTAAACACCGAGTCGTTGGCTTTAGGCGGCAGATAAATTAGTGTTTATAGGTGTGTTAGCACAAACCCGCCTCCTTTGCCTCCCTTGTCAAAGGGAGGGGGACCGCGGAACGCGGTGGAGGGATTCCATATAGTTTCTGCGCTTTGAATCCCCCCACCACTATCGTGGTCCGCCCCCCCTTTGACAAGGGGGGCAAAGGAACGGGACACGGTGCGAACATTATGCGCAAAAGGAGCTAAGTCATTGACTTAGCCCCTTTTTGGTCATCTTTATTATTCAACGTCCACGCTGCCGTCCTCATTGACGGTGATCGTCATTCCGTCCTTGACGTATTCGAGGAACTCGTCGCCAAGGTTATCTATTACGGGCATTGTCACGTCATCGACCCACACGTCGGCGAGCACCGCGCCTGCGGCGGCAAGCGAATCGATGGGCTTCGAGAACAGCATACACGCGGGCTGACGCTTCATAGCGCAGGCACAATAAAGAACCAGTCCGCCCGTAGTCGAGCCTATTGTCTGAGGCAGGCAAAGCGCGCGTCCCGCAAGCTGTTTGCCGTCAAGGTCGGGATTGTTCTGGTCGTGGCAGGTTGCCTTTTTATCGCCGAACTGCAACGCGCTCTGAAGCGACGCGAGGGTATTGAAGCCGTAGCGGCTGACCACCGCCTCTGCGGTGACCTTTCCGGGAGTAACTATTCTTCCTTGAAACTTTTTCATTTTATTTATCTCCCTTCGTTATCTTTACAAGAATATCAGCCTCGCTGTAATAGCGCGCCGTGGTGTACGTGCGGAGCTTATTTGACGAGGTGATTACGGGCATACTCTTACAAAGCGGATTGTTCATATACATAAGTGGGCAGATGTAGGAGAGGATAACGCCTGTATTCTTAAGTCTTTCGGCGTACTCTGTCTGCTCGAACTCCTTGATTACCGCGGGTGCGGCGGTAAACACGGTGGGAACGGTCACCTTCTTATTGCCGTACTCCTTGAGCGCGCCCTCCACGCGTTCGGTCCAATCCTTGAGCTGATTAAGGCTCATATGAGGGCAACCGATGAAGCAGAGCTTAGGCGAAGCGTCGGGGTTCTTCCATATAACGGGATAGCCCGCCTTTACGCGGTCAAGCTCCTCGTCGGTGATGATATACTCCTTTGCGCCCTTGGTGATTATCGACTCGCCCTGCTCAACTGCTTCGGGGGTAAGGTTTTCGATGTGGTAAAGACCCACCGCGCCGTTTGAGGCGGTAGCCGCGCCGAAGTCCTTGAGGTAGGTACAAGCCGCCTCGTCAAGCTCGCCGCCGAGCCACTTGTCAAGACCCTTGACATAGGGAACGTCCTCCATAACCTTCATACCGATAGCCGAGCCGAGAAGCTGAGCGTCGGGCTTTTTCGTTGTTTCGACCTTGACGACCCAAGTCGCCTTTCTGCCCTCGTCTGTAAGCAGACCGAAGTAGGGAACGTAGCCGAGAATCGAGCCCATGATATCCATAATGCCAGAGTTACGGTTACAGCGCGCGCCGAGCACCGAGTTGGCGTAGACCACAGCCGAGGACTCTGCCCAGGAGAGCACCTCGCCCTTGGCGGGCTTATTGCCCATTTCCTCAAGGTAGCAAGCGCAGGTGAAGGCGTCCTCGTCCATAAGTCCGAGAGCCTTGAGCTGTTCCTCGTAGGACTCCTGCTTTGAGTACATTATTTTATTGAAAATAAGGTTTTGCAAAAAGTTTGCGGGCACGTTCTTGTCAACGGGTCGGGGGTCAACCGAGAATTTCTGACCCGAGACCGCACCTGCGTCGATAAGCTGTTGCATAAGGTCGAACACGGGCGACATCATTTTGAGACCGAACGAGGTTACAAGGTGGTTGTATTTGCTCGTTACGGGAACGAGCTTTTCTGCTCCGAAGGCGTCGCCGTACATTACGACGGTTTTCATGACCTTTGCCATGGTCTCGCCCTTGGAGCCGTTGAGTATCTGTTGTTGTTCTTCTGTGAGGTACATAATTTTCTCCTTTCAAATTTTGTGGTGGAGGCGGGGGAGGCGGGGGAGGCGTGCCACTTTTTGTAAAAAGTGGCGCAAAAACTTTTCTGTAGGTGGCATTATGTTTGTACAAACCATGGTGCGCTGACCTTTTGCCTGCGCGTGCTCACGCGCCAAACAATAATTTATCGGTATATTCCGTAGAACACCTTGCCATCATAAACATAAATTTTATTTGTTACCAAAATAAAATCCTATTAATTCCCACCTTCCAACATAAAACGAGCTGAATGCTTCGCATTCAGCTCGGTGTTTTATTCGGCTTCTGTCTCGGCTTTTGGTTCACCGAGGATAATTTCATATTTCACAGGGTTATGGTCGCTGTTTTTGAAGCCGAGGTCAAGTGTCTCACTTGCAACAACTGTCACATTTGCGCTTGCTATCATTCCGTCAACCGTCAGCACAAAATCTGTTCCGTCGCCTCTATATGGGCTATCTGCACTTCGGCATGAGGGAGCATTAGTTGCGGCGTAAAGCTTCAGGCCCTCGGGAATAAGCTCTGTTTTTATGGGCTGTGCCCAGGTATATTCTCCCTCGGTTCGCTCGAAATACTTTGAAGAATCTCCAAGCAGATCCTTGTTAAAATCGCCTGCGGCTATAGCGTATCTTCCGTTATCGTATTCCTTTTTCATATCCTCCATAAGCATTTTCATTTGCTCATCGGCTATCGTTTCGTCCGAGGTATATGCCGAAAGGTGGACGTTATAAAGCGTAATCATTTTACCGCTTTCAGTAGCAACTCTCGTTACCGTATATGCGCGGTCAAGGTCAAGATATTTATAAAGAGAGTCTTCAACGGGCAATTGTCTGCGCCACGATTTAGCGATGTTATATCGGCTGAACGTCATTGTTCCCGACTTGTTCTTCCCTATCGGCTCGTACAACGGGTAGAGATAATAAGGCGAGTTATAATTCACAGCCGATATACTGTCGTAGTCCTCAAGCTCCTCGGAGAAAATGAGGGTTTGGTCGATGTGAAAGCTTCTCGTGCCGTCGATATCAACCTCCTGAAGCAAAACAAAATCAGGGTCGGCACCTTTTATGCTCTCAATCGCGCCGCCGATATTCTCTTTTACCGCTTCGGGAGAGTATGCGCGGGCATATTCACCACCATCCATAAAGAATGAATAATCGTCGCTGTACGCACCAAATCCCACGTTATAGGTCATAAGTGTGAGCTGCTCTCCCTCGGAAGCAAGAGCCTCGGTCTTGTCTATGGGCTCAAGTGTCTGCCAGTCGGCTACCCGCTGATATCCGCAAAACAGATAAACAACGTAATAAAACACAATAAACAGTGTCATTGCAAGCACCGCCGCAAAGCTTTTTATTATAATCTTTTTTACATTTTTCTTCATTTTTTCCTCTTATGGATAATTCCAGATTTTCAAATCCTCGCTCCAGGCTATGCCTATGCTTGCGTTATAGTCGAACATTGTTTCCTCGTTCTCGGGTCCCGATCCGTGGAAAAACATTATATATTTTCCGTATTCGGGATCGTTTTTAAGGTCAAGGACAAAGCCTGCGGTTATTCTTCCCTTCGCCCAATCCCAGTCGCTTTGACCGAGGGTAATAAGCTCACCGTCATCGCTGAAATTTACCAAATTCTTTGTACGAAGGACACCGATTCCGTTGGGCGGCGAATGGAAAATCACATATGAATTTCCGTCTCGGATAGCGCAGACGTTTTCACCGCAAGGTGTTTTACCGTGATAAGTCCAGTTTTCAAGGTCGTAGGAATAGGACATTGAAACGCCGTTCTGCTTATAGAGACACCACCACTTTTTTTCGTCGTTCAAATCGCGGATAAGGAACGGGTCTATCATTCTGCCCATTTCTTCAGTGGTCACGTCTCCCTTTACACGCAAAAGCCGAGGTGCATCCCAATTTTCAAGGTCGACGCTATGCATCGTCCACAGCCGGCTGTTTTCATTGCCGTACTTTTCGCCGTTTTCGCGGCAGTAGGTCTGCAGGCAAAGATAATATCCTTTTTCGGTCTTTATAACGTTTCCCGGGCTTGAAAAATTCAAGCTTCGGTCTCTCACAGTAAGCTCCCTCGGTTTTGACCAATTAACCAAATCGGTACTTGTGGAGAGTACGGTGGTCAGATATGGCGCGTCACCCGAATTATCAACGTAGGTACAGAACAGATAAAATTTTCCGTTCTCATACCACACCGCAGGGTCGCGATAGGCACAGGTTCTGTCACCCGCAAAAACAATCGGAGATTTTATACAGTTAAAATCAAACATAAATTATTTCCCCGTTTATCGGCAAAAGTTCTTCAGATTGGCAAATCCGTCCTTGAGCGCTTGCAGATTATCCTCTGCCCCCTCAAACTCAAGAGATACCCATCCGTTATAGCCCGCATTTTTCAATGCAGAAATACACTCTTTTACGGGCACAACACCGTGCCCCAAAACAGTTCCGCGAAGGAAATTACCGCCCGCAGTGGTTATACCGAAGCCCGAAGGTCTTTCCACACCGCCCTGCTTAAAAAGGAAATCCTTTGCGTGAACGTGCACCGCATACGGCGCGGCAATCTCCACCGAGCGTAAGGGCTCAGCGTCAACGCACAAAAAATTGCCAATATCGCAAAGCCAACCGTAGTTGGGGTTGTTCACAGCGCGAATAAGCGCCTCAACTCGCTCGGGAGCTTGAAAAACCATGCCGTGATTTTCGGTGCAGGTGCGTATTCCCTTTGACCTTGCGTAGTCGGATATCTCATTGATAAGCGGAGCAATTTCGGGAATAACACTTTCATAGGTGTCGTTTTCGCGAAGCTTGTACAATACGTCGTGACGCATGGTGGGTGCTCCAAGTGCCTCGGCAACCTCAACACAATGTCTGAGATTCTTCATCTCGCGATCTATATCAGCCGCAATAAGATTAGCGCCAACCGTGTAGGATATAATCTCAAGTCCAATGTCAGCACAGTGACGGCGTATTCGTTCAGCTATGACAAACTCGTCGTCGGTCTCGCCCCATTTTTCATTTCTCAGATTTATAAACTCAACACCCTCAAATCCAATTTCCTTGGCAATATCACACATTTTCAAATATCCGCATTTCCCTGCGGTAAGATATTTCGAAAAGCTGTATGACGTCACTCCGATTTTCATTGTCATTCCCCCTTGCGTGGTATTGTGCAAAACTCTCCATTTAATTATAAAATAGTTTCGGATAATTGTCAAGATATAAAACGATTATTATGATTATATTTCAAACAATGCTGTCTCAATTAACTTTTATCTTCATAATTGGTAAACAACGTGTTTATGATATAGGTTGAACGAGAGCCAGTGGCATATAATTCATTTGAATGCGCCCTTCTCCGTCCTCAACTATCTTTTTGACCGAATCAGCTATTTCCCGCACTTCCTTCTGCGCATTCTTATTTGCAACATCTTCGGCAGAAGCCGCTTTATTCTCCAATTTTTTCTTCTCTCTCGCAAGCTGTTCCGCCAAAGCTTTTCTCTTTGCGGAAAGTCTGTTTTGGGAAAGGAAGTTATCGGGTATGTATTTTAACAAATTTTTGTCTTTGGGGTTGATTTTTGAAAGAAGTTGTGCTATACTTATAGTGACAGACGGGTGAGCGTACTGTTGGGCAACGCCTCGGGCGACCTCTTGCGCCACGACCTCGTCTGTCTTTATTTTTCCAAGGGATACAGCCACCTTGGACTTTTTTATTTTTCCAAGCGATACCGCAACGTAAAGCACGTTTCCTTTGTCTGAAAATTCCTTTATCTCAAGCCTTACAGGGATAATGTAATTTCCGTCAGTAAACGAGCTCACAAGCACATACATATTTTCTAATCCTTTGTCGGTCTTGTAACCTATATCGTTTAGGTTATGTACTTCAAGTCCCACAGCGTTTTCAATAACACCGTCAAAACACGACATCATTTTCAGCAAATCATCATAACCGATCTTTTGATGGTGAACGCTCTCGGATAGATTTTTTCTTGAAAAGGTAAATTTAAGATCCACGTCGTCGTTGGAATAACCCTTAAACAATGCAAATTCTTCACCTAACTTTTTTAACAGTGCGGTTTTATTCTTTGTCTTTCCTTTTATCATAGCGTCAAATATATCTATACCCGATTTTTCACCGAACTGTTCGAGCTTTTCATAATCAACCATAACGCTCTTAGCGGTTCGCTTTTTCAATCTTCTGTACCGCTCATCGTCTGTCATGCCTGCAAATATCTTGCCGCTTTTAAGTAATTGCTTGCGTTCATGCGCACTCGCCACATCCTTTGCCTTTTCGAAGGAGCCGCCGTTCTCAATCGCCTGCTCTATAAAGTCCTTGCCGTCAAACTCCCCGCCTTTTGCCGATGAATTTTCACTCAAGGAAAAACTTTTTTTCGCATTTTCTGTTGACTTTTCAGGATTTTGTGGTATACTATTATTAACGAGGTTCGCACCTGTCTGGAAATGCTCATTACTTGATGAGATAGTCCTTAGGGCGTGCCTCGTTTTGTATTTGAATGATGCAGGCTTAATTTTTACTATGTCGTGCAATTCACATATTCCCTTATTGGTAAAGCCGATTACTACCTCAGCCGAATATTTCCTGCCTTGAATATCAATCAATAATTCACCACGCGCAAAGTCTATTATATCATCCTTTCTCGGATGACTAAGCCCTTCGTTTATATAATTGGTAGTTGCAAGTATGACTTCTGAGGGATGATTAAATAAACGCATTTTATCTTGATAAACATCGGGGCTTTTTCTTCGTAATTTCTTGGTGTATTCCGAATAAGTAACCTCATTCTTTGTATCATCAATGAAAAATATTTTTTGTTTATTTATCGCAACATACTTAGTTTTTGATATTGATTTTTTTACCAGCTTAACAAGTTCTTTATCATTGGCAGCGTATCTTACAATGTCGTCATTTACCACCACAACAGGTCTGTTATCATCAGTTTCACCTATTGAAAATCTTACATTAGTCCCCACCGCCTCAAATGCCGTCTGCTCACCCATAACTCTTATAAGAGAGCGCGCCATCTTCTCGCATCGGCTGTAGAGATACTTGTCCTTGCCGAAAAAGCACTTCGCCATACGCGTAACAGCCTTAATGCTTCGCTTAAAGGCGGTCATTCTGCCGGGAGTGATATCAAAACGCTCAAGGAACGCCTCGTTGCCGAGGGCCTTTGCAATAAGGTTTGTGAAAACCTCCTCGCGGAGTGTTTCCTCGTCAAGCTTAAGCCCGCGTGCCTCGTATCCGTCCTTGTATTCCTTGCGAATATCCTCAACCTCAGCCACACTCGCCCCCTCGGTAGCCAGCCTGTAAAGTGCGTCCCTCGTCTTTGCCGTAGCTCTGTCCCATATGTCGTGAGCAAGCTCGTGAACGAAAGCCGTGTCAATAGCACTCTTGCCCTTGTCTGACTTCTTCGAGGGATTCGCCACAATAAGTCTTGTACCATCGTCAAAGGGCTGATAAAAGCCCTTTTCCGATGTCTTGTCGTCGGAAATTATCCAAAGACCCTTGCGCCAATAGCCTATCATTGCCGCCGCGTGCTTCATAAAAGTCTTTGAAGCCCCGCAGCTCTCCGCACTCCGCATCATCTCGATAACAGAAAGCCGCTTTTCACGTGACATAGTGTCAAAATCCTTGACAAGAGCACGCGCCGCGTTAGCCTCCTTGTCGCTGTAGCCCCTCTTTTGCTCCCTCTCACTCATTTCTTTGGGCTTCTCGCTTGCGTTTTCGCTCTCTGCCGCCGCTTGAGCCTCGCTCACGCCCTCTTGCCCGCTCTCAACCCTCTCGCCGCTCTGCGAGCCTTCTTGCGCGTCCTCCGTTCCTTTGCCTCCCTTGTCAAAGGGAGGGGGGTATGTTATAATACGAAGTGCAACACCCATAGAAATTAAGATAAAACAATAGAATAATAAATTTGTATTTTTGAGAGAAAGGCGTAGCCTTGAACGAAAAAATACAAATTTGAGCAAAAGTATAGACTTCATGCCGTCCAAGGTGTAGAATGTAGTCACCACAACAAACATCTCTATACGGAGGTCAGCATGAAGCCCTACAAACATTTTACCACAGAAGAACGCAAATGTCTACAACAATTTTTAAAAGCTGGTCTAAGTTTTCGAAAAATTGCAGATCTTCTTGAAAGAAGCCCTTCTTCTATTAGCCGAGAGGTGAATAGAAACAAGGCAAAGTATAAACCTCACAGCAAGCCTGACAACAAATATTGGTATAACTATTGGCGCGCTCAGAATTTGTATATACGTCGCAGACGTGAGCAGAATCGCTTTGTTTTGCAGCCAAATACGCTTGAATGGGATTTCATTGTCAGTCATTTGGAGCAATATTGGACGCCTGAACAGATATGCGGTCGCTGGGAGCTACTCTATCCTGAACGCAAAAAGCTTTGTATTGCTACCATTTACAGGGCAATTAAGGCTAAAAGATTCCCTAAGATTACAGCTAAAAACAATCTTCGCCGAAGAGATAAGCATAGATGCCATCAAAATTCCAACTACAATACCATTCATCCTGATCGTATTATTCCCGATTGGATCAACGAGATAAAGCAACGTGCCAGAATAGGTGATTGGGAAGGAGATACCGTGTATGGCGGAGTTGGAAAAGGATTGTTAGTGACCTTGGTGGATAGAAAAACACGCTTTCTCTGTGCCGGACTCATACATAGCCGTTCTTCTACAGAAACGCGAGAAATGATCGAAATGTTACTGAAAGATATGCCTGTAAAAAGCATTTCTTTGGATAACGGCTCGGAGTTCTCTGAATTTAGAGAGTTAGAACAAAATTTAAATACAGAGGTGTATTTTGCAGAACCGCATAAACCTTGGCAACGCGGAACCAACGAAAACACCAATGATATTTTAAGATTTTTCTTTCCTAAAGGCTACAATTTTCATTCTTTGGATAATGAAACCTTACAAAATATTGTTTTGTCTATTAACTTGAGACCTAAAAAATGCTTGGGGTGGCTTTCACCTTTTGAAGCATTTTTGGGTGTTGCACTTGCTTGACAATCTGCCGGCGGACCACGATAGTGGTGGGGGGATTCAATAATTTGAAATACCATTCAATGTATATGTTTATTGGTTTTATCTGTCGTGAATCCCTCCCCCAACTTCGTTGGTCCCCCTCCCTTTGACAAGGGAGGCATAGGAGGCGGGTTGTGCTAACATAGTGCTTCAAACAATAATTTATCAAACAGCGGCTGTGCTCTCATGAGCACAGCCGCTGTTTATTTAATCTTCTTTTTTATCGTCGTTGCCGTTAGCCTCGGGTGTGTCATCCGAGTTTTCCTCGGGCGTGCCCCCGTCGGATTCGGGAGATTTGGGGGTCTCATCGGGTCTCTCAACCTTTGAAACTCTGCCGTTTTCGTCGATAATAATATCGAACTCTCTGTTTTCAACGCGGACGTGCGCTTCGGCTTCTGCCTGAGCTGCCTCCGCCTTTTTCTGTTCCTCAAGCTCCTTTGCACGCTTAGCGTTTTCTTCCTCGCTTTTGCGCTTCTTTTCAGCTCTCATTTCGTCAAGCTCCTCTACTGTGGGGTTGCCCTCCATAGCCGCCTTGAACTGGTCGCTGTCCATTATCTCGTACTTAACAAGGAAGTCGGCGATAAGGTGAAGCTTTTCCACGTTTTCCTCAAGCGTCTTAAGTGCAAGGGCGTAGCCCTCGTTGACGAATCGCTGTATCTCGGAGTCGATGACTGCCGCCGTAGCCTCGGAGTAGTTCTTGTCTGCGGAGAAGTCTCTGCCAAGGAACACCTCACCCTGCTCGGACGCATAGTTTACAGGACCGAGAAGGTCTGACATACCAAGCTGTGTGACCATCTTCTTCGCCGTTGCGGTGGCACGCTGAATGTCGTTTGATGCACCGCCCGAAACGTCGTCGAAGATAAGCTTTTCAGCCGCGCGTCCACCGAGAAGCATAGCGATTTTCTCGCAAAGCTCCTGCTTGTAAACGCTGTATCTGTCCTCTG
The DNA here is from genome assembly GCA_045128735.1 of Eubacteriales bacterium. Classification (GTDB taxonomy): domain Bacteria; phylum Bacillota; class Clostridia; order Oscillospirales; family CAG-272; genus RGIG8775. Next base: position 103,831 of record JBGVRT010000027.1, on the reverse strand, counting down.
CGGGAGGGTTGAGCGTGTAGCCGAGAGCTTTACCGCTGGGAATAATCGAAATTTGCTGAACGGGATCCTGCGTTGGCATACAGTATGCAAGAATTGCGTGACCTGCCTCGTGGTAAGCCGTCTTTTTGCGTTCGGAATCCTTTATCTTCATCGACTTCTTCTTAGGACCTGCGATTACCTTGATAAACGCTTCGCTGACGTCGTCGCTTCCGATAAGCTTTTTGCCGCGTCTCGCTGCAAGGAGAGCTGCCTCATTAAGCAGGTTTGCAAGATCTGCACCCGTAAAGCCTGCAGTGGTTTTTGCGATTTCCTTAAGGTCAACGCTCGCTTCGAGTGCCTTGTTGCGGCAATGAACCTTGAGTATTTCCTCACGACCCTTGATGTCGGGGTAGTTGACAGTCACTTGTCTGTCAAAACGTCCGGGGCGGAGAAGCGCGGGGTCGAGAATATCGGGGCGGTTTGTCGCCGCGATAACTATGATTCCCTCATGAGAGCCGAAGCCGTCCATCTCAACAAGAAGCTGGTTAAGCGTTTGCTCTCTCTCGTCGTGACCGCCGCCGAGACCTGCGCCTCTGTGACGTCCTACAGCGTCGATCTCGTCGATAAAGATTATAGATGCAGGGGCTTTGCGCGCGTTATCGAAAAGGTCGCGTACACGTGAAGCACCGACGCCCACGTACATCTCAACGAAGTCAGAACCCGAAATCGAGAAGAAGGGAACGCCCGCCTCTCCTGCAACTGCCTTTGCAAGCAGGGTTTTACCCGTACCGGGAGGGCCCACGAGCAGAACACCGTGGGGAATCTTTGCGCCGAGTGCCGTGAATTTTTCGGGGGCTTTGAGGAAGTCAACGATTTCCTGAAGCTCGGCTTTTTCCTCGTCAGCTCCCGCAACGTCGGAGAACATAACCTTGTTCTTGTCGTTTGTAGGCATTTTGACTCGCGCCTTGCCAAAGGAATTTATCTTTCCTCCGCCCTTGCCTGCCTGATTCATCATAACCACCCAAAGGATGATGAACACGATGATTATAAGCGCATAGGGAAGAATGCTTACCCACCAGGGGAGCACAGGCTCGGGCAGGTAGTCGTAGTATTCGAGATTTTCGTTGGTTTTAATATATTCCTCGGAAAGCGAGTGGAAAAGCGAAAGGTTGCTTAACTGATACTCTACCTTTTTAAGCTTTTCGGGGTCGAAGGACTCAAGCTTTCCGTCCTCACCGTAGATAGCGCCGTCTCCTGCTACTTCCATAGTAAGGTAGTGGTTTTCGTCCACCTCAAATTTTATTACCGCGTCTTTTTCAAAGTATTCGATAATATCGCTGAGAACAGGCTCCTCAATCTCTTTTGGAGAACCCATCAGCGCCGAAACCGAAAGAACTATGGCGGCGATCAGTATAATGTAAAAAACAATGACCTTGAAGTTACTCTTCATTATAGCCTCCTTTGGGGATTTATATCAAGCTCACATTAGCATATGTGAGACCGTTTGATCTTATCCTATGAATTATTTGAATTGTCCTATGAATTATTTGCCGTAACAGAAAATTACGTTTTTTTTGACGTCCGAATTTTTTTCACCGTCGCGAAGCGCAACGCCGGGCACCCAGACCACGCCTTTTTCGTCGCAGAAAACAGGCAAAACGGCTCTTTCTTTTGGCGAAAGCTTTTTTTCGCAGAAAAGCTTTTTCAGCTTTTTGTGCATACCTCCGCACAGAATTTTGTCGCCGTCCTTTTTGGGGCGGACAAACAGACCGTTATTTATTGTATCAGAAGAAATAGACGCCTTTATAGATTTTTTGTAAATATTTTTCAGCGACTCGTGTATTTTGTCTGAATTTTCGGTGTCGGTGATGAAAATTACGCCGTCAAGCTCGGGAATTTGGGTTTCGCTCTCAATAAGACGGTAGCAGTAGTCTGTGGGTGTGTGCCGCTTTTCCTGCGTGATTATTGCCGCGCCATTTTCAATAACTGCTCTCGTTCCGCGTGGGAATATCGCCTCGGAGTGGGGCATGCCCTTTTCAACAAGCAAAATAAAGCTTGTAATATGCGCCGCGCTGACCTCAAAAAAGTCGCCGAGCACCTCTGCGGCTATGCGCGAAAGCAGGGCTTTGTCAAGCGAGCAAAGCTCGGAGAGGGGAAGAACGTGTCTGTCCTCAAGTGAGCTTATAAAGCTTTCCGCACACTTTATCATAAATTCGTCGTCGAGCCTTGCAAGCTCGCAGGCGCGGGTTATATTGGCTATGGCGTTTTCGTTTATTGAGATAAGCTCGGGGAGCATCCTGTTTCTGATTCTGTTGCGCGAATAGGCAACGTCGGAGTTGGTCTCGTCGGTTACGTATTCAATACCGTTTTCGCGGCAGAACGCAAGAATTTCGTCCTTGCTCATCTTAAGCAGAGGCCTTATAATCCTTCCGCCCGAAAACTCGCGCACGGGTGGGATACCGCACATTCCGTGAAGCCCGCTTCCGCGAGTGAGATTGAATATAACCGTTTCCGCGTTGTCGGTGGCGTTGTGAGCCGTGGCGAGAAGCGGAATCGAGTTTTCGCGCATTACTTTTTCAAAAAACTCGTATCGGGTTATCCGCGCCTCCTCCTCAAGACCTCTTTTGTGCTCTTTCGCAAGCGCGGGAACGTCAGCCTCAAGAAGATAGAAGGGAAGCCCGAGCTTTTTTGCAAGTGATCTGCAAAAATCTCTGTCGCGCTCTGCGTCCTCACCGCGAATCATATGGTTCACGTGTGCGACTGCAAGGGGCGCACCGCTTTTTTTGCAGTATTCGCAAAGCATAAACAGCAGAGCCGAGGAGTCGGCACCGCCCGAAAGCGCAAGGAGAACGGGAGTGTCCGCAGGCATACCCGAAAGGATATGCGGTGCGGTGAATTTTGTTTCAGTTAACATTTTACTGTTCCTCAAGACGGTCGTCCGCCTTGGTCATAAACTTGGTGTAACGACCTATCCAGCCCATTTCCACCGTGCCCGTAGAGCCGTGACGGTTCTTCTGCACGATAACCTCAGCAACGCTTGCCTCCTGAGAGTTGGCGTCGGTCTTGTAATATTCGTCTCTGTACAGGAACATAACCACGTCGGCGTCCTGCTCGATAGCTCCCGAGTCACGAAGGTCGGAAAGCATGGGCTTTTTGTCCTGACGGGATTCGGGACCTCGGGAAAGCTGCGTGCAGCAGATAACGGGAACGTTAAGCTCCTTAGCCATTATCTTAAGCGAACGCGAGATTTCGGAGACCTCTTGAACTCTGTTGTCGTTGTGGGTATCACTCTGCAAAAGCTGAAGGTAGTCTATGATAACGAGTCCGAGATTCTTTACTCGGCGGAGCTTTGCCTTCATCGCGGTTACGGTAACGCCCGTGGTGTCGTCGATAAGGATATCCGCGCCCGCAAGCTTTGAGGAAGCCTCGGCAATCTTGTCCCAGTCGTCCTGAGAAAGCTTGCCCGTACGGAGATTAACGCTGTCTACCATAGCTTCGCTTGAAAGCACACGGGAAACAAGCTGTTCGCAGGACATTTCAAGCGAGAACATACAAACTGTTTTCTTTGTCTGAATAGCAACGTTTGTACCTATGTTAAGACAGAAACTGGTTTTACCCATACCGGGACGCGCGCCCACGAGGATAAGGTCGGAGTTACCCATACCCGCAAGCATATTGTCAAGCCCCGAGAAGCCTGTTTTCGTACCCGAAACCTCGTCGGGTCTGTCCTGAAGGTCCTTCAGGTGTCCGTGAACGTCGATAAGCACCTCTCTGATGTGCTTGAAGCCCTTGGTGTCACGACCCTGCGCGATAGAGAAGATCTTTCGCTCGGCGGCGTCGATTATGCTTTCAACCGAGTCCTGCTCGCTGAACGCTGTGTCCTTTATCTCATCGCTTATTCCGATAAGCTGACGCAAAAGGCTCTTTTCCTTGACTATTTTCGCGTAGTCCTTTATGTTGAGCGCGCTCGGGACAGCCTCGCAGATAGACTTGAGGTATTCTTCACCGCCCGATTTGTCGTATATGCCCTTTTGAACGAGCATATCTATAAGCGTTACTATATCTATATCGTGATTGAGCAGGAACAGCTCGTGTATACCGAGATATATCTGCCTGTGAGCTTCCTCGTAAAAGTCGTCGGCGCTGATGAGGTCAGCCACCGTATTGACCGAGGCGGGGTCGATAAGTATCGAACCTAAAAGCGACTGCTCGGCAATAAGCGAAAAGGGAAGCTTTGGGGTAAGCTCGTCATTCATTTTTCAAATTCCTTCCGCTGATTATTTGTCGGAAACGAGAAGATTTATCTTACCCGTAACGTCGGTGTAGAGCTTGACCTCAAGCTCGTATTTGCCGTATGCCTTGATGGGGGTGGGAATGTTTATCTTCTTTTTGTCGATAACTATGCCGTTGTTGGCTTCAAGCGCGTCAGCAACGTCCTTGGATGTAACTGCGCCGTAGAGTCTGCCGTCTGCTCCGCTTTTGCAAACAAGTTTTACGAGAATGCCCTCAAGCTTTGTGGCAATCTCCTTAGCCTGCGCGGTCTCAACCTCGATCTTGTGCTTTTGGGATGCTTCCTTGTTCTTTACCTCGTTAAGTGCCTTTGCATCGGCGGGGATAGCCAACTTTTTGGGGAAAAGGAAATTTCTTGCGTATCCGTCGGATACGTTGATTATCTGGTCTTTCTTGCCCTGACCCTTTACGTCCTGTGTGAGAATAACTTTCATTTTTATTATATCCTTTCTGTGATAAATTACATATTGTCAAGATACTCGTCGATAGCGTTTTTCAGCCTTTCGAGAGTTTCTCTCATATCCTTTGTCTGAATCTGTGCGCCCGCAATGTTGAAGTGACCGCCGCCTCCCAGCTTTTCAAGTATAAGCTGAACGTTGACAGCGCCGTTGGAGCGAGCCGAAATGTGGATAACGTTGCCAATGGGAACAAGCGCGAAGGATGCATCCACGTTCTTGACGGTAAGAAGCTTGTCTGCCGCCTTGGAAGCCGCCGTTCTGTCGTCGCCGCTTCCGCTTCCCATACTTGTGGTAATGGCGATAGTGTCGCGGTATATCATAACGTTGGAGCTGAACTTTGCCTCTGCGCTGAAGTCGTTGAAGTCCTCGTTGAAGAAGGTGTAAGCTATTTCGGAGTTTCCGCCCTCGCCGCGGAGATAGAGTGCCGCCGCAAAGGTTCTGACACCCGTTGAACGTGTGAAGTTCTTGGTGTCAACCATTATACCCGAAAGCATTACCGTGGATTCCTCGTTTGTAAGCGAGCCGACGGGGAGACACTGCTCAAGTATCTCGGTTACAAGCTCGCAGGCAGAGGAAGCCGAGGGGTCGATGTAGTTTATAATAGGAGTATTCGCCAGCTCCGAGGTCTTTCTGTGGTGGTCGATGATAACAAGGTCGTTAACGCTCTTGGCAATCTCCTCGTCCTCAAGGATGGCGAAGTTGTTTGCGTCAACAATAATAAGCAGGGTGTCGGGGCGGATAAGACTCTTGCCTGTAGCCGAGCTTACGAAGATGTCCTTGTACGCGTCAAGCTCCAAAAGCTTTTCGGAGCAGTTGCCAAACGAGTTGTTAAGTGCCTCACGGTCGCTGTTGAGTATTACCTTGGGCGAAACGCCGCAATGCATACAAAGTCTTGCCACACCTACACACGCTCCGATAGAGTCGAAATCGGGATTTTTGTGCCCCATAATAAGCACGTTGCCCGATGCAGATATAAGCGTGAGAAGCTGATTTGCGATAACGCGTGCAAGCACCTTGGTGCGCTTTTGAACGTTCTTTGTGCGTCCGCCGAAGAACACAAGACCCGCCTCACCGCGGAGCGCAACCTGGTCGCCGCCTCGCTGAAGTGCCATATCAAGGGCGGTCTGCGCCCCCGCTTCAAGCTCAGCCATATTATCGCCCACACGGCAGATGCCGATTGAGACGGTTATTGGCATACTGTTGTCCCCAATGCGGATGTTTCTTATTCTTTCAAGAATTTCAAATTTGTTTTCAATGCACTTGATGAGCATTTCGTTCTTAAAAACCAGAATAAACTTGTCGCGGTCGTACTCTCTTACGAGTGCGTTTATCTCTTTTGCCCACGCTTTAATAACGTTTTCGGCTTCGTTTGCCGCCTCTCTGCTGCTGACTCTTACATATTGAGCAAGCTCCTCAAGGTTGTCTATTACCACGTAAGCCACAACGGGGTTATCGGCCTCAACCTTTTCCTTGAGTCGCGTAAGCTCGGTCACGTCGGAGAATACCGACAGGTAGTAGGTCTTGCCGACGACACGCATCTCGTAGCTTCGCACGTCAAACCGCATATCTCCGACGTCTACTGTGGAGACGGTAGCCTCGGTTCGTACCTTTATCGTCTCGGCAGCGTTTTCGGGTGTTATCTCGGGATTGGTCTTGGCAAGCTCCTCAGGGGCAAGCTGACATATGTCGCTTATATTGATACCGAAGGCGTGGCGTTTGCGGCCCGAAAGGGCAAACATCTCCTCGTTGTACCAAACCATTTTTCCGCCTTTGTCTGTAACCGCCATAGGAATATTTATTTTCTGCACAAGGTCGGACATAGCGGTGCTCAAAGCGATATTCTCGCGTGAGCGCATTCTTTTGCCTACCGAATAGCGTCGGTTTACAAAAAGCATAATGGCAACAGCCACAAGGTAAACCGAGAGAAATGCCATTCCAACCAGCTCGTTGTACATTGTGTCAAGAGCACAGATGACCGTGTAGGCAGTGAGAAGAATTACCGCTAAAAGAATGCACAACCAAGTTGAAGCGGCAAATTTTTTAGATTCTCTGAAATCGTTTTGAGTTTTCATTCCGTCACTCCTTTTTTTTAGTTGTCCTTCGCGCCGTTACTTATTTTGTTTAATTTAAGCGTGGTAATTACACCGAACAGGGCGATTGGGTAGAGTATTAAAACTCCGCAATACATAAATGCAATGATAACAAGTATTATTCTGAAGATACCGCGTCCTGCGACACCTCTTTTTTTAGCCGATATAAACGCCGCCGCACCCACAAGCGCAAATGCGGGGGTGAGAATGACGTTGAGGTTGCCCATGGTCAGCGCAAAAATCCGCGCGGCATGGGAGTCTCCGAAGCCGATAAGAATCGCTATAAGCGAGATAATATAAAGCCAAGCCGAAGCTGAGCTGAGCCTGAACACCGATTCGCTTCTTGTCATAGGCTCGCCAAGCGAATTTCTTATTATTGCCAACAGGAAGGTTGCGCCAAAGGCGATGAGATTGGCAACCGAAACGATAAACGAGGGAGCAAGCGGGAATATGCTTTCGGCGATAATTCGCAGATTGGTTTCGGAAATTATCTCCGAAAGGTCAACGCCCGAAGCCTCCGAAATCCCTGCGAAGGAATCAACTACCGCATTGGCGTAGCCCTCGCGCGCGGCGTTTATGAATGCCGTCAGGTCGGTTCCGTATTCGGTGTATACGCTGAACGCCAATGGAAGCAGCGCGGTTGTGAGAAGCGCGACACTTAGGGCGCATATTGCGGTAACGCGCGGCGCTTTTTTCTTTGAGCACACCGCAAGCACTATTGCCGCCGGCATGGGCGTAATCACAGCCAACGCGCTGTCCAACGAGTTGGTGAGAGCAAGGCTCAGCGCAAACACCGCCGCCGTCAGTATTGGATAGACCGCCGCACTCTTTTTGTAGGAGCAGAGCATTGCGCCGCCCGCTACCGATGCCACAAGGCAAACAAGCGTGGCGAGGAGTGTTAAGGGCATAATGCTGAAAAGCACTCCGCAGACCGCGAAAATTCCAACGAATATTGAGTTGTTGTTGCTTAATTTATAGGCGCAGATAAGAAACAGCACAAGAACGGCGCAGGCAAAGATTGCCGAAGGAAATGCGAGATACGCCGTAAAGCAGGCTATTATCAGCGAAAAAATAACTGTCCTCAGAAGCAAATGGCTTGACGGAGTCGCGGAGGGTGTACCGTTATTCATTCTGTCTCCTTTTAGTGATATTACTTCAGCTTAATAGTATACCATAAAAAAAGCGATTTGTAAACACCAAAACCAAACTTTTCCATAAAGATATATGTAAATTTTTTATGCCGAAGAAAAAATTTGAAAAAAAGTGAAAAAATTTCGCAAAAGCTATTGCAAAGTGTGAAAAAATGTGGTATACTACGTATGTAAATATCTTTAGTATGAGAGTGGGCGCAAGTCCACTCTTAATTGTTGGAAGGGGCATTTTCAAAAATGCTTTGGGTGAATCAATGAAAAACGGAACAAAAAACGTTGCGGCAACGGTAAGCGAGATAATCGCTCCCGTGGCTGAAGAGCTCGGATACGTCCTTTGGGACGTTGAGTTCGTCAAAGAGGGTGCGCGTCACATACTCCGCGTTACTATCGACTCGGAGGAGGGCATCAATATCGACGATTGCGAGAAGATGCACCGCGCTATTGACCCCGTTCTTGATGAGGCAGATCCCATTGAGAACGCATACTACCTTGAGGTAAGCTCCCCGGGAATCGAACGCGAGCTTCGCACCGACGCACATATAAGCGCGTGCATAGGCGAGAGGGTTGAGGTTAAGCTTTATGCTCCCATTGACGGTGTAAAGAGCTTTTCGGGCGTGCTTTCGGGCTTTGAGGACAGCAAGATTTCTGTGGAAATCGGAGACTCGGTAAGAAGCTTTGAGCGCAAGGAAGTGGCAAAAATTAAAACAGTTTTCGATTTTGGTGACTAATAAAAATTTGAAAGGAACTTGAAAGGAAAAAAGAGATGAATAAGGAATTTTTCGTTGCCCTTGATCTTCTTGAAAAGGAAAAGGGTATTCCCAAGGAGTATATGCTCGAAAAGGTTGAGGCGGCACTCCTTCAGGCATTCAAGAAGGAATACGGAAACAACACAAACGTAAGAATACTTATCGACCCCGTTAAGCAGGACGTAAAGGTTTACCAGCAGAAGGAGGTCGTAGAGGTAGTTGAGAATCCCGAGGTTGAAATTTCGCTTGAGGACGCAAAGAAGCTCAGCAAGCGCAATACCGTGGGTAAAACGGTTGAGTTCGAGGTAAAGACCAAGGACTTCAGACGTCTCAGCGCAGGCGCGGCTAAGTCGGTTATCATTCAGGGTATCCGCGAGGGCGAGCGCAAGGCGGCACAGCAGGCTTACGAGAACAAGCGCGAGGAGATAATCACCGCGACTGTAAGCAAGATTGATTTTGAAAACGGCAACGCAATACTTGACACGGGCAACGGTAACGCGGTTCTTCTTAAGAGCGAGCAGATTCCCGGTGAGGAGTATGAGGTCGGTCAGAGAATAAAGGTGTTCGTAATGGAAGTAAACAAGGAGCTCAAGGGTCCCCTCGTTACACTTTCGAGAGTTCACCAGGGACTTGTAAGACGTATGTTTGAGCTTGAGATTCCCGAGATAACCGACGGCGTTGTAATGATAAAGGGCGTTGCACGAGAGGCAGGCTCAAGAACGAAGATAGCGGTATTCTCCCGCGATGAGGACGTTGATGCTGTAGGAGCTTGTATCGGTAACCACGGAATGAGAATTTCGGGTATCGTTGACGAGCTTTGCGGCGAGAAGATAGACATCGTAAGATTCAGCGAAGCACCCGAGGAGTACATCGCGGCGGCACTTGCTCCCGCGCAGATCGACTCTGTGGTTATCACAGGCGAGAGAGCTTGCCGTGTAATCGTTGCTCCCGATCAGCTTTCGCTTGCCATAGGTAAGGAAGGTCAGAACGCAAGACTTGCGGCAAGACTTACAGGCTACAAGATAGACATCAAGACAGAGTAAAGATTATGGAACGCAAAAAGAAAATTCCACAGCGTCAGTGTCTTGGCTGTAATGAGCATAAGCCGAAAAGCGAGCTTCTGAGAGTGGTGAGAGCCCCCGACGGAAGCGTCAGCCTTGACTTCAAGGGCAAGGCAAGCGGCAGAGGCGCATACATATGCCACGACCCTGAATGCCTGAAGAAAGCACGCCGCGCAAAGCGGCTTGAAAGGAATCTCGAATGTGAGATTCCCGATGCGGTCTATGACGAAATGGAAAGGGAGCTTGTTGAAAATGTGTAATTCCCCAAAAGAGGAGAATCCGCAGAAGATTCTCAGACTTCTCGGACTTGCGGCAGGAGCGGGAAAGCTCGTGTACGGAACGCCGATGGTCTGTGAAGCTTTAAGAAAGGGCAAAAAGATATATTTCGTGTTTGAGGCGGAGGGAACTTCGGAAAACACGCATAAGAGAATAAGCGATAAATGCAAATTTTACGGCGCGCGTCTTTTGCGCGTGGGAGTTGATACCTCCGAATTTGCCCGACTTCTGGGAAAAACAGGAGAGCTTGCGGTGGCGGCACTTGCCGACCAAAGCTTTGCAGAGGGAATTGAGAAACTAATATAGCTCAAAAAATAGATAAGTCTTGGACACCGTTTCGGAGTGAGGCAACGTTTGGAGACCCAGGCGGAACTGAAAAAGCTTCGGAAATCTCGGCGTTGCGCCGCAAACACCAAAGAAAGGTAGGGTAACAATATGGCAAATAACACCCAGTTTAAGATCAATCAAATAGCAAAGGACCTCGGTAAAAAGAGTAAGGATATAGTAGAAGTTCTCGTCGCAAAGGGCATTGACGTTAAAAACTCGCAAAAGACCCTTGAGGCAGAGGAGTTTGATATCCTCTTTGACACCCTTACAAAGGATAATCAGATAACCGAGATTGAAAATTACATCGACGGAATAACCTATATTCCCGCAAAGGAAAAGCCTGTAGAGGAGACTCCGGCAAAGACAGAGGAAAAGCCTGCAGAGGAGAAGAAGGCAGAAGCTCCCGCAAAGGAGGAGAAGAAGCCCGAGCCTAAGAAGGAAGAGGCTAAGAAGCCTGAACCAAAAAAGGAAGAACCCAAAAAGGAAGAGCCTAAAAAGGAAGAACCTAAGAAGGAAGAACCTAAGAAGGAAGCGGCAAAGCCTGCTCCCAAGGCACCCGAGGCACCCAAGGCACCCGAGGCACCCAAGGCGCCTAAGGCGCCCGAAGCTCCCGCGCAGACAAAGAGACCCGAGACACAGAGCAATACTCAAAAGCCCGCTCAGCCTTACGGCGACAGAAACGGCGCACCCCGTCAGGGCGACTTCAAGCCCAGAGAGGAACGCTTCGGTGACCGCAGAGAGGGGCAGTTCCGCGATAATAACAGAGACGGACAGTTCCGCGATAACAGAGATAACCGCGGCGGTCGTGACGGCTTTGGCGGACGTCCTGCACAGCAGGGCGGCAAGCCTCAGGGCAACCGTCAGGGCGGCTTCTCGTCTATGAAGGATAAGGACGAGGGCTATCAGAGCGCGCCCCGTGAAAAATTCCAACCTCAGCAGATTATCAGAGCGCAAACTCCTAAGGGAGGAAATCCTAATCAGAAGAAGGGCGGTACACGTATTGTCGATATGAGAGATTCCAACGTGGACCTTTCCAAGTACGACGATAAGCTGACCTCGTTTGTTTCGGATTCTGTTGCAGATCTCCGCGGAGGAAATCAGCAGTTCAGAAAGAAGAATACAAGCGGTCAGATGCAGAACAACCGCAATAACAATTTCAAGAAGAACAAAAAGCCATCTGCACCCGCACAGCCTGTTAAGAAAGTGCCTGTAAACGTAAGCATTCCCGACGAAATCTCTGTCGGCGAGCTCGCTTCGCGCCTCAAGGTAACTGCGGCAGAGGTTATCAAAAAGCTTATGCTTATGGGTATGATGGTCACCATCAACCAGACAATCGACTACGACACAGCATACCTTGTTGCCGACGAGCTTGGCGCAACGGTTACAAAGGAGGTTGTAGTAACCATAGAGGAGCGTCTCTTTGACGAGGCAGAGGACAGCGCAGAGTCGCTTCTTCCCAGAGCTCCCGTTGTCTGCGTAATGGGTCACGTTGACCACGGTAAAACCTCGCTTCTTGACGCTATCCGTGATACTCACGTAACCACGGGCGAGGCAGGCGGTATTACACAGCACATCGGTGCTTACCGCGTAAAGGTAAAGGGTCAGGACATCACATTCCTCGATACCCCCGGTCACGAGGCGTTCACCGCAATGCGTGCAAGAGGTGCGCAGGCAACCGATATCGCTATCCTCGTTGTTGCGGCTGACGACGGAATTATGCCCCAGACCATAGAGGCTATCAACCACGCTAAGGCGGCAGGTATTGATATTATCGTTGCAATAAATAAGATGGATAAGCCCACCGCTAACCCCGACGCGGTTAAGCAGGAGCTTACCAAGTACGACCTTGTTCCCGAGGAGTGGGGCGGTGACGTTATCTGCGTTCCCGTTTCGGCTCTTACACATCAGGGTATCGATGACCTTCTTGAAAACGTGCTTCTCGTTGCCGAGGTTAAGGAGCTTAAGGCTAACCCGAACCGCCGTGCAAAGGGTATCGTAATCGAGGCTAAGCTCGATAAGGGCCGCGGACCTGTTGTAACCCTTCTCGTTCAGAACGGTACGCTTCGCGTAGGCGACGTTGTTATCGCGGGTACGGCGGTTGGTCACGTTCGTGCAATGACCGATCATACAGGACGTCAGCTTAAAGAGGCGGCACCCTCTGTTCCCGTTGAGATCATCGGTCTTGCCGAGGTTCCCACCGCAGGTGACGAATTTAATGCGGTTGCCGATGAAAGAATGGCTCGTGAGCTTGCCGACGACAGAAGAAGCAAGGCTAAGGAAGAGGAATTCAAGGCTAACAGCCGCGCAAGTCTTAACGACCTGTTTACTCAGATATCCGACGGTGTCAAGGACCTTAACGTTATCGTCAAGGCAGACGTTGTGGGCTCTGCAGAGGCGGTCAAGGCTTCGCTTGAAAAGGTATCAAATGAGGAAGTGCGCGTAAGAGTAATCCACTCTGCGGCAGGCGGAATTAACGAGGGTGACGTAATGCTTGCGGCGGCTTCGAACGCAATTATCGTAGGCTTTAACGTCCGTCCCGATAAGGGGGCTATGGACTCTGCTGAGAGACAGGGCGTTGAAATCCGCACTTACCGCGTAATTTATGACGCTATTGAAGAAATCACAGCGGCTATGAAGGGTCTGCTTGCTCCCAAGTTCAAGGAGAACGTTATCGGTCACGCAGAGGTTCGTCAGACTATTCACGTTCCCAACGTCGGAACGATTGCGGGCTCTTACGTTCAGGACGGAAAGATTGCGAGAAACGCGCAGATCCGCGTAGTGCGTGACGGTGTAGTTATCTTTGAGGATAAGATTTCCTCTCTTAAGCGTTTCAAGGACGACGCGCGTGAGGTTGCTTCGGGCTACGAGTGCGGTGTAGGACTTGAAAAGTTCAACGACATCAAGCTTGGCGACATTCTTGAAGCCTTCATTATGGAGGAAATCGAGCAATAGTGGGAAAGCCCCCACGGGCTTGCAGGCTTCGATATTCACGCAATAAAATTCGTGCGAACAGCGGCGGATGCGCCGCAACCCTGTAGGCTTCGCCATTTCCGCAATAAAAATCGTGCGAACATATCACACGCAATTCAAAAACCGACGTCTAAATAACGTCGGTTTTTTGTTATTTGTTTTTTCCTTTTTTACCTTTTACCGTTGGCTTTTTTCCTCGGCTTTCCTGCTTCGGCTTAGTGAATTTTGCGGCTTGTCCGTTAGCCTTTTTGCGTTCTTGGAAACGCGGATTTACTCCGCGCTGGGGTGCAGGCTTCACGAGGCATTCCTTGCCAAATCCGATAAGGTCGGTGCGGCCCGCCTTTGTCAGCGCCTCGCGGACAAGGTCGGCGTTTTGCGGGCGGTTATACTGCAAAAGTGCGCGCTGAAGCTGTTTTTCGTGATAGTCGGTGACTACGTAAACCGGCTTCATTGTCAGCGGATTAAGCCCCGTGTAATACATAACCGTAGACGCTGTGCCCGGTGTGGGATAAAAATCCTGCACCTGCTCGGGGGCGTAGTTGTCGCGCTTGAGGCAGAGCGCAAGCTCTATTGCGGCGTTAAGGTCGGAGCCGGGGTGGCTCGACATAAGATAGGGAACGAGATATTGCTCCTTTCCAAAGCTTTTCGTCAACTCAAAATAACGCTTTCTGAATTTCTCGTAAACCTCAAAATTAGGTTTGCCCATGCAGGCAAGCACCGCAGAGGAGCAATGCTCGGGGGCGACCTTAAGCTGACCGCTTACGTTATCGCGTACAAGCTTTTTGAAAAACGCGTCGCTTTTGTCGGCAAGCAGGTAGTCAAAGCGGATTCCCGAACGGATAAAGACCTTTTTTATTTTGGGGAGCGCCTCGATTTTTTCAATCAGTCCGATATATTCGTCGTGAGAGACCTTAAGATTTTTGCAGGGCGTAGGGGCGAGACACTTGCGCGTGGCGCAAACACCGTCCTTAAGCTGTTTGTCGCAGGCGGGATATCTGAAATTTGCCGTAGGACCGCCAACGTCGTGGATATAACCCTTAAAGCCCTCAAGCTCGGTTATTTTCTTTGCCTCGGTGACAACGCTTTCAATGCTCCGCGAGCGCACCGTGCGCCCTTGATGGAAAGCGAGAGCGCAGAAATTACAGCCGCCAAAGCAACCGCGGTTGTGGGTTATTGAGAATTTTACTTCCTCGATAGCCGGCACACCGCCGTCCTTTATGTAAGAGGGATGGAAATCACGCATATAGGGCAGAGAATAAACTCTGTCAAGCTCCTCTCTCTCAAGAGGGGGCATAGGGGGATTCTGAACCAGCATTTTGTCGTCGTAATACTCGACTATCGCCTTGCCGTTTATTGAGTCCTGATTTTTATACTGAACGCCGAAGGCCTCAGCGTACTTGCGTTTGTCGCTCTTAAGCTCGTTGAAATCAAACTCGGCGGCAACGTCGTAATGCACCTTTTCGTCCCTTTTACAAAGGTATACCGAGCCGCGAACGTCGCGGATTTTCTTAATCGGAACTCCGCGGTCTAAAAGGTCGGCAATGCGCAAAAGAATATTCTCGCCCATTCCGTAGGTAAGCAGGTCGGCGCGGCTGTCCACAAGCACCGAACGGCGTATTTTGTCATCCCAATAATCGTAGTGGGCAAAACGGCGGAGTGAAGCTTCAAGACCGCCTATAATAATCGGCACGTCACCGTAAGCCTCGCGTATTCTGTTGCAGTAAACTATGGTTGCGCGGTCGGGGCGCGCGCCCATTTTACCGCCTGCGGAATAATAGTCGTAGGTGCGCTTTTTCTTTGAAACCGTATAATGCGCCACCATAGAATCGATGTTTCCCGCGGTAACGAGAAATCCGAGGCGAGGTCTGCCAAACTCACGAAAGGCATCACAGCTTTTGTAATCGGGCTGTGAGAGAATGGCGACCTTAAAGCCCCGCGACTCGAGAACTCTTGAGATTATTGCAACGCCGAAAGACGGGTGATCGACGTAAGCGTCACCCGTAACGTATACAAAGTCGGGCTGATCCCAACCGTATTGTGCCATTTCGGCGCGGTTTATGGGGAGAAATTTATTTTCCTGCATTTATGCTCCTATTGTTTTGCGTTAGGTTTTATCTTGAATATCCTTCTTAGTAATGGAGAAAGAAAGCTCGGTGAACGAACGATTACAATTTTCATATAAAAGCAGTCCTTTCAAATGGTTTATTGCTATTATATGACGAAATTTTCAAGTTGACAGTCAATCGTTGCTTTCTATTATGTAAAGACCGCCTTTTTTTACGCTTACGAGAGCGCAATTCTTGACAATTTCGTTTGAGGTGGTAAAGGCGTTGTTTGTCCGCGTAAGCTTTGCTTTTTTTAGGGGGTATTTGCAGCCTTCAAGGCTAACGCCCTTTGCCGTTTCGTCGGCTGTGATAAGTGAAAGATATTTGAAGCTGTTTTTCACTACAAGCTCTGAGGTGCGCGAGATATAGCGCACGCGGTTTTTGCCGTCGCAAATCACGGCGCGCTTGCCAAGAGTCCAAAGCTTTTCGATGATGCCGAGATTCGACATAGTGTGGTCAAGCCTGCCGCTGAGACCGCCAATGATGTATATAAGCTCCGCGCCCTGCTCTATAGCAAGGTCAACGGCAAGCTGAGTGTCGGTAAAATCCTTTTCGGCGGGAACCTCGATTATTTCCACGTCGCGGGGGATTTGGGCTTTTACGCCCGAATCAAAGTCACCTACGGCAAAATCGACCTCGACGCCAAGCTTTTTGGCATTTTCATAGCCGCAGTCGGCACTTATTACGATATCGCCTTTTTTCGGGAAGTCGGGTATTCCGTCGGGGAAAACCTCACCGCCCACGTAAATAAAAGCATTCATAGTAACCTCTTACTTTTTCCAATCGGTTTTGTTTTTTAATACCTCGTACATCTCCACAAAGCTGTCGTGGCGCGATTTAGGAATGTCTCTGCGTTTCACAGCTTCGAGAATGGCACAGCCGTCCTCTTTGGTGTGGGAGCATTTTGTGTATTTGCACAGACCTATGTAGTCGTCAAATTCGCGCATAGTCAAGGGCAGGTCGTCCTTTTTGAAGAAGTCGAAATGCTCAAAATCAAGCATAGAGAAGCCTGGGGTGTCGGCAATGTAGCCTTTGCCGCCATAGCATTCGTGGGTGAATAGCTCAACGTGTCGCGTGGTGTTTTTTCCGCGCTCGATTTTTTTGCTTATCTCGCCCGTTTCAAGCCCGAGATTTGGGAAAAGCTTGTTCATCAGCGAGGATTTTCCTACGCCTGAAGCACCCGCAAAGGCAGCTATTTTTCCCGCAAGCTCGGATTTTATAAAGTCTGAAAGCACGTCTATGCCTTCGTTTTCAAAAACGCTGACCGAAAAGACCTTAAAGCCGGATTTTTCGTATATTTCGCGTATACTCTCGGCACTTTCTCTGTCAAGCTCGTTTTTGCCGACTATGATTATCGGCTCGATACCGTTGAACTCGGCTATTGAGATAAGCTTGTCAACCGTTGACAGAATAGGCGTTGGCGAAGCCGACGCCATTGAGATGAACATATAGTCAAGGTTGGCGAGGGGCGGACGGATAAGCGCGTTTTTGCGCTCACATATCTGCGAGATTGCCGTTTCGCTTACGTCGTTTTTGCCCTTCTTTTCCTCCGAGTCAAGCGATGCGAGAGTTCTGTCGTTAAATATTACCTCCACCGTGTCGCCCACAAGCGGAGAGATATTGCCATGGCGGAATTTTCCGCGGGCGCGGCAGGGCAGAAGTCTGCCTATTACCGACGGTTCGTCCGACTCGCTCACAAGAACGTAGTAAAGACCGCCCACACCCTTGGTTATTCTGCCTTTTGCTCTGTATTCCATTTTTTTGCCTTTCGTTATTCCTTGTAGCCGTCGCTGATAAAGAGAGTTACCTCTTTTCCGTTTTGCGTGACGTCAAAAACCCGTCCTTTTTGCACGTATTCGTGCTCGGCTTTTTCGGTGCTTACCGTGTACCCGTAGCCCTTAAGCAGGGATACCGCATCGTCCTCACGCATAGCTATAACGTTCGGTAGCTTTTCGGGGGTGGGGAAATACGCCACTTTCAGCTTTATTTCACATTTTTCGCCCTTTTTCAGCTTGACCGTCTTTCCGCCCGCAGGCTTTTGCGAGATCACCTTGCCGCCCATTTCGTCGTCGTTGACGTATTCCGCTATGATATCGTACACACGCCCGTCAAGCCCAAGACCATCAAGCTGTGAGTAAACTATTCCCTCAAGTTCGGGGACTCGTATATATTTATGTAGATTGCGCTCGCCGAGAATTGCCGCCGAAAGAATACTGAGCGACAGTACCACAGCCACAAGCAGGGCGCAGAGACCGCCAATTATTGCCGACGGAATACTGAAATTTTTTACGTACTTAATAATTTTTTGCTTTTTGGTAAGCTCCTCTGCCGTCTCGGAGATTGGATTTTCTATCTTTTCGATAGCCTCAATCATTTCCTGCGCCGTCTGGTAACGGTTTTCGGGTAGCTTTTCCATTGCCTTGAGAATCATAAACTCAAGCTCGTCGGATATGCGGGGGTTGGCGTATGACGGCGCGGGGGGAAGCTCATTTACGTGCTTTGCGGCTATCTCGTTTGCCTTTTCGTAGCCGAGAAAGGGAAGCGTGCCCGTTGCCATTTCGTACATCATAACGCCAAGCGAATATATGTCGCTTCTGCCGTCAAGCGGCTTTGCCTCTGCCTGCTCGGGGCTGACGTAGTGCACCGTACCTATTGCGCTCTCGGTTTCTCCATCGCCCTCCTCCTCAATGTCGATTATCTTTTTGGGGAGAGTTTTGGAAATGCCAAAGTCCATAAGCCTTACCGTGCCGTCACCGAGGACGACCACGTTGTGGGGCTTGATGTCGCTGTGTACTATGCCCTTTGAGTGCACCTGCCCAAGTGCCGAAAGTATGGGCTTGATAAAGCCGAAAATTTCCTTTTGGGGAAGTGCGCCCTTGCTTAGAATATGCTTTTTTAGTGTGATTCCCTCAACGTATTCCATGATGAAATATTTGGGGAAGCTGTCAAGCTGTTTGTCGTAAAGCTTGACTATGCTGTCGTGTGAAAAGAGCGAGAGAAGGTCGGCTTCGTGATCAAATCTTCTTACCGCCTCGGCGTTGTCGTTGTACTCGGGAAGGAGCATTTTCATCGCAACCGTGCGGTCCTCCTTTGTGTCGTACACGCCGTAGACCATTGAGCTACCGCCCGAGCCCACTACGTTTATTATCTCGTATCTGCCGCCGAAAACGCGGCCGAGATTTCTGTCCTGCTTTGCCATATTCGCCATCACGCAAGCTCAATCATAATAAGTGTGATGTTATCGGCGCCGTCGTTGTGCTTGGCAAGCTCCACAAGCTTGTCCACGCGCTCCTCAACAGACAGAGAGGAGTCCATAGTTATATCCATACAGTTCTCCTCCTCAATTCCGCCCCACAGTCCGTCGGTGCAGAGAAGTATTTTTGTCTCGGCAACCTCGGCATCAGAAAGCGGGAAGGTGTCTACGTCGGGCTGACAGGTAACGTCAATGCCGATTGCGCGGGTTATAAGGTTGCGCTTTTTCGACTTCTTGGCTTCCTTGAGCGTCAGCTTGCCCTGGTCTATCATATATTGGACGTAGGAATGGTCCTTTGAGACCTGAAGAATATCGCGGCTGTCCACGGTGTAAAGTCGGCTGTCGCCTATGTTTGCCCAGCTTATCTGCTTTCCGCCGTTCTGAATAAGCGCGGCAACGAGTGTGGTTCCCATTCCGTCAACGGCAATGGTGTCCTCCTGCTTTCTTATTACGCGGTTGTTGGCAACCGTGACTGCGTTTGATAGGATAAGGTCGGCCTCGCGGTCGCTGAGTACAAGTCTGCCACCTGTTATATGTGTTTTGCAAAGTCTTTCAACCGCATCGGAAAAGACCTCAAGAGCAAGCCTTGCGGCAACATCTCCGCAGTCGAGACCGCCCATACCGTCGCATACAACTGCAAGAACAGCGTTGTCTGCTATCTGCCTTGTGCCAAAGGCATCCTCGTTTACTTTCCTGACCTTACCTATATCACTTTTTCCGTATATTTTCATAGGTGATCCTTTCTCACGATTCGCCGTCTTTCGGTTTCATCGAGTTTCTTCTAAGCTGTCCGCAGGATGCGTTTATGTCAGCTCCGAGCTTGCGCCTTACCGTGGCGCGGATGCCGCGTTTCTCAAGCACGGCGGAAAATGCGGCTATAGCCTTTTTGCCCGAACGGACGAAATCACGCTCCTCAACCTCATTTACAGGTATAAGATTGACGTGAATGGGCATGGTGTCATTGCGTGAGCGAAGCTTTGAGTTGAGCACCGCCGCAAGCTCCTCTGCGTCTTTTTCCGAGTCGTTTTTGCCCGCGATAAGCGTGTATTCAAATGAAATTCGCCGTCCCGTTACCGCAAAATATTTTTTGCAGGCGTCAAGAAGCTCGCCAACGCCGTATTTTCTGTTTATCGGCATTATCTCCGAGCGCTTTTCGTCGCTTGGCGCGTGCAGGGAGATTGATAGAGTTATGGGGAGGTCCTCTTTTGCAAGCTCAAATATTTTCGGAACTATTCCGCAGGTAGAAAGCGAGATGTGTCTGTAGCCTATGTTAAGACCGTCGGGGTCGCCCACAAGACGAAGGAATTTTATTACGTTGTCGTAGTTGTCAAGCGGTTCGCCGATGCCCATCATAACCACGCCCGAAATGCGCTCCGAAAGGTCGCGCTGTGCCGCGATTATCTGTCCGAGAAGCTCCGAGGGCGCAAGGTCGCGTACTCTGCCGTCAATGGTTGAGGCGCAAAAACGGCACCCCATTCTGCAACCGACCTGAGAGGATATGCAGATAGTTATTCCGTGCTCGTAGCGCATAACAACCGACTCTATGCAGTTGCCGTCGTCAAGCGAGAAAAGATATTTTACCGTGCCGTCAATGGCGGAAACAAGCTTTTTCGCAATCTTTGGCAGAGAGTAGTATGCCGAAGCGGAGATTTTTGCCTTCGTAGCCTTTGATATATTGGTTATCTCGTCAAGCAGTATCCCCTTGTGCATCTGAGTGAAAAGCTGTGACGCGCGGTATTTTGGTTCGCCTATTTGTTCAAAAAAGGCAATAAGCTCGGCTTTGTCAAGCGAGAGCAGGTCTGTTTTGTCGGTCATAGCTTTTCCTTTCTCAGTTTGGCGATAAAGAATCCGTCCGTACCGTGATCGTAAGGATTCAGCGTAAGCATACCGCCGTTTGATTTTATATTTCCTATTTCGAAATCGCAAAGCTCAAAATCGCTGTGAGCCGCGATGAATTTTTCTATATTGTTTTGGTTTTCCTCGGGGAGCAGGGTGCAGGTGGAGTAGATAAGCGTTCCGCCTGCCTTTAAGTAGCGCGAGGCGTTGCAGAGAATGTCGTACTGTATTTGCGGAAGTCCCGCCGACTCGGCAGGGTCTTTGTATCTGATTTCCGGCTTTTTTGCCATTACGCCAAAGCCCGAGCAGGGAACGTCGCAGATTATTTTGTCGGCATAGCCCTCAATGGCGGGGTCAAACTCGCGTCCGTCTCTTGCCGACGTGGTAATAATCGAAATACCAAGTCTCTCTGCACCGCTTTTCACAAGCGAAAGCTTGTTTTCGTGCAGGTCAAAGGCGCGAAGCTCACCGCAATTACCCGTTTCTATTGCCGCACCGAAGCTTTTTGAGCCGGGGCAGGCGCATATGTCAAGAATTTTGTCGCCCGCATTCGCGTCAAGGGCTAGAACGCATAGCTGTGAAGCCTCGTCCTGAACGAAGCAAAGCCCCTCGTTTACTCCCACCGCTTCGGCAGAGGCGCGCTCTACCGTGATACCGCAGGGCGAAAGAGGTGCGGGCGATGCCTTTATGCCTTTTTTCGCAAGGCTTTCCAAAAGCTCCTCGCGTGTGTTTTTCAGCGTGTTTACACGCAGAGTCATGCCGCCCTCACCGCTGAATGACGAGAGTATTTTTTCGCATTTATCAAAGCCGAAAATATCGCAAAAACGACGGCAAATCGCAATGGGAAATGAGTATGTCACCGACAGATATTCTATGGGAGAGCTTTCTCTGTCGGGAAATTTTATTTCGTCTGCTTTTCTCGTGTAGCCTCGTAATATTGCATTGACAAAGCCGCGGCTTCGCTTTTGGCAAAGCTCCACGCTTTCGTTTATCGCCGCGTGGACGGGCACCTTGTCAAGATAAATAAGCTGATAGAGTCCGAGTCTTATGGCGTTTCTTGTGCCCGACTCTATCTTTGAAGGTGGAAGCGAGGAGAGCGAGTTTATTATGTGGTCAAGGGTGATTCTGCGCTCTATAACGCCGTAAACAAGTACACACAAAAAGGCGCTGTCCTTACCGTCAAGCGAGTTTGCCTTTATGGCGTTGTCTATGGCGATATTTGAATACTGTCCTGCCTTTTCGGTCTTGTTAAGCAGGTCAAGCGCAAGCTTTCTGACGTTCATAAAGCTCTCCTTTCGTTTTTTATTTCAATAAGTCTCCTATATTGACCTTTCTTCCGCGGATAAATTCAGCCGCGCCCATTCTGCCTTTGCCCTCGGGAAGCACGCCCGTAAGCGCGATTTTCCCCTTGCCGCAGACAACTGTTATTTCACCGTCAAGCGCAACCACCGTGCCTGCCCCCTTGTCGGAGACCGAGTCGCGATCAACTATGCGCGCCGAGGTTATTTTAAGAAGCTTTCCATCTGGGGTGTGAGTGAATGAAAGAGGAATTGGAGAAAGACCTCTTATAAGGTTGTGAAGCTCCTCTGCCGATTTTGAAAAATCAAGCAAACAGTCGTTTTTTTCTATCTTTGCGGCGTAGGTGGAAAGACCGTCGTCCTGCTTTTCACGCACCGCGTTGCCGCTTTTTATAAGCCCAACCGTCTTTATAAGCGCGTCCGCACCGCACTCGGCAAGCTTGTCGTGAATGTTCTCAAAATTGTCGTCCTCGGCTATTTCTACCTCGGATTTGTAAAGCATATCGCCCGTGTCAAGCCCCACGTCCATATACATAATGGTAACGCCGGTTACCTTTTCGCCGTCGATAATGGCGCGTTGCATAGGCGCGGCACCTCTGTACTTGGGCAGAAGCGAGCCGTGAACGTTGATACAGCCGTGCTTGGGATAGTCAAGTACGCTCTTGGGAAGAATCTTTCCGAAAGCTACCACTACAATAAGCTCGGGGTCAAGCTTTGAAAGAAGCTCGGCAAAAGCCTCATCCTTAAGCGTTGCAGGTTGATACACCTCAAGCCCCTTTTCAAGTGCCCACGCCTTTACGGGGGGAGGGGTAAGCGTGTAGCCGCGCCCCTTCGGCTTGTCGGGCTGTGTAATAACTCCGACTATCTCCTCGCCGCTCTCGTAAAGTGCCTTGAGCGTGGGAATGGCGAAGTCGGGAGTTCCCATAAATAAAACCTTCATATTAAGCTCCTTATCTCGCGTGTCTTCTCTTTCGGCGCGGTCTTTCTTCCTCATCATCGGGAATCTTGTCCTCGGGAGCGCGGCGGCAGTGCATTACTTTGCCGTCAAGGTGATCGATTTCATGCGAAAGTGCCTTTGCAAGGAAGTCTGAGGCGGTTATCTCGCAGGTCTCACCCAAGCGGTTCATATAGCGAACGGTGATGTGCATAGGTCTGTCGGTCCATATCACCTCATCGGGAAATGAAAGACAGCCCTCAGGGGTGTACTGATGACCCGAGAAAGCGAGGATCTTGGGGTTGATAAGCTCAATAAGCTCTTGAGATTCCTCGGGAGTTTCGCCTTCGTATTCTATAATAGCGATTCTGCGCAGAATACCTACCTGCGGTGCGGCAAGTCCCGCACCCTCAGCCGCGCGGAGTGTCTCTCTCATATCGTTAAGGAGAGTGATGATGCGAGGGGTTATTTCCTCAACCTCGCGGCATTTCTTGTTGAGTATCTCGTCTCCTCTTTTTACAATGTTAAGCTTTGCCATATTAAAAACCTCTTCGTTATAGATTTGTGGGGTTGAAGTCGATCGACAGAGAAAGCTTGCTTTTTGCTTCTATGCCGAATTTTGTGAGTATACGCGCGAAAAGCTCTCGGCATTTTGCCGTCAGCCTGCACTTTATCACAAGCCTCATTCTGAATTTTTCGTCTACCTTGTAGACGGGAGCCTCAAAGGGACCGAATACCACGAAGGGCAGGTCGGGGTAGTCCTTTGTGGCAAGAATTCTGAACTCGTCGTATATTCTTTTGGCCGCCATAGCAAGCTCGCTTTCGCTTTGGGATACTATGGTCAAAAGCGCGATGTCGCAGAAGGGCGGAAATTCAAGCAGCTTGCGCAGCTTGATCTCGCGTGCGAAAAAGCTGTCGTAGTCCTGCGCCTTTGCAAGCTTGATTATTTCGTGATCGGGGTTGTTTGTCTGAATTATGGCGTAGCCCGCCTTTTTTGCGCGCCCCGCTCTGCCTATTACCTGCGTGAGCATAGCGAAAGTCCGCTCGGCGGCGCGGTAGTCGTCAAGGTAAAGCGACGAGTCTGCAAGCAGAACGCCCACAAGAGTAACGTCGGGAAAGTCGTGTCCCTTTGTCACCATCTGCGTGCCGAGAAGCACGTCAGCCTCGTGGCGTCTGAATTTCCCGAGAAGCTCGTCGTAGGAACTTTTGGTCGCCGTGGTGTCGGTGTCCATTCTGAGTATTTTTGCGCCCGTGAGAAGCTCGGAAAGCTCCTGCTCGACTCTCTGCGTGCCGTAGCCCATAAAGGCGATGTGCTCGCTTCCGCAGTCGGGGCAGGTCTTGGGCACAGGCATTCTCATTCCGCACCAATGGCAGATAAGCGTGCCTTCACCGTAGTTGCCCTTCTTTGTGTGGTAGGTCATAGAAACGCTGCACCTTGGGCAGGTCACCGCATTTCCGCAGGCGCGGCAGGATGCGAAATGGTTGTAGCCGCGTCGGTTGAGAAAGAGAATTGACTGCTCTTTTTCGTTGTAGTTGTCAATAAGTGCGCGAGCCATGGTTTCGCCGATGGGCGTTGCGTTGCCCGAACGAAGCTCGTGCCTCATATCCGATATGATAACGTCGGGCAGAGTAGCTCCGCCGTAACGCTTTGTAAGCTTTAACAGCTTGTATTTTCCGTCAAGTGCCTTTTGGTAGCTTTCTACCGAGGGAGTTGCCGAAGCAAGAAGCATTACCGCGCCGTTCTCGGCACATCTGAAGCGCGCCACGTCTTTGGTGTGGTATCTCGGGCTTTGGTCGGATTTGTAGGTGTGCTCCTGCTCCTCGTCAATGATTATCATTCCGAGATTTTTGACGGGCGAGAATACCGCCGAGCGCGTTCCTATAACCACGTCGGCAAGTCCGTCGCGCACTCTTGCGTAGGTGTCAATGCGTTCTCCTTGGGAAAGCCCCGAGTGAACTACAGCCACTCTCTCACCGTAGCGCGAGCAGAATATGCCAAGCGTTTGCGGCGTAAGCGAAATTTCGGGCACGAGGATAATAACTCCGCGCCCGATCTCAAGCGCGTGGTCGATGGCGGCAAGCATAACGCTTGTTTTTCCGCTTCCCGTAATGCCGTAAAGCAGTGCCGCCGCAGGCTTGCGTGCGTCAAGCATAGAGCATATCGAGCCGTAAGCCGCGCTTTGCTCGTTGTTCAGCTTTATTTCTCTGTTGTCAACGTTTTCGGGTACATCGTAGGCTATTCGGTAGGCGATTTTCTTTTCTGCCTTTATCAAGCCCTTTTCCACAAGACCTTTAAGCTGTGCCTTCGTGGCTTTTGCCGCCTTTAGCAGGTCGTTTTCGCTCATTTCTCCGAATTCCGCAAGGGCGTTGTATGCCGCCCACGCCTTTGGGGAGCGTGGAATATCGGGAGAGCTTTTCGAGAAGAGCGCGGCGCGTGCCGTCTGCTCGTCTGCCACTGCCGTGTAGGAAAGGCTTTCAACTCCCACCGCCGACCGCTTGACCTCAAGCTCCTGCCTGAGATATCTGCCGTCGCACAGTTTTTTTAACTTTGCGGGCGCGGACGCGCCAAACTTGTTCTTTACGTTGCTCAGCGAGCACCGCTTGCGGCTTTTTACATAATCGTAGATAAAAAGAGCCTGCGTGTCAAGTCCTTTCGGATTGTCAGGCAGAACTTTTTCGCTTACCGAAAAAAAATCCTCAAATCTGGACATTGCCGCGGATGGAAGCATTGCGTGCACTGCGTCGCCGTAGGTACAAAGCGTCATATCCTTCATAAATTTGCACAGCCCGATCATCTCCGAATCAAGCGAGACGTCGGGTGGGCAAACCGAAATTATCGGCTTTACGTCGGCGTAGTCGGCACTGTCGGATACCTCCACCACCAAAGCCATATATCGTTTGTTTGAATTTCCGAAGGGGACGGTTACAAAGCGCCCTCGCTCCACGAATTCGCGCAGATCGCTCGGCACGAAATAGTCATAGGGTCGGTCAATACAATACGGCAGGTCTAAAATGCACGCCTTGATATATTGCTCCTTCATAGCCGTCCTCCTTTCGAGAATTTTTTAATTGGAATTACTCCTCGTCCTTTGCCTCGTCCTCGGTTTCGTCCTCGAGTGTGGGAAGCTCAGCAGGCTCCTCTGCGGGCTCCTCAACCTGCTCGGGCTCGTGCTCAACTATCTGATACTCGCCCTTGTGAATACGGTTGATAGCTATCTTAACAGCCTTTTCGTCCTTAAGCTCCTTGTCGATCATATTGACGATAGACTTTTCGCTTTCCTTGCCGCCGGCAACTGCCTTCTCTGCGGCCTCACGCTGCTTAATATACTCGTCGGTAACTATGCGCGCGCACTTTGCGGTAGCTATTGCAAGCTGGTATCTGTTGAATTCGTCCTTTGTAAGTTCGCTGAATGTTGGGTAAATCATTTGTTTTTCTCCTTTGAAAATGCGTTTATGTATGGTGGCTTATTATTCTGCAAAATATTTTTCTGCGGTGTCGGGGTGACGCTTTGAGGCAAGGCTCTCAGAGCGTACTATTGCGAGAATGTCGTTTGCGCAGTCCTCGCTTCTGCCGTCGTAGTTGTAGACGATATAATCGTACTTGGGGGCTAAGGGAACTTCCTTTTTGGTTTGCTCAAGACGCGAGAGTATCTTTTCCTCGGTCTCGGTTCCTCTGCCGCGCAAGCGTTCCTCCTGCTTTTTGTACGAGGGGGGAAGAAGCATAATAAGCACCGCGTCGGGACGCTTGGCTTTTACCTGCATTGCGCCGTCAACCTCTATCTCGAGAATAAGATTTTTTCCGCTCTCGATAACGTTTTCAGCCTCGGTCTTGGGCGTTCCGTAGTAGTTTCCGCAATAGCAGGTGTGCTCAAGAGTGTCGTCGTTTGCAAGACGTGCCTCGAACTGCTCCTTCGTTATGTAGTTGTAATCCTTTCCGGGTCTTTCTCCCGGGCGCGGATCTCTTGTGGTTATCGACACCGACTTAACGTAGCCGTAGCGTTCGGTAAGTATCTCGGTGACGGTGCCCTTGCCGCTTCCCGCAGGGCCCGAAATTACTATGAGTAATCCTTTTTCCAAATCAAATAGACTCCTTTGCTGTTATTCTTCTTCCTCTTCGCCGTCTCCGTCGTCGCTGTTGTCAAGACGGTTAGAGATAGTCTCTGTCTGTATCGCCGAGAGAATTACGTGCTCCGAGTCGGTTATGATAACCGAGCGCGTTCTGCGTCCGCAGGTGACGTCGATGGCTCTGCCGTCGTCCTTTGCGTCCTGCACAAGGCGCTTGACGGGTGCGGAGTCGGGGCTTGCCAATGCCACCACTCTGTCAGCGGCGACCATATTTCCAAATCCTACGTTGATAAACTTCATATCATCGTCCTCCTGTTATTCGATGTTCTGTATCTGCTCGCGTATCTTTTCTATCTCGGTTTTTACGTCTACCACGTGATGCGCTATCTCCGAGTTGGAGCACTTTGAGCCTATGGTGTTTATCTCGCGGTTCATTTCCTGAATAAGGAAATCAAGCTTTCTGCCCACTGGCTCGCTCATTTCGCATATTTCCGAAAATGCCTTGAAGTGGGAACGAAGGCGTACAAGCTCCTCGTCAATAGCCACTCTGTCGGCGAATATGGCGCACTCTGTAAGTATGCGGTTTTCGTCGATGCTGATTTTGTTGTCCTGAAGCATTTGGGTCAGCTTGTCGTGAAGCTTTGCCTGATAGGAGCTTATGTCGTTTGCCGAAAGCGTTTCGATTTTATTCACCGTGGCGCTGATGTTCTCAACCTTGCCTTTAAGGTCGGCTTCGATGTTCGCGCCCTCACGCTCGCGTCCGTCAAGGAAGCTGTCAACTGCGGGGGAGAGAACCGAAACGAGATCCTCCCAGTCCTTTTCCATATCCTCCTCGGGCTTTGTGACTGTGAATATCTCTCTGTTTGCCGCCACCGACATAACGCTGATGTCGTCCTTGAGACCGTAGCTGTCGCGAAGCTCGTAGAGAGCCTTGAGGTAGGGGTTAAGGTAGGATGGGTCAAGAGCTATCTCAACTCCGTCGGCGTCAACCACCTCGACTCCGATATAAACGTCAACCTTTCCGCGGGAGATGCCCTTTGACTGAAGGAAGGGCTTTATCTTTTCCTCGAGGAAAGAGAAAACGCGTGATATTTTTACCGAGCAGTCAAAATATCTGCTGTTGACAGAGCGTATCTCAACGGTAATATCGCGTCCGTTTACCGTCTCCTTGGCTCTGCCGAATGCGGTCATGCTTTTCATGATTTCAAACCACCTTTAGTAAATTATAGACATATATAATTATTGTAATACTTTTTTGTCTTTTTGTCAACCGAAATTGCAATTTTCTCTCGATATTTATAAAATTTTTTTATTTTTTTTGAAAATAGCAAGAAAAATTTTGCAAATCCTATTGCAAAATACAAAAAAATGAGGTATAATAAACTGTAAAAATAAATTTTGCGGAGTATCCGCGGACATTAAATCATTTGGAGGATTATTATTATGGTAGTAGCCGGCGATTTCAGAAATGGAATTACATTCGATATGGAAGGTTCTGTATACCAGGTTATCGAGTTCCAGCACGTTAAGCCCGGAAAGGGTGCGGCTTTCGTACGCACAAAGATCAAGAACGTTGTTACAGGCTCTGTAATTGAAAGAACGTTCAGCCCCACAGATAAGTTTGAGAACGCATACATTGAAAGAAAGGATATGCAGTATTCCTATAACGATGGCGATCTCTATTACTTTATGGACCAGGAAACATTCGATATGCTTCCCCTTAACAGCGACAAGCTTCCTGACAACTTCAAGTTCGTTAAGGAAGAGATGGTTTGCAAGATAGTTTCTTACAAGGGTAACGTATTCGGAGTAGAGCCCCCCACATTCGTTGAGCTTGCAGTTACAGCAACCGACCCCGGTTTCGCAGGTAACACAGCAACCAACACACTCAAGCCTGCAACACTTGAGACAGGCGCAGAGATCAAGGTTCCCCTTTTCATCAATGAGGGTGACGTTCTTAAGATTGATACAAGAACAGGCGAGTATCTCTCCCGTGCATAAGCTTGCTTAAAATTCTTGAAAGGAAGTAAAGCTATGAATCTTATTGAAAAATCTGCATACATCAAGGGCCTTTCTGACGGACTTGAGCTTGATAAGAATACAAAGGAGGGCAAGCTTATTGCGGCTCTTCTTGACATCGTTGACGTAATGGCTAAGCGCATCGAGACTCTCGAGGATGCTGTTGACGAGCTTAACGAGTACATCGAGGAGATCGACGAGGATCTTGGCGAGGTAGAGGAATACCTTTGCGAGGATGACGAGTATGAGTGCGACGGCAACTGCGACGAGTGTGACGAGTGCGAGGATTGCGACGAGTGCGACTACTGCGACGAGTGCGATTGCGATGACGACGAGGAGTATTATGAGATCAAGTGTCCTTCCTGCGGCGAGGTTATTTACTTCGACGAGGATATCGATCCCGAGGATCTTGTTTGCCCCAACTGCAACGAAAAGTTTGCTTGCCTTGTAGACGAGGACGACCTTAAGCTTGTAGAAGGCGACGAGGAGTAATTTCAAAAAGCATTGCGGCGGCACTTGTGCCGCCGCTTGTTCTTTGGAGGTCTTATGGAAGAAGTTGTTATGTGTGGGTTGAGGGGCGTTGTCAAATACCCTGATAACTTCGACAAAAATGCTAAATATCCTACCCTGCTTTTCTTGCACGGAGCGGGTACTATAGGAAACGATATAGAAAAATTAAAGAATAATGTTTTTTGGCGGCATATGGAGAAAATTGCGCTTCCTTGCGTGATTTTTGCGCCACAATGCGACAGCGGTAAGGTGTGGTTCGACCTGTTTGAAAAGCTTGAGGGATTTGCTAAAGCCGTTCTTGATTTTGACTTTGTGGACAGAGAAAGATATTGCGTTATCGGAGCGAGTATGGGCGGCTATGCCACCTGGCAGATTGCGATGAGCCTTAATAATATTTTCGCGGCGGTAATTCCCGTGTGCGGCGGAGGAATGTATTGGAATTCGGGCAGGCTTAAAAATACCCCTGTCTGGGCTTTCCACGGGGAGGATGACCCCACGGTTTTCTGCGAAGAAAGCGTGAAAATGGTAGAGGGAATAAACAAGCGCGGCGGAAACGCTAAGCTGACAATTTACCCGAATACGGGACATAACGCGTGGGATCCCACTTACAGCAATCCCGACGTCTGGAAATGGATGCTTGCACAGCGTTTGGGACAAAAAGAGGTTCCACTTGGCGACGCAAATAATATGGATAGCAAAAATTTCGGCTGATTAGCCTAATTTTTTTGAAAAAGCTATTGATTTTTTCACGGTTATATGTTAAAATATATATCGTGATTTGCCGGAATGATGGAATTGGCAGACGTGCTGGACTCAAAATTCAGTGGTAGCGATACCGTGCGGGTTCGACCCCCGCTTCCGGCACCAAAGAGACAGAGCTCCTCTGTCTCTTATTTTAGTTTGGGGGGATAAAATGAAAGCCAGATTTCTCGGCACGGGTGCGGCAATATGCATAAAAACACCCGAAAATGAAATCAAGGAAGGACAGCTAAGGTGCTCGTCAATGCTTGTTGAGTCGAATATCCTTGTTGACGTTCCTTTCCAGTGCGTTGATTTTGCGATAAAGCTTGGAGTGGACCTTTCGGGCGTGACCGATGTTTTGCTCACCCACTCTCACAGCGACCATTTTCAGAAAAGCGTGCTTTTGAGACTTGCCGAAATTACCGATAAGAAGCTGAATTTCTGGTGCCATAAAAACGCTGTTGAAAATCTTGGACTTGATCAAAACGACCTTGAAAAAATCGAGATTCATACTCTTGAGGTGATGCAGAAATGGGAGACGGGCGGCGCAACGCTGACCGCACTTCCAGCAAATCATCTTACTGTGGGAAGTGAACAGCCTTTGCACTATATCATCGAAAAGGACGGAAAGAGTCTGTTTTACGGATGCGACGGCGGTTGGTTCAGAGCCGAAACCTGGGAGTATATGCGTAAAATAAAGCTTGACGGCATAGTGCTTGACGCTACCGTGGGTGAGGACGCGGGCAACTTCCGTATCGGCACGCACAATTCTACGCCTATGCTTCGCATAATCATCACCGCACTGTTGCAGAATAAGATAATGAACGAAAGCGGTAAAATAATTGCCAACCACCTTGCGCCGCCGGTATATAAAATGACTGTGGACGAGATTGAAAAGCTGCTCGCTGAGCTTGGAATGATAACCGCTCGTGACGGTAAGGAAATTGAAATATGAAAAAAGGGCTGTCACGACAGCCCTTTTTTGATGCATCGAGGGAGATAAATTGGTATTTGGCGGTTAGAACGGGTCGATTTTTTGAAAAAAGCTCCGCAAAAAACTTTCCGGAAGAAGTTTTTGCTTTGGCTTGGCAGCTCGCCGATAAATTATTGTTTGCGCGTGAGCACGCGCAGGCAAAAGGTCAGCGCACCATGGTTTGTACAAACATAATGCCACACAACCCACTCCTCGGCTAAACACCGAGTCGTTGGCTTTGGGAGGCAGATAAATTATTGTTTGAAGGTGTGTTTGCACTGCAGCCGTTCCTTTGCCCCCCTTGTCAAAGGGGGGGCGGACCACGATAGTGGTGGGGGGATTCAAAACGCAGAAATAATATGGAATCCCTCCACCGCGTTCCGCGGTCCCCCTCCCTTTGACAAGGGAGGCAAAGGAGACGGTTTGTGCTAACATAGTGCGTTAAACACCAATTTATCGGTGTATTTCCACGCACGTCAAGTCGTCCAACCATAACGAAAAGCCTCTTCCAGAAAAGTTTTTGCGCCACTTTTTACAAAAAGTGGCACGTCTCCCCGTTCCCCCTCGCAAACACAAGTTTGCCGATACGTAGAGGGCTGTCGCCAAGCGACAGCCCCTTAACCACCTATTTACTTGTTTTCGTTTTTCTTTGCTTCTCTTGCTTTTTTGCTCTTGTGATTGATTATAAGGGCGATAGCCGTGCCTGCGCCTGCAATGAAGATAATAACCGCAAACGTGGGAAGCGCACCAACAAGCCAAACAGCAAAGTCCTGACAGTTGTCGGCAAAGTTCTTCCAGCTTCTCTTGAAGGTGTTGGAAATACGCTGACCGAATGTGACCTTTGCAGTGGGCACTTCAACGTACTCCCTGACTTCTTCAAGGTTGATAACCACCGTGGAGTAGGAAACCTTGTTGTCGTAAACGTTCAGCTTGGTTTTGCTTGCCTCTATTTCCTGAATGGTCTGATAGAGTCTGTCGCGTATCTCAAGCACCTCGGTAACGTCCTTTGCCATCTTAAGCATTTCCTCGTAAGCCGTTTTTTCGGCTTCAAGAACGCCAAGTCTTGCAACCGTATCGTAGTACTGCGCGGTTACGTTGGACTGCGACGAGGTCTGCGAGGTCACGTTGATAAGTCCGCCTATTTCGCCGAGAAAAGCGTCAAGATTTGCGGCAGGAACGCGGAGAGTCATACGCGCATTTCTTGTGTAGTAGTCGCCTGCGTAGTAGCTTCTGCCCGAGCTTGTAACTGACTCCTCGTATCCGCCGTTTTCAGCGAGAGAGGCGAGAATACCGTCAAGCGCCTTTTCGTATTCCTTAGTCTGCGCGCTGAGGTTTACGTTTTTGATGATCTTTTCCTTGTAGTCGCCGTTGTTTGCACCTGTGGACGATGTAACCGACTCGGTTTCGGGCATTTCAACAACCTTGTCGTAATATTTTCCGCCGTATCCGTTTTCATAGCCAAAAGCCATATCCTCGGTGGGGGCGTCGTAGGAATACGAGGGGGAAGCGGTCATTTCGCCCCTAAAATCCTCCATCATATCGTACGCTTCGTCCTTAGCGGTAGCACCGCAGGACGCGAGAAGTGTTACGACCAATGTAAAAACTGTAGCACAAATTAAAAATCTTTTTTTCATAACAAAAACCTCCGTTTTTAGTTTTCACCCTAATAGACGGAGGTTTTTTGCAAAAGTTCCCAAAAATAT
This sequence comes from Eubacteriales bacterium, assembly GCA_045128735.1. Taxonomy (GTDB): domain Bacteria; phylum Bacillota; class Clostridia; order Oscillospirales; family CAG-272; genus RGIG8775. The sequence goes on along the minus strand of JBGVRT010000027.1, from coordinate 71,046 downwards.
AAAAATTTTTTCAAATTCAATCGTTGTCGATATCGGTAAGCTTGGAAACGGTGGTTCCAAGTACCTCGGCAATCTTGAAAAGAGTTTTGAGAGAAGGGCAGAAAAAGCAGTTTGCGCCTTCGAGCTGTGCAATGTAACCCGGCGACAGTTCGCAAGCTTCAGCCAATTCCTCTTGTGTCATACCTTGAAGCTTTCTGTAATATGCAATTTTTAGTCCTATTTTAATTAAATTCATTTTGTACTGACTATCAAGCATATTGAATCTCCCAAATTTATTCATTGTAAATATTATAACCTATTTACAAAACAAATTTAATATGATAAAATATAATTGATATTATAAAATAAATAATAATATCTATATTAGACATAAGAATTTCAAGATGAGGTATAAGGTGTTATGAAACTTTTAATAGTAGGCTCTCGAAGCATAAAGGAATTTGATTTAAGCGGATACGTTCCCGAAGATACCGATTTGATAATAAGCGGCGGGGCAAACGGTGTGGACACGATTGCCGAGAAATACGCCGATGAGCACAAAATCTCAAAGCTGATTTTGCGCCCGAATTATGCAAGATACGGCAAAGCCGCCCCCCTTAAGCGAAACGAAGTGATGGTGGAGGCGGCAGACAGAGTTCTCGTTATTTGGGACGGCGCATCCAAAGGCGCAAAATACACCGCCGATTACGCAAAAAAGAAAGGTAAGGCGGTTGAGGTGGTTTGTTGTTGAGCAAGAGCCGTACCTTTGCCCCCCTTGTTAAAGGGGGCGGACCGCGAAACGCGGTGGGGGATTCAAAACGTACAAAACACACGGAATCCCTCCACCAAGCGCAGCGCTCGTCTCCACTCCCTTTGACAAGGGAGGCAAAAGAGAGCGTAAGTCCTTCAAAAACTTTTCTGTAGGGTGCGAACACAGCGTAAAAAAGGCGACGGATTTCCGTCGCCTTTTGGTGTTATTTAAGCTTAGCAATAGCCACTCTTACGCCCTCAAGGTTTTCACGGTATTTAGCCATTTTAACCTTTTCGCCCTCGACAACTGCCGCGGGAGCTTTTGCTACAAAGCCTTCATTAGCAAGCTTCTTTTCGATTCTTTCAATCTCGCCGATAAGCTTCTTTTCCTCAGCCGTAAGTCTCGCCAGTTCCTTTTCGGTGTCGATAATGTCGGCAAGGGGAAGGAAGATAGTAGCCGAGTCGGTGATTATCTGTACCGAGTCGTCAGCCGAAATTACGCCCTCAAAGCTTTCAGCAACCTCAATTTCCGAAGCCGAAGCAAGACGGGTGAAGAATACCGAGGTCTTTTCGTTAAAGCTGTCGGTATACTTGGTCGCGATATAGACCTTTGCCTTGCGAGAGGGAACTATATTCATTTCGCTGCGGCGGTTTCTTATTGCCTTGATAGCCGAAATTATGCGCTCCATCTGCTCGCCTGCGTCAGCGTAGCACTCTGCCTCGTTGTACTCGGGGTACTTGGAAATCATAATGCTTTCGTCAACGTGGGGAAGTGCCTGATAGATTTCCTCGGTGATGAAGGGCATAAAGGGATGAAGCAGCTTGAGCGTTCCCGTAAGGATATACGCGATAACGTTCTGTGCCACAAGATTTTCTTCCGTTCCCTGTGCGCCAAGCCTTACCTTGGAAAGCTCGATATACCAGTCGCAGAAGATATCCCAAGTAAAGTCGTAGATGTTGGAAAGGGCAACGCCCACCTCAAACTTGTCAAGTGCCGCGGTTACGTTTGCGACAAGTGCGTTGAACTTGGTGAGAATCCACTTATCTTCAAGAGCAAGCTTGCTTTCCTCGGGAAGCTTTATTCCGTCGATAGTAAGGTTCATACGAACGAAACGCGAAGCGTTCCAGAGCTTGTTCGCAAAGTTTCTTGCCGCCTCGATCTTCTCGTCCGAGAAACGCATATCGTTTCCGGGGGAGTTACCTGTAGCCAAGGCAAAGCGGAGTGCGTCCGCACCGTACTTGTCAATTATTTCAAGGGGGTCGATTCCGTTGCCAAGCGACTTGGACATCTTTCTGCCCTGTGCGTCACGGACAAGACCGTGGATAAACACGGTAGAGAAAGGCTCCTTGCCCATATGCTCAAGTCCCGAGAAAATCATTCTCGATACCCAGAAGGTAATGATATCGTAGCCTGTTACAAGCACGCTTGTGGGGTAATACTTCTCAAGGTCAACCGTCTTGTCGGGCCAGCCGAGAGTTGAGAAGGGCCAGAGTGCCGACGAGAACCAGGTGTCAAGCACGTCGGGGTCTTGGCGAAGAGCCTTGCCGCACTTGGGGCAGACGGTCATATCTTCCTTGGAAACGAACATTTCGCCGCAATCGTCGCAGTAGAATGCGGGAATTCTGTGACCCCACCAGAGCTGACGGGAGATACACCAGTCGAGGATGTTGTTCATCCAGTTAAAGTAGTTCTTGGAGAAACGCTCGGGAACGAAGTTGATCGTTCCGTTCTCAACAGCCTCGATAGCGGGTGCCGCGAGGGGCTTCATCTTAACAAACCACTGGTCGGAGGTAAGAGGCTCAACAACCGTACCGCAACGGTAGCAAACGCCTACGTTGTGGGGGTGGGGAACTGTCTTGATAAGGTATCCCTCAGCCTCAAGGTCTGCAACAAGAGCCTTACGGCAGGCATATCTGTCCATACCCTCATACTTGCCTGCGTGAGCGTTCATAGTAGCATCGTCGTTCATAACCTTTATCTGCTCAAGGTTGTGTCGCTGACCAACAAGGAAGTCGTTGGGGTCGTGGGCGGGAGTGATCTTAACGCAACCCGTACCGAAGCCGATCTCAACGTAGTCGTCGGCAATAACGGGAATTTCTCTGCCAACAAGAGGAAGAATAAGGGTCTTGCCGATAAGGTGCTTTGTAGCCTCGTCCTCGGGGTTTACCGCAACGGCGGTATCACCGAACATTGTCTCGGGACGGGTGGTAGCAATCTCAACAAACTGACCGTCCTCGCCCTTGATGGGGTAGCGGATGTGCCAGAAGTTGCCGTCCATATCCTTGTACTCGACCTCGGCGTCCGAAAGCGCGGTCAAGCAGTGAGGACACCAGTTTATAATTCTGTGACCTCTGTAGATAAGACCTTTATTGTAAAGGTTAACGAAAACCTCGCGAACCGCGCGCGAACAGCCCTCGTCCATAGTGAAGCGCTCGCGTGTCCAGTCGCAGGACGTACCAAGCTTTTTAAGCTGGCTGATAATACGGTCGCCGTATTTGTTTTTCCAATCCCAAACGCGCTCAAGGAACTTTTCGCGGCCGAGGTCGTAGCGTGTGAGGCCCTCGTTTACGCGGAGGTTTTCCTCAACCTTTATCTGAGTTGCGATGCCCGCGTGGTCTGTACCGGGAATCCAAAGGGTGTCGTAGCCCTGCATTCTCTTGTATCTTACGAGAATGTCCTGAAGCGTGTCGTCAAGGGCGTGACCCATATGAAGCTGACCCGTTACGTTGGGAGGGGGAATAACTACCGAGAATTTGGGTGCGTTGCTGTCCTTTGCAGGGGTAAAATAACCCTTGTCGCACCAATTTTTGTATATTCTGTCCTCAAACTCGGAGGGCGAATATGTTTTTGGAAGCTCGTGATTCTGATCCATTTTTGTATGTCCTTTCATTTGTTTGTGAATAGAAAATAAAAAACACGCCCCTTGTTATCAGGGCGTGGAAAACGCGGTACCACCTGATTTCGCGTAAAATACGCGCACTCAAAGTCCTTTTAACGGAGGATTCCGTCGCAGACTACTCTGTTCACCTGCGATGCTCGGGAACGACTTCGGCCTGCCACTCCGCAGTCTCGCACCTACCGACTGCTCTCTGTGTGGAAGAATCAAACCTACTACTTTCCGTCTTCACATTTAGTACAGTATACCATAAATAAAATTTTATGTCAAGAGGTTTTTTGAAAATACAGTTCGATTTAGCAGCTCAAAATATAATTTCTCAGTTTCTTTTGCCATTCGTGAAGATGTGAATTCGGCAAAAAATCTTTCTGTTGCCGCACTTTTGAGTGCTTGGGCTTTTTCTCGGTTTTGGGATAAATATATCAGTTTTTCGGCGAGCGCGGCGGCATTTTTCTGAGGCAGAGTAAAGCCGCAATCTTTTGCCATAAAAGGGTTTCCACCGCAATCGCTGACTATGGGAATTGCGCCCACGCTCATTCCCTCGGACAGCGACAGCGACGAGGTTTCGGAGATATACGAGCAGTTTGCGTTGACGTCGAGAATATTCATTATTTCGGTTATGTCGGGCAGGAATCCCAAAAATTTCAGATTTGAAAGACCTGCCCCAAGCGTTTGAAGCTGTTTCCTCATACTGCCGTCACCGACTATCAGAAATTTTATTTCGGGGTGCGATTTTTCGCATATACGAGCCGCCTCGATGAAATATTCCTGCCCCTTGCCGCGCTCCGTACGCGCTACAATTCCTGCCAAAAAATCGTTTTCCTTGTAGCCTGACCGTGCCCGTGCCGCCGTCCTTTCGTGGTGAGAAAGCCTGCGTAACGGAAGGCTTCCATTTATTATAACCGCGATTTTTTTGGGCGGAATTCCCTCGCTTTTAAGTACATTCTTAACGTAATCTGCAGTTGCTATGGTCATACTTGTGAAAATCGTGTCAAAAAGGTTTGTAATAATTCTACGAAAAATGGAAAATCGTGTCTGACAGCAGTCGGCGCAGTGCCGCGTGTTCAGCGTAACGGGAACACCGCAAATACGAGCCGCCACACGCGCATTTGCCGCCGCGTGGGTGTGAACGATTTGGGGCTTTTGCGCCTTTATAAGCCTGCGAAGCTCACCAAGGTTGAGGCTTACCTCAAAGACCTTTACGCCAAGCGTTTCAATTCTTGGCTTGAGCGCACTCCCTTGCGGAACAGCCACCGAAATATCGAAGTTTTTTTTGTCACTTTCGGCAATAAGATTAAGCAATAACCGCCCCGCACCGCCAAAGTTGGAGTCGCTTATCACGTGTAAAATTTTTATCATATAACCTCCCGATTGCGGAGAAACGCTGCCGCAAAAAATAGATAGAGGGCGTTTTATCAACGCCCTCGCCCGTAAGCTCACGCGCTATTGCGCGTAAGCTTGCGGAAAATTTCAAGTCAAATTACTTGGTCTTAATCTGGTTCTCGTAGCTTTCAACCATCTTCTTGAACATTACACCCATACGAACTATGAGCTTCGAGCGCCATAATAGGATAGCGCAAGGTCACAGAATGACTGTAAATTATTCGTTTTCCCTTACGGTATAAGAGCTTGGAGGCTCGGGGTAGCCTTTTACTTATTTAAGATTTAAGAATCACCGCGAGAGGAACGGAGGTTCAAAATCGGGTATTTCATAAAAAGATAAGAACAAACAAAAAACACCGTTAAGTCCGAGTTCCTAAACTCAACTGACAACGGTGTTTTTAACTTGCTTATCCTTGTGATTTGTATGCTGGGGTTATCCATTTTTTATAATTCAGAGGTGAGTCTCCAACCCTCTTTTTGAAGGCGTTGGAAAAATTGTATTCGTTTGAAAAGCAGAGCTTTTGGGAAATTTCCTTTACCGATAAGTTGGTGTTTTCCAAAAGCTTTTTCGCAAATCCGATTTTCTTGTTCAGCACGTATTGATAGGGTGTTACGCCGAAAAGTTTTTTGAAAATTCTTATGGTCTGCGACTCAGAACGCGATATCTGCTTGCAAAGCTCTTCGATATCAAAACGTGCCGTTACCTGCGCGTTGAGAAATTCCTTCATCTGTATGCCCAATTTTGAAAGGTCGTCGGTGTATTTGCCGTGGCGGAACATTTTAAGAAAGATCTCGTTGATTATCGAAATCAGCTCAGAATCATGCTCGCCTGTTTCGGATTTGGCTATTTCAATTATATGTTTTATTTCCTTTTCAAGATTCAAGCCTTTGAAATAAACGGATTTTGACAGCCCGTAGCACTCGACGAGGGCGTCTATCATTTTGCCCGATACGTTTACGAAATGCTTTTTCCACGGGTCACTTTGGTTAGAATAATAATTCTGCTCTTTTCCCGCGTGAAGGAAATAGCTGTCACCCGCACCGGGAAAGAAGGTCTCGTCGTTCATATGAACGGTTCCGCGTCCGTCCTCAACGTACTCGATACAGTAAACCTTTGCATCTCCGCGGCAGATTTTATATGCCTTGTCCGGGTAGGTAGTACCGCAGATGTGGAACCTTATGAACTCCTTTGTGTCGCTTGACTGACGAATGCTGTAAACATCTTCCTTCAAATATTTATTCATGTGTGTGTCCTCCACTTAGGCTATGTTCCTTTATTATAACAGTATAACAGTCTGAACTGTAAAAGTCAAGAACAAATTTCAAAAAATGCGTGTTTTTCATATTTAGCTATAAAATTGGAAAAGTTTTGATATTGCAAAGCGGATTGTTTTGGATTATAATTAGAACATAAAACGGAATAGGGTACACATAAAGTACACATAAAGGAGAGATTTTATGAAAAACGCAGTAAAAATCTTGTGTTGCATAATGGCACTTGTAACTGTGCTGTTCTGCTTTGCGGCGTGCGGTGGTGACGCGGATGATACCACACTTCCTGCCAACGTTGGAATCGAAGAGCCCGAATCAGGACGTGACGCGGTTAAGGATACGGTTCCCGAGGGGCTTGACTTCGGAGGAGATACCGTGACCTTCTTCGTCCGCGACAATCTTGAAATGTGGAAAAAGGAAATGGACGTAAACGAGACTACTAACGATACTCTCTACGACGCTATCTTCTACCGCAATTCCACAGTTGAGGAGAGACTGGGCGTGGAGATAACACAGATAGAACAGCCGGGTCACCACTACGAGCGCAATACCTGGAATCAGAGCTTAAGAAATGCGGTGCTTACAAAGAGCGGCGACTACGACGCGGCGGCTATATATCAGGCGTTTGCCACAGAGCTTGCCTTTGAGGGTTGCTACTATAACGTGCTTGATATTCCGCATATAAATCTTGATAAGCCTTGGTGGAATCAGATGATCAGAAAGGAGCTAACCCTCTTTGACAGTCTCTACTTTCTTGCGGGCGACCTTACCGTAACTCAAGCGGCGAGCGCGAACGGAATTTTCTTCAATAAGAGACTTCTTGGGGAGTTTTACGGCACGCAGAATCTTAATCTTTATGACGTTGTGGATAAGGGCGAGTGGACTATAGATTATCTTCACGAGCTTGTTTCGGGGGTATGGACCGATACCAACAGCGACGGAGTGATAGATTCTTACGATACAGTTGGATTCTCGGCGTATGAGGAAAACGGCGGCGCAATGCTCGACGTTTGGATTCCCGCCCTTGGAATAAAGGTAACTCAGATTGAAGACGATTATCCCGTACTTACTATATATGATGAGCATACTGTAGCGGCTTGGGAAAAGGTGCAGAAGCTGTACAATGAAAACCCGGGTACGATTGTAAAGGGGCTGCGCGGAAATACCCCGTTTATGGAGGGTATACAGCTCTTTGCGCTTGCCAACCTTGATTCGGGTTCAACCTTCAGAGATATGACCGATTCTTACGGCGTGCTTCCTATGCCGAAATTTGACACGGCGCAGAAGGATTACCGCACTAAATTCTCGACGAATGCTTCGCTTGTTACAATTCTCTCCACTTGTCTGGAGACCGAAAAGGTGGGAGCTACTATAGAGCTTATGGCGGCAGAGTCCTATAAGCAGGTAACGCCTGCGTACTACGAGGTTTGCCTTAAGGGTAAATATTCGGACGCGCCCGACGACGCGAGAATGTACGATAAGATTCTTGAGGGTGCTTATTTCGACTTCGGCTTCTGCTATGCTTACAGCATAGGCGATATCGGAACCTTCTTCAGAAAGCTCGACAGAGATATCGCACAGCATTGGGAGCAGAACAAGATAATGTTCGATACTAAGTTCAATGAAGTAATAGATAAGCTTGACGAGGTTTCGTTTAATATAGGCTGAAATATTTTGAGCTGTAATCTATAGATAATGGAGGAAAATGTAAAATGAAGAAAAGGCTTTTATCAATCGTTTTGTGTACCGTAATGATACTGTCATCATTCGTGTACATTCCTGTTTTTGCAGAGGAAACTACTGCGGTAAGGTATACGGATACCGACCCCTATTGGATTTCCCCCGCCGACAAAGCGCCGCTTGAGGATTATGCTTATAGCATTGCGGTTGTGGGAGATACCCAAATAGTTTCGCGTTATCAGCCGCAGCATCTTGAAACGCTTGTCGGATGGTTGCTTGATAACAAGGACGAGAAAAATATACAGTTCGTGTCCTTTTTGGGCGACATAAGCGATAGCTGGGACGAGGACGACAGAAACGGTAACGGTATCTGGGACTCCTATGAGGAGCTTGAAGCATCAAGAAAAGAGTTCTACAAGCTGAACGGCAAAATTCCCTATAATATCGTAAGAGGAAATCACGACAATACGAATGAGTTTAATAAGTATTTTAACGATTCGGGGTATAAAAGCCAGGTTGAGGGCTTTTACGATATAGGATGCGTTAAGAACTCTTACAGCAGAATAACCGTAGGCGACCAGAAGCTTCTGTTTATAACCCTTGACTGCGACGTGCACGACGGTGCGCTTGAGTGGGCGGGTAAGCTCTGCGAGCAGTATTCCGACCATAAGGTAATTGTTTCAACTCACGTTTATCTTACAACGTCGGGCACTCACCATACAAAGTATGCAAACTCTGAGACAACCGTTGTGGCAAACGGAAAGAAAAATACGGGCGCGGAAATATGGGATAAGTTCGTGAGAAAGTACGAAAACATATCTATCGTTTTGTCGGGACATATTTCCGCCGAATATCCTGTCTGCCAACAGATAATAGGCGATCACGGCAACGTAGTTAACGAGTTTCTTATAGACCCTCAGGGTCTTGACGCGTCCTTCAACGGAAAGGGTAGCAACGTAACGGGTATGGTCACTATGCTCTATTTCTCGGAGGACGGAAAGACTATGCAGGTTGAGCAATACTCAACTGTGTACGACAAGTTTTACAGAGCAGAGGGACAGTATAAGGTAGACCTTGAAAACGCTTACGTGGCAAAAGACGAATTTTTCTACAATTACGACTTTGACGGTGTTCCCGTAGGTACACAGGAGTATATCTATTCTAACGCCGTTTCAAGACTTTCCAACCCCTATGGCTTTACACTTGATACAGACGCAAAGCTTAACGGTACGGTAGTTAAGGATAGCGACGGAAGCGGAAATTATCTCAGAATTAACTATAGCGGAACGAATACCGACCAGCTTACGGGCGCGAGATTCAGACTTGTGGATAAAAACGGACATTCCTATACCGTTGCGCAGTCGGTTTCCTTCGAGTTTGATTTGCGCTGGCAGGGAGTAAGCGATGCGTCGCTTATCGGCGACGAGCAGGTTATGGATTTGCTTCAGTTCAGACGTGCGGGACAAACTTTGAATCTTTTGAAAGCCACGGTTGTTGCAGACGGTGACGTTGCCGACCAAAAGCTTAGGATATATACCCCCGAGGGCAATGACGTTGTTACTCTCGATAAGGATGACGACAGCTTTACTAAGTTTAAGGTTGTGTATTACGATGTAACTCAGACCTACAGCGTTTGGGTAGGTAATCAAATCGTTGCTGAAGCTCGCGCGGCAACGGGTACGAATATAAGAAGATACGAATATGTAACCACCCTTTACGACGCAGACTTTATGGCTGTGTCCCGTGAGGAGGTAAGCACAAGCGACGGTATTAACTTTGTGTTTGGCGCGGTAGCCTACAGCGAAACGCAACATACGCCCTTTGTAATCGACATTGACAATCTTTCCGTTAAGAAATACGAAAACGGCGACGGCAGAGCTGTTTATTATGAAAACAGCTTTGATGGAACAAACAGCCCCTTTGCGAATGGAGATAAAACCAAAGGTTCCTCGTATAATACGATAGGCGCAACATATTCGCTAAAGGGAAGCGAAGATAAATATATCGAGCTTAATGCTTCCAAAACCACCACGGGATACTTCTCGCTTGTTGACCAGCTTAATCTGTTTCAGGACGGAGACTGGACTATTGAGTTTGACATTCGTGCCACCTTCCGTAACAGTGACAGCGACACAAAAGACAATCCCTCATCTGCTGAATCGCTTATCAGATTTAACGATAGCGGATATAACACGCACTATGCACTTCACGTAAACGAAGCGGGACAAATACGTTTCGGTATGGGTAACGGACAACAAAGAGCTGTTCCTAATGTTACAATGGCTGCTGCCGATTCCGAGGATTGGACGCATATTGCGGTTTCCTTTAACGTTTATGAGGCTAACAAAAATAAGACCGACGATTGGCTTGGAAGCGGAAGCTCATCTGCTCTTACCTACAGTATGTCGGTATGGGTGGACGGTGTTTACGCAGGCTCTGTAAATACCGGAAACAGAAATGAGATAAAAGGCTTTTCTTCAAACGTTTCAAGGCTTATAAACAACCGAAAGTGGACGCGTTCGGCTGTAACGTCTGCTCCTGATCTTACCGGTTATACACTTCTTGAAGAAGCAAGCAGCGATACGGTTAAAATATACAGAAGCTCCGACGGAAAGGTAATGTATAGGCTTAGCTATGACGACACGGGTGCATTGATTGCGGGAGCGGTAAGCGGAACCACCGCTACGGGAAGCATTAAGCTTACCGAAGGCGCATACGACGGTACTATGGACAATCTCCAGCTCTTTTCAAATAAGGCTACCGTGTCGGGCGCGATGGACAACGTAATTATCTATAAGGGCATTATTCCCACAAGCGGCGAAAAGCAGAGAGCGGATGCAACCGTGAATGACAGCGTTGTAAGAAGCATTGATTTTACGGAAATAGGTCTTTACGACGGGGTCAACCACCTCAAAGCCGCGGGTAAGGACGGTGTAGTTTATCTCAACACTTGGAAGAAGGATTTCGTGAGAAATACCACCGATGACATTTTAACCGTTACAGGCACGGGAACGCAGACCGTTCTTGACGTCTTTACTCCCGATATCGCGGGCAAGACCTTCTCTATAAAGCTTAAGGCAAAGAACTTTGTTTGGACCGAAGGCTCTACTTCGACAAGCGGCGGACTTCTCACAATCAGAAGGCAGAAAGACCCCGCTACGGCAGGTGTATTTGCGACTGTTTTGTCATACGATGAAAACGGCGTATACTTTACAAAGGGCGCGGGAAAATACTACCTTTGCGACCAAAACGGCAAAAATATAGAGATTGACAACAGCAAGGCGTGGGAGCTTGAGGTGATAGTTGACGAAAGCCGCCAAAATTCCGCTGTTTCCTTCCTTGTAGACGGAAATCCCGCGTATTTCAAAGCCCCCGGCTTTGGCTATGACGGATATTACTTTAAGGCGATAAACATCGAGGGCATTATCGACACAGTTAAGGGACTTGCGGGCGCGGCAGACCAGCGCGTAAGAGTACTTGATATGTCAGATAAAGCGCTGTATTCGGTTGATCTTATAAGCCTTGAGGTCAAGTACGTTGAAAATCCGTATGCTATTTGGGCTGACGACGTTATGATAGACTTCTCCGACTACACAAGCCTTGAGGAGCTTGGCGATCAGTTCTATTATACCGACGGCGTAAAGCTTGAGAACGGCGAGCTTGTTATCCCCGAGGGAGAGATCTTTGCTTGGCTTGACTACAACGATCAGCTCTACGGCTTTAAGGGTGGATACACAAGCGGATATAACATCGAAATCAAGGCAAAGGGAGACGTAAGCGAGGATTACGTGATATCGGTAGACCAAGGCAGTCTCGGTAACGTCGGACTCGTTACTCCCGCGGCGGCAGGTCTTAACTCGCTTGAAAGCGACAGATACAGCAATCTTTCCACAACCTTTGCCAATAGCAGAAGCGGCGCGACTGTGTTCAACGATTCCAATTACCGCGGCTTCTTTAGCTTCTCAAACACCTCGGTTCTTGGCGCTAAGGACTTTATGGCTGTAAGATTTGCTTCGGGCTTGAAGATAGCCGAGCTTTATATTCACAGCGACCTTGACCGCGAGCTTTATAAAGAAAGCGGAGATATAATCAATATTGATGCTGACAACTGTACCGACGTAACCTACGTAAACGGAATAATCGGTAATCAGAATAACGTATTTACAAAGGAAAAGCACGTTGCGCCCGTAATAGACGGGGAAACGGGTGAGGTTAAGACCGACGCGCATTTCAGTTGGGATTGCACCTCTACCGCAATGGGCGACAGGAGAGCCGATTTCTCCCTTAACGATTACGTATTTAACAAGGTTACAGTATTTGAGTGGGATTTCGCCCTTACGTATCCCGAAGGGGCTACAGGAACAAATATGGAATTTCTTTCCTTCCGACGTGTGTTCGGTAAGGACGGTACTTCCGCGTCTGCTCAATGGGAAAAGCTGTTGTACATAAAGGATAACGGACAGATTAGTACGAGTATACACGGTATACTTTACAACAAGGACGGAACGCTTCTCCAGCTTGCCGACGGCGCGCGCAGCAAGGTTGCGGTTATTTACGACGGCGTACACAAAAAAGTAAGCTATAGAGTAAACGGTTATATACCTTACGTTAAGTCGGGCGAGGAGCTTATTTTGGCGGATAATTTGGCTCTTACCTCGTCGCATTACGCGTGGAGATCTCGTGACACGAGATTTGTAACCTTCAATTTTGGAGACAACTTTAAGGGTATATTCGACCTTTACGGCTTCAACGTTTATAACGTGGACAGCGATTTGACCGCCGAGCTTATAGGCGTGCAGTGCGATACGTCCGCGGCTAATCTCCGTATCGTCGGCAGTGTTGATATGCTTTACTATTCAAACGTTGGATTTGAATTAAAGGCTCTTGAGACAGCCGATTCCACACAGCTTGGAAATTGGAAGGCGTATAGCGAGAACAAGGTATATTCCTCGATAAAGGCTGACAGTGTTAAGGTATATCCCGATGAATTCGGAAGAAGATATTTCTTTACCGCTAACGTTATGGAAATCGACAGAGACGGTCCGATAAAGCTTTTGGTGACGCCTTATACGATGGTAAACGGTGCGGTTAAGTATGGAGAAACCTACGTTATCAACGCGGATTTCACCGAAGAATCAATGAACAAATGGACGTATGAGCTTGAAAAGGCGGACCGCTCCGCTTTTGCGGACGATACGGAGACGGTCGTATCGGAATAAGCTGTGCGCCGCGTTCTTGGATTGGTGACTGAATAACTATATGATAGCCTTGCATTTGCAGGGCTATCGTGGGATAATATGAGCTGCTAAAGGAGCTTAAAATGAATAAAAAAATAGTGTTTATTGCCATTTTTATGGCGGTTATTTTCTCTCTTTTCGCTTGCGGAGCAGAGACGAATGACACCACGGCAGGGCAGGGAGACTTACCTGACGTAACAGAGCCTTCGGGCGGCGGCGCGGCTGAGCACACTCACTCCTATACCGAAAAAATTATTGAACCTACCTGCACCAAGCTTGGTCAAAGAGCATTGGTTTGCAGCTGCGGAGATATTCAGAGCACACTTGAATATTTGCCGATGAAGGAGCACACGGGTAACCCCGCATCCTGCGGAGTCGATTCGGTTTGCTCTGTGTGCGGTGAGCTTTTGGTTGAGAAATACGAGCATATTTTCGTTTATACGACGGTAACCGAGCTTACCTGCACCACCGACGGAGTGGAGAAGTCCACCTGCCACCGTTGCGGTTTGAGTGAAGATATCGTAACCAAGGCGGCGCACAGCTACCTCATATTCGAGCTTAGCGGCGGAAAGCTTTCCGCAAAGTGCGAGGTTTGCGGAGAGGTTGCAAGCGATATTAAGTTTACAAACCTTCACAGAAAGGCAACCTGCGGTATCAGCGCAGATTCATTTACCGCAATAAGCCAGAAATATAATCTTCCGACAGACATTATAGGAACGAACAAAGCGCCTTATCAGATTGATTTTAAGTTTACGCTTAACAGCATAGTGAACCCTGCCAATCTTTACAACAACAATAACGGAAGAAATATTTGTCAATACGTGATTACTAATGGATATAACTCGCTTGTGCGTATTTTCCCTGTTTCAGACGGCGCGGGCGGTTACCTTCCCGACGTAGTGGAGATTGGTACGCTTGACGAGATAAACGTTAGTTCCACAAAGTATTTGAAAATGAGAGAGGGCGACAGCGTAAGAATTTCGCTTTTGGTTGATCCCAAAACCGAATCCGTTGATATTTACATAAACGGTAAATACGCTTCTACCCGTGATAAGGAAAGTGTCGGTATGAAAGCATCTTCAACGCAGATTGCGTTTGGATACGGTCAGACCAACGCGTTTAAGGGAACGGTTTCTGACTTTGCTATGTTCAGAGCCGAGATTGGGTAAGTATGGAAAACGATAAATACCAAAGAATGACCGTGGAAGAATACGTCGCCGAAGCCTACGCACGCGCATGCAAGGCGGCGTATATGAAATAAGTAATACTAACGAAAGGGGAATGAAAATGAACACCCAGAAAAGAATTCTTGCTCTGTTGCTTGCGGCTCTTATGATTGTGTCGTTTTCTGCTTGCGGTAAGAAACCGCAGACAGATACCACGGCTCCGGGCGTTGACGACAGCGAACCCGCTGTAACAGAGCCCATCGAGACCGAGCCGACGGAGGTTGAACCTACGGAAACAGACCCCGTAGAGACTGAGCCGACGGAAACAGAACCCGCGGACACAGAGCCTGCGGAAACCGACCCAAAGTATGACCCCATTGAGACAGAGCCTGCCGAGACAGAGCCTGCGGAGACAAAACCCGCCGAAACCGAGCCTGTGGCTGAGGGGTGCGACCACCTCTACGTGAGAACGGTTCTTGAGTATCCTTCCTGCACAAACAACGGTCTTGAGGCAATGATTTGCACCTATTGCGGCGAAACCAAGAAGGACGCGTACTTTGACGACACGGCAGAGTTTAAGGGAATTATATCTTTTGAAGAACCCTTCTTTGTGGGAGAAGCGACAAAGGATATTCTTGCTGCTGATGATTTTTATAACACGGTATTCCGCCCCGAAGAGAACGAGATGTTCTGGCTGAATTTCACACTCAAGCCTGTTGAGCTCTCTGGGTTTACAACTGCTGAAGCAGGCTCCACACTGCTTAAGTTCCAGGTAGGAAAGAACATTCACCGAATTATGTTCAGAGCCTACAGAGTTGACGAAAAATCGGTAAAGATAATGTGCCAGGACAGCGCGGGCAAGAGCTACGAGCTTGGAGAGGGCGCCGTGCTTACCGAGGGCGAGACATATAACTTTGTTATTGAATACGAATACGAGACAAAGAAATATAACGTCTATCTGAATGACGAGTTTATAGGCGGCAATGCCTTCCAGCTTGACTACGGTGCAACCGAGCAGTACAAACTTTACATAGGAAGCTCGGGAGATTGGGAATTCTCCAACGTGGAAATAGTTAACTCAACGCACGTTTATGGCAACAAATATACCGAGTACGGTGTAATAGAGGCGTACGGACATACTCCCACAACCAGCGTTATTGAGTCGCCCACACTCACCCATCATCAGATTGAGGTTACCGAGTGCGAGCGTTGCGAGCATTTGTTCGGCGCAAGGGGTGTTGCGGGTACGGAGCACAAATTTGAACTTCTTGAGCGCGTTCCCGATTCCGAGACCTCAACAGGATACAAGGTTTACGGATTTGAGACTCTTAAGTGTGAGGAGTGCGGATATATTCTTACCGTATCCTCCAACCACGCGGAAGGTCACTTCTATGACGTGGATATTTACACAGGAAAATACGAATGCAGATGCGGAAGCGTTCTCGTTGAGGAGTTTGAAGATGCTTTCAACGGAAACACCGAAGCAGGTGCGCTTATAAGCGGAAAGGGGGAGACAAATGAATAACCCGAAGCTTTTGAAGAAAACGTTAACGGTACTTCTTACGCTTGTGACAGTGCTTGGTGCTTTTGCAATCGGCACGCAGGCGGCGGAAGATGATAAGTATGTTTTTGGCTATAATTCAAGTATTATAGCTGAAGCTACCGACGAGGGCGTTGATTTTAAGAATAAAAGCGACAATACCGTTGTTCGTTCTGTTAAGATAGGTGACGGAGAGACGATTGAGATAGATAAGATCAATACTACGGGGTCTGCTATTAACCCTATTAACGGAGAGGACTTTTATAACAAGATAGTAGCTCCCAAGGATGGCGGCAGCTTCTTTATCACGTTTACAGTTAAGCCTACCGATCTTACAAAATACGATACAAGCGCTGACGGAAAAACCCTTCTCAGTATCGAGGCGGGAAAGAACAATCACCGTATATATCTGAGAGCCCGCAAAAACAGCGATACCTCGGTATCTTTGGTTACTAAGACCAACAGCGGCGGTACGGTTGAGTTTTCCAGTACCCCCATACTTGAGACAGATAAGACGTACAATTTTGTTATTGAGGCGGAAACAGGAATAACCGGAGTAAACTCAAAGGATACGACAAAATTCGTACGTAATTTCCACATTTATCTTGACGGAGTTTATCTTGGCGGAAGCTCACATCAGATAGATGCAGGTCCTGATGCGGTTTATAAAATGACCTTTGGCGCGTCGGGTAAATGGGAGCTTACAAATTTCAGGATTTTTAATCCCACAGAGGTTCACGGAACACACGATTTCGTATACAGCGAGCATATTGAGGCTGTAACCACTGCAAACGGCGTTGAATTTAAGTGCGCGGTAGACGATACAGTTGTCAGAACTGTGGATATAGGCAGAGGTCAGCTTGTTACAAGAAAAAATCTTTCTTCGGCGAGCGTTGTTAAGGATTTTCTTAACGGAGTTGATTTCTATGGCGACGTGTTAAAACCCGAAGACGGCGGAAGCTTCTTTATGAGCTTTGACCTGAAGCCCGCGGATTTGTCGGGATTTACGGCAAACTCCGGCGGAGCTACTTTGCTCAAGTTTTGGGCAAAGAATAAAGACGCCCATAAAATCATTCTTAGGGGCTACAGGGTAAGTAATACTGCTGTAAGATTTACCGCAAAGGATAACACGGGTAAGGACGTAGAGCTGAACGACTCTCCGATTATGGAGACGGGAAAAACCTATAGCTTCCTTATTGAGTATAACCCGAGTACAAGCCAGTATAGCATTTATATGGACGGCAAGTATATCGGAGGAAGTAAGATTCATCTTGATTACGGCGAAAGTGAAACCTATGTTATTCAGATGTTCGACTCGGGTAAATGGGATATGAGCAACTTCAAGCTCTATAACCCAACCCACGTTCACGATACACCCGTTGAGGATACCGTGACCGAGAGAATCGAGCAGGGAAATAATAAGCTCAGCCTTATTACGGAGTATTCCTGCGGTGAAACTATATCCCAAGGAATTTGCGAGGCAATAAAAGAGGAGATTACTCCCGTATACGGAATTACCGACGAGACTGTAATTATTCCCAAATTCGAAGCTCCCGAAAAGGATTTCTGGTTGCTTGGTGAGATAAGCGCTATGGAGCTGCCCGAGGAAAGCAAGTCGATTGTTGCAATCGGTGACGGGGTTCTCCTTGGAATTACACCTGACGGTGTGCTTACCGTAGGCGATGAGGAAACAAATGCAAAGCTTACGGTTGATAACGAGTATCATAAGCTTGCCTTCAGATTTGATACAACGCTCAAAAAGTACACGGTTTACCTTGACAACAGCGTTGTTGCGGAGTCTGAATATACCGCTGTCGGCGGTGACGTGAAGGTAGCAGCCGCAGGCGCGGGCAAGTACCACTTTGACCGCGCGGCAGTAGTCGCTCTGTCCAAAGAGGGCAATATGGCATATAAGCTTGCCGAGGGCGCGCATACTCATCATTATGACCCCGAAACATCGTCTCTTGAGTTTAATGCCGAGAGATCGTCTATAACAATTAACTACACTTGCGTAGAGTGCGACAGACCCGCGTTTGACGGTATATCCGAAAACCTCTACGATGCGGACAACGCCCAAATGATACTTCCCGTGTTCGGCACGGAGGAAAAGGTTGTAGAGGGTGAGCTTCTTACAAGCGCCGCACCCTATTGGTTCTCCTTTGACGCGGTGCTCAAGTCCGAGCTTGCACAGGGCAGAGGCTCTGTATTCAAGTTCGTTGATGATGAGAATAACGAGATAAGCATTCTCACTATGTACACAGACGGAGCTTTCTTTGAAGCAGAGGGCAACGAAATCGCAAGACTTGGTAAGACCAAGACAAACGTTACCGTAAATGTAATTGAGAACGAGGGCGAGTACAGCTACCGTCTCTACATTGATGGAATTTATTGCGGCGAATACGCTATAGAGCTTGACAGCGAAAAGCTTTACGGTATAGCTCTTGGTGCAGAGTTTGCCACCACTCTTGAGGCGACAGAAATTAAGTTTGCCAAGATGGCAAACGGCGGCGAGCTTGAAATAAGCACCTTCGCTTGCGGTGACGACGCTCACGTACACGTTATAAACGCCAACACACGCGTTGAATACCTTGACGTAAACGCGTTCAGCTTCACTTACCGTTGCGCTCGTTGCGGAAAGACAGTAACGGAGCAGATAAATAAGTCGTTCTACGAGGCAACACCTCATGTATACACCGCTCAGGGTGCGCTTAACGCTGTGGCAAGTGAAGAAAAGGGCGACAGCTATTGGATAATTGCCGACGTAAACGTAAGAGGATACATTGGCAGCTTCAGAAGCTTCGTTCCGCTTATCAGCGACGGCGAGGTTGCGGCGCTTCTTATCAACTCCGAAGGAGAGCTTATGCTTGCCGACGGTACGAAGGTATACCGCGCGCTCAAGTCTAAGTCCACCTACAACGTGGCTCTTAAGTACGAGGACGGCGTATACTATCTTTTCCTTGACGGCGCATACGCAGGATGCACCACGGGAACAAGCTTCAAGCAGGGAATCACCGACGGAAGCAGCAACGAGTATTTCGGAAGCCCCGAGCTTAATAACATCAGATATTACAACATCAAGGTCGTAACCACGGGTGTAACCGACGAGCCTGTAAGAGTTCAGTTTATCGAGGACGCTTCGGTTCTTCCTTGCGTTCACAGCCACCACTCGTTCCTTGACGTAGTCATAACCCTTGGAGAGCAGATCAAAGAGGTTTATATCTGCGATAAGTGCGGCGAGAGAGTCGTAAGAGTTAACGACATCAGCTGTCTTGATCATACGCTTAACGATACCAATAAGACGGTATCCGAGGGTAGCTTTACCACTACCAAGAGCATCAGTATCTACTCGTCCGAAGAATATATGAGCAGAGATGCCACGCCCTATTGGGTAAGGTTTACCGTTAATTTTGAAAAGCTTCCCACTGCTGATGCTCTCAACAGCGGAAACGGAAAAAACGACGGAGTAGACTTTTTCAGCACCTCAAGCTCGGGACAGTTCGGCTTTATTCTGAGAATGTTTGCTCACGAAACAAGTCCTTATGAGTACGTTGACGGAGTTGTGGACATCAGAACGGGCGGTTCGCTTGGCGCAAAGCGTATAGCGGTTATCAAAGAGGGCGAAACCCACGAGTTTACCATAGGAATAGTTCCGTCAAGCGGTTTGACGTCTATATATATGGACGGCAAGCTCGTTGAAAAGCGAAGCTTTACCTCATATGCGGTTGACAGAGCAAATTACTTCTTCCGTTTCGGTTCTCCCGCCGCGGCTCCCGGACGTTACAACGTATCGGGCTTTGAGTTTGTAAGCGCGGGCAAGCACGAGCATACCGCGGCATACGCTCAGTATATCGAGGGCGGTTACGATTGCCTTGAGTATTCGGACACCACGCTTACACACCGTTATACCTGCTATTGCGGAGCCCGCATAGTTGAGGGCATCGACAAGATTTACGCAGACGAAATCGTGGATATTGAAAAGACATCCACTTCGGTAAGCATTCCCGAGACAATTGGCGTAAAGGTTGGCAGAACCCCCTATTGGGTAAGCGCAAAGGTATACAGCGGCGGCAGTGATACAACCGTATATTCCTATAAGGGTAACGAAATAGTCGGTATCGAAAACGGCGTTTACGTTATAGGCGGAAACGCAACCGCTATTCCCGTTTCGGGAGTAGACGTAATGGGAGATTACGACCTTGTTTCCATAAAAGTAGACCCCGTGGCTGACATAGCAGACGTTTATATAAACGGCTTCTTTGCGGGCGCATGCACGTCGGTTGAGTTTGAGGATATCGAAAACTTCGATATTTCGTTTGGCGGTACGGCAGAGCTTGGATTTAAGTTTATAAAGATTGTTTCGCTTGCAAACGGAGCAAACGAAGAAGTAACTGTATCGGATTGTGGTGACCACAGCTTCAAGCGCGGACGCGGAATTCGCGCTGTGATAACTGAAAACGGCGTGGAGTATACGTGTAAATACTGTAACGGCGTGATCAAAGCGGTTGAGGTCGGCAATGGCGGCATAATCGTTGGCGAAAACGTTGATCAGAGCGAGCCTGCCGCCGTAGAGTATATAGGCGACAACGACTTCTACGGAAATATTCTCAGCACCGCAAACGGTGAAAGCTTCTTTGTAACCTTTACAATTACGCCAAAAGAGCTTAAGGACTTTACCGATGCAGAGGGCGGTTCGACTCTGCTTAAATTCCAAATCGGAAAAAATACTCACCGTATAATGCTCAGAGCATATAAGGTTGACGATAAGTCGGTCAAGATAATGTGCCAGGACAGTGCGGGTACAAGCTACGAGCTTATAGGCATTCCCACGCTTTCCAACGGTAATAGCTATAAATTCGTTATCGAGTACGATACGTCTGATATGAGATATTACATTCATATGAACGGCGAATATCTCGGCACCAATACGTTCAAGATCAATTACGGTGCGGGCGAGGATTATAAGCTTTACGTTGGCGGCTCGGGTATTTGGAATATAACCGGACTTAAGGTTTTTGACCCCGAGATCGAGGAGATAAAGAAGATCGAGACCGAGGGCGGAGACGGCTCTGAAGAGCCTGCACCCGAGGCGTGCGCTCATAAGGCACCTGCGTGCGCAGAGGGCGTATACAGCATAAGCTGTGAGCTTTGCGGACAGAGCGTAATGCCTTCACACAACTACAAAACAGAAGCAGACAGAACAAGAACCTGGACGAAATACACCTGCGAGGATTGCGGTGTGTTCCATATCGAGTTTAACAACCTGTCAAGGCTTAAGGGCTTGAAATTCAGAAATGAAAACGAGCTTTTGAATTGCCTCACGGACGAATACTGTCCCGTATTCAAAAAAGCCGAGTGACAGCAATAGCCCCCGAGGGAGGTTAAACCTCCCTTGGGGGGCGGTAACAGCTTACCTCCAAAAATTCAACGGTTGGCGGTATTAGTCCCGCGTGAGTTCTTGGATGTGGGCTGTAATCAGTGAGTACAGCAATAAGGTTTTTGGGGAAGGAGAAAAATGGGAAAAAAGGTCTTTTGTGAACACGGCTTTATAACCGAGGGAAAGATTTTACCGCTTGACCGTTTTAAGCTGTTTATTGATCGGGAAAAAGGGTTCGGATTCTCAGAAAATATAAAATCACAGATATTGGGGCAGGCAGAGGCGCTTCTTAGTAAGGAGTATCCATCCATATATGCTACAGACTATATGATGTATAAACGCAATGGCAACCGCACGGTCTTTGAGGCAAAGCAATTTGTGCGGCGAAGCGATATGCTTACTCTTGCCTACGCCGAGTATATCGAAGGAAAGGGGAGATTTACCGATAAGCTTTGCGACCTTGTGTGGCTTATACTCGAGGAGACCACTTGGGTTGTTCCCGCACATAACCGAGTGAGAACAGGTGTAAACGGTTGTCTGTCATATGAGTTCGGGGAGACGGTCGATTATATAGACCTTTTCTCGGGGGCAACGGGCGCGTGCCTTGCTTGCGTTTATTATCTTTGCGGTGACATTCTTGACAGTGTAACTCCGCTTATAAGAGAGCGTATTCTTTATGAGCTTGACAGACGAATAATAACACCGTTTTGCTCTGAGTATCTTGATATATGGACTTGGACGGGCAGGGACAGACCTGCAAACAATTGGTGTCCGTGGATAATATCCAATGTTCTTACGGTGTGCGCGCTTACGGTTGATGACCTTAAAAAGCGAGAGAAAATAGTAAAGCTTTCTATGGAGTGCCTTGACGGATTTACCGCGAGCTATCAATCGGATGGCTGTTGTGAAGAGGGACCGGGCTATTGGTCAGGTGCAGCGGGAGCTCTTTATAACGCCTGTCTTGTGCTTTTTGATATTTCGGACGGATATATAAACGTATTCAAAGATCCTCTTGTTGTAAATATGGCGGAATATATCGCAAAGGTCAATATAAACGGGGATTATTACCTGAACTTTGCGGACGCTCACCCGAGGGTAAATTCGGCAAGCTATTGGATGCTTGATTTTGCGTTGCTTTGCGGCTCCAAACTTATGGAAGGCTTTATCAGAAGCAAAATAAACGGTAACGCTCAGGCTTATTCAAACGAGTGGGGATTCCCATACAGAGGTTTGAGAATATTTGGCTTGGAGGCGGTTGAGAAGGCGAGCTTTGCCCCACTTCAAAAGGTGTGGTTTGACGGCACGCAGGTGGCGGTCACACGAGAGCGTGAAGAGTCGGACAAGGGCTTGTATCTTGCAATAAAGGGCGGACACAACGCCGAAACAGGACACAACCATAACGACGTTGGTAATTTTATCGTTTATTCCGACGGAAAGCCCTTATTTATCGACCTTGGAGTTGGTGAATACACAAGCAAAACGTTCAGCAGGAGTCGATACGATATTCCTTCAATGCGTTCGGAGTACCATAACATTCCTACGTTTAACGGCGTTTGTCAGTCGGCAGGACGCGAGTTTGAGGCGAGAAATTGCCAATACGATACCGAAAGCGGCGCGCTTGAGGTTGAACTGACCGCCGCATACCCACCCGAGGCAGGGGTTGAGCGTTACGTAAGACGAGCCTCACTTGAAAACGGTGAGATAACAATTGCCGATAGCTTTGTGCTTAAGAAAGACGGAAATGCGGTCTTTAATTTTGTAACTTGCATATATCCGCAAAACATATGCGAAAACAGCTTTGAAATTGAAGGCAGGAGAGCTGTTTTTGATTCCGCGCTCACTTTTGATGTAGAACAGATAGACTGTGCTTCTGTGGAGATGAGAGGTATACCCAAAGATTGGGGCGTTGAAAAGCTGTGGCGAATAACGCTTTCCGCTAACAGGCTTAAGGGCGGAAGGCAATATAAATTTGTGTTTGATTTGAAATAATCGAAAGGGGAAAACAAATGAAGAATACAAGCAGAAAAGCATTACTTTCGTTTATTCTTGTGCTTTCAATAGCGGTCAGCGCGTTTGCGGTGATGACGCTTGGAGCATCGGCGGAGGATACCGCGTGCGGAGGTCATGTGTTTGGCTACAACGCGGATTATACTGCCGAAGCAACCTCAAACGGGGTCAGCTATAAGTGCAAGAAGTGCGGAGAAGCGGTGAGAACGGCAGAGCTTGACTCTGCGGCTGTCATTGCCCGTAAGGGCGTTATGACGCTTAACGCAAAGGCAGTTGACCTGATTGAGGGCGAGAATTTCCAAAGCGGTGTTCTCTCACCGAAGGACGGCGGAAATATGTGGATAACCTTTGGCGTAACTCCCGCCGACCTTTCGGGATTTTCAAGCGGTGAGGGTGGATATACCTTGCTTAAGCTCCAGATAGGAAACGTGCACAGAATTATGCTCAGAGGATATAAGGTTGACGGCGAGACTGTGCGCTTTACGGCACAGAACAGCGCGGGAAAGACGGTTGAGCTTTCGGGCACACCTGTTCTCAAAACCGGCAATTCTTATAAGTTTGTAATCGAGGTAGAGCCCGATACGGGAAAATATTACATATACCTTAATGGTGAGTATCTCGGCGGAAGCGGCTTCAAGCTTAACTACGGTGCTTCCGAGGACTACAAGCTTCTGTTCGGTGGCTCGGGTAATTTTGAGCTTTCGGATTTCACTGTTTTCAACCCCACAAAGATATCCGAGAGCGGCAAGGTGATCGAGGAGGGCGTTGAACAGGTGAAGGAGGCTTTGTTTGAGGTCAAGTGTACCGAATGCGGAAAGAGCGTTTACACCGCTCCCGGTATTGATTACCACAGCGATAAAAACCGCGGCGTAAACTTCGTGAACGGAGCTATAGAGGTTTCTCACGCATCCCGTCACACCTACAATCTCCCCGCGGCGCTTATAGGTCCCGATAAGGACCCTTATATGATGTCATTCAAGCTTACGCTTAACAGAAGCGCCAGCGAGGCGGCGGCAAGCAACATTTACAATAATGGCAACGGCAGAAACTTTTTGCGTTACGACTATTCCTACAACTCACTTCTTCGTCAATATCCCGTTTCTGACGGCAACGGCGGCTATAAGTTTGGAGTTGTTGATATAAAGAGTAAGATTGCCGACGGCGTTGAAATGCCCGTAACACAGCTGAAGGTGGGTGACAGCGTAAAGCTCGGACTTTACGTTATCCCCGAGGCAAATGCGGTGCATATATATGTTGACGGCGAGTACGTCGGTACGCGTACGGGCGGAAGTCCCGCGGCGGCAAACTCCGAGTGGATAGGCATTGGAGATCCCGAAAGCGCAATGGGCTTCACTTTGTCGGAAATGAGCATAGTCGCTCCCGACAGAGAAAGAATGGCAGAGGGTAAAACGGCAGAAGGAGCTTCTGTATCGAACCTCGAATATTATACCTTCCATTGCTCCTGCGGACACGAGGTTGGAGTTATCGATGAGCCTGCCGACGAGAGTGTTGGCGGTGCGGACACAGATGAAGGAGAAGAAGAAATGCAGGGAAACGGACTTGATAGTATTATCGGCATAAGAGACATTGAGTACAGAACTCTTATATCCACAGAAGACACATATGTTTGCGCAGGCACAAACTCAAAAGTGAATTACAGCGGAGAGTCAACGTTGCTCGTTAAGGGAACAGGCAAAACTCCCGACAGATACTTCAGAGTCGCGCTTATCAAGTTTGATATTTCCTCTCTTTACGATTTTGATGTTGAAACTGTGGCGCTTGAGCTTAACTGTGCAAGTATGGAGGATTCAACGGTTCCCACAACCGTACATATTTACTCTTGCTTTGCCGACGATTGGAACGAAAAAACCGTAACCTATGAGAACGTACCAAAGAAGGATCTTCTTATTGATTCGATAGTCTTTGCGTCAAAGGGAATGTTAAGAATTAACGTAACCGATTACATTAAGGAATGCCTGCATTTTGGCGATAAAGAGGTGGCGTTTTACCTTGAAGGCGACGGCGAAACACCGTACGCAATAAACTTCAGCACCAACGCAAGCGCACAAACCGCTCCAAAGCTTATTGTAAGTGATGGTACGGCGGCGTTCTCCACAAAGCTTGACTATGCGGGCGAAAATCCCTGGGAGCTTGCTATGAGATACGTTTCCACCTGGTTCAACAGATGGGCGGCAATAAAGGCAGAGGGCGATTTTGACAGCTATATGGTTCAAAAGGATGACTCCGAGTACAGCCTTACGGTTGATTATGCAAGCACTGCGAATACAGACGGCTATAACACGAAATACAGCGCGGCACCCACACGAAACATAAGCACCCTTAAGGGTTATACCGAGGATTACTCGGAGAAAGCCAAGCTTGACGTTTACGGCGGTCTTATGGACGAGTCGCTCCGTCAAGAGGCAACCGGATTCTTCTATACCGTTAAGATAGACGGACGCTGGTGGACAATAGACCCCCTCGGCTATC
This sequence comes from Eubacteriales bacterium, assembly GCA_045128735.1. Classification (GTDB taxonomy): domain Bacteria; phylum Bacillota; class Clostridia; order Oscillospirales; family CAG-272; genus RGIG8775. The sequence continues at coordinate 45,271 of JBGVRT010000027.1, read as the reverse complement.
CCTTCTTCCGCACAGCTCTTAACGACGTAAGAATTGGAAGCGCACAGCAGACCAAGCTGAAGGCAAGAGTTCTTGCGCAGTACGGCACAGAGGAAGCATGGTCGGAAATGATAACCGCTAAGCTTAAGGATCTCGGCTTCAACTCGGTTGGTAGCTGGTCGGCTTATCAAACTCATATGAAGCTTGAAGAACCCTTGACACAGACCGCTATGCTGTACGTTCTCAAGAAGTACGCGGGCGAAACCAAGGTTGACGTTACAACGGGCGGTAACACGAGCTTCCTAAACGACGTAATGCCCGTGTTTGACCCTGCCTTTGTGGATTCGGCTGACAGAACGGTCAGCAGTCAGGTTTCGGCTTATGCCAATAATCCTTTCGTTTACGGTTGGATGAGCGATAACGAGCTTCCGCGTTCCTTGAAGATGCTTGACAACTATCTGATACTTGACCATACCGATACAAGATTTATATACAGCTACGCGACGGCTTGGACCTTTATGTTTATGAAGACGGGCAAGGCAGACGTGTCGCTCGATGACGTGACAGATGACCTTCGTAAGGAATTCAGAGCAATGATTTACGATAGATATTTTGAGGTTGTACGCGGAGCACTTGACAGATACGCGCCTTATCATCAGTACGTGGGTTGCCGATTCTTTGCGGGAAGCCTTGAGGATGAAAGTATAATGCGTGTGGCGGGCAGATGGTGTGACGTTATTTCCTATAACTATTATCACAATTGGACGCCTAATTTCGAGCTTCTTTACAATCAGATAAAGTGGGCAGGCAAACCCGTTATTATTACCGAGTGGTACGTAAGAGGTATGGATATCTGGGAAAAGGATAACCGTATAGAGACCACTACGGGTGCGGGTATGAACGTAAGAACTCAGGAAGACAGAGGTAAGTTCTATCAGAATTTCGCGCTTGCGCTTATGGAAAGCAAGAACTGCGTGGGCTTTGACTGGTTCTATTTTAAGGATACAAGCCCCGACGATACTCAGGTTAGTAACGGCGGAAACAAGGGTATTTTTGACGGAGACGAAAACGAATACACCGATTTTACAAAGTATATCAGAGAGTTGAACAACCAAAAGTACAACCTTATTAAGTTCTTTGACGAAAGAGGCTGACAGTTATGAAAAAAATAATTATAGCATTACTTTGCCTTCTTCTGACGCTTGCCTTGATGTCCTGCGGCTCGGACGGTACGGATGATACTACCGAAAATGAAGTCACTAACGCACCTGTTACGGACGAAACCGAAAAGGCTGACGGCGAAGAGCGTACCGAGTCGGACGCGGGTATCGCGTCTATAACCTACGGAGACAAAACCGTTGGCGTTGTAGAAGGGAAGTTCGATTATTACAGAGCAACCGAGGGCAAAACCGAATTGCCCGAAATCACCGTAAACCCCAAGTGCGCCGAGGCTGAGGTTGACGTAACCGATACAGCCGACGGCTACAGCATTAAGGTGACAAGCGCGGACGGCACAAACCAAAACACCTACTTGCTTCATTTTGTGGAGACAAAGGCACTTGACCGATACAATCAGAACACCTGGCTTATTCCTTATTGGGAGAGCAATGTAATATACCACGAAAGCGCGCTTTTCGTGGGTGAGGACGGTGCTCCGCTTATCTACGAGCCCGAGCATATCCTTTCTGTTCGCTCCTGCGACCTTAAGACCGAGTATATCGAGGGTGTTGACTATGAGATAAAGGACGGAAAGATTTACCGACTTGATGGCAGCAGAATTCCCAAATATGCACTTTCGGAGTTTTATCCCGCAAGTAAGGAAACTTCGGTCACGGGAAGTGTTACAACAGGTACGTACAGACCCTTCGTGCTGAGCGCTCCGGGCGTAATATTCCAACAGCGTTGCATATTTGTCACCTACACCCATAAGGGCGAGAACACACACTTTGAGCCTGTAGAGAGCACAAAGCTTCATAAGTTTATCGATAAGCTTGAGAAGGGAAGCGAGGTAAATATCGTATTCTACGGCGATAGCATTACCGCAGGCTCTAACGCAACGGGAACGGTAGGCGCAAGACCTCAGACACCTATGTGGACGCAGATGGTGACGAGAGCGCTCCGTGACAAATATCCCAAAGCAACTATCAACTATACCAATACCGCGGTTGGCGGCAAGGAGACTAACTGGGCAATAACCGAGCTTGAAAAAAGAGTTAACTCCTATTCGCCCGATTTGGTTGTGCTTGCCTTCGGTATGAACGACGGAAGCAAGACTGACGACGGATTTGCAAGCAATATCAAGAAGATAATAGACGGAATTCTCGCTAAAAATCCCGATTGCGAGATAGCTGTGGTATCGACCATGTTGCCAAATGAGGAAACCACTGTATACCAAAACCAATACCTTTTTGAGAATGTGCTTATAAACCTGGCAAAGAAATATGAGCAGGTTGATGTAGTTCCCATGACAAGCGTACACAAATCTCTGCTTGAAAGAAAGAGATTTTACGATATGTCAAGTAACAATCACAATCACCCAAGTGATTTCCTTGTCAGAATATACGCCCAGACAATACTTGAGGTTTTAGCAGGCGGTCAGTAACATAAAAACAGAGGACAGAAAATGACAGTACAAAAGAAATTATTTCCCCAACCCAACAAACAGAGAAGCGAGTGGCTGAATCTTAACGGCGCGTGGGAATTTTCGCTTAACGAAAAGAAATACGACAAAACTATCGAAGTGCCCTATCCGTGGGGTTCGCCCCTTTCGGGTATAACTGAGGAGATTGACGGCACGGGCTACTACCGCAAGAGCGTGGAGTGGACCCCCGAAAATAAGCATATCTGGCTTGTTTTCGGTGCGGTTGACTACGATTGCGAGATCCGCGTAAACGGTGAGGTTCTCGGCACACACAGAGGCGGATATAACCGATTTGAGTTCGACGTTACAAGCGTTTGGAACAGAGAGGGCGCAAACCTTATCGAGGTTGACGCTACCGACCTCAGCGAAAAGACACAGACCTACGGAAAGCAGGCGTACGGAAACGCACGCGGCATCTGGCAGACAGTTTGGCTTGAGGGCAGACCCGAGGCGTTTGTTGACAACTTCTTTGTAAAGACCAAGCTTGACGGTAAGATTTCTTATGAGGTTGACTGCGTAGGTGCGGACGGAATGACCGTCACCGCAGAATTTGACGGCGTAACCGCAACTGCCGATGTAAATGGCGGCAAGGCGCTCGTTGAGTTTGAAATCGCTGAGCCCAAGCTCTGGACTCCCGAAGAGCCTAATCTTTATTATGGTACACTCACTCTCGGTGACGACGTTGTATCTACCTATTTCGGCATCCGCGAGATCGGTACAGGACATTTTGGCGCGAACAACCGCAACTATATTACCCTCAACGGCAAGCCCTATTACATAAACGGCGTACTTGACCAGAGCTTTAACCCCAAGGGATTCTTTACACTTCCTTCGGACGATGATTGCCGTGAGGAAATTCTCCGCCTTAAGAGAATCGGTATCAATATGGCGAGAATACACATCAAGGCGGAAGAGCCTCTTAAGCTCTACTATGCCGACAAGCTGGGTATGCTCGTAATGGCAGACATTCCTTGCTATTGGGGCGAGCCTTGCCCTAAAGCTATGGAGCAGTTTGAAATCGAAATGGAAGAGCAGATGGTGCGCGACCGCAATAATCCTTCTATCTTCTATTGGGTAGTTTTCAACGAAACTTGGGGACTTCTCCACTTCTTCGATAAAGAGGACGGAACAATAGGCAAGGACTATAAGATTGAAACCGCTGAATGGGTTGTCAAGTGCTGGGAAAAGGCTAAGGCTATCGACCCCACTCGCCTTGTTGAGGATAACTCACCCTGCCGCGGCGACCATACAAAGACAGACGTTAATACGTGGCATTTCTATTCCAACGGATATAAGCGCGTAAAGGACGTTGTTGACCGCTTCTGTGACGGCGCCTTCGTTGGCGGACAGCGCAACTATGCCCACGGCTACACAATGGAGGACGTTCCCTGTATGAACAGCGAATGCGGAAACGTGTGGGGCATTAAGGGCAACGCAGGCGAAAGCGATATTTCCTGGCAGTATAAGTATATGATGAACGAGTTCAGACTTCACGATAAGCTCTGCGGCTTTGTTTTCACCGAGTTCCATGACGTTGTAAACGAGTTTAACGGATACTACAAGATAGACAACGGCGACAAGGACTTCGGCTACGACCAGTATGGTATGACCTTGAAGGATTTGCACAGTCAGGACTACCTCGGCTGCGACTTCGCTCCTATGACTACCGTTAAGGCGGGCGACGAAATAAGCGTGCCCCTCTTTGGCTCAAGCTTTAGTGACGAGCGCCACGGCAAGCTCCTTCGTGTGGATTGGCAGCTTACCTGCAAAGACCCCATTGACGGCGACTTCATCGCCGACGGCGGCGAAATGGGCATAGTCTGGTCGGGCTACGGCACTTTCCCCGCAGGAAAGATAGACTTTACTGTTCCCGAGCATGACGGCGTGGCAATGCTCTCCTTCGGTCTCTTTGATGGTGACGAAAGAGTTATGCAGAACGCCATACTCTTTGACGTTGAGGGCGAGAAGAACGCACTTGTGGTTGCGCCCACAGCGCTTTCGTCAAGCTTTAAGAATACCATACCCACAGCAATGGGTAAGGTCAGCGGACTTGGAAAGGGAAGCTTTGAGGCAGAGATAAAGACCGCCGACATTCCCGGTTTCGACAATGCCGATAACCTAAGACTTGTGTTCGAGGCGTCCACACGCCACCCCATGAGCCACGACTATGCCGAGGGCGAGGCAGAGGAGCATATCGACCTTGCGTATATGCTTGGCTACCGTTGTGACCCCGGCGCGAACAGAAACTCCTTCACTCAGACAGACGCAACTAAGTGGGGCGGTATGCTTGAGGTCAGCATCGACGGTAAGGTTATTGATGAAATTTACCTCTCCGACGACCCTGCAGACTCTCGCGGTGCGCTCTCCCACCACTATCAGCCCGTTGTTGACTTGCTTGAAGAAGCGGGTACATACGGAACACTTTGCGATATCACTATTCCTTCCGCAATGCTTCTTAAGCTTAAGGATAAGGAAAGCTTCAAGCTCACACTTACAATGAAGGACGATAAGGGTCTCTCCGTGTTCTCCCGTACAAGCGGAAGATACGGTCTTGGTGTGGTGGTTAAGGCTGAATAACACTTAGGTTAAAAACATTTACAGGAGGAAAGAAATCATGATAGAACTTACTGAACGCGAAAGAATATTACGCGTTTATAAAAGACAGGAAATAGACCGCTTACCTATGGTTGACAAGGCGTGGGCGGGCACTGTACGCAGATGGCACAGTGAGGGATTGCCCGCAAACGTAGAGTGGCAGGATTATTTCGGATTTGACAGATGGATATATTTGTATACCGACAATTCTCCGAGATTTGAAACGAAAATATTGGAAAAGACCGACAGATACAGAATAGAGACGACTAAGTGGGGCGAAACGAGAAAGGTATTTAACGAGCTTGATTCCACCCCCGAATCGCTTGATTTCTACTATAACAGCTCGGAGAGATGGGAAGAAGCGAAGGCGGCAATGCTTGTGGATTACGATGACAGAGTAAACTGGAAGATGCTTGAACAAAACTATCCCAAATGGAAGGCAGACGGCAGATTTTTGCAGTTGGTTATATATTTTGGATTCGACTTTGCTCACTCGTACCTTACGGGCATGGAAAATATGCTTATAGGAATGTATGAAGAACCGGAGTGGATAACCGATATTTTCGATACTTATCTTAAAACATCGCTGGCGCTTGCTCAAAAAATACTTGATAAGGGATACGAATTTGACGGTATACTGTTCTTTGATGACATGGGGTATAAGGGCTCGCCGTTCTTCTCTCCCGAGTGCTACAGAAATTTGCTTAAGCCTTACCACAAAAAGGTTGTGGATTGGGCGCACGAAAGAGGACTTGTGGCAGAGCTCCACTCCTGCGGATTTATCGAGCCCTTGCTTCCCGACGTAGTCGAAACGGGAGTCGATATGCTAAATCCTCTTGAGATAAAGGCGGGAATGGATCCCTTCAAGCTTAAAAATCTCTACGGTGATAAGCTTGCCTTCCACGGCGGTATAAACGCTCAGCTTTGGGATGACATTGAGCTCGTTAAGGCTGAAATGGAGCGCATTATTCCTGCGATGAAGGAGGGCGGCGGCTATATATTCGCCTCCGATCACTCTATTCCTAACTCGGTCTCGTTTGAAAATATGAAGCAAATTTCCGAGCTTGCTCACAAACTCGGAAAATATTGATTGTAGTTAAAATCATTAAAGGAGAGCCTAAATGTCAGCAAAAATTCTGTATTCACAGATAGGATACGATATCGGAGCAAGCAAAAAAGCCTTTGTAACGGGGGACATAAAAGATGGAAGCTTTGCCGTTACAAACGCCGTCACAAAGCAAAAGGTGCTTGAGGATAAGCTGACCTTTTGGGGCGAAAAGTGGAATGAGAATTGGTTTATAGCCGATTTTTCGGCTGTCGATTGCGCCGGAGAATACGAAATAGAGGTGTTTGCGGAAGGCGAAAGCCTTGGCAAAACGCAGACACTTGTGCATATCGGAAATCAGCTTTTGTGGAACAAGACCATATACCCCTGTTCTCTCTATCAGCTTGACGTCCGCGCCGCAAACAGCTATCCCGAGGGAGGCTGGCGCGACTGCGGAAGTGAGCTTCAGGAGATCAGCAGCCACATAATTATGCTTGAAGCTGTGTGCGACCTCTATGCTGATAAGCGTTTTCCCGAATGTGACAAGGCAAGGCTTTTGAGCCATATTCGCCGCGCGGCGAATTATATCGCGCTGTGTCAGACCGAAAACGGCGGTTTTATGCACGAAATACACCACAACAACAGCGTTGACTTTGAAAACAGCGCAAACGCCGTCGCGGTGCTTGCGCGCGTCTCTCGCGTGCTTGGTGATGACCGCTATCTTGAGATTGCCCAAAAAGGCTATGAGTTTGTAAATTCTTACAAGCCTCATATAGAAAAGCTTGAGGGAAACGAGCTTGAAATAACCCACGGTGCTGATAGCCTGACCTATCCCATAACCGAGTTCAGAACAAGAGAGCTTCTCGCGCATCTGTCGACAGTTATCTCGCTTTATAAATCGGGAGTTGCCGAGCTTGAGGATAAGGCTGTCTCGCTGACCGATGAAATATTGTCGCGACGCGTCAGCAAGGAAAACGCCGAGTGCGGTTTGTGGGGTCATTTATACACGTATCCCCATAGCAAAATCACAGAAAAAGCGAACTATCATTGCGGCGCGTGGGATCTGCCGTATAAAAACTATAATCACGGTGCCCACAAGCCCTATTGGATCATGCCAATAATTGAAATGACCGAGCTGTTTGGGGATAACCCTAACGTCTCGGAGTGGAAGGACGCGGTGCGCGATTTTGCTTATGGCTTTTTCAAGCCTGCCTGCCAAAACAGCCCCTTCGGCATTCTTCCTGCGGGAGTGTACGGAAAAGACGGCTTGTTGTATTTCAGCGGTTGGTATCACGGTCACGCCAAAATTTACGGATACGCCGCCGTGCTTGCAACAAAATTCTACGAGCTTTGGCAGGATGTCGATTTCCTGGATATAGCCACCGCAAATCTTCAATGGGTTTCGGGACTTAACGTGGCGGGAAAGAGCCTTATCGTGGGCGTGGGCGATAGCTTCGTAAGAGATTGGAATTCGCTTTGCGGAACCATTGTCAACGGCTTTGACGCTTCTCCGCAGTTCAGACTTGCTCCCGTAAGCCGCGAAACCGACCTGCCCAAGTATCTCGACGACGAGGGCGGAATACACCATTGCGCAGGCTTCGTCGCAGGACTTTGCGCGGTGAATAATGTCAGATAAATTTTGCTTAGGCATGCTTAATTAAATTACATACAAAAAGGGGCTGTCTCAAATTGATTTTTTATGAAATTCTATTGTGATAATTAAACAAAAAACACTTGCGAACCCCCATGGGTAAGCAAGTGTTTTTGTATAGGTTGTCAATTAAATGGAAATCATTCCCAAACTTGAGACAGCACCGTTTTTTATCTTGCGTCGAAGAAGCTTATAAGGGAGTATTTTTGATTGTTTACTTCTTGCATATGCTTGGTGAGGTCGGTATACTCAACACCGTCGTTGTTGACAAGACCCTTGTTGGAGTCTCGGTTGGAAAGGTCGGCGTTGGGGTCGGTTGGGTCGTTGTCACGGTAGAGGAACCAGTCAAATCCCACGCAACCCTTGAATTCAAGAAGCTGAAGGGCGAAATTGTGGTAGAACAGACCTCTGTCGTTCTGTGTTTTAACCGTCCAGCCTGCGCCTGACTTGTTGGTCATACTCTTGTTAGCTTCCCAGATGTCCATTCCCTTAGCGTACCACTCGGTAACGACGAAGGGCCTTCCTGCCCACTTGACCTGGTTGGCAATAAGCACGGGGTCAGCCTCCCACGCGTTATAGTAGTTGTAGCTGATAACGTCGCACCAATTACCTGCCACGCGCATAACATACTCGTCGCCGTAACATCCCTGAAGGAATCGGCAACCCATGTACTGATGGTTGGGAGCGTATTTGTCAAGTGCGTTAGCTACAACCTCAAAATATCTGTTGTATACCATTGCCCTGTATTCGCGGCGAAGCTCGTCGGTAACGTCGTCCATAGAAACGTCCGTCTTGCCTGTTTTTAGCACCATAAAGGTCCAGGCTACGGCGTAGCTGTAGGCAAATCTCAGGTCGTTTACGTCACACGCAAGCGTTTTATCAAGCATTGTAATGCCTGCGGGGAGCTCATTGTCGCTCATCCAGCCGTAAACGTTGGGAGAGGCGGAGTAGCTTGAAACCACAGACTTTACCGCGGTGTTAGCAGCGCCCACAAAGGCGGGGTCAAACACAGGCATAATGTCGTTGACAAGTGCGGTGTTTCCGCCTGTCGTAACGTCAAGACCGAATGTGTTGCAATAGCCTCTTAATACGGACATTACATAGGTCTGTGAAAGCGGCTTTTCAACGCGGTTGAGGTAACCGATATTAGACCAGCCTCCCGCCGAGTTGAATCCAAGCTCACGGAGTCTGTCGGTGGTTGCCTGCGCCCATTTCTCGGCTGTGCCGTACTTGGCAAGTACCTTTGCGCTCTGAGTCGTGTTGCCAGTTGTTATTGTAACTACGGCGGTACGGAAGAAGGGATATCCGAGAGGGTCGATAGTCCACCAACGGTCGCCTATCTTTTTGGTGTGGAAAAATCCCGTTGCCTCATATTTTTCGCCGCCCATATAGCCGCCGTAAATATCGTACAGTTCGGTTTCTTTAGCCGCCGCAGATGCATTGTAGCCCTTGAGTGTGCTTACAAGTCGTGTGGGATATGCGGTGTATTCGGTGTTGTATCCGTCGGTTTTTGTGTTGGGTGCCGCTTCAACGGTAACGGTGTATTCCGAATCGTTGCGCTTAACCGTTTCTATTTCGCTGTCGCCTCGGCTCTTTATCTGTTCCCAAAGCGTAAACCAGTTGCTTACCATTTCAGCCGCGTTTTCCCAAGGATTGACTCCTGTGTAGCGAATGTAGGTAGCAAAGCCCTTGCCTGTGCTTTCGTCGTTAAAGACGAGACTTGAAATTCCGCGGTTGCTTTCTTTGGTGTTGAATTGCAGGCGTCTTACCGAGTCCTGATCTCCCGTGAGAATAAAGGATATCTGCTCGTCTCCAAATTTGTGGCATTCCTTTACGTAATCGGTAACGTCGATACGCACAGTTCCCGCAGACTTTATAACGGCAGTAGTAATAAGGACCTCTTTATTGGGGAGAGTGTTGAAGGTTACGGTTTTCTCATCCCACTCATCAGCATAGCAGCCGTACAGCTTCAAGGTTACGGGAATATCGCCTTTTTCCACAAGCTTGCAGTCAAGCTCAAGGTATACCGAGGTATATTCAAGCTCGGACGCGGCGGTAATGTCAAATTTAAGCAGGGTCTCTCTGTAATACTGATCGATCGGTTTTCCCGCTACTCCCGCCTTGACGTCGAATATGTCGGACGAGCCGAAATTCTTGCCCACAGACGGACCTGCTTCTACGTAGGTGTCCTCGGAAACCTTGATTCTGCAAAGCTCGGATTTTCTGATGCCCACAAGATTGTCTATACCGTTCTTTGAAAGCTCGGGCTCTTTCGTGCCCCACATTTTACCCGTGTATATTGTTTCATCGGTCTTTGTTCCGTAATACACGGAGAGTGCGGGAGCTGGCCTTCCGCCGTCCTTGGATTCAAATTTTATGTGAAGCGGAACGCCAGAGGCGTCGGTAATGTAGAACGCAACCTCTCTGTCGCCGTTCTTGATTGCCTGTCTTACGTAGTCGGTTATCGGGAAAGAAAATACCGTTCCGGGGGTTTTGATGTCGTCACGGATTGCGACGAGGTCAACGTATTCGGGGCGGTTGTTGTAGTTAACCGAGGTTTCGTCCCAACCGTCGGGTGATACGCAATATATTGCCACCGTCGCGTATTCGGGGTTGCCCGGCATACTCTGCTTTGACTTAAGCATAAGGTCAAGCTCAACCGCGGTGAAATCGCCGTCACCGACCAAGGAAGAAATATCAAATTTAAGATAAGTATATCTCGTAAGAGCGTTTTTGTTGGACTTGATGTGAAGGTCTGTTTCTTTTCCGAAATTCTTGTCGGAGTAGTCCACGCTTCCGTCGTTATTGTAAACGTATGTGTCGTCTTTTACTGTTATCTTGTAGTCCAAGCGATCTACCTCGGGTTTCTTTTCTGTTTCGGGTGCGTCTGTTTCTGGTATCTCGGTTTCGGGTGCGCTTGTGTCTGTCGGAGTATCGGTTACCACAGCGTTTGTAGTATCGTCTGCCGATACGCCGCAAGAACCGAGCAGCAGAACAGAACAAAGCAATAGCGAAAGAAATCTTTTCATATACGTCTCCTTTTTGTGTAGTTATAAGATAAGTATAACACAGTTCCATCCAAATTTCAATATGAAAACAAAAAGCAAAAGTAAAAATTGTAAAATCTATTGAAAAGTTTTAGCGAGTGTGGTATAATCTAAATGCTATTCCAAAAATTAGTGAGGTTACATAATATGTACGACCCTAAAATTGTAACTATTTCCGATAAATTCCGTGACCACCCGCTATTCTCAAAGCGTATAAAGGGAATGAACTTCGGCTTTTTGTCAAAGCGCGGTTATTACGCACAGCCCGAAATGCTTGCACAGCCCGAAAAAATGGCTGAAATGGGCGTTAACTGCGTAACCTTGAATCAGAATATCGTGCAGGACCACTACTATTCCACCGATATTCGCCTTGACCTTGAGTGGAGCGTTGGCGACCTTGAGCTTAAGGAAATGGCGGACAGACTTCACGCCTGCGGTATTATGGTGCTGTTCAAGCCTTGTATGACCTGCCTTGACGGTCAGCCTATGGTTTCAGTTACCTTTCCCGAGGCGGGAACGCAGATAAACGGAGTAAGAGTCGATTATTGGAAGGCTTGGTTTGACAGCTACAGACGAATCATCCGCTACAGTGCCGACCTTGCCGAAAGTCTTGGCTTTGACGGCTTGATGCTCGGTGCAGAAAACCTGGGCACAGAGCACAAGGAGGATTATTGGTATCAGGTTATTGCCGATGCACGCTCGATTTACAGCGGTCCGCTTACCTACGAATTTACCTTTGCATCCCGCAAGAAAAACCAAATGAATTGGCTTAACGAGCTTGACTTCTTGAGCTATAGCTATTATCCGCCCGCGTGCCCGCCCGAGCATAAGAGCGACCCCGACAATAATCCCAATTACACCTATGAGGATATGTTCAATTATCTGCTCCCGAGACGCGAGCGAATAGTGTCAATATCAGAGCGGTTCGGCAATAAACCCATACTATTTACCGAGTATGGCGTGCGCTCATCCCACGGTTCAATTCAAGTTCCGTGGAACTTTATGTGGAAGGCGCGCTACGACGGTGATGAGCAGGCAAACTTTATGAAAGCGTCCTGGGACGTTTTCAAGGCGCTTCCTCAATGGATGGGCTGGTGTTGGTGGAAATGGGACGAAACACAGCTTCGCCCACACTACTTCGACGAGCCGGGATGCGACAAGGGCTTTACCATTCAAGGCAAGCCTGCAGAGCAGGTTTGGCGCTCGATAGACCCCAACGAATATATTGGATAAATAAAAACGGAGACTTTTTCGCTGTGCCCACGGGCATAACGTTAAGGTCTCCGCTTTTGTCAAACATATCTCGCAATCGCCAAATTTTAGCTGTTTTCGCCAAATGTATCTCGGTTTTCAAATGGTAAATGGGCGTATTTAACAAATTGCATAAATATTCTCTTTTCGGGACAAAAATGGCGAAAAATGTATTGACTTTGATTGAAATTCGAGGTATAATTAATGTGTATACCTATATGTATAAGTATCAATGTGTACCAGATGGAAAAAATACCCCAAAAAGGAGGCGGCACGGTGAAAAATGTCAAGAAAATAATCGACGTAATATCAAGCGCAATGCTTGTTGTGTTCGTCCTCTTTGTTGTGCTTCTTGTGGGTGTTCGCTTGGTAGGGCTTGAGCCGCATATCGTGCTTTCGGGGTCAATGGAGCCCGAGATACTTACGGGCTCGCTTGTTTACGTTACGCGCCTGTCTCCAAAAGAGGCTTGCGAGCTTGAGGCGGGCGATACGGTAACCTATCTTGTTGACGCCAAGGGGACAAAGGTAACTCATAAGATTTACGAGCGCGTGGGCGTAGCACACGTCAAAAATCAGTACGGTGAATTTGTGCTTGACGAAAACGGAGAGCCTGCCGTCGCGATAGACGATAAGGGCTATCCCATAGTGATGTATACTACTTACGGCGTGAATAATAAAAATCAGTCGTCGCCCTCGGGTTATACCCTTGACGGAACACCCGGCGTCGGTAATCTCGCATCGTCAAATGTTTTCGGTAAACCGCTGTTTACCATTCCTTATCTCGGTTACGTGGCGCATTTCGTGCAAAATCCCCCCGGACGCTACGTGGCTCTTGCGATCTGTATAATTCTTATTTGTACTACCTTTTTGGGAGGGTCTTCCGATAAAGGGGAGAAGAAAAAAGACGAAGATACCGCCGCGGAAACACCCGTAACCCCGACGCCCGATACGGCAGATGGAGCGGAAAGCGTGAATAAAGACCAATCTACTACGGAGTAACGCCGAAAGGCTGCTCATATAGACGCGAATAAAGCGCAAATATATAAGCACTTTTGAAACGCCAAAAATCAATGAAATCCCAACAAAAAATCTAAAGAAAGGAGAAAAAAGATTATGACCAAGAAAATTATGAAAACCCTTGCAGTTGCAATGTGCGCAGTTCTTCTTGTCGCAGGCTCTATCGCAGGCACTATGGCTTATCTTACCGATAAAACCGATGCAATTACCAACACCTTTACAGCAGGTAAGGTTGAAATTACTTTGGATGAGGCAAAGGTTAATGCGTATGGACAACCGGTGGATGCAGAAGGAAACGTAGTTGAATTGAGTGTGGCTCCTCGTGTTGCTGCCAATGAGTACAAGCTTATTCCCGGAAAAACCTACACAAAGGATCCTACTATTACGGTTTCAGCGGATAGCGAAGATTGCTACCTTTTTGTAAAGGTTGAAAACGGAATTGAAAGCATTGAAGCATCCGGTAATACAATTGCATCGCAGTTAGAAGCAAATGGTTGGACGCTTGTTGCTGGTGAAACAGATGTATACCAATTTAAGGGTGACGCTTTAGACGCTTTAGATGCAAACGCTACAAAGCTTGCTGATGCAAATGAAAATGGTACTCAAGTTCCCGCGGGCGCTAAGGTTTTAGTATTTGGTAGCTTTACTATTTCTGGTAATGCGGTTGTGGCTAATTACACATCGGCAGAGGTTAAAATTACCGCCTACGCAGTTCAGGCTGAGGGCTTTAACACTGCTAAAGCTGCTTGGAACGCAACATTCGGCGCTCCCCAAAACGGTCAGTAATCTTGCATTGAGAACTGACAAATGAAAAAATCAATAGTTGCAATCATTGCCATGCTTCTGACTTGCTTTTGCTTTGTCAGTTCTACGTATGCATGGCTGGTTGCAAAAACCGAGCCGCTTGTTAACACGTTTACTGCGGGTAACATCAACATTTCTATCGGAGACCACTCGGCAACAGACTATAAGCTGGTGCCGGGCTTGGTAATCACAAGAGAGCCTCACGTCACCGTTTTCGCGGATAGCGAAGCTTGTTGGCTGTTCTTAAAGGTAGAGAAAATCGAGAATATAGAGAACTATACCTTTGATCAGTTTATCACCTATTCGATAGACGGAGCAGACAATGCAGACGAAAACGTCGGGTGGAATAAATTGGACGGTGTTGACGGCGTTTATTACCGTAAGGTTGAAGCCGCGGATGCTGACCAGGAATTCCACATTCTGCAAGGCGATACGCTTAGCATTAAGTCAACGGTCAATAAGGCAATGCTTGACAAAGTTACCACAGCAAATCAGCCACAGCTTATCTTTACCGCCTACGCGGTACAACAGCTTGGAATTGAAAACGCAGCAGACGCGTGGGAACAGGCAAAAAGCTTGGACACGCAACCCTGATTCCATTTTCTATGGAGGATAAAACAAAATGAACAAAAATAAAATTTTCAGAATAGCTATGGCAGCGCTTCTCGTCGTTCTTTCCATAGCAGGCACCTCTATGGCATACTTCACCGACGTTCAAGAAGCCACTAACGTATTTACCGCAGGTAATGTTGATATCACCCTTACTGAAGCGAAGGTTGCGAAGAGCGCTACAGGACATATTGAGGAGGTTACAGGTGGTGATGCAGGGAGAGTTAATGCCGTCGATTTTGATTACGGCACAACATATGGCGGTCTTTTCCCCGGTCAGTCTATCTACAAAGACCCCACCATTACAAATGTTGGCTCTGAAACTGCTTACGTTGGTGCAATTGTGACTATCAAAAATAATGACGCTAATGCTAATATTGCCACAGTACTTACACAAAGTGCCATTACGGGATTTATCACGGGTTTGACTGAATCCGGTAAGGTTGTTAACTACGCCGATATTAAGACAGGTGACGTTACAACTGGATATACAGTTTATATTCTCTTTAATGATGCAGTGGCAAAAACTGGCACCGCAAAGTTGTTTAGCGGAATTGAAATCCCCGAAGAGTGGAATAACGCCGAAATGGCTAATTGCAAAGGGCTTAACATTATTGTTAAGGCTTACGCAACCCAGAAGGCAGGCTTTACAGATGCTGTGACAGCTATAAAAGCCGCTTTCCCCACCGAATGGACTGCATTCACCGCAAACCCCTAATCCTAAAATTCCCAATTTTCCGCAGAGGGTAATACCCTCTGCGGAGCAAATATTGATTCAGAGATAGCGGCGGATGTGCTGTTGGGATCTCAAAAACCGCTTCTCTGATTATAATTAACACAGCTTTAATAAATTCAAAACTTTTCAGCCGCGCGTTGCGGCAAATTCTACCTATATTATAATTGTCTTATTGTCACGCGCCGAGGGCGCAAATCTAAAAGAAAAGGAGGGCCGAAGAATGGATAAAAATTCGGAGCAGATTCGCGAAATAGAAAAAAGCATCGAGAATCTTGAACAGCTTATGGAAAAATACATCGAACCGAAAAACGAGTCTGAGCAAAGCGACGAAAAATCCGTTGCCAAGCAGAAAAAAAGAAGCTTAAGGCGGTCGGTAATATCGGTTGCCGCGCTTTTGGTTGTCACACTTTCAGTCTTTACGGCCCAGACCTACGCGTATTTCGTTGATTATGCGGCAACAGAAGAAAACCGCATTGTGGCGGGTACTCTCGACGTAGAACTCGTTGAATTGCAAAACAGCGGCGAGGGCGAAATTGCCTACGTAAACCCCGTAAGCATTATGCCGGGTACTGAAGTCAGCAAGATAGTAAAGATAAAAAATGCAGGCGACCTGCCCGTTTACGTACGAATCAAAATTGAAAAAACCATAAATAAAGATGAAAATGAAATACCAAGCGGTTGGGAGGAGCTTATTACCTGCAAGTTGGGTGATCAGCCTATCCCGGGAGGACTTTGGACCTACCGCGACGGATATTATTATTATAGCATTGACCTTGCACCCGGAAGCACAACTGCGCCTCTTTTCAATACGGTGGCGTTTTCCGAGACGATGGGAAATGAATTTGCAAACAGCAAAATTGCTTTCAAGGTAATCAGCCAGGCTACTCAGTCAAACGGAAATTCGGACAGCCCGCTGACAGCTTGGGGTTGGCCCCCCGACCCTGTGGAAAATTCGACGGATAGCACTCTGCCGACGAATTGATGAAAGGATAAAAAATGAAAAAGACGTTTCGTTATTTGAAATGGACGGGCAAAAAAGCCGTTGTGCTTTTTGTTCTTACCATTGTTCTTGTGACGGCGATAATCGATACTACGCTGGCAATTATTATAACCAAATCGGGCTCGCTGAAATCTGAATTTTCAGTTCCTGACCTCGATATAGCGGTAATGTGGGGAGACCAAGTGGTCAACGTCGGCGACGTTCCCTTATACATACGCGCAACCATTGTGGCAAATTGGGTTTCCAAGGGGGACGGCACTACCGTTTTGGCAACCGCACCTGTGTTGGGAACGGATTACACTATGGAGCTTGACCACGAATACTGGTTTTTGGCAAGCGACGGGTTCTACTACGATAAGCGAGTTATCCAACCCGACCATCCCTTTGCCGTTCAGCTTGTAAAAAGTGCAAAACAGCTACAAGAAAAGGAGGGATACACTCTCCGACTACAGATTATTTCATCATCAATTCAAGCAACCCCCGCCGAGGCGGTCGAAAGCAGTTGGACCGCAATTAAGGTGACAGACGGAGGTATGTTGGAACCAAGATAAAGGAGGTCATCGCATTATGAAAAAAAGAATATTAGCGCTTATACTTGCGGTGACAGCCGTTTTCAACGTGTGCCCGATCTATGCGGAGGAATCTGTCGCCGAAACAGTTGAGGAAAATATTTCCGAGACAGAAAACGCCATTTTGTCCGTGACCGAGGAAAACACCGTTTCGGGTTTGGTAAAGCTTACTTGCGACAGCACGGATGACAGCAATATTGTCATAGGTGGTGGCGAAAAAATATATATTTATGCAAATCTTGATAGCAGTATTGACCATATAGGAATCTTCCGTTGGCAGCTCAGAACCCCAAGCGGAAATTGGGCAACTATAAGAGACTACGTTCTGCCGTACGCCGTTGTTTCGGAGGCTCTTGTTGCGGGCACTCTCGATGAAAACGGCAATGTGTATCTGAGATGTCTTGCCATAGACGGAGAGACAAAGTACGTCAGCGGAATTTTCAAAATTACACTTAACAGTAGCGTTGAGCCTTTTACCTCGAACGTTTTGTCCCCTGTTGTAGAGGGGGAGACGCAGGAGACACAGCCTGCCGCAGAGCAAACCGAGCTTCTTGTTGCCGATAGCGCGGCAACCTTCGGGCTTCTTAGTGCAAGAGCCGCCGACCCCGCCATGGTTTTGCTTTCCGAAACAGAGCCCGAAACCACAGTTGTTCCCGAGGAAACCACAACAGTTCCCGAGGAGACTACAACCGCTCCCGAGGAGACCACAACAGTTCCCGAGGAAACTGCAACAGTTCCCGAGGAGACTACAACCGCTCCCGAGGACAGCGAACCCACGGAAGAACCCGAGGATATTGTTGTTGAGGACGAGCAGGAGGCTTCGCCCGAAGAAACCGAAGCTGTGGAGGACGCCCTTACGGAGAGTGTCGAAGTTTTGTCAGACCCGGAGGAAACTACTGCAGAGCCCCAACAGCCCTCAACCCCGAGCGTGGAAGCCTTCCACATCGTAGTTAACTATACCTTCCGACACGCATCGCAGGCACCGCTTATTCAAGTTGACGGAACACCTGCGGCTAATACCTTTACCGTTTCGCTTCCCGCAGGCGGACACTATTCGGGTACGGTTGCCAGCCCTCCCGAGGTTGGCTATCTTCCTTACGTGTTGGCTGAGGACGCGGAATACGTAACCGGTCTCACCGCCGAAACACCGAGAATCACTTATGGCGAAAAGGAGTATATTCTTGCGTATAGCGTTGAGTTCAAAGAGGCATCCTCCGAGAAAACGGTAAACGTTTACTATATACCTCAACAGGTTAACTTCCAGGTAAAAATTTACGAGCAGAATCTCTACAACGACGAGTATTCGCTTGTATCCACCGAGATAATTTCCGACAAGCTGGCTAACGAAATTGTCGGCGAGAATCACGATAAGCCGAGAACAGGATTTTCGCCTCTTTACTACGACCCCAATTTGCCTATATCCGAGGACGGAACCACGGTTGTAGAAATCTACTACGACAGAAATTATTATCTTGTGGAATTCGAGCTTTACCACGAAAGTCACGGTATAGGCGGATTTAGTGCGGCCGATTTTGCCAATGCTTTCGGTGCGCCGCCCTGTATGGTGCGTTACAATTCTCAGGTAGTTATGCCTTCGCCCACCAATACGGGATTCGAGTTTGTAAATTGGAAGCTCAGGGAAGTTTATCTTACCGAAACCGTGATTGTGGATGATAAAGAAACTACTCAAAAGACAGTTGTTAACGACCACAATTATTCGGCAACTCAGAAAAGCGGCGACTTTGTTGTTGCAAAGCACAATATTGTGTATTGCGCAGACTGGGTCAAGGCGAATACAACGTACGAGTTTGTATATTGGCTTGAAAATGCGGACAGTGATGACGCCGCGGACAAGGAAAATTATGACGTTTGGTATATTCAAAGCGTGAATGCCCAAACAGGCGATACTACCGGGGCTATCAAGGACATTAAGGATGTTGTGACTGTCAGAAACGGATATACACAGCTTGAAGTTAACGACGTTACCTCGACACGTCCGTATCTGACGCTTAACGATACGCTTACCGAGAAAGACCCTAAAACCGTTATAGGTAACGGAACTACGACGGTAAATATTTACTATTCGAGAAAAGAGTATACCCTTAAATTTTACTACGCTATAGAAAAGACCTCCAATAAAAACAGTACCTATCACGTTATAGGCGGTTCTACCTACTATTTCGGAGGTAACGCTTCGGGTAACGCGCAGACCGACGAGATTGCGGCTATGCGCCAGTATGCAAGCGGAAATCAGACGGGAAATACCGGTCAGGTAACTGCGTTGCCTATACTTAACGACAGTGGCGTGGAGCGGGTAAACACCGGAAAATACATTCAAACGTTTGATGCGGAAACAGTCAACAGAACTGACTACAAATACCACTACATATCTTTTAAGGCTAAATACGGCTCTGACATCAGTAACTTGTGGCCTTGTGACGTATTTAATCCGGCTACGAGAAGCTCCAGTAATACTCACGGTCAGTGGTCGGGAAAGCAGGCGTTTGTAAGTGCGTGGAACGGTGAATATAGGGTAAGATACACCCGTGACAGTAATATCAATAACGGAAACCAGACCATTAAGGGTAAATATACTCAGCTTGATGCAAATCTTCTTTGGAACGACACAAGCATAACCGATACCACGGTTGCTTATGCCTGCTTCTGGGAAAACGGCGCAAATATTAACTGGAGTGTACCCGAGCTTTACAGATATAACATATATTTGCCCGTGCTTGACGGCGAAACTCCCGTCACGGAAACGAGAGAATACAACGGCGTGACCTATTACCTTGCTGACCAATATAACACCTGCGACGACTCAAGCGTTCACTCGCAGACTCAGCCGGGTCTTGTGGGCTTTACCGCCGCAGGCCGTCAGTCGCAGACTATCGCAAACTTCGATAAGACTGTTTATAAAGAAGCATACGATATGTTCTTCTATTATAGCCGAAATCTTTACAATCTTACCTTTGACGATATGCACGGAAGTACGCTAACGTTTTCACTTCCGTACGGATATTATATCCACAATCCCAACGGTGATAGCTCACTCCACGACCATTCACCCGATTACCCTGACGACCTTGAGAAAGGCGAGTGCGAATTTGTGGATTGGTATCTTGACGAGCTGTGTCAGTACCATTTCAACCACGATATCAGAATGCCCGCAAAGAATATTCAGGTCTACGCAAAGTGGAAGACCCTTGAATATACCGCGCGCGTATTCCTTCAAAAGGATGATATTGCCAACAACGTAGCTCCGATTCACACCGAAACGGTAGAGTTTGACAACTTTATAAAGGAGCCCAATTACAGAGATTATCAGAAGGATGACGAGGCGGGCGAGAGTGCCGAGGGTGAAGAAAGCACCGACGGAAGTGACGGAATCGACGGCAACAATCCTTATAAGAACCGACTTTTCGCGGGCTGGTACTATATGGACGGAAACGAGGAAAAGCGTTTCGACTTTAATACCATGACCCTTAAGGAAAACCTTGATATCTACGCAAAATGGACGTCAAGAATTCCCGTAAAGTACAGCGTTTATTACGTTATAAATGAGGACGGTAATAAAGTAGAGATAGCCGAGGCTACCTCGGGACAGTCGCTGGCGGGTATGATCAAATCCTTTATAGCCAAGGTTGGAGAGGAGCTTGATGCAGGATACCGCGAGGGCTATTATCCCGAAATGCGCGCCCATACTATGACTATGGACGAGGATGAGGATAAAAATATTTACTATTTCGTTTATTCTTACGTTACCGATAGGGATATCGATTATACTGTTACTCACAATTTTACAAGTGATGAATTCAAGAGTACGGTTTTGCGCGAGGGTTATCTTCAGGAGGTGTTCCACTATCAGATAAGCGGAGAAAATGCCAAGGATCGTGCCGCATCAATGTTGGTTTCTTTCCGTGAAGGTATTACAAAAGATGCTATCGGAAAAGCCGCATACGACCAAATCAATACTCCTGTAACTCCCGATCCCGCAATGGAGACTCTTGCGGCTATGGGAATTACCCGTGACGCCGTGGCGTTAGCCGCCGAGGCGCAGGCAGGCGAGACACTTAACGACGCTGATATAGAAGCTGTATGGAACGTTGTTAAGAAGCTGTCTCCGGACTTCTACGAGCAGAACCTTGTGCTTACGACTGCCCAGAGCAACAACGTTACCTTTGAGTGGGAAAACAGAGGTGAAACTGCTTATTATCAGATTATCCACTATCAGCAGTCGGTTGATGGTGGCGAGTATATCGTTAAGTCAAATACAAGTATTGTCGGTAATATAAACACTACTGTTTCAGCAGGTAAATACGATGAACTTCAAAAGCTGTACACCGGATTTGAATTGGTTACCCCCGAATCGGAAATTTCGGGTACTGTTAAAAGTGTAGAAGTAGCCGATGACGGTACGCTTACGGAAGGTCTCATTTTGAGGCTTTACTATGACCGCATAACCTATAGCTATACTATATACCATAAGGATTATGTCACGCAAAAAACGCTTGCCGATCCTGTTCAAGGAAGCGCTTTATACGAAACACCTATAAAGGTTTCGGATGTGTGTCAAGACATTGTTGGTTACAGCGTTTACAATCCCGAAACGGTTTACACGGTTACGAAAGATGATGAAGAGATAATTTGCTATTATCAAGGTCTCACCGTCTTTTACCGTTATCAGATATTGGGTGGTATCGGCGGAACTCTCAATATAAATGACGGCAGTGCCGCGGTTGGAGCTTCGCCCGAAAATGAAGTAAAGCTTACTGTAAACACGGGATTTTATCTGGAAGGCTGGAAGTATGCCGTGGGCGACGGAGAGCTTCAACCCGTTCCCGATGAATGGCTTCGCGAAGATAAAATGATTCTTACGGTTACCGACACAAAAGCCGATTGGGTCGGCAAAACGGTTTATGTTTACGCCGAGCTTCTTCCCACAACGAGAACCTTTGAGGTTACGGGTTCGGATTCGTCCGAGCAGAAGGGCGTTCACTCCTTCCTGTTCAACATTAAGGGTAAGCCTGAAACCATTACTGCAGACATAGACCTTACGTTTATTATCGTCGGAAACGGCAGTATCAAGATTGAACGTTTGCCCTACGGTGAGTATACCATAACTCCTCTCGGTTGGGCGTGGAGATACGGTATGCCTGAGGTGCACGTTGGAGGTACCAAGATTGACTTGGTAGACAATAAAGCGCACGTGACATTCAGCAACGCGGATGATGTGAAATTCCAATATTCCACCGCTACAAAAACAGATTGGCTGACCGACAGCGATTTGCGTGAGCTTCATCTCACAACTGCCACAGGCGGCACCGAATGATTAAAATTATAAAGGGGCTGAGTTACTAACTCAGCCCCTTTGCGCATCGATAAATTAGTGTTTGGCGCGTGAGCACGCGCAAACACCAATTTATTGTCGAGCTGACCAACTGTAGCCAAACCTCTTCCAAAAAGTTTTTGTGCTGCATTTTTAGAAAAAGCGGTACGTCTCCACCGAAATTGCTCTCTCATCAAAAATGGATTGATTTTTTTGAAAAAATATGGTACAATAGTAATAATGATAAAACTGACGCGTGTCGGAGCGCGTATTGAGGTAAAAACTATGAATCTTTGCGACATCAAAAACATAAAGCAGATAATGTCTGTTTTCGGAATCAAATTCCACAAGGAGTTCGGTCAGAACTTCCTCACCAATAAAATGGTGGTAGAGGATATTGCCGAATACTGCTGTGAGGGGCGTTCGAACACAATTCTTGAAATAGGTCCGGGCATTGGCACGCTGACCTGCGAGCTTGCCGAGCGTTACGACAAGGTCATTGCCCTTGAGATTGACCGCGGACTTATTCCCGTGCTTTCCTACACACTTGACGGCTACGACAACGTTACCGTTATAAACGAGGACGTAATGAAAACCGACCTTGAGGCGCTCCTTGCGCCCTACTTCGAGGGCGGCGTGTCGGTCTGCGCCAACCTGCCGTACTACATCACTACGCCAATACTTATGAAGCTGCTTGAATCGCGCTTACCTTTCGATTACATCACCATAATGATTCAGTCAGAGGTGGCAGACCGTCTCTGCGCAAAGGCGGGAAGCAAGGATTGCGGTGCTATAACCGCGGTGCTTTCCTACTACGGTGAGGCGGAAAAGCTGTTCACGGTAAACGCCGACAACTTTATGCCGCCCCCAAAGGTCAACTCCAGCGTGGTGCGTATCAGACTCTATAAGGACAAGCCATGCAAGCCAAAGGATGAGGAGCTCTTCTTCCGCGTTATCAAGGCTGCGTTTGAGCAAAGGCGCAAAACGCTCCTTAACGCCCTTTCGGCAAGCTTCCCCGAGCTTTCCAAGGACAAGCTTGCGGAGGTAATCGAGCGTGCGGGTCATCGCCCCGACATACGCGGCGAAAAGCTTGACGTGGCGCAGTTCTGCACGCTCTCCGACCTGCTTTTGGAGCTTAAAAATTCATAATTTAACTTAGATTTAACACGGACAGACTTTCGGATTTTACATAATTTTGTTAAAATTGATACAATGGACAAAATTTGAAAAATTCGGAGGTCTGTTATGGATTTCACCAACGTATTAACGCTTATCGGCGGCATCTGTCTTTTTCTGTTCGGTATGACCGTAATGGGCGACGCGCTTGAAAAAAGCGCAGGCTCACAGCTTAAGAACCTGCTTACAAAAATGACTTCTAACCCAATAAAGGGCTTCGTCCTCGGTGCGGCAGTCACTGCAATAATTCAAAGCTCGTCGGCTACCACGGTTATGCTTGTGGGCTTTGTTAACTCGGGGCTTATGTCGCTCTCTGCGGTAATTCCCGTTATTATGGGTGCCAATGTGGGAACGACTATCACCGCTTGGATTCTCAGCCTTATGGGGGTAAGCGGCGACAACTTCTTTATGACAATGCTGAAGCCCACGTCCTTCACCCCCATTCTTGCACTTGTGGGAGTTGTGCTCTACATCTTCCTCAAAAACGCGAAAAAGAAGGATATCGGACTTATACTTTTAGGCTTTGCCGTGCTCATTTACGGTATGGATATTATGACCGACGCGGTTGCTCCGCTTAAGGAGAGCGAGGCGTTTGGAAATATCCTTCTTATGTTCGACAATCCGCTTCTCGGAGTTCTTGCCGGCGCGCTGATAACCGCTATAATTCAAAGCTCCTCGGCATCGGTTGGTATTCTTCAGGCTCTTTCGGCTACGGGCGCTGTAACGTTCGGCTCAGCTATTCCCATAATTATGGGTCAGAACATCGGTACCTGCGTTACGGCGATGATTTCCTCGGTGGGCACTAATAAAAACGCGCGCCGAGTGGCAATGGTGCACCTTTACTTTAATATTATCGGCACGGTTACACTGCTTTCGGTGTTCTATATCGCCAATTCGGTGGTTGGCTTCGGCTTCCTTGGCGACGCCATCGACGAAAAGTATATCGCGATAGTTCACACCGCCTTCAACGTGGGTTGTACGGCGATTCTTCTTCCTTGCCACAAGCTGCTTGAGAAGCTTGCCGTTGCTACTGTCAGAGACAAAAAGGACGCGGACGAAAAGGTCAGCCTTTTCGACGACCGTCTCCTTACTACCCCCAGCGTTGCGCTTGACCGTTGCCGCAACGTAACAGTCGATATGGCTAAACTTTCGGTTGAGTCGCTTCTTAAGTCGCTTGACCTCTTTGATAAGTTTGACAGGAAAAAGCTTGACGAGATAAACAACGAAGAAGATAAGGTTGATATCTATGAGGACGAGATAGGCTCGTACCTTGTAAAGCTTGCAAAATGCGACCTCTCGGAGCACGACAGCCTTGAAGTTACAAAGCTGCTTCATATCATCGGAGACCTTGAGCGAATCTCCGACCACGCGGTAAACCTTGGTGAGTCGGCAGAGGAGATAAACACCAAGAAAATCTCCTTCTCGGAGCAGGCAAAGGGCGAGCTTGGCGTTATGATGGGCGCGGTACGTGAAATTCTCGGCGTGGCGCTGTCGGCGTTTACCGAGAACAGCCTTGAATTCGCCGCAAAGGTCGAGCCCCTTGAAGAGGTGGTTGATAACCTTAAGGTCCACATCAAGCTTAATCACATCAAGAGACTTCAGAACAACGAGTGTACCATTGAGCTTGGCTTTATCCTTTCCGACCTGCTGACAAACTTGGAGCGAATTTCCGACCATTGCTCCAACGTTGCGGGCTGTGTTATTGAGATTGCGCATAGCAGTCTCGGTATGCACGGATATAATAAGGCGCTCAGACGCGGTAACGAGGTCTATGATAAGCACTATAAGGAGTTTTCAGAAAAATATTCGCTTCGTGCGGTAAATTAAAATTAAGAGGGCTGATTCATGGCGAATCAGCCCCTTTAGTATGCAAAAAAATGAAACCAATTTATCTGCACCCAAATCCGACGTGTGTAAAGGGACTAAGTCATCCTTAGTCCCTTGTTTTGATGTCTGCTATTGTGAAAATTTTTCAGCCTCGCCTGTCAGCGCCTTGATTGAGCCTGCGTATTCGGTGGGCGACATATTTACAATTTTTTTGAACTGCGTCGAAAAATAGTGAACGCTGTTGTAGCCAAGCATTTCGGCTATCTGCGTAAAGTTGTAATTTTCCTCGCGTATAAGCGTTTTGGCGCGGTCTATTTTCATTTTTATGAAGTGTTCGCACGCACCGTAGCCGACCATTTCCCGAAACAACTGCTTTAGCGCGGTTTTGCTTATTCCCAAGTGATGCGCCATATCCTCAAGGCTGAGCTTTTTGTCAAGATTATCAGAAAGATATTCGCATATCTCACCGAAAAGACTCTTGCCAAGGTTGCGCTTGGTGGTTGCCGAGGCAGGGGAGAACTCCTCGCGTAAAAGCGAGATAATAAG
This sequence comes from Eubacteriales bacterium, assembly GCA_045128735.1. GTDB lineage: Bacteria > Bacillota > Clostridia > Oscillospirales > CAG-272 > RGIG8775. Next base: position 19,449 of record JBGVRT010000027.1, on the reverse strand, counting down.
CTTGCAAAGGTCAAGCTTTATAATTTGCTCTGCACCGAAAAGCTGTTGTTTTTTTCGCTTCAGCTTGGGAGTAACCAAATCTGAAAGGGGAGAGTCAAAGGCGTTTTCCGATTCCCTTATAATCTCCGAAAGCAGGGCACGCTCGCTGTTGCCCGTATGCCATATGCGCTCCGTAAGCCGTTCCATAGCAGCCGAATTGCAGTAGAAGCTTACAATTATCGCGGTGGATGCGTTAACGCCGTCAGCCATAAGCGAGTGCCACTCGTTTGGACGGTGAAAAAACATATCGCCGCTTTTCAGGTTGCGCTGTGCGTTTTTTGTGACCGCGGTAAGCTCGCCGTTGTCAACGTATACAAGTTCCCAGAAGCCATGAGATTCACCGCCAAAGCGGTAGTCCTTTGAAAACTCAAAATAATGCACCGTAACTATTTCGGATATCGCAATTTCTTCGCGCAATCTTGTGGCGGTGTATAGCGTTTTGCTCATTTTTTCGCCCCCTTTTTATATATTATACCACATTTGACCGATTTTGTAAAGATATAAGCTGATTTTGTAAATAAAATTTTTGACGAATATGATAAAATGAAAATGTAAAATAAATTTTTGGAGGACATTATGAATTGCACACTTGCTGAAATAGTTAAAAATTTCTCTATAGACATAAACGTTGAGCCGTACGGAAACGGACATATCAACGATACCTATATTGCCGACAGCGAGCCCAGGTATATCCTTCAGCGTATAAATCACGCTATATTCAAAAATCCCGACCAGGTAATGAGTAACATCGTGGGAGTTACTGAGTTTTTGCGCGAGAAGATAATCGCCGCAGGCGGAGACCCCGAAAGAGAAACGCTTAGAGTTATCAAGACGGTAAACGGTGATAACTATTACAAGACCTCTGATGGCAATTATTTCAGAATGTACAACTACGTTGAAAATGCGGTCAGCTACGAAATGGTTGAAAGCCCCGAGCAGTTTTGCCAGGCGGCACGCGCCTTCGGCAGATTTCAGAATATGCTTGCCGACTACCCCGCAGAGAAGCTTTACGACACCATTCCTTTCTTCCACGACACGGTAAAGCGCTTCGGTGACTTTGAAAAGGCGGTTGCTGACGACCTTGCGGGCAGACGCGCGTCTGTGCAGAAGGAGATAGACTTTGTTCTTGCGCGCAAGGCTGACGCGGCTGTGGTTCTTGACGCTATCGCCGCAGGTAAGGTGCCTGTGCGCGTTACACATAACGATACAAAGCTTAATAATGTAATGCTTGACGCCACTACAGGCGAGGGCGTTTGCGTTATCGACCTTGATACGGTTATGCCCGGCTCGCTTCTTTACGACTACGGCGACGCGCTTCGCTTCGGTGCGTCCTCGGGTGCTGAGGACGAGGTTGACCTTGATAAGATTTACTTTGACCTTGAGCTTTTCGAGGCGTTTACAAAGGGCTTTCTCGGTGAGGTGAGAGATAAGCTTACTCCTACCGAAATAGAGCTTCTGCCCTTCTCGGCAAAGCTTCTTACATACGAGTGCGGAATGAGATTCCTCGGTGACTACCTAAGCGGCGATACCTATTTCAAGATACACCGCGAGCACCACAACCTTGACCGCGCACGTACACAGTTCAAGCTTGTTGCCGATATAGAAACAAAGCTTGAGGATATGAAAAAAATAGTTGCTAAATATATCTGAGGAGCAAAAATGAGAGTAATAGTTTGCAACGATTATAAAGAAATGTCAATGCGTGCCGCAAAGCTTGTGGCAAGCCAGATAATACTTAAGCCCGATTGCGTACTTGGACTTGCTACGGGCTCCACACCTATAGGACTTTACGAGAATCTCGTCGAAATGGAGAAGAACGGCGAGATTGATTTCTCCGACGTAACAAGCTTCAATCTTGACGAGTACTACCCCATAAGCCCCGAGAATTCCCAGAGCTACCGTTATTTTATGAACGAAAATCTGTTTTCGAAGATAAATATAGATTTGGCACATACACACGTGCCCAACGGAGCAACCGACGACCCCGAGGGCGAGTGCCTTCGCTACGAGGGAATGATAAACGCCGCAGGCGGTATCGACCTTCAGATTCTCGGCATTGGTCAGAACGGACATATCGGCTTTAACGAGCCCGACAATAACCTTAACACCATTACCCACCTTACTGACTTGACCCAAAGCACCATCGACGCAAATTCGCGCTTCTTCGAAAGTCGCGACGAGGTGCCCACCAAGGCGCTTACTATGGGTATGGCAAGCATTCTCAAATCGAGAAAAATAGTTCTGCTTGCAAGCGGACGCACCAAGGCGGCTGTTGTGGCTGAGCTCCTTAAGGGCGCAATAAACACGTCTGTGCCCGCAACGCTCCTCAACGTTCACCCCGACGTAGTGCTTATCTGTGACCGCGAGGCGTACGCAGGCGTTGCCCTTGGCGTGGACATTGGCGGAACAAACGTAAAGTTCGGCGTTATCGACGGACTTAATAACATAATCTATAAGGACTCTATTCCTACACATAAGGAAAAGAGCACTGAGGAAATTGTTGACAATATCGTGCACAAGTGTCGCGAAATTGCCGAGAAATACCCCATAAGCTCGGTGGGCGTAGGAACTCCGGGTGTAATAAATTTCGAAACCAATACTGTAAGAGCAACCAATCTTCCTTTCAATAATATACCCCTTGCAAAAATGCTTGGAGATAAGCTTAAGATGCCCGTGTTTATCAATAACGATGCTAACTGCGCCGCGCTTGGCGAGTCTGTTGCGGGTGAGGGTAAGGACGTTAAAAATATGGTTATGGTCACGCTCGGTACGGGTATCGGCGGCGGCATAATCATCGACAATAAGATATACGTTGGCGGCGGCGAGGCAGGCGAAATAGGTCATATGTGTATCGATGCAAACGGCAAACAGTGCGCTTGCGGCTCGGTGGGATGTTGGGAGCGTTATGCTTCGGCTACCGCCCTTATAGAGCTTACCGAGGAGGCGGCAAAGAACGCCCCCGACAGTATGCTTGCAAAGCTTGTTGGGGAAAACGGTTCTGCTGACGGAAAGACGGCATTTTCTGCCGCAGAGGCAGGATGCCCCGTGGCAAAGGAAGTCGTTGACAGATACGTAACCTACCTTGCAATCGGTCTTAAGAACATAGTTAACGTGTTCTGCCCCGATGTAGTGGTGCTTTCGGGAGGAATCTCGGAGGCAGGCGAGGCGCTGTCCGTGCCTCTTGCACAGAAGCTTAACTCAAACGTAAAAATAAAGATTTCCTGCCTTGGCAACGATGCGGGAATAATCGGTGCGGCGCTTCTTTGCCGTGTGTGAGGTGATTTGATGAAATTCAAAAATCTTGCGGTTTACAACGAGGATTTTAAGTTTGTCAAAGGCGATATTTGCGTTGAGAACGGCGTTTTCTCAGATAGCTCTGACGGCGAGGTTTTAGACTGCGAAGGTCTTATGATGATTCCCGGACTTGTGGACGTGCATACTCACGGCGCAATCGGATATGAGGCTAAGGACGGCACACTTGAGGCACTTGAGGCTCTTTCACGCTTCGAGGGAGAGCACGGAACAACGGCGTTTTTGCCAACCACTGCCACCCAAAGCACTGAGGAGCTGATGATTGCCGCAAAAACAGTTGCTGAGGCAAAAAGCAAGGTGAGCGGCGCAAAAATTGCGGGAATGCATTTGGAGGGTCCGTATTTTTCAATGAAATATAAGGGAGCACAAAACCCCGAGTATATCAGAACCCCCGATGTAGAGGAATTCCGCAAAATCAATGCCGCATCGGGCGGACTTGTAAGGCTTATAAGCATCGCTCCCGAAAACGAGGGTGCAGAGGAGTTCGTCAAGGCGGTAAAGAACGAGGTAAAGGTGGCGGCAGGTCATACCGATGCCGACTACGATATTATGGTGAAAGCCATTGAGTGGGGCGTAACACAGCTTACACACAGCTTTAACGCTATGAGAGGGCTTCACCACCGCAACCCCGGCGCGCTTGGCGCGGCGATAGACGGCGAAGTAATGTGCGAGTGCATTTCCGACGGAATGCACATCCACCCCGCAATGGTCAGACTGCTTTATAAGGCGGTGGGCGCGGAGCGATTGGTGCTTGTGTCCGACTCGGTCCGTCCTGCTTATCTGCCCGACGGAGAGTATGACTCCTGCGGTCTTAAGGTTATCGTAAAGGACGGCAAAGCTACCCTTGAGGACGGAACGATAGCGGGTAGCTCGTCAACGCTTTTCGATTGCCTTAAATCGGCGGTAAAATTCGGTATTCCCACGGAGGACGCGGTGCGTGCAGCAACCTATAATCCTGCTAAGGCGGTGGGAATTGACGGCGAATACGGCGTTATCAAAAAGGGAAGAGCGGCAGATTTTTTGCTTATAACTCCCGATTTTGAGCTTAAAGCCGTTTACGTTGACGGAAAGAGAATAAAATAATACAAAAGGAGCTACCTTGTCAAGAGAATAGCTCCTTTTTGTCGGCGATGAGGTGACCTATTATTTGAAGGTGCGAACATACCTTCAAACACCAATTTATCCGGTACGCAAAGGGGCTGAGTCACTAACTCAGCCCCTTTACTTTAATCTTACAAATTATAGTATCTGTCAAATTCGGCAGGGTGAGGAATCTTTGAAAGCTCGGCACACTCTGCGCGCTTGTTCTTGATAAAGTTTGCAATAAGCTCCTTGGGAAATACGCCGCCCTCGGTGAGGTAGTCGTTGTCCTTTTCAAGGGCATCAAGCGCCTCGGGAAGCGAGGTGGGAAGTCCCTGAAGCTTTGCCTTTTCCTCCTCGGGAAGGTGGAAAAGATTGAAGTCGTAGGGTCCCCAACCGTTTGCGTGGGGGTCTATCTTGTTCTTGATACCGTCAAGACCTGCCATAAGAATTGCCGCGTAGCAGAAATAGGGATTGCAGGTCGCGTCGGGATTGCGAAGCTCGAAACGACGCTTTTCGGGGCTCTTTGCGTAAGCGGGGATTCTTATAACCGCGCTTCTGTTAGAGGTAGCGTAACCAACCGTAACGGGTGCCTCAAAGCCGGGAACGAGTCTCTTGAACGAGTTTGTGCTGGGGTTGGTGATAGCGCAAAGCGACGCAATGTGCTTAAGAAGTCCGCCCATAAAGTAGTGCGCGGTCTCGCTGAGGTGAGCGTAGCCGTTGTCGTCTGAGAATACGGGCTTTCCGTCCTTCATAAGAAGCATATGAACGTGCATACCGCTTCCCGCCTCGCCGTAAATGGGCTTGGGCATAAAGGTAGCCGTCTTGCCGTGCTTGAGCGCGGTGTTGTGGATGATGTATTTTATCATCATCGTGGCGTCAGCCATATGAACGACCTCGCCAAGCTGAGGCTCTATCTCAAACTGTCCCGAAGCGGCAACCTCGGGGTGGTGGTAATTTATCTCTATGCCTGCGTCCTTCATGTGCATACACATTTCGCTTCTGCACTCGTAAGAAACGTCAAAGGGCTTTGCGATGTGATAGTTTTTCTGCTTTGGAACAACTACACCGAGACCGTTGCTTGCGCTGTTCCAGTACGACTGGCTGGCGTCTACCGATGCCGCTATGCAATCGGGGTTTACCGTCCAGTTAACTTCATCGAAAAGATAGAACTCAAACTCGGGCAGAATAAGCATCGTGTCGGCAACACCGCTGTTCTTCATCTGCTCAACAGCCGCCTTGATAATATTTCGGGGATATTGGGGAAGGGGTCTGTTTTCGGGGCTGTCAATTATCATTGCGTTACCCGTCATAGAAAGCGTGGGGATTTCGCAGAAGGGGTCAATTACCGCGGTGTCGGGGTCTGGAATGAACACCATATCGCTCTTTTCAACCACAGCGTAGCCGTAGTTTGAGGCGTCAAAGCCAATTCCGCTTTTCATAGTGTCCTCGGAGAAGTTTTCCGCAGGAATAGTTACGTGTCGGTACTGACCGTTGATGTCAACCATTTTGAAATCGACCATTTTAATGTCTTTTTCCTTGATAAGGGTTAAAACGTCCTTAATGCTCTTGTCCATATTTGCAAGCTCCTTTCTGTTATTGCCAAGAGTATATCATAAAATCCAAATTTTGTCAAGACATTGTTCTATTGACAAAAAATTTCTCTTTAACAAAACTTAAACAAAAACTAAATCTTTCAAAAATATTCGGGGTGTAAAATATGCCCGTAATCAAAAATCAAAACAAAGAGAGGTAACCTATTATGAACAGAAACGACCAGCAGTTTATCGCACAGAAAATTCGCTCACAGTACATCGAAAAACAGCCCTCGGAGCTTGACGAGCTTCGCCGTATCGACACAAAGGTAAAGCGCCCCGTAAACGTATTCTCCTATATTTTCGGAAGCGTAAGCGCAATAATTATGGGCGCGGGAATGAGCCTTGTTATGACCGACCTTTCCGCACAGCTCGGACTCGGCGATATGACGGCTCAGGGTATCGTTATAGGCATTATCGGACTTATAATGGCAATTTTCAACTATCCTATGCACAAGCATCTGATGAGAGCAAGAAGAGAAAAATTCGCCCCCGAAATTCTCGCCGCAAGCGACAAGATAATAAACAAATAAGGAGAAAAACAATGAGTATTAAAGATTTTTTCAAAAAGGCATTTTCTGATATGAAAGAGGATGCAAAGGCACAGCATGAGGTAGATAAGGCAAATTTTGCGGCGGCAAAGGCAGAGTCGCGCGCTCAGTTTGAGGAAGCAAAGGCAATGGGCAAGCCCGAAACTCGCAAGGCGCCTATGCAGGCAAAGCGCGACGGACAGATAGCCGAAGCCGAGCAGAGACGCGCCGATGCCGAGGCTCGTATTGATTCGGCTAAAAACGGTAAATAATCACTCTGGGCTGATTCGTTGAGAATACAGCCCTTTTGTATGTGTTATGTCGGTAAACCCCGATTTATACGCAATTTGACGAATCCTCCGCGGGCAAAAAGTCAAATTGTTTTTGCAGAAAAGCCCAAACGCTAACAAAACTTTAACATTTGTGTGATAAAATAAAACTGTAAAAGCAAAAAATGCGCAAATGGGAGGTTGTGAAATGTTCAAAATTCTTGTTGTAGAGGACGACCGCGACCTTAACCGTTCTGTCTGTTCCTTTCTTAATGCAAGCGGATACGAGGCTACGGGCTGTCTTGGGGCAGAGGAGGCTTATGACGAGATGTATAAGACCACCTACGACCTTATTGTGTCGGACATAATGATGCCCGGGATAGACGGCTTTGAGCTTGCGAAAACCGTGCGCGCGCTTAACAGCGATATTCCCATTCTATTTATGACCGCGCGTGACGACCTCGCTTCAAAGCAGAGAGGCTTTCGCATAGGAGTTGACGATTATATGACCAAGCCAATTGACCTTGACGAGCTGTTTTTGCGTATCGGCGCACTTCTCCGACGCGCCAAAATAGCCTCAAGCCGACGTATAGAGGTGGGCAATTTCATAATGGACGCCGACGAGCGTGCCGCAATGCTTGACGGCGAGGAAATTTCTCTTACAGCAAGGGAATTTGACCTGCTCTATAAGTTGCTGTCATACCCTAAAAAGACATTTACTCGCACACAGCTTATGGACGAATTCTGGGACGTGGACACACAGGCGGGCACCCGCACCGTGGACGTTTATATGACCAAGCTCCGCGCCAAGCTTTCAGCCTGCGAGTCCTTTGAGATACAGACCGTTCACGGTCTCGGCTACAAGGCGGTGATAAAATGAAAAGAGAGAGGCGAAACAAAAGGCTTCTCGGCGTGCTCAGCAGCTTCTTTTCCTTTTTCGTTATGGTGGCGTTCGTCATCACCTGCTGTATAATGCTGTTCGTGTCTACCCTACAGGAGACTATGGGAATAACCTTCACGGGGGATGACCTTGCAAGTGCCGCCAAGCTTACTATGTGGAACGTGGTGCTTATCAGTCTTGTGTTTGCGATTATTGACGCGCTCAGAAGAAAATATACGGTCAACCGTCCCGTAAAGCGGATAACCGACGCAAGTGAAAAAATGATAAAAGGAGATTTCAGCGTTCGGATAAAGCCGATATCGGGCTTTGCCGCAGACGAAAGCTTTAACGATATTATTGAGGGAATAAACAAAATGGCGGAAGAGCTTTCGGGGGTGGAGACTCTCAGAAGCGATTTTATCGCAAACGTCTCTCACGAAATGAAAACTCCGCTGACCGTGATACAGAATTACGGCAGACTTCTGCAAACTCCCGACCTACCCGAGGAAAAGCGGGTGGAATACGCAAAGGCGGCGACCGACGCGGCACGCAGACTTGCCGACATGGTGACCAATATCCTCAAGCTCAACCGACTTGAGAATCAGCAGATTTATCCCAAAACAGAGGTATACGACCTTGGAGAACAGCTTTGCGAAAGCCTTTTGCAGTATGAAAGCGTTTGGGAAAATGAGAATATCGATATAGAGACCGATATTGAGGATGGCGTGTACATCTCTGCCGACAGCGAGCTTTTGTCGCTTGTGTGGAACAATCTGCTTTCAAACGCCTTTAAGTTTACCGACAGAGGCGGCAAGGTGTCGCTTTCTCTGTCAAGCGAGGGGCGCTACGCCGTGGTCAAGGTCAGCGATACGGGATGCGGAATGACTCCCGAGGTAGGGGCGCACATATTTGAAAAATTCTATCAGGGCGACGGCTCCCGAGCTACGGCGGGCAACGGTCTTGGGCTTGCCCTTGTCAAGCGTGTGATCGACATTATGCAGGCTGAGGTAAGCGTTGAAAGCACGGTTGGCGTTGGAAGCACCTTTGTGGTAAAGATAAAGAGGGCAGAGAATGAAGCTTGAAAAAATTGCAAAAGCGTTGCTTTTCCCCCATATAGCTGTTGCTCTCCTGCTTGTGCCCCTGTCGTCGGTGTTGCTTGTTCACTCAATGGTGTTTGAGGGCACGGAGAGTGTGACGGCTTACATTTCCTATGTTTTGTCGGCGTACACGCTGACTGTGTGGTGCTTCAGAGCACCGCGCGTCGTAGCCTGTTGGCGCAATTTGAGAGCCGAAAACCAATATGTCAAACGGTGGTTTGACGACACACGGCTTCGTGAAAATACTTCGCTTTACGGCGCGTTTCTTATGAATATCGCCTACGCCGTGTTTCAGCTTTGGCTTGGCTTTTACCATTCTTCGTTCTGGTTTTACTCTATGGCGGGATATTATATTTCGCTTGCACTTATGCGCTATTTCCTGGCGCGATATACAACAAGATATAAACCGGGAGAAAATATTGCGGCGGAGCTTGTGAGATACAAAGCCTGCGGTTGGGTGTTGCTTGTGATGAATATTGCAATATCGCTTATGATATTTTTTATGGTCTATTGGAACAGAACCTTCAACCATCACGAAATAACTACCATAGCAATGGCGGCGTATACCTTTTGGGCGTTTGCAATGGCTATAGTCAATATCGTGAAATACCGCAGATATAACAGCCCCGTTTATTCCGCCTCCAAGGCTGTCAGCCTTGCCGCCGCATCTGTGTCTATGCTGACTCTTGAATCGACTATGCTTACTACCTTCGGTGACCGAACTATGACCGCACTTGCGCGAAAAATATTGCTTGGTGCAAGCGGCGGCGCAATATCTGTATTTATAGTAGTAATGGCGATTTTTATAATTTCGCAGGGGTCAAGTAAAATAAAATTGCTTAAAGCAAAGGAGCAAAACAAATAATGGATAACAATAACCAAAACGGTTTTTCATATACCTATTCCGCCAAGGAGCAGGCGGAGATAAAGCGCATAAGAGACAAATACGACTCTGCGCATAACGAGAGAGAGGATAAAATGACGCGCCTGCGCAGGCTTGACGCAAGCGTGGTACAAACGGCGCAGATGCTTTCACTTATTTTCGGCGTTATGGGAACGCTTATTCTCGGTACGGGAATGAGCCTTATAATGACCGACCTTGCCGCAAGCCTTGGCGTGAGCGCGGATACTGCACTTATCCTCGGAGTTGTGATAGGCGTGATCGGCGGGGTTATAGCAAGCCTTGCTTATCCTATCTATAACGCTACGCTGAACCGTATGCGCAAAAAGGTCTCCCCCGAAATAATCAGACTGACCGATGAGTTGATGAAATAAGATAAAGTGGCTGTTCTCATTGACAGCCATTTTTTGTTTTTTGTCTGTTGCAATATATTGTATATAATTGACTAAATATTGCATTTACAAAAGGGCGGATATGAAGTAAAATAAATCTAAGAAAGCTTTTGGATTGGATAAAAAAATGAAAATACTGATAAAAAATATTAACGTTGTTATACAAAGCGCGGTGCTTGAAAATTCAAGCTGTACATTTGAGAATGGGATTATAACCTCTGTAGGCGAAACTCCCGAAATTTTTGATGCAGTTATAGACGGCGAGGGCGGATACCTTATGCCCGGTTTTATAGACCTGCACTGCCACGGCGGTGACGGCTTTGATTTTATGGATTCAGATATCTACGAAATGGGCAGAATTGCAGATTATCACCTCTCCCATGGCACAACGACTATGCTTGCGACAACACTTGCAGACGCGCCCGAGGCAACTAAAGAGAGTATTCGCATTTTCGAAGAATACCAAAGACTTAATCCTGAAAATCCGCTTGTGGGATTGCACCTTGAAGGTCCGTGGTTCAGTGCCGTGCAATGCGGGGCACAGCCTGTAGAGTATTTCCGTGACCCCGATGCAAAGGAGCTTGAGGAGCTTAAACGCGCCCACCCTTACGTTCTTCGCGTGAGTGCCGCGCCGGAACTTGAAGGAGCTGTGGAGTTTGGCAGAAAGGCAGAGGAGCTTGGCGTGATTGCCTCGGTAGCACATACCGATGCCGATTTTTTCACCGTTGAGCGTGCCTCGAAAAACGGATACACCCTTATGACACATCTGTATTCGGGAATGAAGGGCGTGACTCGTAAAAACGCATACAGAATCGCAGGGGCGGTAGAGGCAGGACTCTGCCTTGATTGCCTTTTCGTTGAGATAATAGCCGACGGAAAGCACCTGCCCGCCGAGCTTCTCAGATTTATATACAAGTGTAAGGGCGCGGACAGAATATGCCTTGTAACCGATGCCTCGCGCGCCTGCGGTCTGCCCGAGGGAACGCGCTCAAAAATAGGAAGCCTTGCTCATGGAACCGATATAATTGTTGAGGACGGAGTTGCAAAGCTTCCCGACCGCAGTGCGTTCGGCGGTAGCGTTGCTACCTTTGACCGCCTTGTGAGAACAATGTGCGGTGCCATTGGAGACCACCCCGTAGCACTTGCCAAAATGGCGTCAACCACCCCTGCAAGAGTAATGGGCTTTGACGACAGAGGCGAGATTGCCGTAGGAAAGCGAGCCGACTTGGTTATAACCGACAAAAGTTATAATCTAAAAAAGGTTATATTTGGCGGACGGATTGTAAAATAGAGGCATATAAGGAGGACACCAATATGGAAAAAGTAAGACTTGCGGTTGTTGGCTTGGGCTTGAGGGGCACGGGTCTTGTGAAGTCTGTATTTACCGAAAATAAACGCTGTGAGATTGTGGCGATTTGCGACCTTTACAGAGACAGAATTGATGCGATCGCGGAGGTTGTTAAGACCAAAATAAATAAAGAAGTTCCAATCCGGACTACCGATTTTAACGAGCTTTTGACAAAAAAGGAGCAAATTGACGCAATTTGTGTCTCTACCTCTTGGGAGAGTCATATTGACCTTGCGGTGGCGGCAATGAATGCGGGAGTTCCCGTGGCTATCGAGGTGGGCGGAGCATACTCGGTAGAGGATTGCTTCAGACTTGTAAGAACGCAGGTGGAGACGGGAATAAAGTTTATGTTCCTCGAAAACTGTTGCTACGGCCGTGCTGAGCTTGCGGTGCTCAATATGGTGCGCAAAGGGCTTTTTGGTGAGATTACCCACTGCGAGGGCGGATATGAGCACGACCTGAGAAATCAAGTGCTTCTCGGCGAGGAAAACCGCCACTACAGACTAAGAAACTACATCGGAAGAAACTGTGATAATTATCCTATGCACGCTTTTGGACCGATCTCCAAAATCCTCAATATCAACAAGGGTAACAGAATGCTTTATCTGACCTCTATGGCTTCAAAGTCGGTGGGGCTTAACGATTACGCGGCTCTTCACCCCGAGCTTTACCAAAGCAAATATGTTACTCAGAGATTCAGTCAAGGCGACGTGGTGAGAACGAATATAATGTGTGCCGACGGAACAACGGTCTCGTTGATACTCAATACCACCTGCCCACGCCCATATAGCCGCAATTTTTCGGTGCAAGGTACCCGCGCTTGCTATTGGGAGGATGGGGCGTTCTTCCATTTTGATGCCGAACACGGCAGAAAGGATATGGAGAAGCCGCTTAATTATTATAACAATCAGAATGAGTGGTTTGAAAAATACGACCACCCCATTTGGAAGAAATTTCTTAACGACGGCGTTCGGGGCGGTCACGGAGGAATGGACTGGCTGTTGTTTGAGGCGTTCTTCGATTATGTTACCGACGGCGGTGAGTCACCTATCGACGTGTACGATGCGGCGGCTTGGATGTGTATAACGCCTCTTTCGGCAAAGTCCATAGAGCTTGGCAGTATGCCCGTAGAAATTCCCGATTTTACGCAAATAAAAGGCTGACTCTTTCGGGACAGCCCAATAAAAGCTATTTTTTGTCACTTGAGGGCAGAGCACCTATAATCTGCCTGTAGTTGTGATAAAATGTGGTGTAATGCTCGTACCCCACGGCACTTGCCGCCTCGTTGGCACTCATTCCGCTTTCAATCAGGCGCATAGCGCGGTATATCTTCTTGGTGGCGATATATCGGTTAACGCTTGTGTTCATGCATTGGCGGAAACGGTGGCAGAGCGTGGATTTGCTTACGTGAAGCGCGTCGGCAATTCGGTCAAGAGTCATCTGCTCGGTAATATGCTCGCCGATATAATCCACCGCGTTTTTGACAGTGGTGTCGGAGGAAATCTTGAAAACAGGCTCACGTGACTCATTGGAGAAAAGCTTGCAGAGCGCGGCAACAAGCGACATAAGATTTGAGACGAACAGAAATGGGAACTCGGAGGCGGCAGAGTCAAGTCTGCCGATATCTCTCATTATTTCCTTTATTCCGTATTTTTCCACAAGGTCGATGGGAATTATTCTGTGAACTGTGTTCTTCATTTCAAGAAACGTGCCGTCAACCGCGAAGTCGCTTTGCGCAAGCATTGACTTTACGGTGCCATACTCAAATGAAACCACAACTCTTTCGTATTTCATTGCTCCGCTTCGCTCTAAAGCGTGTATTTCGTTGGGGAGAATAAATATTAAGTCCCCCGTCCGCGCAAGGTACTCGTCACCCTCTATGAAATATCTGACCTCTCCTTCCACAAGGTAAATTATTTCAAAGCCCCTGTGAGATTCGGGGCCGTACATAGGCGGTGTGTCTTTGGTCTTTTCGCTGACTGTGTGATGAAAATACAGGTCTCGATTTTTTGAATAATAGTCTGATATAATAGCCATAAGCCTATTATATCACGCTTTTATGTCTTGTTCAATATTTAATGTCAACAAAAAAATATACAATAAATTGTACATTTTGGCAACAGTATTTCAAATAAAAATAATTTTTGGAGGAATTATAATGAAACTTGTTTTGTGTGAAAGTCTTAAGGACTTGGGAGTAAGGTCGGCAGAGCACGCGGCATCGCTTGTCAATATGGCGATCGAGGAAAAGGGAAGTGCCCGTATTCTTCTTTCTACTGGGGCATCACAGTTCCCCTTCTTTGAGGAGTTCATAAAGTGCCGCGTTGATTGGGATAAGGTCGAGATGTTCCACCTCGACGAGTACGTGGGTATTTCCAAGGACCACCCCGCAAGCTTTAACTGCTACCTTACAAACCGCTTTGTAAATAAGGTGCCGATTAAAAAATATCACCTCATAGACGGCACAAAGGACCCCGACGAAACTATAGAAGGTCTTACGGCGCTTCTTGACGAGTCACCCATAGACGTGGGACTTATCGGCATAGGCGAAAACGCACATATCGCCTTTAACGACCCGCCCGCCGATTTTGCCGACAAGAGCGCGTATAAGGTGGTAACGCTTGCCGAACGTTGCCTGCAACAACAGATTGGAGAGGGTTGGTTCAAGAATAGGGAGGAGTGCTTCAAGCAGGCAATAAGTATGACCTGCGACAGAATTATGCAGAGTAAGCACATAATTTCGGTTGTTCCGTACAGTGTTAAAGCTGAGGCTATATATAATACCTTTGCCAATGACGTTACCCCCGATATACCCGCAACGCTTTTGAAGAAGCACAGCGATGCAACTGTTTACGTAGACCCCGATTCCGCCGCGCTTCTTAGCGCCGCGCTTGTAAAAAAATACGCTGAATAAAAATCGAAGCGACCGCAAAAACAATGGGTAAATTTCAGACCTATGGGGCAGTACTGTTGCACGACCAAGCCAGAGGTTGGCAAGAACAAAGCTAAAGACCACTTTCCCTTATGATGCGCGCTTTAAGTGAAGTTCACGGCGTTTCCGACGGAGAATATCCAAAGTGCTTTTTATATGCACGGCTAAACTGATAAATATCGGCGTAGCCTACCAGATGAGCTATTTCCTTAACAGGAAATCTTTCCATCGCAAGGTCGTGTGCACGCTTCATTCTTACTTTCATGATGTATTTTAACGGAGTAGTATTCATCTTTTCCATAAAAAGCTTTCTCAAATACACTTCGCTTACAAAGCATATACGTGCTACCTGTGATACTGTCAGTTCACTATCATTGTAATTTGAGAAGATGTATTCTGTCGCTTTTTTAATCACCGCGTTGCCGTGAGAGAGCTTTTCGTTAACAGCAAAAAGCCTCGATGCCAAAGAATATAGCTCGCTGAGCACGGTCATTTTGTTTTCAGCCGTGCTTAAAAAAAGTGCTTTTTCTATTTCACCGTATTTTTCTGTCGCAAATCTGTGAGATACAGAAGAAAGAACTATAGGCTCCGCATATTTATTCAATGTGTGAAAATTAAAAACCAGGCTCTCAGCATCCTCAAGACATTCATTTTGATATGTCAATCCTTCGGGAATAAAAACAGGGTGTTCACTGTCTGCTACCACGCTTCCGCTTTCATATGAGAATTTGATGCTTCCGCTAAACGTGACAATAAAGCAGGAACAATATCTGTTTTTCAATTCAATTATCTTTCCCTCCGTATTTGTTGCAGTAAAAATACTGTTAAATTCCGCAATAATAAAATTTTCAGTTATTATATCAATCACCCCTTTTGTATTATAGCATCTTTACAAATACAAGTCAATATAAAATTGTATCGTTTTGGCTAAACAGAATATAGAAATTTGCATTTACTAAAACTCGATTGATTGATAGAATAAAATAAAAACGGAGGTTTGATGATATGAGATTTTCAGGTAAAACAGCTATTGTCACAGGAGCCGCGCGCGGAATAGGCAGAGCCGTAGCCCTTAAATTCGCTATGGAGGGGGCGCGGGTAGTTGCCATTGATATAAACACCGAAGAACTTTGCCGTCTCAAAGGTGAGCTTGAAGAATACACAAAGGAAGTATTGTGCTTTGAATGCGACATAAGCGACGAGACAAGAGTAAATGCGGTCGCATCGGAAGTACTTGAAAAATTCAAAAATGTTGATATTCTTGTCAACAATGCGGCTTTATGGAAATATCATTGCAGCTTTGTAGACGTCCCCACAGAAATGTGGAAGAAATTTTTTGACGTCAACGTTATGGGAACAATGTACGTCACCAAAGCATTTTTAGGTAATATGATAGAAAACAATTATGGCAGAATAATAAACGTAGCATCTGTTGCAGGTGTATACGGGCTCAATAGTATGGCTCCCTATTCGGCTACAAAAGCCGCGGTGATAGCAATGACAAAATCACTTGCCAAGGAGGTTGTAAAAAAGGGAATACTTGTAAACAGCGTTTCTCCCGGTAGCGTAAGTCCCGGTGAAAATCTTGATTACAACTCGTACGTTGAGTCACCTTTGCCTTTTATTGGACGAACAGGCACGGATATGGAAAACGCAAACCTTATCTGCTTTCTTGCAAGTGATGAAGCATCATACATATCTGGTCAAAACATTCAAATAGACGGTTGCAGAAAGACAATGTAATGTTTGCTGTCTACAGTTCTGTGGTCAAGATAGAAGAATCTCTGCGGCTTGCCGTCTCTGTGCATAAATCCGCTGTCGGGGTCTGTGGTGCTTACCTTAATTGTTTTAACTTCACCACTTTCACCGCCCGTGCTGTCCGAATATAGCATCTTTCCGACTACAAATCCTTTTGCCATTGCCTGACGGACGATCTCGTCGAATATTTGCTGTGGAACGTCGGTTCCGTTGTATCTGCGGAGTCTGTTCTGCCATATCACGCTTACGTCGGGAAGCTTTTCGGTCAGATCGTAGCCGATGAACCAACGATACGCTACGTTTACCTCGATTTCCTTAAGCAATCTTATTTCACTTTTTATTCCGTAGAGATATCCTATGAACAGCATGCGGAAAATAACCTCAGGCTCTATTGCCGGGTGTCCGTTGTTTTCGCAGTAATATGGCTTACAGATCTTGTTGATGAATCCGAAGTCTATTGCTTTATCTATCTTTCTCAAAAGATTATCCTGTGGCACAAGCTCATCCAAGATTACCATTTCCGGTTTGTTTTGCTTTCTGATTCTTTCTGTAAACATAGGTGTTACTCCACGTTTTTCTTTACACCTATATTATACCATAAAACTTGTAAAGTACGACAAAGGGCTCAGAACCGTAGTCCTGAACCCTTTGTCAGTAATCTGAGCCACTGCTTGAAGCGGTGGCTTTCTTATGTCAACTCTATCAAAACTTAACTCTCTTGACCGAGATCGTTTTTCTCGCAAAGGGGTCTATGTCGAAAATTGCGCCCTGTGCTTCGATTTCGCCTTGTGCTACAGTGTACCTTTTGGGCATTTTTGTCAAGAAGCGATAAAGAACGTTCTCTTTTTCAACGCCCAATATGCCGTCCTTCGGTCCCGTCATTCCAAGGTCGGTAATGTAGCCGCTGCCCGCGGGCAAAATTCGCTCGTCGGCGGTCTGTACGTGGGTGTGCGTGCCGAATATGGCAGTCACTCTGCCGTCAAAATGGTAGCCCATCGCAAGCTTTTCAGAGGTCGCCTCGGCGTGAACGTCGAGAAGCGCAACGTCGTAGTTACCTTCCTCACGTGCAAGAATGGCGTCAACCGACTCAAAGGGAGAGGTAAGCGAATCCATAAATACCGTTCCGAGCACGTTGATACAAAGCACCTTGAAGCCGTCAACGTCAGCGTAAGTGTATCCGCTTCCGGGCGCGTCCGACGGATAGTTTGCGGGGCGTATAACAGCCTCCGAGCTGTCAAGAAAATCGTAAATGTCTCTGCGCCCCCAAACGTGATTTCCCGTGGTGATAACGTCAACGCCGCTGTCGAGTAGTTCCCTCGCCTCGTCAATTCCGAGACCGAAAATGTCGTTCACGTTCTCACCGTTGGCAATAACAAAATCTATCTTGTTTTCTTTTCTGAATTGCCAAAGCTTCTCGCGCAGATAGCTCACCGCGCCAAGCCCAACAATGTCTCCGATAGCTAAAATTCTCATTTCATTTGTCCTTTCGGTTGAATACGAATATATTTTATCACATTTTCCTGCCATATTCAAGTACCGCAGAAAATTTCCGCAGATTTTTTTGACTTTTTTTCAAAAACCCCTTGCAAAATTCAAAAAGATGTGATATAATACATAGGTATTGTACAGGGGTATAGCTCAGCTGGTAGAGTACCGGTCTCCAAAACCGTGGGTCGCGGGTTCGAATCCTCCTGCCCCTGCCAAAAAGAAAGAGATGGCTTTAGCCGTCTCTTTCTTTTTGTTATGTGTATAGTATTTTCGAACTCCAACGCCGAAGGCGTTGCGGGCTTGCGTAGGCTAAACTTCCCAATCTTGCTGTATTAACCGCAAGCCAGGTTCAGAATCCTCCTGCCCCTGCCAAAAAATCCAAGCCGATTGGCTTGGATTTTTTCTTTCCGGTATTTTTGGTTTTTTTCTCTCCGGAACAAGGTCTTTGAGCTGAAAAATGATTAATTTTGAAGCCGACACAGTAGCATCAACTTGCCAAATAGTCCATTTAGTTCCAATAACTCCGTCCGGTACAGCATCAAAAAAGCATCACCGAGCTTCGGAAAAAACACCGCAGCGCCAAAAAATCATCAAAAAATCGCGACCGCAGGTTCACCTTCTCTGCGGTCGCTTTCTCTTTGGTACAATATAAGCGTAGCCCTATACTGAGCAAAACGGTATAGTCAGCTATGCTTATTTTTGTTATAATAAGAGAGCAATGGACTGACGAGCTTTTCTTTGAACTTCGCGTTCGGTAGACAAAGCGTCATCCGTTCTCTTATTATAAAGATTCGATTAAGCAGGTTGTTCCGGTTTTGGAGGGGGCGAGCCCCCAGCAAAAAAACCGTCCGCGTCACGAGCCAAAATGAATCGTAATAAGCTGAAACGGTTACATTGCAGAAACAACAAACAGGAGGATTTTTATGATCTGCGTTGGTATCGACATCGCAAAAGGAAAAAGCACTGTGTGCTTTTTGAAGCCGGGCGGAGAGGTGTTGAAAGCGCCTTACGACATCGAACACACCGCCGAAGAAGTCGGAAAGCTCATACGGGATATTCGCTCGTATGACGAGGAGGTTCGCGTGGTACTTGAAGCTACCGGGCACTACCATTTACCCGTTGTAGCGCAACTGCTTGAAGTAGATATTTTTGTCTGTGTGGTCAACGCTCTGCGTATGAAAAAGTTCTGTGCACAGGACATTCGCAAAGCAAAGACGGATAAGATTGATGCAGCTAAAATCGCTGCCTTCGGTCTCACTTATTGGCAGGACCTGCAACGCGCCAAGCCGACGGATGAGGTATACCGCGAGCTACGACTGCTCTCACGGCAGTATTTTCAGCTTACGTCTATGCTCGTAAAAGCAAAGATCTCGCTGGGCAATCTCCTTGATAACGTTATGCCGGGTATTACCGACATTCTTCAGGATCGGGAGCCACACCACAAATTAACGGATTTTGTACTGAAATACTTGCATTTTGACAAGATCACCGCCATGGGAGAGAAGAAATTCATCTTCGGTTACTGCTCTTGGGCAAAAAAGCAGGGATACCGCATGTACGAACGCCAGGCAGAAGAGATCTTTGCCCTGGTTCAAAACAGTATCCCTGCGCTTCCTATGACCCCATCCACCACGATCGTAGTCAAGGAAGCTATTCGAGTTGTGCATGAGATCGAAACCTCTCGCACCTCTATTTTAACACAAATGCAGGCGTTTGCCAAGTCCCTTCCCGAATATTTTTTAATTCGTGAGATGGCTTGTGTTGGAGATACGCTGACTCCGCTGGTTATTGCAGAGATCGGCGACGTTCGGAACTTTCACTCCAAGCA
>JBGVRT010000026.1:0-4356 GCA_045128735.1 Eubacteriales bacterium | reverse complement strand
TTACTTGGAACGGATTTGCATCCCAACACCAATCTCCGTCAAGAAATACACTATTCGGTAAATCCTGTTTGAGCTGTTGGCACACAGTTGTTTTTCCAACTCCCATAGTGCCACCAATCATATATAAAGTTTTCATCATTCGCACCTGCAAATTCTTATTTATTGGTGAGTTTATTATACCATATTTTTTATCTAAAGTCAACCATTTGGCACCGAGGCGTGTGCTTGTCTTGATACAAGTCGGCGTCGCTTCGCTCAATATTCAGACAAAAAAGAAAACCTAAATCAAACGTAAAGTTCAATTTAGGTTTCACTTGGCGGAGGCAGAGGGATTCGAACTCACGTGGGCAGAGCCCAAACGGTTTTCAAGAAGTCTACCAAAGAATACCGTTTCAGCTTAGTTCGGTGCAATTCAGGCTAAAACGATTCCCGAAAATCCTTATTTTACAAGGCTTTTCGGGACTGTTTGGAACCGATATGAATTAAAACGAATTGATCGGAATCGATACAGACCCCTCGTTTTTTGAGGAATTTTTTGCACTTTGGAGAGAATTTGGAGAGAATTCGCGAGAGAAGAATTGCAACTGCAGTACATCGAGATTTTTCTTTTTTTGGAGAGAATTTTTAACGATTTGGGAGAGAACTTTTTATGCGTTACGATTTAGACGAAATTCAACGCTTGCCGGACGTCTTATCCTTGGCAGCCCTTTGCCGCGCCTGCCATTTGAGCCATTTGGATGCGCGGTACTATCTCAAAAGCGGACTCATTCCCTATGAGACGACCGGGAAGAAAACGCGGTGTTATCGGGTCAAAAAAACCGCCCTGCTGAGAGCCATTGCAGACTACAGTGAAAACCCCGAAAAATACAAAATTCCGGGAATTTGGAGAGAAAAACAACACTTAAACGGAATCCGCAAAAGCCCCATCATATACCTCCCAACGCAGGATCTCGCGTCGGACGTAGCAGTCGAATATTACCGAAATAAGCTTGCCGATGTCTCCGAGCTGATCTGTGTTGCAGACCTTGTGCGCGTCACGGGATACCGCTCCCCAACCATCACGCGGTGGTGCAAGCAAAAGAAGTTGATTGCCCACGCGAAAACCAACCGCCTATGGATCGCAAAGGCAGACGCCATAAGGTTTTTGACCTCTTTTACCTACAACGACATCAACGTAAAATCGCCCCAACACATTGCCGATATACGCGCGATTTATGATCTGCTCCATCCTGCGAAGGAGGGCGAAAAATGATATACGATCTGAACGAAATCGCCAATCTTCCCGACACCTTCTCCCTTGAGGATTTACGGGTGGTTTGCCACATCAGTAAACGAACCGCAAGATACTACCTACGAGCCGGTCTGATTCCTTGTGAGATCAGCGAAAAGAAGACACACTGCTACACAATCCGAAAACAAGATCTGCTGGACGCGCTCAAGGAATACCAAAAACAGCCCTGCAAATTTGCCATCCCGAAGGCGCTCAACGATGAAAAAAGGCAACGGCAAGAGGCGCTGAAAATGATGGTGGAACAGCGGATACTCTCCATCAACTGTCTGCCCGAAAAAGACCTCAAATCCACCACACTCAAAAAATATTATCAAAAGAGGTTGGAGAACTGTCGTGATATGCTACAACCGCCGGACATCGAGAGCATCACCGGATATCCCCGAAAGGTAGTCCGCCGCTGGTGCGTGGAAGACAAACTCCATTGCATCATGCTTGACTCTCGCATTTGGGTGAAAAAGAAGGACCTGCTTTCGTTTCTCTGCTCCGGGGAGTACAACAGCATTATGCGCAAATCACAGACACATCTTGACGATATTCACGAGATCTACAGAAAGATTCACAGAGGAGGCTAACATGATGAAGGATAGAATAATACGGAACGGAATCGAATACGAGCGCAGAGGCGAGCAATATTATCCCCTGCTTGACCTTGGCGAACAGACAAGCTATGAGATCGGCAAGTACGGCAAATTGCACCTTGCGTTTATGAAACAGCACCGCAGAGGTACATATACCACCCTGCTGACCGAAAACCGCTTGAACGAACATCTCCACCGCGTTGACGTGCAGGCGCACGAACAGCTCGACTTACATATCGCACAGATGGCAGAGCGAATGGGCGTGTCCGAAGAACTCAAAGCCTCCGATCCCATGCGCTGGGTACAGATGATGAATAACATCAAAGCAATCGCCGAGGAAATCGTGTTGAAGGAGGTCGTGTACAAATGAACTCTATGATTCAAGAACTTTGGCACGGCAACATCATCCCTCAAGAGGATAGCCGAACCAACTCAAAGGAAATGAAAGAACTGCTCAGCTATATGTCACGGCACCACGAGGACCTTGAGAAAAGCTTCACCGATGAGCAAAAGGAGATATTCGAAAAGTTCCACGATTGCTGGAGCGAGTACATGAGCCTTGGCGAGGCTGCTATCTTTGAGTATGCGTTTAAGCTCGGTATGCAAATAGCCATTGAAGCATTAACCGAATAACCAAGGGGCTGACGAAAATCAATCGTCAGCCCTCAAATTTATTCTTATCTCCGCACAGATTCTCCCGCGCCGCGATGGTGGCAAGCGTGTCGCCAAGCTGGACGAATATGCTTGCAATCAATGCAATCTCGTCGATAGTAAGATTGCAGGCAATAGCGTTTGCAAGCGCCGTTACCGCGCTTGTCAGCTCAAGTGATTTTCTCGTATTCAATGTTCATCGTGTTCCGCATCAGCCTTTGTACGATGAACTGTGCCAAAGGGATGCTGAGGCGGTGCATAGAGCGAATAGAGCTTCAAGGGGCGGTTGCCCGTGTTGACAATGTTGTGCCACGTGCCTGCGGGGATGAGAATGGCGTAGTTTCCGTCCACACATCCAATCTCGCGCAGATCGTTTCGGCAATTGCCCATATAGACCGTGGCTCTTCCGCTCTCCACGCGGATAAACTGGTCAACGTCTTGATGCATTTCCACGCCGATGTCACCGCACACGGGAATGCTCATCAGCGTCAGTTGCATATCCCGCCCTGTCCAAAGAGTCGTGCGAAAATTCTCGTTCATATTCGTTGCGTGATTGATATTAAAAATAAACGGCTCGCATCCGTAATCACGGATCTCGGGGTGCTCACCGCAATTGTGTCTTCGCATAGTAATGATACCTCCTTAAATGGTTTCGGTATCAGTATATGCCGAATTTAATCGTTTGGATAGAGTGTCAGCTTGTCCTCATCTGGACGGTAAATGCCGAGAAATATCTCCTTTGCGTCCTTATGTCCTTGCGTTTTCAACTGTTTTATCAGCCAATTCACGTCGCGTCCGATACGGGAAAGATTTTCTCCCATCACGCGCCCGTCCATAATGACCTCAACACCAATGTGCGTCGCTTTCGCCGTGATCTTCAGATCCTCGGGTGTGGCAGGGCGGTTTGCCGCCTTGGGCAAGATAGAGAGCTTTCCGTTGTGCTCAAAGATTGCCGTTTGTATCTCGTCAAGGTCGAAATATCCCTGCTCGCGGCAAAGAAGCATAAGCTCGGATAAGTCAAGCTTGGCTTGCTTTAGATTTTTGCGATAAAGCTTACCATCGTTCATTAAGATTGTCGGCGAGCCGTTGATATATTTGCGCGTTTTCGGTAACTTATGGGCGATCAGATTCAATACCAACGATGCCAACCCGTAAATGGCAAGTGCAGTCAGCGGCTTGTACGGTTCTTCGAGTTCGGTTGCAAGCTCTGCGCCAATGGAGCCGATGGTAATACCCGAAACGTAGTCGAAAAAGTCAAGCTGTGCCACCTGTTTGTGTCCCATAATTTTTGTGATGATAAACAACGCCGCCACCGACAATAGCGACGTCAATATGACCTTGATAATATCCATCTTGCCCCCACAAAAGCCGTTTCTTTTTAGTTTGCGGCAAGAGGACAATAAATATGCACAACATCTTTGCTCTGGGCACACCGTGCCCAGACCTCTTTGTCACAAATAGTGTATAATATTTGTGACAGGATAATCGCAGGCAATTATTTCAAGGGGTGGATTTCGCCCTTTGCGATTGGTGCGGGTCGCAGAGACCCGCACCATCTCCGTTATACCCTTTTGTAGGCTGGACACGCGATGTCCAGCCTATTTTAACATTTTCAAGTGGAGAAATTCGCCACTTGAACGGCAGCATAACGTGGGCTGGGTCGCGGAGACCCACCCCAAAATCAATGGGTCAAAATGGTGCTGTTGACAAACACCCCAATTTTCACGCCAAGTTCACAACTCTATGGTATAATAAGAAAAACGGGTGAGGTGTGAAAATATGATGGATCGTGAACACGGAGCACAGCAGAAAATGCTTTGCGTAACAATGGAATCC
>JBGVRT010000025.1:0-10300 GCA_045128735.1 Eubacteriales bacterium | reverse complement strand
ACGACCTTCGGGTTATACCGACGAGCGTAGCTCGTTGGGTTAGCGAAGCGAAAAGGATTGAGAATCCTTTTCGCAAGCGGTGTCGCCCCAAGTGCGAGAGGGCAGAGCCGAGCAAGCGCAGGCGATAGCCCACGACACACGGCGGCGACGGGGCTGTGTTCGCACAGCAGTTTTTGGAAAAGTGGTTCAAATCCTCGTGCCCTTCCCAAAACATAGTCGCCTCTCAAGCAAGACAAGTCTTGTTCTCGCTTCTCCTTGTTTTGGTTACACGCTTGAAAAAACAGTTCGGTGAACTGTTTTTTCTGCACTTACCCCGCAACCAAAGAAAGCCTTGATACCACTGGTATCGAGGCTCTTTTTTTATTTTTTCGCCATTCCTGTGTATTCCCCTTCAGACTAAACTTTCCCGACGGGATTCGGACGAGGTTTGTAATTTTGCCGTTTTTTCGACGGTCGAAGCGGAGTTTCCCGCCACGTAATATAAATGAGATCTTTCAAGTAGCTATATTTTTATATTTGGACGGTAATGTTCCCATATGCTTTTTAAAGGTTTTTGTAAAATACGAATTGTTCTCAAAGCCGCAAAGGAGAGCCGCTTCCGATATACTATTTCCGTCGGATATATGTTCCGCCGCTTTCATACATCGGTAAGCGTTGATATTGTCAAAGAGGGTTTGGTCAGTTATCTTTTTAAAAATCTTGCACAGTGTATATTTATCAACAAGAGCATACGCGGCAATTCCGTCGAGTGTAATTTTTTGGCTATAGTTCTCGTGAATATACAAAAGAACTTTTTTCACGGTAATCAAATCTCTCTTTTCTACCATTTCGCGCTTTCTCGGCACAGAATAACCGTCAACAGTTTCAATCAACAATTTAAGCAACAGACAGTTAAGCGTGGCTACGCGAAGCTCCGACTTCTCTTTGTACTCCTTGCATATTTCCTCAAATATATCAGCTATCTTTCGGTTTTTGAATAAAGGGGGAAACGACAGACGGCTATAATCAATCCCCATTTGCTTGCAAAATTCGGTTCCGACTATAATACAGGAATAAATCATAGACGTATCGCTGTAGGTATAATGAATTGAATTTGAATCAATAACGGCAATGTCTCCCGCCTTGAAATCATAGTGCTTTCCGTCAATCAAAACAACGCCTTCGCCCGCTTTGCAGTATTGAATTTCTATATTTTCGTGCCAATTCATATTTTCGCTACGCAAATTTGACGTGCGTTTCAAATTGTCGTTTAGTACAAAAGGTATCTGCCCAAGTGTATAATTATACTCTTCATAATGTGTTTTCATAGTTTCTCCCAATATAGTGTTAAAAAATCCCAATATAGATAATTGAACAAACAGCAATTGTCTAATATAATTATATTACTATTGTTTTTAATTGTCAAGAGGTTTATGGTATGTTAGTATGGATTTTAGGAATAGGAGCTATGGCTTCTTTGTTTGTTTCTCACCAACAGAAAAGCAGAAAAGGAATTTTGGTGGGAAAACTTTGCGCGGATTTATTTTGGGCGGCGCATTATATTTGTCTCGGCGCGTTTGCGGGAATGATACCGAATTTTATTGGGATTTTTCGGGAAGTGGTATTTATAAACCGCAAAAAATACAAATTCTTGGGCAAAGGCATTATCCCGATTATTTTTATAATAACAAATCTAACACTTGGAATTATTTCGTTTGAAGAATGGTTTGATGCTTTACCAATACTTGCCTCGGCGTTCGTGACGTTCTCATTGTGGATAGACAACCCTAAATTGACGAAATGTATTTCGATTCCCGTTTCAACCGCCTTTTTGGTTTATGACGTGTTTGTTAATTCATATATGGGAATCATCAACGAATCGGCAGCAATACTTTCAATTATAATATTCTTTATCAGAAAAGGAGAAAAAAAGATGTTCAAAAATGATTTTAACACCCAAAAGGAGCTTGTAATAACCCAAGGTGCTCCCATTGAAAACATAAATAGAAAAATAACCGCAGAGGTATCAGATGAGGCACTGGAAAAAGGCGCGGCTTTTTCAAATGAAATTGCCGAACGGTTTGTTTCGGACTTTGAGAAGCAGGGCGACAAAATGGCACACGTTTCAACGTTTAAGGTGATTGGCGGCACAATCTATATGACCTATTACGCCAATACCAAAGAGCCATCCGAGGACCCCAAAAATCAGACGGCTCGCTTTGTATACGCGAATATAAACGACCTTGACAACAAGGTTTTCATTGATCTTCAAACTACGGGCGACAAGGTCGGTGATAAAACTATTGATATGGTTTATGACAGCATATTTATGCAAAAGGACGATGACACGCTTTTTGTTATGTGGACGGCGCGCACAGCGGATAAAAATTATTACCGCTTTTACTGTCCGTTTACGCTCTCAACCAAAACAATGGGAGAGATTGGTGTAAACAGATTTAAGGTGGGAGACACCGTAAACGACCTTTCCGTAAGCGGTATCAAGAGCGCGCTTGCTGAAAATGAAATCCCTTACAAAAAGATGTATTCGGATATCGGCATTATGCAAAAGCAATCCTACCGGACCGAGGACGGCAAAAGCTATTGCTATTCGGGACTTTACAGCGGTGATTTCACCTGTATTATAAAAAGCTGTGACCTTATTACATGGGAATACGTGTCACAGCCCGACTTTATAAACGACTCGAAATGGGAAAACGCAACCTACGTCCTTAACAATAAGGTTTACTACTTTGTACGCCAACAGGATACCAATAAATGCGGATTTTTAACCGTGTACGATCTTGAAAGCAAGACATGGGAAACACCCATAGAAATTGAAGATTGCCAATCAAGAGGAGACTTTATATTCTATCGCGGTAATCTTTATCTTTTCCATGCACCTGTTGACAGAGAGCATATCGGCATTGTAAAAATAGATACCGATGATATTGCAAACAGCCAAGTGGTTTTACAATCCAAAATGACCACAAGCTGTTTTTACCCCTTTGTGCAATTTTTCGCAGACGGTGAGCTTGCAATGTCCTATACGGTGGCAAGACAGCACATAAGACTGGCAAGATTCGATTTACATAAATATTTATAAAATTTCACCGTGCCTGATAAAATTAAGCAACCGCAGGAAAAGTGAACCTGCGGTTGGGATTTTTGATGCTACGAGCAATTTCCATTGTTATTCGATTTACTTAACAATAATTCTCACAACTATGCCTGCGTGGTCGAGATATGCGTTACCCGGCGCAACGAGCTGTGGGATAGTGGTTTCATGCACTCCGTTATTGTCGGAATATGAGGCTTTTACGTTCATATAGAACATACTGTGTCTGTGTCCGCAGAAAAGCCCCTTTATTACGTCGGCGTTTTCGGTAATCAGAGAATACACCTTTTCGGTAGCCTCATCTTCGGGCTTTGCGCCAATTGTCGTTTCACCGCAGAAATCAAACTCTTTATGTGATCCTCTGCTTTCCCACAGAGCGGGCATAGTTCCCGATGAATCGCGTGGGGATATAGGTTCGTGCATAAAGACAAGAATGATTTTGTTTTCTTCCTTAGCTCGTTTTATATCAGCCTCCAGCTTTTCAATCTGGCAAGGTAAAAATTTGCTTTGGCTGTTATCAAGACATATGGCGATTACCTTTTCTCCTATATCCTTGGAGTAATAGAACATATCGTGAATCCAAAATTGTCTCAATATCTCCAAACGCGCTTCAAGCGGTGTTTCATCGGGGAGATAGGTTTGCATTTGCTTTGTCAATTCATGTCCGCCGAGAGCTATCATTATATTTTTGTCGCGCAAGAAAATATGCTTTTTAGTAAGCATAATTGTACCTTGTGAAAGATAGTCCAAGGTGTCGCCTGTAATGACTGTCTGGTCGGCATACTGCGCAACGTTCATCGCGTTTATAGCCGATTTGACAGATTCTCCTTCTCTGTTCCACAATCGGCACTCTCTTGTACCCATTACCTCTTTGTCTTTTTCGTCGGCAATGGCAACGTAATTGAAATGTATATCAGTAATCTGATTGATTTCCACAGCCTCGCCGCCAAGTCCCGAATCTATTTCGGTTTCTATAATGTATTGCCCCGTATACCCCAATCGGTAAACCTTAAGAGCATCACATTTTTTGCACTCTGGTACTTCTGTTTTGGGTTGTGAATAAAACCAATTTCTTGCTGTAATCTTATCGTTCATAATCTGTCTCCCACTATTGCTGTTCTTTATTATAGCCATTATACAATAAAGCTTTGTAAAAGTCAAGCAAAAAACAAGGCTTACAGACAACATATGAAAAACGGTGCCGTTGTTCAAGATACGGGATATGTTGCAAACGACGTTAATAACCGATATGCCGAATATACAGGCTATAATGATAACGGAATTCATCGTTTACATCGGTAAATGATCCTGCTGTTTGCCCTTGGCGGCACTTCAAGGGCAACAATGGTATCGCCAGCCTGCGGGTGGGCTTTTATTCTTTGAAGAAATTTAAAATATTTTTGATTTTGCCCTGATTTGTAACACATTTGTAACGCTCTGGCTTTCTGCCAAATTTTCCATTTCCCTTGACTTTTTCGATGTTTTGTGGGATAATATAATCAACCGCGCAGGGCGGTATTAACCTTTTGACGAGGAGGCGGTTAGATTATGAATCCATTATATTCTGAATTCAAGAGAAAATTTGGCATTTCGATGTATAAAAATATGGGAATCGAATTGGGAGAGATGAGCTTTCTCAAGGACTTTGTCAATGACACGCGCGGAGACCTTTATCCGCTTGTTGCGAAAAGCGACGACTGCGCAGAGCGCGTGGGCGAGAACCAATACCAACTTTCTTGCGGCAGTGCTGAGCGTGTATTTTGTCAGTTGTTCCCGTTCGCGACCTACGAAATAAGCGTTGAGAAGCTGTGCGGTGAGGTTGGCTTTGTTTTCCGCATGCCCGAGGCGATCGCGTCGGTAACTATGGTAAGCGGAAAGGAAGGCACGTATCTTTCCTACAAGTGCGCGGAGCATATTGAGAAAATCGAGCTTCCCGAGGGCTTTACAGCCTGCTCGCCCTGGCTTGTAACTCTGCGTCCCGGGTATTTTGACATCTATTACAGGCAGAACGGCGGCGCGAATTATCTGACCACCGTAGACGAGCCGCTTTTTGCCGAGTCCAACCGCTACGAAAGCTTTAAGGACGGCAACGTTTCGCTTTTCGCAAGCGGAGAGGTCAGCGTTATCAGCGTAACCTCCTGCCTTGACAACGGAGTTTCGATTGCCGATTTCCGCGCGGTGAGATACGAGGACGGCAGCGTTATCCACGAGAACGGCAAAATTTATTTTACCGCGTCTATCCGCACTCACGCGGGCAACTATCAGGCGATATTCTCCTGGGTGCCCGGCACGATGCGCCTTGAGATGACGGGCGTGCTTTTCTTCGACCACGGAGACGGCTTCTGGCGCGGATACATAGCGTCGATTATTCTCTACAACAGAATGGCAAAGAAATGGTACGTCTGGACGAGCTCCTTCGAGCACGCACACATTCTTGCGTACGGTCAGTTTGAGGGCGACCCGCGTTTCGGTATTAACGTAGCCGACGTTAAGATGATGGAAAAGGGAAGCAAGGAAGACCCCGACAGCGCGTTTCTCGGCTTTGTCCGCGACGAGGACCCCGACCTTATTTATGATGAGGAAAACAACCGTTGGTTGCTTGCCATTTGCCGTCTTGACAAGAGGACGGGAAAATACGTTTACGTGTTCTTTGAGTCAAAGGACCCCTTTGAAAACTTCCGATACATCGGACGCGGCGTAGAGGGCGCGTGTGAGACGGGCGGCTCGTTCCTGCGCGTTGACGGTGAGATTTTCTTCGTGTGCGGAAACAACTTCGATGCCCGTTCGGAGTACCGCATTTACAGCAAGGACGGAATGAAGGAGGCGAGATTCCGTTATCCCGACGGCGGTTTCCGCGGTTGGGGATGCGTTATTCCCGTGACTCTCGGCGCGAGAAAGCGTTATTTCTGGCTGACCTTTGACCGCCACAACGGCAGTAGCTACAACTGGAGCTACGGAAACTTCTATTGCTTCGAGGCTGAGGAATAATACAGGCATAAAGGGGCTGTCTCAAGTTTGGGAATGATTTCCATTTAATTGACAACCTATACAAAAACACTTGTTTACCGATGGGGGTTCGCAAGTGTTTTTTGTTTAATTATCACAATAGAATTTCATAAAAAATCAATTTGAGACAGCCCCTTATGTATTGGCATTGTATGGATATGCGCTTCACAGTCTTGATTTATAGGCGACCTATTATCCTGCTTATTCGGCGCTGAAGGAAAAATCGGATATTTCGGGCATAACACCGTCGTAAAAATTCGGACTTGTTTTGCCGTATGCCCAAGATGTTTTTTTGCCTTTTACCGTGATGCTTCCGTTTGAGGTAACGGTGATGACCGCGGAAAGCGGCTCCTCAAAAAACAAGGTCTGCGCCCCCATTCTTAACCTTGAAAAGGGCATGTTTACCGTTTCGATGGGCGCGCCGTTTTCGTCGTAATCGGTGAATTCAAAGGTGTACACGGGGTTTTCGGGATCGTTTTCCTCGTACGGGTGGAATTTTTCAAATTGCCACCAACCGTTTATTGCCGTGTTCAGGTCAAGGTAAAAAACGCCGTCAATGCTTTGCGCTCGGCTTGTGTGATAATGACCGTTTATGCTCATAAGCACCGTCTTGGGACGTAGCCGATTGGCTTTTTTGTACAAAGCTCTTACCGCCTCGTGATCGGGAGAGGAATTCAAATTACCCGAAAAGGTGGCGTGGGCGTTGACTATGCAATGCTTGCCTTTTTGGGCGGCATCTGTCAAAGCTCGGTCAAGCCATGCCAACTGGTTTGCTCCGATCGAGTCACTCAAGCTGTTTTCGGGAGGGCAGGTGTGGCTTGCCTCACGGTTGTGCTCGTAATACTCCTTGTCTGCAGAGAGAGAATAGTTGGTGTCAAGAAATACAAAGCGAAAGTCGCCCGTGTCGTAATAGTAATAGCCAACGTCGCCGTTACCGATTTTTCCGTCTGCCGTGCCGAATATCACTTCCTCGGGGCGATTTGTAAGCCTTGGAGTAACAAATTGCATGGTGTTTCCAACCGTTTCAAGCTCGTGATTTCCGTATACGCCGAAAACGGGGAGGTCGGCTCCAAGATATTTACTTATAAGCTCGGGCGAATGGCAGTATACCTCTAGACATTTTAATCTTTTTCATCACCAAAATCCTCCTTAAAAACAAAAAAATATTGGACACATCATAAGCGAAAATACGTTTACGATGTGTCCAACTTTTTTATTTGTGATTTTGGGCGAAATGATTTTTACAAAGCTTTCATAAAGCCCTGCAAATCTCAAAAGCCCTTATAAATCAAGGATTACTTGCTTGCCTCTTCGATAGCAACTGCGCAAGCGACGGTCATACCAACCATAGGATTGTTACCTGCGCCGATAAGTCCCATCATCTCTACGCGTTAGTCCCATCATTGACACATGGTGGTGTAATAAAGCCTTATACCGGTATTCAAAGATGTGGTAAATCGACGTTGCTTTTTGATCTGTTCAATAATTATTTGATAGAACGCAATGGCGTTGCCGATGCTACGGTTTTGCGCGAAGCGCAATGCCACCCCGAAAATTATCGGGGGCTTTCCGTCAGAGTTTCGGGATGGAATGCCCGCTTTGTCACCCTTGACAAGGAGTGGCAGAATATGGTTATCGACCAAATCGAAAATAGCACGCACCTATAAATAAAGGGACACGAGATAAAATTCAACTGCGAAAACGAAATGCCCCGTGATTTTCAGAATTTATCTTGACATATAGCCATTTATGTGTTATAATGAGTGTTAATTTTAAAGCATCACTTAAGGAGTATAGTTATGGCATATATTTCGGTTGATTTTGAAAGAGCTATAGGAAAAATAAAGCCCATGCACGCGGTAGGTCAGCCTCCGTTTCTCGGTATGGATTTTTCATATATTGAACACCTAAAAAGGGCGCACATCCCGTTCTCGCGCCTTCACGACGTGGGAGGTCCATTCGGTGGCTTTGTTTTTGTGGATATTCCCAATCTGTTCAGAGATTTTGATGCCGATGAAAGCCTGCCCGAGTCCTACGATTTTGCCTTTACGGACAAGCTTATCGAGTCTTTGATGAAAAACGAATGCGAGCCTGTCTTCCGTCTCGGCATAACCATTGAAAATCACCGTACCATAAAGGCGTACAGAGTTTATCCCCCCAAGGACCCCAAAAAATGGGCGCGAATCTGCGAGCACGTTGTAAGGCATTACACCGAGGGATGGGCGAACGGCTATAGCTTCCCCATTCGCTATTGGGAGATATGGAACGAGCCGGAAAGCTTTAACCCCGATAAAAATCCTATGTGGTCAGGCACGCACGAGCAATTTTTTGAGCTTTACACAGAGGCATCAAAGCATCTTAAGAGCTGCTTTGGCGACAAGATCAAGATCGGCGGCTACGGCGCAACGGGATTTTGGGGCATTTTTTCCGACTACGAAAAATATCAGATTCCCAAGCACCTGGAGCAGGATGACGAGTTTCTTGAGCGCGCGCGGTCTCCCCACGCACAAAATCTGCTTAATTTCTTCTTTAAGTTCCTTGCGCACATCAAAAAGCATAACGCGCCACTTGAGTTTTTCTCGTGGCACAGCTACCTCAATATAGAAAACACAAAGGCTATGTCGGCATTCGTGCATCGCACATTGAGTGAGTACGGATACGATGACGTTGAGACTCACATAAACGAGTGGAACAACGGCAGACGCCTGCAAAGAGGTACGTCAGAGCCTTGTGCAAAGGCGGCGGCGTTTATGTGCGCAATGCAGGATAGCGACGAGCAGATGCTCTGCTATTATGACGCGCGTATCGGCGTTTCCATTTATGGCGGAATGTTTAATCCGATCACGTACGAGCCCTTCTGCACCTACTACTCATTCTACGCCTTCGGTCAGCTTTACGCTCTTGGCAATCAGGTCCATTGTACCGTTGACGCAGATAACGTGTACGCCCTTGCGGCAAGTAACGAAAATGAGCGCGCCGTTGTAATCTCCAATATTTCGGGGGAGGATAGGGAATTTACTACAAACCTTCCCGCGGATATGAAGGTGTACGCCATAGACGAGGACAATTTCTGCGTTGAAACCGAGCTTTCACCCTCAAGTTTCACCATAAAAAATAATCAGGTTTTCTTGATAAAATAATTACCAAATTGCAAAATTATCTGTAAGCAATCAGTTGACATAATCCTATTGGGTGACACTTAAAAAAGAAAAAATATTGGACACATCACAAGCGGAAATACGTTTATGATGTGTCCAACTTTTTTATTTGTGATTTTGGACGAAATGATTTTTACAAAGCTTTCATAAAGCCCTGCAAATCTCAAAAGCCCTTATAAATCAAGGATTACTTAGCTGCCTCTTCGATAGCAACTGCGCAAGCGACGGTCATACCAACCATGGGGTTGTTACCTGTTTTTATTACATAAAAAAACAATCATTTTTTGACATTTGCAACCCACACGTGTAAAGCATAGTTTTGCTTTTTTACCGAGGGTCTTACATGTCGAAGCATTACCATCAATTGAAAAATAAACCAAAATATTTGCGCTGTTGTCGGCAAAATGTCGGCGTGCCGACATTTTATATCCAATATTTAGGCATATAGAAACAATTCAACTTGAAAAAAATAAAGGAGTATATATTATGTTCCCCAAACAGAGATTAGCGACGAGGGCGATTTGCGTGCGGATACCGTTTGAATTACAAGTGTTTATGTGGCACTGTAATAACTTTTCAACTTACGATATGCGCCTTGAATCATTACCTTTGTTTTTTCAGTGTCTTTAAACATCAATAAGTTAACCTCAAATTAGTTTCTAAATCAATACCCCATCGCAGTGATCCACCTCATGCTGAATAATCTGCGCCGTTCAGCCGATGAAGTTTTACTTTGTTGTATCAATTATACCACAAAAGGCAGAAATAATCAAGACTAAAATCCCACATCTCAATGATACTATACCGTAATATAAAAATCCCCCTTGGGAGCGATTCAGATAACCACTCCATTGGGGGATTTTTTATGAAAAGAACGACGTAAGCTAATTTATATCATTTCCTTTTTATTGTGCCAGATATGACACCTCATCAAGCTTGTCAATAAGGGTTTCGAGTGCTGTTTCGTATTTGATCTTGTTCGCCTCGTAAACCTGGGCGATATCCCTTGTCAAATCACGGAAAAGTCCGCCAACGCCCTCAA
>JBGVRT010000024.1:0-6580 GCA_045128735.1 Eubacteriales bacterium | reverse complement strand
GTTCCTCTCTCGTTCGTATAGGTCGTAGTTTGCAATGAGCAGCTCCTTGAACTCTTTACCTGCTTCATATCGCTGTGCCATCGAGTGTGTTCTCGAAAAGTCGAACAGCGAAAAATCCTTGTACAGCTCTCGGATTTCGGGGCAATCGTTGTAGGACAAAAGGAACTTTCCTTTGATCTCTGCAAGGGTGTTGCGGAGTCGAACGTGGTCGTTCCAATTAAAGCCTACGGCGTACATATCCTCGGTCGAGAAGTACGGCGGATCGGCATAGAAGAAGGTGTCTGTCCGGTCGTAATGCTTGATGAGCGTTTCAAAGTCCTGATTCTCCACGACCACGTTTGCCATTCTATCTTCAAGCTCCTTGATGAGTCCGAAGAGCTTTCGGATATCGAAGGGCTGTGAGGCGAAGGACTTGCATCCTGATGAATAGCTATAGCGTAGGAGTTTAAGGAACATGGCGGCTCGTCTGACATCGTAATCGGTGGTGATTCGGGTTCGTATCTCTTGCACCTCACCTGCTTCGGGCGGTGGGATCATCAAGGTTGTGAGGGCGAGTTCTTCGGCGAGATATTCGTCTGTGAACCTTCCATCCGTGTCAAAGAATTTCTTAATTGCATTGAAATCCTCACGGGAGTTGAGGTTGCAGAATCCGATCTCTCGGATGGTCGCCATCGTCCGATCCTTCATGCACCGAAAAAGGTTTACGAGGTTACGGTCAAAGTCGTTGTACACCTCGAAGGGATGCACCTCCGGCTTGCCGAGGAGAACGCTTCCCGAACCGCCGAACACATCTACAAACCTGCCGTATTTTTCGGGAAATACGGCGTATAAAATGTGGAGGATGGACGATTTATTGCCCACCCTTGAAACGGGGGTTTTCATGAATTCACCTCTCTTGTTTGTGGAGGCACAATCGCCACGAAAAAGAAAAAGGCATCAATCTCCTTTCGGGCGATTGATACCTCGGATTGCAAATAATGATTTACTTTCTGCGTGCTTTTTCTTCGATTTCACGAAGCTTAAGCTCGTAGTCGTTTAAGCGGTTGATTTGGAAAAGGCACATAATCGTAAGTCCGATAATGCCACCCACAATCAATCCGAGCAAAAACCATACAAAGCCCATTTTAATTACCTCCTATGGTCTGTTTGAATTCCGTTTGTTCGATTTCTTCTGCTTCTGTCGGTTCGGGTTCGTATCGTGATACGGGTTCGTAAAGATGACCGTCACGAGAGGAAACAACACCGTAATCGGTAAGTGTACCGCCGATGCGTTCGAGTAGCTCCGTTCCTTCATTTCTTGCGAGTAAGCTATCAAGCCATTTCGGATCGACCTTTGAGTCGAGATGCCTTAAAAGATAGCTCTTGAAGAAGTGAGCTTCATCCTCGACCATCGGTGCGAATTCGTATTGGTCCAGACTCCGTGCAATATCGAGAACTTGCTCGATGTTTTCGGGTTCTTCGGCTGAAAGCACAGCCTTGAATTTTACCTGATCCGACGGGGACATTTCGAGCATCATTTCCGAGAGGTTGTTGAGCTGATCAAAGTCATGCATATCGCCAAACTTGTCAGCATCTATCTGCGGAATTGAGCTTTCGAATCCGAGGTATACACAATCTTCAATGCGCTCCAAACCGAGCCTTTGCGCGAGTGCATCGGCATCCTCTCTCTCAACAGGGAGCAAGAGAGTTTCGGTCATTTTTTCAACCTCGCCGAGATCGTCACCTGCAGGCGGTCTTGTCACATCGAGCTTAAATGCATACCACGGGCTTTTTTCCTCGATTGGAAGAGTCTTTCCGTCGTAAACCTCCGGCAGTTCGTATTCGCCTGCGAGGATATAATATCCGTCCATGAATACGCCACCGTCGTTCTGCTGCTGAAGCTGTCCAATCTTAATGGCATCAAGCAGGTACAGCGATTCCTTCGGAACAGCTTCCACATCGGTGTGCATCTCGTTTTCAATAACGAATTGACCGAGTTCCTTGGGATTGCTCACGTTGGAAATGAGCGAGACTTCTTCAAGCCCATAGGTCATGTTGATCAGATCCTTTGTGCTGATGATCTCGTCCTCGCCGACCTTCAGAATTCTTGGCGATACAGCTCGAAGCACAACACGTTCGGATTCGCTTAATTCGTCAAGTCGTTTTGCGAGGAAGTTTAGCTCATCAATTGTGGGCGAATCCAACCGTCTGAAAGGAAGGACGGGGATGGCTTCGCACTCGTATATCGAGTATTCATGATATACGTTTGAGCTTGTGATTCTCGCTCGCTGAAATGCATCCCGAATTTCGTGTTCCTCTGCAGGGAGCTGCAGGTCTGCATAGAGCCAATTACCTGCTTCGGGATTCTCTCGTGCGATTTCAAGCTTTATTTGTTTTGCCATTGTGGTTTATCACTCCTTGTCTATAATTTGGTACTCATCGGCAAGTGCTTTCAGCCGCTTACCGATGGCTGTAATGACGGGTACGCTAACAGCGTTGCCTGCCATCTTGTATAGGTGCGAGTCCTTGAGTCCTACGGCTTCTGCTCTGCGGAATTGTTCGTCCGTAAATCCTTGTAGCCGCCAACATTCAATCGGCATCAACCTACGGATACGACCTCTGTGCCACACACCGTGCCTGTCTTGGGCTGTGATGGTGAACATCGGCTCGTTGGGTTCTTTGACTCGTCTGCCTTTTTGCCTGACCGTTTCTCGGTCGGGGGTGAGGATTGCTCTCGGCGCATCCTCGATCAGCACAGCGGAATGTTCTCCGCGGCGGTTGCTTACTCCCGAATCTTGCCTTGCGGTAATGCACCGTGCATCCTCGGTTATCACGGGATCGGCGTTCATGTCGATAAAATAAAGACCTGTTTTGCCGCCCCAACCTCCGCTTGAAGCACATTGTGTGCAGGCTATTCCGCTTGGCTCATAGACTCGCTGTCCTTGCGGTCCGGGGATGATTTGGATGAGATCTTTTGCATTGCCGAGGGTGAGAGGAAATACTTGTCCGGCACATCTTGGTTCAAGAAATCCGATAATATACAGCCTTCGCCTTTGCTGTGGGACTCCAAAGTGTCTGCTGTTATGCACACACCATTCGAGATGATACCCCATTTCAACAAACGTGGCGAAGATGGTTTCAACCGTCCTGCCGCCGTTATGCGAAAGCAAGCCGGGAACGTTCTCCAATAATAAAAGTGGAGGCCGTTTTTCTTTAACGATTCGGGCAACCTCAAAGATGAGAGTTCCACGCATATCGTCGAATCCAAGTCGCCGTCCGGCAACGCTGAATGCTTGGCAAGGAAATCCTGCGCACAAAAGATCAAAGTCCGGCATGGTGTAGGGGTTAATTTTTCTTGCATCATCACAGTAATATTCTCCTTGTGGTTTATAGATTGCGTTGTACGCTTTGTTTGCGTGCTTGTCGATTTCACAATGACCGACACACTCGAAACCGCCTACTGCTTCAAGACCACTTCTAAAACCGCCGATGCCCGAAAACATATCAAAAAAGCGGATAGCTCCCATAGAGTATCCGTTCCTTCAGTTTATTCTTTTTCTGCCGTCATCACCTCACATTTTCATATTGAAGCCCTCGTCTTGTCCGTCAAAGTTGAACTCAACGCCTGCTTCTTCAAGCTGTCCGAGGATATTATCCTGAATGCTTTTTGCCACGTCAAAGCTGATTGGTGGCTTTCCGTCCTCATCGGGGATCATCTTGATTCCGAGCCTTGCACAGTAGCTCTTGACGAGATCCCAGCATTCTTCTTCAAGCTCGTCAAAATATCCGAGTGAGGAGCAATCCACAGGCTCGTCGGGAAGGACGATTTGGCAATCGTCGCCGAGGTTTACGACCTCGTGTCCTTTGGCGATTTCTTCTTCTGCGATTTCATCCATCGTGAGCTTGCGGATGGTATCGACCTCTGTGTTCACGGCAAGGGTTCTGCCGTTATCCCACATCATGTGGAGCTGTCCATCGTCATCCACGTGTTTGACCGTTCCTTTTGTTCCGTCGGGAACGGGATGGTAAGGATCATCCATGTGCAGAAGCTCCAAGCGAGTGCCGGGTGGATAGTTTTCTTTGTTTCGTTTGACTCTGTCCGTCATTGTGTTACCTCCATATTGAATAGCTCTTTCGGCGACCAATCAATGTCGAACTCTGATTCTCCGCGCTCATGGCAACGGGATTCGAGAAAGTCGGGACGGTCTTGCCTGCGTATTGTCATATAAGCGACTTCTTCGGGCGTTGCGATAAATTCTTCACCTTCGCCATACACATACGCATCGGAGTGTACCTTAACCGTGCATTCCTCATCAAGCTCGTCCATGAATTCTTCGAACAGAGTCCAACCTTCGAGGTCACCGTATTCTTTTGGAATACCTGCTACAAGGAATTCCGATTGTTTGTCGCCTGCGGTTACGGTTACCGCAGAAAATAAAACACCCATATATTACATCCCTCCCATCGTATGACCTTCGTATCCCATTTCTTGGTCGGCGTACATTTCGATGTAGTCCTCGACCTTCGATGCGATATTCTCAAATTCGGTGGCTGTAGGCTCGTAGCCAAACCAACTTGCCTTACCGTTGTCATCCCATATATGGGGCTTTCGATCTCTTGATGCACCCTTGAGTCCGATGATCTCGTGAAACATAAAGGTCTGAGAGTCGATAAGCCCTTCGTTTTTATTTATGATGGAGAGCTTCAGACCTTCGTACTGTCCTGAAACTCTTGCCGTCACAAATTCGACCTTGGCGCGAAGGTCATCGCTGATCTTGCTGACCATCGCCTTGCCTGCAAATACCGTGTCAGCGGAGAGAACCTCGGAATCTCCGAACATTCTCCGCATCTGCCTTTCATAGAAATTCGACATTGCTTAACCTCCGAATCTCATACCGCCTGTCTGCGACAGGTACTCGTCGAATTCGTCCTCGGTGTGGAGGAAGTATTCGTCGTTGCTTTGCCAATAGGAAACGTAGAGGTCGCCCTCGTCAATGTGGATTTCTCTCTGCTCAAAGCCCTCGCCGAGACCGTCGCTGTTTTGACCTGTGATGGCATCCTTGAGGCGTTCGGTTTCTTCGGGGGAGAGATCCTCTGTGAGGTAGCAATCGATTTTCCCGTAGAGTGCGCCACGGTGTTCCTCGACACCCCATTCTGCGAACAGCACCTTGCCGTTGATGTCAGCGTGGTCACTGATATATTCTCCCATCTTGAGTTCACGAGCCTGCTCACTCCTGATGGCATCCTCAATCTTATCGATGTTGTCGGTAAGCATTGAACCGTCTGCTTCGTAGTAGTCGCCCTCGTGGTCGTTGAGGTTTCCAGCCAACGGACAGAAGAAGGAAATCTTTGAGGCTGCCAGGGACTTCGTCATCTCCTTGATATCGTCGAACAGCTCGTCGACATCTCTGTACTGCTCGTGTACGAGGTTAGCTTCAAGCTCGTCACGGAGTTCCTCACGAACATCCGAGAGTTCCTCGTCTATGACACGAACATCATAGAGGCTATCGTCGCCATCGAGAATGGAGAGCAAACCGTTTCCGACATCGCTGTCTGCGTGAAGCCGGATGGGAGCGTTCTCATCTCTCATGGCATTGACTCGCAGAGAGAAGATGGAGTTGATCAGCCCATATTCCTTGGCTTGATTGAAAAACTGATTGAATTCGGTTGCCACATCATAGGTTTCGGTTTCCTGTGTGGTCGGGTTCTTGATGGATAATTTAAGCATCTGCGTTCTCCTTTTCCTCATTATTCTTATTGCCGTTGAGACCGTATCTGCGAATCGTGATAGCTGTGGTGATCGTTCCGAGCATCTGCGGAGAGATGAGTTCGGTGTCGGCAAGGTCGTGGATCGAGAGGTAGTGCGTTCCGTCGCAGAGATCCTTTGCTACACACAACAGGGTGTAGGACTTGAGGTTGCCTTTCTTCACGCTGATGCCGTCGAGGTCGATATATCCCTTTCTGATGTGAGGCTTGGCTGCACTCCACAAACGGACGTCTGCCGTGAGAAGGTAAAGCGCCGACATTTTCACGTTGTCATTTCGGTTGAGCTTCTGCGACTCGCTGCTGAAGATTGCCTGATGGTTTTTGTTCTTGAATTTCATTTTGTTTCTCCTTTTCGGTTGTTTTTGCACAAAAAAAGCACCCACCGTTTTTGTAACGATGAGTGCTGATCTTATGTAATTTTGTGCGGTGCTTATTCTTTGTTTATTGCGCCCCAAGATTTGAGGTGCGAAGTGATTGACAAATTGGAATTTGTCGTTATCTATACTCATTTGGAACTTCGATATGAAATGTCTCACACAATAACTTCACATCATGTACATCATTTTCATCAAACTCGTATCCGAGATGGAACATTACTTGACTATATGGTTCAATACAGGAAACCTCTATCTCCTCAATTTTTCCTTTACCTGAAAAAATTTCTAACGGAAAGCAATCCCCCTCATAAAGAATTTCACCTTTGCCTGTATATTCAAAACAATGCAAATCAATAATTCTGTTTTTCGCATCTTCCCATACAGTATGATTCAATGTTGTATATTCCATCTTAATTTCATAAAATCCATTAGCTTGTATTATCTCTATAAAATTCTGA
>JBGVRT010000023.1:0-6520 GCA_045128735.1 Eubacteriales bacterium | reverse complement strand
CCGCGAATTTGCTACGCAAACCCCTAATTCTTTACACTCAAGAAAAAGAAAAACGCCGATGCGCCTGCGGGCGCGAGATTGTCGCTTTTTGAAAAAAGCTCCGCAAAAACTTTTCTCGCGGGCTGCGGTGCGAACACACCGCTAAACAATAATTTTTCGGCATCAAAACTAAGAAAGGAGCTGTTTCCTTAGTGAAGCAGCCCCTTTTCGCTATATTTTCGCGTTTCTTGTGGTCACTACGTTTGCGCCTGTACCGAGGAGGTTTTCGATAACTATATCGCCAAGCTTTGCGTCGGGTGACACTCTCGCTTTATTTATCTCCTTCATACACTCAAATATCAATTCCTTGGGTATGGTTTTGTCGGTCTTTACGGGAACTACTCCGCCGCCGATGATTGCCGCGGTAGACGTAACCGTTCTCATAGGCGCGGTGCACTCTGTTCTCGCGTACTCCTCGCCGCGCTTACAGGTATGACCGCTTATGGAGACTATCTCCTTGCCCTCAAGCTCTACGCTGAGCTGACAGCCCTTGGGACATACTATACATGTTAATTCTCTTTTCATCATACATCCCCCTTACTCTATGCTGAAGCTGAGCTTGCCGCTTTTTACAGAAGAAAGCATATCGGCGGTGAGCTTTACCGTCTCCATCTCGCCGGGGGCTACCTTCTGCTTTTTCTTGCTTATTACAACACCATCGCCGTCACGAACAACGATTTTTACATCGCGGTAAACGTCGGCAACTCTGAAGTAGACGACAACGTCCTCTGCGCCGTGGATTATCTGCGGAACCGTATAACGAACTCTGCCGTCGGTCTCAAGAGCGATGGGAGACGAAAGTGCCTCTGCCTTCTTGCCCTCGATATATCTTGCCGCCGCCTTACCCGCGATATCGGATTCCTCCGAAACGTAGTCAACAAGGTCGTGAACGTGAAGCACGTTACCGCAAGCGAAAACGCCCTCGATGTCGGTCTGTCGGTTTTCATCGACCACCGCGCCGCCCGTTATGCGGTCTATCTCGATGCCCGCCGCTCGTGTAAGCTCGTTTTCGGGAAGAAGTCCGCAGGACAGAAGAAGCGTGTCGCACTCAATATACTGCTTTGTCTCGGGAATGGGTCTGCGTCTGTCGTCCACCTTGGCAATGGTAACGCCCGTAACACGCTCCTTACCGTGAATATCAACGACCGTATGGCTGAGCATAAGCGGAATACCGAAGTCGTTAAGGCACTGCTCAATATTTCTTGCAAGACCGCCCGAATAAGGCATAAGCTCGCAAACAGCCTTTACCTCCGCGCCCTCAAGAGTCATTCTGCGCGCCATAATAAGTCCTATATCGCCCGAGCCGAGGATAACCACCTTTTTACCCGGCATATAGCCGTCCATATTTACGAATTTCTGCGCCGTGCCCGCGGTAAAGATACCTGCGGGGCGTGTGCCCGCGATATTAAGCGCGCCCTTAGGACGCTCGCGGCAACCCATAGCAAGGATTATTGCCTTAGCCTCAAGCTGAAACATTCCGTCGGTGCTGTTCATTGCCGTGACTATCTTATCCTCGGACACGTCAAGCACCATTGTTTCTGTCTTGAAAGGAATATTGCGCTCTTTTACCTGCACCTCGTAGCGGTAAGCGTACTCGGGACCGGTAAGCTCCTCCTTGAAGCGGTGAAGTCCAAAGCCGTTGTGTATGCACTGACGGAGGATACCGCCAAGACTTTTATCGCGTTCGAGAATAAGAATATCTCTCACGCCCGCGTCGTATGCGGCAACAGCGGCACTCATACCTGCAGGTCCGCCGCCGATTATAACAAGGTCAACCTTTTTCATATCAGTTATCCCCCTTTGTCTTGCCGTAATTTATAACAGAGCCTTTTCCGAACTTGGTTACTCCCTCAAATGGAACTCCAAGCTCACGGGCAATAACCTCTACCACGGTGGGAGAACAGAAGCCGCCCTGACATCTGCCCATTCCGCTTCTCGTTCTGCGCTTTACGCCGTCAACGTCGGTTGCGGGGGGATTGTTAAGAATAGCCTCGACTATCTCGCCCTCGGTGATACCCTCACAGCGGCAAACGATTTTACCGTATCGGGGATTGCTTTTGATAACCTGATTTTTCTCTTCCATTGAAAGCTCGCGGAAGTAGTGAGACGGACGGCGGATTGGGTTATAATCGCTCTTTTTCACAAGCTTGAGTCCGTCCTCTGCAAGCAGATTTTCAACGTACTCGGCAATGGCGGGAGCAGATGAAAGTCCGGGGCTTTCGATACCCGCAAGAGTAACCACTCCGTCGTTAAGCTTTATAATAAAGTCGCCCGAGCTTCCTACCGCGCGCAGTCCGCAGAATGAGGTGATAACCTTATTAAAAGGCAGATTTTTTACGTTGTCATTGGCTTTGGATATAACAGAAGCAAATCCCTCTGCGGTGGTCTTTGTATCCTGCTTGTCCTCGATATCGGTAGCCGTAGGACCGAGAAGAAGGTTGCCGTCAACCGTAGGCGAAACGAGTATTCCCTTGCCCATTTTTGTGGGTGTGTGGAATATTGTGCGAGAGCAGAAGCCGCCGCACTCCTTGTCAAGAAGCATATATTCTCCGCGTCTGGGGTGCACCTCAAAATCGCAGTCTCCCGTCAGCTTTGCTATCTCGTCAGAGAACACGCCCGCGCTGTTTATAACGTATTTTGTTTCAACACTTTCACCGTCTGCCGAGGTAACGATGAATTTCCCGTCCTCGCGCTTTATGTCGGTCACCTCAAAATTCAGCTTAAGCTCCGCGCCGTTGTCCATAGCGTTTCCAACCGCAGCAACAGTAAGCTCATAGGGGCAAACTATCGCGCCCGTAGGTGCGAGAAGCGCGCAATCAAGGTCGTCGTTAAGATTAGGCTCAAGGGCGTGAAGCTCCTCGCGTTCAACAAGGCGGACTCCCTTTACGCCGTTGGCTATACCGCGCGCCACAAGTGCCTCCACCTCCGCGCGCTCACTCTCAAAGGCAACCACAAGCGACTCATTGCGCTTATACTTTACTCCAAGCTCCTTCGTCACCTGCTCCATCATCTCCGAGCCGCGGACGTTAAGCTTAGCCTTAAGCGAGCCTTCTTTTGCGTCAAAGCCTGCGTGAACTATTGCGCTATTAGCCTTTGTCGCACCCATAGCAACGTCGTGTTCCTTATCGAGAATTACAATATTCAGGTCATATTTCGCAAGCGTTCTGGCAATAAGTCCGCCCACTACACCTGCGCCGATTACAGCTATATCGTACATATTATTCCCTTTCTCTACATAATTAAGTGATACCTGTTCAGTATACCACTTTATATCTATTATGTCAATGTAGTTTGTGCATTTTGTACATTTAGCCTTATTTTTTTGTGCACTATGCACAAAATTCTACTGGTTTTTATTTTCCTCGCGCAGGGTCTGTCTGAATTTCGACGGACTTGTACCGTAGGTGCCCTTAAAGCACCTCAAAAAATGTGCAAAAGACCGAAATCCACACTTACCGCATATCTCGGTTATGGAGTGGTCTGTAGAC
Organism: Eubacteriales bacterium; assembly: GCA_045128735.1. Lineage (GTDB taxonomy): Bacteria > Bacillota > Clostridia > Oscillospirales > CAG-272 > RGIG8775. Next base: position 2,993 of record JBGVRT010000023.1, on the reverse strand, counting down.
AGAAGCAGATTTTTTGCGTATTCAAGCCTTAATTTTGTGACGTATTGGGTAAGAGTCAACGAGGTCTCGGCGTGGAAAAGATGACTGACGTAATGTGGCGAAAAGGAGCTGTATTTTGCTATCTCTTGGAGTGTGATGTCGTTTCGGAAATTTTTGTGCAGGTATAGCAGAATCCTCTGTATCTGCGATTTTTTACTTTCCTCGTTCTCGCTGTAGGTCTGTGAACGGTCGCGTATCATCAGAATTATCGACTCGATTATTCTCGGGCTTATCTCAGCCATTGAGGGGTCTCCGCAAAGAAAGTAATATTCTATGACCTCAAAAAGATTTTTTACTACGTTAAAATCGCTCTCGGACAGCTTGCATATGCAGTTATTGTTAATTACCGTGGTAAGCACGCTTTCGCTTACCGTATCCTGCTTAAAACGCACGTTGAAACGTTCAAAATATCCGTCGTTCGGCATCTCAAAGGAGTGAATATCCGAGGGGTTTATTATGTGAACGTACCCTTTTTCTATATTATACTTCTTGCCGTTAAGAACGTGCTTTGTCTTATGCGCCGAAATAGTCAGCTCCACTTCAAAAAAGTCGTGATTGTGAAGCACCACGGGAACGTTTTGCCATCTTCTGTCCACCACGTAGCCCATTCCTTTTTCTATATAGGACGAATAAATCAGCTTCTTCATTTGCACCTCCGAGATTGCATAAATTTACATCTTTCTTAAATTTTATCACATTTACTTCCGAAAATCAATAGTTTTCATAAAATAAAAAGCAGTTTTTTCGTCTCGCTTGACAAATCCGACAATTTGTGGTATCATAAAGTACAGTGTACGTCAACTCAAAGTCTAAGGAGATTTAATATGTTAAACAGACGAAAGGTGTTGCTGTGCCTCATAGACACGGCTTGCTTCCTGTGCGTGTACCTTTGCACGGTCGCAATGTCCTACCTTTCCTCAAGCGGAATCACCCTTGAGGGATACCATTATCTGATAAACTTCGGCATCTTATGGCTGACAAATATGATTGCCAGATTTGTTTTCAGAGTATACAGCAACATATGGAGATACGCCAATTCACGCGCGTACCTGCTTATGGTAACGGCAGATGCGATTTCCGCCGTTGCGGCTGTTGCCATAACCCGATTCACCTCGCAGAATCTCGGTGTTTGGCAAACCTACCTTATCTTCACGGGCTACTGCCTGCTTACGCTGACAAGCCGATTTGTTTATCAGCAGCTTAAAAACCGCGAGAAAATTTCGATTTCTCAAAACAAAATCAACGTTGCAATAGTTGGCGCAGGAAGCGTGGGCGTTCTGCTTGCCGACGAGCTTATGGCTAACAAAAGGTCGCACTACAAGCCCTACTGCTTTATAGACAACAATCCCGAAAAGGCGGGCAAGCTTGTTAACGGTCTGCGCGTGTATCCCGAATGCGACGAGACTATAAGTGTGCTCAAGGAGCTTCCCGTCCAAGAGATAATCCTTGCCCTTCCCCGTCTCGGCGGTGACGAAATGCAAAGACTTCACGCCTTCTACTCACAGACGGGCTGTAAGGTAAAGATATACGACGTTCCCGTTACTCAGGACGGCGTTGAAAACGAGGGCAAAAAGACTCTCCGCGAAATTAAAATAGAGGACCTGCTTTTCAGAAATTCGCTTGTCATCAACGACGGCAACACGAGAAGCTTTTACACAGACAAAACGGTTATGGTCACGGGCGGCGGCGGCTCTATCGGAAGCGAGCTTTGCAGACAGATAGCCAAATGCTCACCCAAAAGACTTATCATCCTTGACATTTATGAAAACAATGCTTACGACATTCAGCAGGAGCTTATCCGCAAATACGGCGAGGACCTTGACCTTAAGGTTGAAATAGCGTCGGTGCGAGACAGCGAGCGCCTTGAATGCATTTTCGCAAGCTACAGACCGCAGATAGTCTTTCACGCGGCGGCGCACAAGCACGTTCCGCTTATGGAGCACAGCAACTGCGAGGCGGTAAAGAACAATGTCGCGGGCACGTACAACACAGCCAATATGGCTGAAAAGTACGGAGCGGAGAAGTTTATACTTATTTCCACTGACAAGGCGGTAAATCCCACCAACATAATGGGCGCGTCAAAGCGTATGTGTGAAATGGTTATACAGTGCCGCACAGACAGCAAAACAAGCTTTGCGGCGGTAAGATTCGGAAACGTTCTTGGCTCAAACGGCTCGGTTATTCCGCTTTTCAAGCGTCAGATTGAGAACGGCGGTCCCCTAACCGTTACCGACAAACGCATAATCCGTTACTTTATGACCATTCCCGAGGCGAGCCAGCTTGTTATGCAGGCAGGAGCTATCGCAAAGCGCGGCGAGCTGTTCGTTCTTGATATGGGCAAGCCCGTAAAAATAATTGACCTTGCCGAAAATATGATAAGACTTTCGGGTCTTGTTCCATACGAGGATATCGACATTGTGGAAACGGGACTTCGCCCCGGAGAAAAGCTTTACGAGGAGCTTCTTATGAAAAACGAGGAGCTTGACAAGACCGACAACAGCCTGATATTTATTGAGCGCGACACTCCGCTCTCCCGCACGGCGGTAGAGGAAAAGCTGAGAATTCTCAGAGAGGCAGTCACCGCGGCGAAGGACGAGCTTGAATCGGAAAAGGTAAAAGAAGCAATGAAAAAGGTGGTTCCCACCTACCACGACCCCGACGAGGTAAACTGCGATGCCGACAGCACCGACGAAATGAAGCTTGCGGGAGCAAAAATTTAGTTTTGAAAAAAGGGACAGATTCATTGAGAATTTTGTCCCTTTTCGTATGCAAAAATATGTGATGACGATAAATTATTGTTTGGCGGTGTGTTCGCACCGCACCCCGACAGAAAAGTTTTGCGGAGCTTTTGGGGAAGCGACCGCCTCCCCATGCGGCGTTTTTCTTTTGGGAACTTTTCTTTTTGCGCCTTTGGCTTCAAAAAGAAAAGTGGATTTCCTCTTTGGGTGTCAAAA
>JBGVRT010000022.1:0-17946 GCA_045128735.1 Eubacteriales bacterium | reverse complement strand
TTTTATCTTCCGTTGGGATTTGGCACACAACGGCGATGCTTGCTAAGACTGAAAGACCGTTTGTCATGACAAACGCGATGCTTGCTAAGACCAACGGACATATTAGCAAGAATGGCTTTTGGATATCCAAAAGCAGTGCTTGCTACGACTGATAGACAAGCAGAGCGCTGTCAAAGTTTCTTTATAACTTGCGTTGCAACACCTTGAATCTGCACGTTGCGCTCAATACGATCGTCATAATCGGGGTTCTCAGCGTGAAGCAAATATGCTTTCTTGTCGGGAAGATAGGTTATCGTTTTGAGCAGCGTTTCGTTTCCATTAACAAGAACAACTGCATAATCTCCGTCCCTGCAAGTGTTCTGCTCTCGCACGATAACGAGGTCACCATCATCAACTCCGATGCCCGTCATTGAATCACCTTTGGCAGTAAGAATGAAAAACTTTCCGTCACCGACAAGCGCTGTGGGGAGAGGAATGATCTCCGCTTCTTCCACGTTCGGCTCGCTCGGCAACCCGCAGGACACGGTGGAATCGTATCTGATCGCGGGTGTCGTTTCGAACATATTACGCGAGAAATTCGTGCCGATACTGCGGCGACCATTGTACTCAATCTCGCCGTGTTCTTTCATATCGGTGAGATATCTCTGCACCGAGGTCTTGGAAATACCCGTGCCCGCCGCGATGTCGCGCACCGTCGGAGACTTGCGGTTCTCCATAAAATATTCGTCTATAAATTGGCGGATTGCCTCCGCTCTTTCGGGACTCCACTTATTCATAAATGCCTCCAAATTATACAAGGTACAATTGTACCGCGTAGTAATTATAACATACAAAGGAAAGTTTGTCAATGGGTTTTGCAAAAATTTCAAAAAGAGAAAGCCGCTATCGTGGCGTGGCAATCACGTTTTGATAGCGGCTTTGTTCGGTAAAAATCACTCTACCAATCCATACTTAACCTTTATCCGATCCATCTTCTCCAGCATCGGTTCTGCGGCGATCATAAGGAAGATGACCGTGCCAAAGCCGTGTATGAGATCCATAGGGAGTCCGGTTACGTAGCAGGCGAGGATGGTCTCCCATTTAAGTGTTTCACTTGACATCATCATAGCGGCGGCAGGGTTCATAATGCCACCATAGATAATGACTGCCGTGAATGCACCGAACACGGCAAGGGACGCTCTCGTGCGGCGGAGCCAACCCTTTTTGAACAGAACACCCGCAAGGAAGCCGATGATACCCATCGCAAACATCTGCCACGGCGTCCACGGGCCTTGTCCGAAGATCATATTGGAGGTCAGCATGGTCATTGCTCCCACGAGAAAGCCTACCTCACCGCCAAAGGCAACACCTGCGATAATGGTGAGGGCTAACACCGGCTTGAACTGCGGAAGCATAAAGAAGAGTCCACGCCCTGCGATGCCAATGGCGCACAGCACGGCAATCGTTACAAGCTCACGCGCTTTTGGCTTTCGTCCTTCAAATACGAGAAGGAATGGGAGCATACATTCGATCAGAACGAGAACGGCGACCAAGTTGTAGTGCCGATCCTCCAAGTAGAAGATGCCCGCAAAGATGGTCAGCGGTATGAACAAGAGAATGGCAATGGATGCCACGATGGTTCGTTTGCTCAGGTTTCGTTTTTCTTTGGGTGTTTGAACAACAAGCGGAGGCTCACTTCTGCGACCGATGGCGGCAACGAATACCGACATGGCGGCAAACAGGATCAGATATAGGAATAACTGTTCCTTACCCTCTGCCGTGATACCAGACGAATTGATGATTGCCGAGAGGTCGGTGATCGACGTAGCGTACAAGAACACGCCGAGAGCCACCAAAGCCGACACAAGTGCGATCAGTTTTCTCCAAATCGGAAGTGCTTTGGGTTTATAATTCACGCTTCGCGGTGCGGGTTTGGGCAAGGGAGTAATTTCTTCATCGGTTTCTTCGGCTTGCTCTACCTCACCGCCACAAGCGGAAATGACGTCCGCAACGGTTACGGCTTTGGGTATCAAATGCCGCGCCATACGGTTGGCAGGGGTGGTATAGAAGCTATTGCCCGAGAAGAACTCCGACGGTGTACCTTCGGCTACGATATGCCCGTCAAAGAACATACCGCAACGTTGGGCATACTCGGCGCAGAAGGTCACGTCGTGGCTGACCATCAGAATGGTGACACCCTGCGCGGTGAGCTTGAGGAGAATAGCGGCAAAGCTGACCTTGAACTCCGCATCAAAGCCCTTGGTTGGCTCGTCAAGGAGCAGAATATCGGGGGCGGTCAGAAGCACCTTGGCAAGCGCGGTTCGTTGTTGTTCACCGCCCGAAATATCATAAGGGTGGCGGTCAAGGAAAGCGGTCAGCTCGCAGAGCTTTACCACACGAGCGACCTGCTCGTCCTTTTCCTCTTTCGTGATCTTCATACCGCGAAGTGCCTCGTACAGATCCTCGCGCACGGTACGCTTGACGAACAAAGCTTGTGGATTTTGAGGAAGAACGCCAACCTTGCCGTTCAAATTCACACTTCCGCGATAAGCAGATTTCAGTCCCGAAATGAGCTTCAGCGTAGTCGTCTTTCCCGCACCGTTACCGCCGAGGATGGCGTAAAACTCACCCTTGCGGAGTGTCAGAGAAAATCCCTTCACCACGTCGGGCAAGTCCTTTTCATACCGAAACCAAAGCTCGTCCGCATGTATGGCAATCTCCTCGCCATAGGTGCGGCTTTCTTTTTCTGCAAGGGGATTCAGCGGCACTTCGCCATTTCGTGCCGTTAAAAATTCACTTCCGTCGCGGACGGTCAAAGGACAAGGAAGCTCGGTTTTCACACCCGCCCACACGCGCATAGCGGTGGGCATCGCAAGGAACATTCCGCTGTCCTTTTCTCGGAGTGCAAGTCCAACCTTTTCGGGAATATCGTCACAAACGATACGCCCCTTTTCCATTACGATGACACGGGTTGCAAACGGAAATGCTTCCTCCAAGCGATGCTCGGTGAGAATGATGGTAATACCAAGCTCGCGGTTGATCTTGCCGAGCAGAGCGAGAAAGTCGGATGCGGCAATGGGATCGAGCTGGGACGTGGGCTCGTCCAGCACCAAGATCTGCGGATTCATCGCCATGACCGATGCAAGGCTGAGGAGCTGCTTCTGACCGCCCGAAAGCTCGGTCACGTTCTTATAAAACCAATTTTCAATACCGAAAAACGCGGCGACCTCGGCAACACGTCTGCGAATGGTGGGTGTATCGTAGCCAAGGCTTTCCAGACCGAAGGCAAGCTCGTGCCACACCTTGTCGGTCACAACCTGATTTTCGGGAGATTGCAGAACGAAGCCGATTTCTTGTGCCTGCGTTCTATCGTCCACCGTGTCAAGCGGTACACCGCCGTATAGTATTTCACCCTCGTGTCTGCCGTGAGGGGTTAGACAGGTCTTTAAGTGTCTGAGTAACGTGGACTTTCCGCATCCCGAAGGGCCGCAAAGGATCAAAAACTCTCCTTGATGTACGGAAAAGGAGATATCCGCCAAGGCTTTTTCTTCCACCTCGGGATAGGAAAAGCTCACATTTTTGAATAGATAGTTTTCCATTTTCTCTCCTCCGTAAAATTCAGCACCACGGGAGTGATGCAAAGTCCGAAATAAACCGTGTAAAACGGTATGGTAGTCATATCAAACGCGGCGTAGCGGATGCTTGGGAAATAGCGGAAGCCAAATGCAGAGAGCATGACGCCTGCCGTGAGAAAGAGTCCGCAAAATACGAGCCACACAAGAGCGTATTTGTCGCGGTCGTCCATGCGGTAAATCGAGAATGCCGTTCTGCCTTTTAGTCCGTAGCCGCGGCTTTTCATACTGTCTGCCGTTTCAATGGCGTTCTCCAATGCCCACGTGATCATAATCGAGAAAATGACCACCGCCGTTTTGAAGCGTTGCCAAAGGCTACCCGTGGAGATGTCGCGCCCGATGCACCGTTGCGCCTCCACCACGACCTCGGTCTGCTTTTTGAATTTCGGCACGAAGCGGAGCGACATACTCAGCACCAGCGAGAGCGCGGGAATGACCTTGCCAAACAGATAAATGAATTTATCCGAGGTCATCACGCGGGAAAATGCCGAGAACCACAAAAGCACAGTAACGAGCATAATGCCCGCGCCGACGCCGTATAGAATGCTTTCCAGCGTCAGAGGGTTTCCGCTACTGAAATAATACAGAATGGTCACACCTTCGTGGCTGAAGGCAGGATTGATAAAGGCGGTTAAGAGTACCATCGGCAAACAGAATTTCAAGAGGAACATCACACTCTTTTTGCCCTCGACGCTCACCGCATAGATGATGGCGCACACAAGTGCGATGATCTGCGCCACGGGATGTGTCAGTAACATCGAAAATGCGATTACCAACGTAAAATACAAAAGATTTACGGTGGGATGGTAATTATAAAAGCTATCTTTCATCATCCCATCCAATCGCAACCAATGTCTTTTCCGAGGTCGTTGCAGGTATATCTCCACTCAACCACCTCACCGTCGGCAAGTTGATAGCGGGAGCATCCGTAGTTGGGATACCAACCGTTCACACGGTACATCCAACCCGAAAGCGCGCCGCAATCAAATTCATATAGGTTATGGATGCCCTCAATGTACGCGCTATTATATACGGGTGTAAAGGAAAATTCAAGATGTATATTATATTCCTTGCAGACCCTTTGAAGCACGTCAAACACCGATTCGCCCTCGTAGAAGGTCACAGTGGTGGGGGCTAAAATCACGCCGTTTGACGGCACAAGCTCCAGCTTATCGGGGTCAAGATTTTCAAGATTGTTGAGGATCGTTGAGCATTCGATGGAGAAGGTGCAGGTGTATGCCTTGCCCTTGTTGATCTCTTGGTTTTCGGGTTCTACGGGCAAGGGCTTGCCCTCGGGCACGGGGTCGGTCAGATATTTGTCCTGATCGATGGCACTTCCGTCGGAATTCGGACGGTTATGATCGGTTGTTGTTTCATTTTCTTCATTAGGGCGAATAACACATTCTCCCACGGCACGGTTTACCGAAATATTCAGAATACTCGTTTTACTTCCGGTAATGGATACCGAGAAAACGGCGGTATCATCCTTGTAGCCGGTCGCGCCCAGCGCCGTCCATTTTTCATTCAGATGGATCGAGAGCAATGCGGGAAAACCAAAATCGGACTTTTCCCCGAAGACGACCTTGATGCCGTCCTCTACCTTTTCAAGAGAAATCGAAAGATTTACGTTGCGCACATCGGTGATATCACTTCCGAAGACCGTCCATTCATAGTCCCATTCTCCCGACGTTCCCGTAAAGGTGGCAATGGCATTTTCATCCTTGATCTGCGAAAGCATTTCTTTTTCGATGATGCCGTTCTCGGGAATGGAGACGGGCTTTTGGAGATCGACCTTGGCGTAATTACCCCTACAAGCGCAAAGTGAGAGAAGAAGCAAAAAAATTATTAACATTGATATCAATCGTTTCATTTTCATTCTCCTATCACGATCTTACCGTTTTTCACAGTTAATGTGTTTGTTGTCATAGCGAGGCTCTGCGTTTCATCAGAGGCGGCAAACACGGCATCCTCTACAATGAGATCGCACACGTCACCTGCTCGGACACTTCCGCGAAGTCTGAATTTCAGGCGAAGCACAACGTTGTTGTCCTCTGCCAGCAGATCCTTTGAAAATGCATTTTTACCGCCCGTCATATCAAGATACATCACGTTGATTTTTCCCGATTCGTTACATGCAGCAGTATTATAGCTCCACTCGGGGAGTGTTTGCCCCGAGGTATTGTCACTTTTAATAAATACGTTTCCTTCCTCTACGCCGAGAAATTCAAGGCGGGAGGCATCAAATGCAATGCTCATGCTTGCGGCAGGATAGATCGCATCGCCAAATGAGGATATCGTCACGTCAAGCACGAAGGTATCGGTGCCGGATATACTTAATTTTTGTGGAGTTTCCACAGTCAAGGTAGGGGTATTTTGGTTTGTTTCTCCACCGTCTTTCGGGATCAGCAAAATGCAAAGAAGGATGGCGCTTACAATCAACACGCCTCCGACGATGAAGCATAATATTTTATTTCTTTTCAGCCATTCTTTCATAGCTTTTCTCCTTCTTTACAAAGCACTGTGGGCAGAAGGCAACTCCTGCCCACAGTATTGTAGGATTTTACTTAATCAAAAACAGTGGTTGCCTTGGTTACGATTGCATACTCGCGGTCATCGTAAACAAAGGCTTCTACAATAGCAAGTGCATCGTAGGTATCGATGCGAGCGTCACCGTTTACGTTCGCGGTGAGGATCTCGTCATCGGTAGGCGCATCACCCTTACGGAGCCACATATCCACAGCCGCAAGAGCATCCTGAGCATTGATCACACCGTCACTGTTGATGTCACCGAAGGTGATGCTATCGGCATCTGCCTCGTCGATGGTGAAGTAATCCGCATTTTCAAAGCTTTCGGTTGCAATCTCTGCATCCACAAGGGCTACGTATGCGGTAACGCCAAGCTTTGCGGAGATCTCCGCATTGTACTTGAACTCGACGGTGTTCGTGCCATCGTTATAGGTCAGCTTCTTTGCGCCTTCAAGCTGTGTAACAGTAATCACAACAGCCTTCTTGTCGGCAGGGATCAGATCAATTCCGTCGCCCTCGTAGAGAACGCCTGCGCTGAAGGTTCTGCCTTCAACAACGGTTACGCTTCCTTCGGCTTCCTCGGTCTCAATCTCAACCTTAGAGTCGTTGTCGGTAGAATCGGAGGTGAGCTTGAGGGACATATCGGAAATGGCAATATCCAAAACATCACCGGCGGTCACGTCCTCAACGCTGAACGTAATGTTGAACAGCTCAAGGGGGAAGGTATCGCCGCTTACGGTAAGATCACTATTTGCGTTTGCATCGAAGTAAACGATACGGAGCTTGCCGTCGCTTGCCAAATTGTAGCTGATCGTACCGCCAACAAGACGGCTGCCTGCGGCTACGTTCGTAACAGCAAGTCCTTCGGGAACGGTGACGATCAAATCAATGAGCTTGAAGCTGCCTTCGTTATTCCAACCGTTTACGCTGACAACACCGTTAAAGGTCGTACCAGCAACGTTCTCAACGTTTTCGGGAAGACCGAGAGTTGCGGAGAAATCGGTGGTGGCGGGAGGCGTTACGGGAGCATCGGGTTCTTCGGGAGTTTCGGGAGGTGTGGGATTTACGTTCGGTGTTACGGTCTCAATTGTTACATCACTGTAATCGTAAAGAGCCTTTTCAGCGTTGATAAAGCGGTCGTATGCAACAAGTGCATAGGTCGCCTGATCGGTAGCCATTGCATTGGAGCCTGCGCCCTTTCCATGCTCAAACATAGCTTCTTCTTCAACGTAGTAGGTAAGAAGATTATCAATAGGAGATTTTCCGTCTTTGATAAAACGGGTGTCGGTGTCGGGATTGATGCCCCAAGTGGTAAGCGCTACGATTGCCCACGCACAGCTTTCCGAGGTTTCGCCCTGTCCGTAGGGGAAGCCGCCGGAAGTAAGCTGAGAGTCGGACAGCCATTCAATAGCCTCCGCACAAGCTGCGGCAACCTCAGGCTGATCGCGGTAAGGATACAGCGCGGTCAAGGTCATGCAGGTAATATCCACGTTGGAGGGTTGAGCCTTTGCAGTTACCAACGACCACCCGCCGTCATTGTGACGAGCATCCAAAATGTCATCTACACACTGCTGACGGATCGTAGGATCGGATGTCTCATAATTGCCCGAATCGAGGGCGATGAGCGTCCAGATCGTACCGTTCATACCCTGCTTTCTGATCCAATTGATACCGTTTGTGCTGTACGCTTCAACCAAATTCCAATTGCCAACGGCGGTGGCGTTCTTGCCGATGGCAGAAAGCGCAACGATCAGACGGGAGTTTTCGGTGGACTTGTTCTTGTCAAGCGCACCGTTCATGTTGGCCTCAGCCGCAATTTCATTGACGGTTGTCACAATGCGATTGTAATAATCGGTGAAGTAAGCGTTATCCTTTGTGAAATGGTTTCCTCTTGCAAGGCTGAATACCGTCCATTCACCCGCATTTGTGCCAAAGGAAGGTGCGGTAACGGTAGCTGCAAGCTGTGCCATCGTAGCGTTCAGGACTGTGCTTACGTCCTGCGGCTGACGGGGCTGTTCGGGAGTGGGGGTTTCGGGCTCGTCTTCACCCGTAACGGTAACTTTTGCATAGGCGGGAGAGGAAACGATACAAGGCTCTCCGGTTTCCAAATACTGATCGCAGGTAGTATGCGTATAGCCATCGTCGATACCGTTATCTCCGTCGCACCAAACATAGTAAGTACCTGCGCTTGGGAACGTGATATCGGCACATCCGCTATCATCCGTCGTTACAGTACCTTCCGCTACACCGAAAGTAGATCCGTAATAGACATCATAATCGGTTGCCTCCTTTACCCAAGACTGACCGTACATCAGATCACAGAAGGAGTGCATCAATTTTACGGAAAGAGCCTCGCCCTTTTCCGCGCTGTAATCGTGCACGTAGTTGCCGTCCTCATCGGCAAACAGATGGAAGCCACCGGCCTGATCCCAAAGGAAGCTAAAGCATTCAAAGCTTGCAACGTCGATAAAGTCTCCTGCCGTCAAAACGATGCGATCGGAGGTTGCGCCTGTAGTCATATAGTCGCTGGACATAGATTCATCCACGGGGAAATCTCCGTTGAGGAAGTAAACGAGATTTTCGGTAAAGCCAAAGATGCCGCCCTTGAAGTAGGAGCTTCCGGGGAGAGCATCAAAATTCACGTCACTCCAATCGCCGCCCCAAAGCTCTTCGTGAGCGTAAATGAGCAGTTGAAGTGCGGTGGTTTCATAGTTGCCGTCACCGTCTGCATCGTAGAGCATATTGTCAAGACCGTATTCCGTAAGGTCAACGGCGGCAATATCGGAGAGTGCAACGGGAACGTACACCATAGGATTATCATTTTTGTCATTAATGTACTGCCCGTCAAAGCTGATGGAAAGATACACGTATTCTTCCGTGTCCGCGCCTTCATTTGCGAACGCGACAACGGGAAGCATAGATGCGACCATGATGATCGCAACGAGCATTGCGACAATTTTGGTTGTCAATTGTTTTGCGTTTTTCATAACACAAATCCTTTCTTTTTCAGTTGTTTTTGGGGGATGCTAAAAATGAGAAGAGCGTTTTTCCTCCTTTCAAAATATCCGGCAAAAACAAAAAGAGCGTGCCGGAAAAGTACCGCAGAGCACTGCGGCCTCCGAACACACGCTCCTCTCCAAGGATGTGTTCCATTTTTTATGTACGGACAGGTTTCCGACTTATGCTCTCGGCTGTGCCGAGTACAAACACGGAAATGGGGGTTGTTTCGGATTCGTACCGAATTTCCTTGATTTACTCAGTTGACAACTTTTCAATCCGCACAATTATTTATATTATCGCGTTTTTGCGGTAATATCTCAATCAAAAACATACATACCGAAGAACGGCAGTATTTTGTTCTTATACTCGTAATTCATATTGCAATCCTCGGCAAGCTTTTTGACGTAGATGCAATATGCAGCCATACAAGAGTACATCATATCGGGATGCTCGCACGGCTCACCGCTTGTGAGCTTACACGGCTTGCACAGCGTACATCCACTTGCACCTACCATAAATCCGTCATGTCCGCCCTCTTTCAGCTTTTTAATTAAACGGAGCATGGCGGCATTGTGAGACGACTTTGCTTCCTTTAATTTGTTGGTCTGCGAAAAATCCTCAATTTTCCACTCGGTGCTGACGACCAATGCTTTTTTATATGCCAATACCCTTTGCTTCATCTGCTCGGGTGTACCGCAATCGGGCGGGCAAGAATAATTCGCACCGTACTGACCGCACAGATTTTCCTCACAATAGGGGCGAAACGCGGCATCGAACACGATTTTGTCTGTATCGATTATTTTAGCTGCTTTGAAGCCTTCATCCAATGATAATTCAATGATTTTTGCGCTATTCATTCGCACCGTTTCCTCCTATATTCTTCTTACGTTCACGTTCCAACTTTTTCAAAGCAGCAATGCGGTTTTGCTTGGCGCGAATGCGCTTCTCTTTGCTTCTTTGCTTTATGGCATCCTCATCGCTTCTCGGCGGCTTGATGCCTGCCGCCTCCAATGCTCGCGGCCACGGGCCGAGAAAGGCTTTGATAGCTACGACCTCACGATCCTCAAAATCCGAACGTTGGGGATATCGTGAAAGCCCCTCTGCTTGTAATTCTCTATATTTATTTTGCAAAAGGAGAATACAATCTTCCTTTTTATATTTCTTATCTGACATACGACCTCCCAAGAAAACGAAAAACGCTTTTACTGCAAAAAAAACAGTAAAAGCGTAGCTATCTTGTCAGCATAGATGGGCATAGTACTCCCACCACTTGACGAAAACGGCTACGCTTTTCATATCCAAAAACGTTGTGCGCTATGCGCACGTACCTTCGCTTGTGCTTGGTGAGTATTCCGACTTAAGAAGTCAAGACTTCAATTACGGTAATGATGGTTGCGACGGATTTGCACCGAACTTCCCCCTGATCCGCACGAAGCGGAACCAAACTGCGAAATTTATTCAATTACGGCATAACTCATCATTATGCGGAAATTATTATACCACAAAAGTTTGATTTTGTCAATGGATTTGAAAAAAATGGAACAATTCCATATAAAAATTGAAATCTGACAACAAATCCATACAATTCAAGCCTAATCATGATATCACAATGCATGGAAATGTTCAATGCACAAAACAACTTTGTTTTTATACGATTCAACAGTCACATAAAAGTGGCGGCAGGAACGCTCCTGCCGCCGTAAGTTATTCAGTTAAAGTTTCAATAGCAATCTGCATTCCAAGTTTAAAAGCATACTCAAAGATAGCAGCTTCACCAAGGCTCATATACTCGCTCCAACAATCGTGGAACTTTTCAAATGTTTCTTTCTGCTCGTCGGAAAAGCTTTTCTCCAAGTCCTCGTGGTGACGTGACATATAGCCGAGGAGTTCTTTCATTTCTCTGGAGTTGGTTCTGCTGTCTTCTTGAGGAACGATGTTTCCATGCCAAAGCTCGTTGATGATTGACCTCATTGATAGACCACCTCCCGCAAAACAATCTCCTCTGCGCTTGCTTTGATGTTGTTCATCTCTGCTGTCCATTGGAGTGCGTTGTGAGCCTTCAGATCTTCGTCTATGCCTCGTTCTTGTGCGAGGCGAGGAATTATGTCATCGAGTAACTCATGGGTTTGAATATCAATGGTGTGTAGGTATTCGTTTAATCGTCCTTCTGTGAGCAGGGTGGTGTACGTTCCGCGACGGTGCTTCTTCATAAAGTCAAGGCGCAGGTTGGCATACTTGCCGAGAGAGTAATTCGTTTGCTCCGGGAGTGCAAGATCGGGGTAGTAAAGTCCGTTATGTTCGGTATAAGTAATCTGATTTTTCATTGTAAATATCCTTTCTTAAAAATGTTTTCGTTTGGCATCAACTATCAAGGATATTTACTTAGGCGGTGCGCGGGCGTGATGCCAACAACAGTAAGTCAGCATCACATGTCACCGAACACAAAAAGAAATCCGAACCCTTCGCCTACCGGCTTTGGGTTCGGATTTCTACTGTTTGGTGCGGGTAGCAGGACTTGAACCTGTATGAGGGTAACCTCACTAGAACCTGAATCTAGCGCGTCTGCCAGTTCCGCCATACCCGCGTATTAAGTTTTTTGCCGTTAGATTTTACTCGGAACGGCTCTCCGAGGCGGGGCTATTTCAGCCGTTAAGGCGTTTCACTGAGGTGACGCTACCTGAATCTAGCGCGTCTGCCAGTTCCGCCATACCCGCATATGAGGTAATAGGTAAGAGTGAACAGTGAAAAGGTCACACTTGCTATTACGTTTTATCCTTTAATTTTTACACGGAGTGGGGTCTCCGAGGCGGGGCGTACTCTGGCATTACCGTTCCGCATAGTCCGCTTCGCTATTTTTACACGGGGCGTTACCCGAGGGCGAGGGTCAAAGCGCATCCCTATCTTGCCATATTGCGCGACTTATATTATACACAATTTCCGTCAAAAAGTCAATAGGTTTACCGAAAATTCATTGTTTTTTAATCACTTGGTCGTTATACGGCAAAAAAAACTTGACAAAATGCGCTAAATGTGGTATTATATATGCGAACAAATTGGAAACTTTACGTTTCCGCGAGTGCGGAGATCTAATCTTCAACACCGGGCACTCTTCTGCGGAAGAGTGTCTTTTATTTTTGAAAAAGGCAGTTAAAGTTATGAAAAAAACAAAAAAAGCAAGGCTATTCAGGCATGGCCTGATATGGAGGCTATTAAGGTTTCCCGTCAGCATTTTTTTGCGTATCAAATTTGGATATCGCTTCAAATTTGCCAAAAATCTGCCCGAAAACTACATAGTCCTCTCCAACCACGCCACCGATTTCGACCCGCTTTTCGTGGGAGTCAGCTTCAGGCGGCAGATGTACTTTGTGGCAAGTGAGCACATTTCGCGTTGGAAGGTAGCCTACAAATTCTTAAAATACGGCTTTGAGCCGATCATCAGATACAAGGGGGCCATTGCGGCGTCCACGGTTATGGACGTTTTACGCAAGGTCAAGAAGGGGGCAAGCGTTTGCATCTTTGCCGAGGGTGTAAGAACCTGGAACGGCGTTACCTCGCCAATTCTCCCCTCTACCGCCCAGCTTATAAAGGCGGCGCGGTGCGGACTTGTGACCTACAAAATCGAGGGCGGATATTTCGCAAGCCCTGCGTGGAGCGAAAAAGGCACTCGCCGCGGTCACGTAAAGGGTGCGCCGGTAGCAATCTACACCAAGGAACAGCTTGCCGCCATGAGCGACGAGGAGATATACGAGATAATCAAGCGCGACCTTCACGAGGATGCATACGCAAGACAGCTTGAGTCGCCCAAGCGCTACAAGGGCAAGCAGCCTGCGTACAGGCTTGAAAATCTGCTTTTCCTCTGCCCCGAATGCCGCGCAAACGGAAGTATATCAACCTGCAAGGACAGGGTAACCTGCTCCGCCTGCGGTCACAGCTTTATTTACAACCCCTACGGAATGCTTGAGGGCACGCGATTTACGACGGTCAAGGAGCTTTCGGATTGGCAGGAGCGCGAGGTGGCAAAGGACGCCGAGAACGGAACTTCCTACACAACCTCAAAGGCGCGTGTTTCGGCTATCGGCAAGGGCACCGAACAGCTTATTGCCGAGGGCGAGCTTACGATGTCGGCTGACAGTCTCAAGTGCGGTGATTTTGAAATTGCGCTCGATTCTATTCCCGACGTCGCCATTCACGGAAAGCACTCGCTTGTATTTTCGGGCGGAGACCAATACTACGAGCTCACGCCTATTGACGACGACAACGCCATAAAATTCAAGCTTCTCTTTGCGGAGCTCAAAAAAATCAGACAAACAGTGAGGTAAATTATGGATCTTTCAGCTGCTAACATCGGATTGTGGAGCCCGATTATTCAGATAGGAATTATCGCGGGTCTTATCCTGCTTGCCAACGTCTTACGACGCAAGATAGCAATTATCAGAAACAGCCTTATGCCCACCGCGGTGCTTGCGGGCTTTGTACTGCTTATTCTCCGCGCTACGGGTATAGTTACAATGAGTATGAGCTTCCTTGAGGCGTTGACATACCACTGTCTCGCGATTGGATTTATTGCGCTTACCCTTCGCGCACCCGAAAAGCAGACCGCCGAGGAAAAGTTTATAGGAAGTAAAAGCGGCGCGCTTATAGTCAGCACCTATCTCGTGCAGGCTATCACGGGTCTTGCCATATCACTCTTCCTTGCCTACACCTTTATGCCCGATTTCTTCAAGGCAAGCGGAATACTGCTTCCTATGGCTTACGGTCAGGGTCCCGGTCAGGCAAACAACGTCGGCACAAGCTATGAAAACTTGGGAATGACAGGCGGTCAGAGCTTCGGTCTTTCGCTTGCGGCAATGGGCTTCCTCTGCGCCTGCATCGTGGGTGTTATCTACCTCAATATCCTCAACAAAAAGAACAAAATAAAACGCATCAAGGAAAAGGACACCCTTTCGGGCTCCGTTACTCTTGAGATATTCCAGGACGACGACGAAATTCCGATTTCCGAATCAATCGACAAGCTTAGCGTTCAAGCGGCTATAATCTGCCTGCTCTACCTGCTTACATACCTGCTCACCGCGGGAATCGTTGCGCTTCTTGAGGCTGTTTCGCCCGGTCTCGCAAAGACGGTCAGCCCTCTGCTTTGGGGCTTCAACTTCATCGTTGGCTCGGTAGTCGCTATGGCTTGCCGCTCGCTTTTCAACGGACTGAAGCGCGCAAAGGTTATGAAGCATCAGTATCTCAACAACTATCTTCTCAACAGACTTTCGGGTCTTGCATTTGACATTATGATCGTTGCGGGCATCGCAAGCATTGACCTCAGAGAGCTTTCGGGCTATTGGATTCCCTTCATCGCAATGTCGGTGCTTGGCGGAGTAGTTACCTTTATCTACCTCAAATATATGTGCAAAAAGCTTTATCCCGAATACGAGCACGAGGGCTTCTTCTCAATGTTCGGTATGCTTACGGGAACTCTCAGCTCGGGCGTGCTTCTCTTGCGCGAGGTTGACCCCGACCTTAAGACTCCCGCCTCAAACAACCTTATCACGGGTAGCTCGTTCGGAATTATCTTCGGCGCGCCTATGTTGCTTATCATAAGCTTTGCGGCTCAAAGCGAGCTTTCGGTTTGGCTTGCGCTTGGTATCATTTTTATCTACCTTGCCGCGCTTTTGCTCTTCATGGCAAAGGTCGGAAAAAAGAAAAACAAATAAAAACTCATTGGAGCTGCTTCATTAAGAGGGCAGCTCCTTTCTTGTTTTGGTGGCGATAAATTGGTGTTTGGCGCAAACAAAAATGGCGTATCGTAGGGCGGGGGCTTGCTCCCGCCCTACGATATGTCAAATATAATAAGGCGCAAACCGTAACCCCGCTTTCTTTTGAACCAAAAGGCGCAAAAGAAAGCTCACAAAGAAAACGCCGATGCGCCTGCGGGCGCGAGATTGTCGCTTTTTGAAAAAAGCTCCGCAAAAACTTTTTTCGCGGAGTGCGAACTCAGCCCCGTTTTTTCAATTATTTACAAATAGAATATTGACTATTCTTTTATAATATGATAAAATAAATATGATTGCGAAAATATCACGAAGGGAGTGATGCAAATGCTCAAGGTGCTACTTGAAAAATTCAAGGAATCGGCTGTTTCGGTCGTTCCCGTGGCGGCGCTTGTGCTTATACTTAATCTTACACCGCTTATCGACCTTTCAATAAAAGAGATAACGGTTTTTCTTATTTCGGCAGTTTTTCTCATACTCGGCATAGGAATGTTCAACCTTGGCGCTGACCTTGCAATGACTCCTATGGGCGAGCAGATAGGCGCGGGACTTTCCAAGTCGCGAAGCATAAAGCTTTTGCTGTCGGTCAGCTTCCTTATGGGTCTGCTTATCACGATAGCCGAGCCCGACCTCTCAGTGCTTGCCGCGCAGGTAGCTGAGGTCATCAACGGCACTCTGCTTATAGTTTGCGTTGGCGCAGGCGTGGGTATCTTCCTGCTACTTTCGGTACTTAAAATAATTTTCAAAAAACAGCTCTCCTCGATGCTCATATTCTTCTATATGATGCTTTTTGCCTTTTCGGCACTTGTTATCATAAACGGAAATGAGGACTTCCTCGCCCTTGCCTTTGACTCGGGCGGAGTTACCACGGGTCCCATCACGGTTCCCTTTATAATGGCGCTCGGCGTAGGTATCGCAACCGCTATCGGCGGTAAAAATGCCAACGAAAACAGCTTCGGTCTTATCGCGATGTGCTCAATAGGTCCTATTCTTGCGGTAATGATTCTCGGCATCAACATAAACGGAGAAATAGGCTACACCATACCCGATTACAGCATAGAATCACAGCTTGGCGGTGCGCTTTTCGAGAAAATTTACCACACCACAACCGAGGTTCTTCTCGCACTTGGGCTTATAGTGGCGTTCTTCGCGGTGCTTCAGATTTTCTGTCTCAAGCTCCCCAAAAAGAAGCTGATACGCATAACGGTGGGCATTGTTTATACCTTTATCGGTCTTGTGTTCTTCCTTACGGCAGTCAACGTAGGATTTATGCCCATAGGCTACAAAATAGGCACTCAGCTCGCCTCGGGCAACTCTGCACTGCTGGTCGGCTTCGGCTTCATTCTCGGAACGGTAGTCGTTCTCGCCGAGCCTGCGGTTCAGATACTTAACAGACAGGTCGAGGATATCACCGACGGCACGGTAAGCCGCAAGTCGATGATGATTGCGCTTTCAATAGGTGTCGGTATTTCTATCGCGCTTTCTATGCTCCGCATTATCTTCGGCTTCAATATTCTCTACTACGTTATCCCCGGTTACTTTATCTCGCTTGGGCTTTCGTTCTTCGTTCCCGGACTTTACACCGCCATAGCCTTTGACTCGGGCGGAGTTGCCAGCGGTCCTCTGACCTCGGGCTTCATTCTTCCACTCTCTGTGGGCGCGTGCCACGCATTGCGCGGAGAGTCGGAAATTATGAGCTGTGCTTTTGGAATAGTGGCAATGGTTGCTATGACTCCTCTCATTACAATTCAGCTCCTCGGCTTCAGAGCAGTAGTGACCAACAATATGCGTAAGCGAATCGCAATGAAGCGTATTCTCAGCGCGGACGACGAACAGATTATTAACTTTATGTAAAGGAGGCAACGGCAAATGGCAGATACGAAAAAGACTCCCTCAAAAGAGGCTATTCGCCCCGTGAAAAGCGCAAAACGCGTTACCGCGCGGGCTGTGAGAGTGCCCAAGACGGCAAAGCCTACCGCTGAAAAGCCTATCGCCCCCCAAAAGCTGAAGCTTCTCTTTACGGTGGTCAACAGAAAAAAGGCAGAGTTTTACGCCGATTTTCTTCAGTCCTTTGAAGTAAATATGCAGCTTACTCTTGCCGCACGCGGAACGGCAAGCTCGGAAACCCTGAGCCTTCTCGGTATTACCGACTCGGAAAAATCGGTGATAATCAGCGTTATAAAAGAGGAAAAAGCGCCTGCGGCACTCCGCGCGCTTGAGGAAAAATTCCGAACAATAAAGAACGGAAAAGGCATTGCCTATACAGTTCCGATGTCGGGCACCATAGGCGTTGCCATATATCAGTTTTTGGCTAACATACCGAAGTAGGAGGACAGAAAAATGGAATTCAAACACGAAGTTATATTTTGCATAGTAAATTCAGGCTTCTCCGAGGCGGTTATGGACGCCGCAAAGGAGTTCGGCGCACGCGGCGGAACGGTTATCCACGCCCGCGGAACAGCGAACAGCGAGGCTGAAAAGCTTTTCCAGATAACGGTTCAGCCCGAAAAGGAGATAGTGATGATACTCGTTTCGTCGGATATCAAGAACGACATTCTCCACGCGCTCTACCGCGCCGTAGGACTTCAAACCCCCGGTCAGGGTATTGCCTTCTCAATGCCTGTTGACGCGGCGGTAGGACTTTTCGAGCAAGGCAAGGAACAGAATAAGTAAAAGGAAAAGGGGCTGTCCTGAAAACCAATAACAGGTGCACAGAAAAAGCATAACAAAAAAGCAAGCCCATAAAAATGAACTGCCCCAAATTGTGCTGTCCGCACAATTTGGGGCAGTTCAGACCTTCTCGGCTCCTTTATTATACCATATTTACTTCGCTTTGTACAGTTCGTTTTCATCATTGTGGTGATAAACCATAATGACCGTCTGAGTCGTGACTCAGCTCCTTTACGCACCGATAAATTGGTGTTTAGCGGCGAAGGCGCCGCAGCCCTATAGGTCAGCGCACCGTTGTTTGTGCGAACATAGTGCCACGCATCCCACTCCTCGGCTAAACACCGAGTCGTTAGCGTTGGACGACCGATAAATTGGTGTTT
>JBGVRT010000021.1:0-2132 GCA_045128735.1 Eubacteriales bacterium | reverse complement strand
TGTTGTTTAGACACCGAGTGGGACGCGTGGCACTATGTTCGCACAAACAACGGTGCGCTGACCTATAGGGCTGCGGGCAGGTCGCTTGCGACCTTGTGAGCGAAGCGGGTCTTCGCCGCCAAACACCAATTTATATGTATTTGCCGTAAAAAAACGGAGGGCTTCCTCCGTTTTTTTGCGGCGTTTTTTGATTGTAGGTTCGAACTTATCCGAGCAGGACGTCGGTGGTAAGCATAAGGCAGAAGCCGACAAGCAGGGCGTAGGTTGCGCCGCGTTCGTGACCGTGGGCGTGAGTTTCGGGAATCATCTCGTCGCTGATGACGTAGAGCATTGTGCCTCCCGCAAAGGCAAGCGCAAAGGGAAGCACAGCCGATGCAAGGCTGACGGCGAAGAAGCCTATCAGCGTTCCCACCACCTCGACCACTCCCGTAAGCATAGCCAGAACAAAGGTGCGCGAGGGCTTGACTCCTGCGGCGAGCATAGGGCCGATTATAACCATACCCTCGGGAATATTCTGAAGCGCGATACCGCCTGCGATTATAAGCGCCTGCGCGGTGTCGCCCGAGCCGAAGCCTACGCCTGCGGCGATACCCTCGGGCAGGTTATGAATTGCTATTGCCGTGACGAAGAGAAGCACCTTTGAAAGCTGTGGGTTATGGTGCGCTTCGATGTCCGCGCCTGCCATCTTGTGGAGGTGGGGCACTATGCGGTCGATAAGGTTCAGGCAGACCGCGCCTGCGAAAATCCCCGCCACGGTGATAAGCAGACCGAAGCGGCCGCCGTACTCAACCGACGGCATAATCAGTCCGAGCACTGCGGCGGCGAGCATTACGCCTGCGGCAAAGGACAGGACTATGTCCGAAAATGTGTGAGATATTTTTTTGAACAGGAAGCCGATAATTGCGCCGATGACGGTAGCACCGCCAACGCCAAGCGCGGTGAGTAAAACGAGTTTCATATTGATTCCTTTCTATTTGGACGATTTGACGGTGCCCTATAAAGACGTCGTTTCCGGAAAATCGGGGGTATACTTTGCGTTTGCCGACGAGCGGGCTTGGAAAAATCCTTCAAAGCCAAGCTCTGCGGCGCGCTTTGATACGCTGTCGTATTCAAAGCCCGTCAGCCGTCTGCCAAGCTCGGGATATTTTTCGCTGTCGCAAAATTCGGGGGTGTATTGGCTCATAAGCGACAGCAAAAAGCTTTTTCGGGGGAGCATTTCGGCAAGCTCACCGAGCAGTCTGAGCGAGTCCTTTCGGCAGGTGGGGAGCACCATGTGGCGCACTACAAGCCCCTTTATTAACATTCCGTCCTCGCCGTACACGGGCTTTGGCTGTTGACGGTGCATCTCGCTTATCGCCTTTTTTGCCACCTCGAAATAATCGGGTGCGTGTGAATAGCGCGCCGAAAGCTCGGGCGAGAAGTATTTGAAGTCGGGCAGATAGATATCCACAAGCCCCTCAAGGGCTTTGAGGGCTTCTGCCGACTCGTATCCGCCGCAGTTGCATACCACGGGAACGCCAAGCCGAGGCTTGACCCTTTCAAGCACAGGAGCAAGCTGAAGAAAATAGTGGCTCGGAGTGACGAGGTTTATGTTGTGTGCGCCCTGTTCTACAAGCGAGAGCATAATTTTTTCAAGTCCTGCGGCGTCGTACAGCTTACCGACTCCGCCGCGGCTTATGGCTTTGTTCTGGCAGAAAACGCAACCGAGGTTGCAACCGCCGAAAAACACCGTACCCGAGCCGCGCGTGCCGCTTATTGGGGGTTCCTCGAACATATGGAGCGCGGCGCGAGACACCAAAAATTCCTCGGGGGCGCGGCAATAGCCGTTTGGGCGTTTTGCTCCGCACATTCGCGGGCAGGCGTTGCATATATAGTTCATATTTTCTCCTTTTGTGTTACCTTGCCGATAAATTATTGTTTACAGGTGTGTTCGCACCGCAGCCCGACAGAAAAGTTTTGCGGAGCTTTTTCAAAAGCGACCGCCTCCCCATGCGGCGTTTTTCTTTTGGGAACTTTTCTTTTTGCGCCTTTTGGTTCAAAAAGAAAAGTGGATTTCCCATTCAGGTGTTAAAAAATCTGTACACAAATAAAAGTAACAATTTGCGTGGTGTAAACTAATTGTTTTTCTTATT
>JBGVRT010000020.1:0-14836 GCA_045128735.1 Eubacteriales bacterium | reverse complement strand
ACGGTAGTGAATGACAGCCTTGATACGGCTGTCAGAGCCGTGTCGTGACCGAGCCCGCAGGCGAGACGGCGGACCACGATAGTGCAGGTCGCTTGCGACCTTGTTAGCGAAGCGGGTGGGTTGGATTCAATAATTTGAAATCCCCATCAATAAACATATTTATTGGTTTTATCTGTCGTGAATCCCTCCACCGCGTTCCGCGGTCCCCCTCCCTTTGACAAGGGAGGCAAAGGAGGCGGTTTGTGCTAACATAGTACGAAAAACACCAATTTATCTCCATATCCCTCCAAAAATTACAGGGCTGTCTCTTAACGAGAACAGCCCTGTTTTGTCCTTAAAATCAGGACAATTTCATAAGTCTTATATAAAACTCTACGGCACGGCAGGCGCAATCTATGCGGATTCGCTCATTATTGCCGTGTATCATTCCGCGCTCCTCTTTCGTAAGGTCCATTGCCGAGAAGCGGTAAACCCTATCCGAAATTCTGCCGTAATGGCGACTATCAGAGCACTGCACCATAAGGTAGGGCGACACCAGCGCGCCGCGCCAGGTGCTTGCCACCGCGCTTGCCACGCGCTCCCAGCCCTCGCAGTCGGTTCTTGACACAGGGCTTGGATTCATTCCGTGGAGAAGCTCGATTTCAACGCTACTGTCATTCACCGTCTTTTTAAGGTACTCAAGCGCGCTGTCGATATTATCCATTGGATTCAGGCGCATATTCGACACCATTTCGGCTTCGGGCGGTATCACGTTGGGGGCTGAGCTTCCCTTCATCTGCGTAAACGCCACGGTGGTACGCATAAGCGCGTTTATCTCGCCGCCGCTCTTTTTACATATAAGGTCAAGCACCCACGAAAAGCACCACATATTAGCGAAAATCATTCTCATAGCAAAGCTTGAATGTCTGCCGAGAGTATCGAAAAGCTGTCTCACGGGCTCGCTCATATGCGCCTTGAACGGATGATTTTCAATTTTACAACACGCCTTAGAAAGCACGCCCACGGGTGTATGCGGCTTAGGCGCAGAGGCGTGACCGCCGTTTGACTTGGTGGAATATCTCACGTTCATCATACCCTTTTCGGCGATACCAATCATTCCGCAGGGCTGTTTTACGCCCGGGAAAACCTTTTCGACCACCGCGCCGCCTTCGTCAACCACCATTTCGGGAACAATTCCCTTCTCCTCGAAGTAGTCCACGATATTGACCGCGCCCCTGCCGTTGACCTCCTCTCCGCCCGAAAATGCGAAGTAGATATCTTTATTCGGGGTAAATCCCTCGGCTATCAGGGTTTCAGCGGCATACAGTACGCCGTTGAAGGTGACCTTTGTGTCAAGCGTTCCGCGCCCCCAGAGCACGCCGTCCTCAAGTATTCCATCAAAGGGCGGCTTTTCCCACATATCCTCGTTTACGGGAACTACGTCGTAGTGCGCCATAAGCACCGACGGTGCTCCCTCCTCTTTTCCCCTCCAGCGAAAAAGCAATCCGCGGTCGGGAAATCTCATAAATTCGCAGGTCTCAAAAACCTTTGGATAAAGCTCGGGAAGCTTATTTATGAGTCCTTCGAACTCGCCGTCGTCCTCAAGTGACGGGTCGGCGTTCGATACTGTTTTGAATCTTACGAGTGTCTGAAGATTGGAGATAGCTTTTTCTCTGTCAAAGCCCACCTCTTCGTCAACTGTTTTGGGCTGTTTTTGAGGCTTGAACGCAAGCGTGCGCCCGATTATTACCGCAAAAAAGGCAACAAGAAGGACTAAAGTCAATACTAAATATTTCATTATATCTTTCCTTTTTTATACAAGAATCTTCCCACGGCTATGGTGAAAAGCACGCCTACGGGAACCATTATTCCCACGGTGGACTCGTTAAGCGCGGGCACGAAGATAAAGAGCGCAAGCATAAGAATTATGGGAGCTATTGAAAGCTTGAAATTCTTTGACACGAACACCACTCCAAGACCGCCGAAAAGTGCGGGGAGTATCATATCGAATGCGGGTGCAAGCACGGGAGCTTCGAGAATAGGCGAAAGCGGCACGATAAGCACCACGCCGATAATTATTATCACGGTTGTAACAATTCCCGAAACCGCGATTGCGATTGTGGAAATTATCTCGCCCTCCTCACTGCTTGCCTTTACGTTTGCGCGTTCCATTGCGTCAAGGGCGCAGGGCAATTTGAGGTTAGCGATATTTCCCGTTACGAAGGAAAGATAGGCACCGCCCGCGCCGAGCATAGGCACGTAGGTGAACATCTCGACAATTCCAACCGCCCAATACATAGGCAATATCGCCACAAGCCCACTAAGAAGCGCGCCCCAATCGGGAACGGCACCGAAAATTATTCCCACAAGAATCGGGAAAGAAAGAATAAGGACGAAAAGGCTAAGCCCCCATATTCTTCCATAGGTATGTACACTTTCAAGATAAGTTTGTTTCTTCATATCTATCCCTCCTTATCCAAGCCACGCCGTAATGGGCAGTGCCGCCGCCATACCGCCGATAAGGCTGAAAGGCAGAGCGTAATCGGTGAGCCAACGCGCGCCCGTCTTTTTGGATAGCAATCCGCACACGACCATAATAAGCGCGGACACTATCATAACAAGCACGGGAACAAGACCCGACGTATCGCCCGAAAAAACAAGCGAAAAGTCGCAGAAAACGTAACCGAGAAAGGCTGAAATCATACCGAGGAACATTGAGTTATTGAATATCTCGCCCCACTTTTTGTCTCTCTGCTCCATTCCCTTGATTCCCTTTTGAATCTTCTTTGTGAAAATGGGAACAAGCAAAAGTCCGATGATGATACCGAGGGTCATAACCCACAGCACGGTAACGTAATCCGAGGCATTTGTTATCTGCGGAGAGGTGAGCTTTATCTGCTCAATGGTTGTCTCAGCCGCCACTGTTTCATAGCTGAGAGACCCGATTATCGAAAGTCTGAGCCACGGCAGGGCTATGCCCAGCTTTTTTGAGAGCACAACAACTCCCACAAGTATTGATACGGCAGG
The DNA here is from genome assembly GCA_045128735.1 of Eubacteriales bacterium. Classification (GTDB taxonomy): domain Bacteria; phylum Bacillota; class Clostridia; order Oscillospirales; family CAG-272; genus RGIG8775. Next base: position 11,830 of record JBGVRT010000020.1, on the reverse strand, counting down.
CGCAACGGTAAAAATTGCCGCCGAGCTGACTGTCTTTTTGAGTACCGACACAGGCATTCCCAGCTCAATTGCCCTTCTCCACGCTCTCACAAGGAAAAAGGTTGACTGAGCAAGCACCACGGCTATAATAAGTCCCGCGATGGCAAACAGTATCGGATGATTCACGTTGAATTCCATAAAAAATCTCCTTATCTGAATTTGTGTATATTATACACCAAATGCAAATAAAAGTCAACCGCAAGGCGAAAAATTCAAAATTTGCGGTCTTTTGGAGACAAAAACTTCAAGATAGATGTAGACAAAAGAGAAAAAATGTGGTATAATTATATGTTAATTGAAGAAAAACAACGAAAGGATTATAAAAATGAGCAACGAAAAGCTTTCTACACAGCCCTACAAGGGCACGAGAGACTTTTATCCCGACGATATGAAGCTTCGCAACTGGTTCTTCGGCAAGATCCGCGAGACCCTCGAGCATGCGGCGTTTGACGAGTACAACGCGCCTATGATAGAGTCGCTCGAGCTTTACATCGCAAAAAGCGGAGAGGAGATTGCAAAGGAGCAGACCTACAACTTCCTTGACCGCGGCGGCAGAATGCTTGCCATCCGCCCCGAAATGACCCCCTCGGTGGCACGTATGGTTGCGGCAAAGATGGGCGAGCTTAACTACCCTCTCAAGTGGTTCTCTATTCCCAATATGTACCGCTACGAGCGTCCTCAGAGAGGCAGACTCCGCGAGTTCTGGCAGCTCAACGTGGACATCTTCGGTGTTGACACCTACGAGGCTGACCTTGACGCCATTCAGAGCGCAATCAACGTGCTTCGCGCGTTCGGCGCAGACGAGACGATGTTCAAGGTACACATCAACAACCGCCGCTTCTTCAACGACGTCATCGCCGCTATCTGCGGAACAGATGCCGAGGGTGCGCGCAAGGTCTCAAAGGTAGTTGACCGCAAAAACAAGGTCACACGCGAGGCGTACGTCAAGGATATGAACGAGCTTGGCATTACCGACGCGCAGATTGAAAAAATTGACTCGCTTTACACTATGGACGTGAAGGACGCTACCGCCCTTTGCCCCGAGTCGGTTGGCTCACAGGAGCTTATCGCGCTCTTTGACGCGCTTGAGGCTACGTGTCTTGTAAAATACTGTATTTTCGACTTCGGAATAATCCGCGGTCTCGACTACTACACTGGAACTGTTTTCGAGGTCTTTGACGAGGCTCCCGAAAACAACCGCGCTATGTTCGGCGGCGGACGCTACGACAATCTTGTTGGACTTTTCGCAAAGAACGCAAAGGTTTCGGGCGTTGGCTACGGTATGGGCGACGTTACGCTTGAAAACTTCCTCGTTACCCACAACCTCGTTCCCGACCTTTACAATCAGGGCTACAAGGTGCTTGTTACACGTTTTGAGGACGTTCCCTACAGCGCGTACATTGCGCTTGCCGACAAGCTCCGCGAGGCGGGAATAGTCAGCACGGTATACATCGGCACAAAGAAATTCGGCAAGCAGATAGACTTTGCCGTTAAGGACAAGTACACCCACGTGGTAATTATGGGTGGCGACGAGTACGCAAGCAAGACAGTTAAGGTAAAAGACCTTAACACAAGAGAGGAAGCTGTTGTAGAACTCGAAAAGCTTGGCGAGCACTTCGCAAAATAAGGAGAAAAATATGGTTTATATGTTTCTCGCAAACGGCTTTGAGGAGGTTGAGGCGCTTGCCCCTCTCGACCTTCTTCGCCGCGCGGGCGTAAAGGTCACTACTGTCGGAATCGGCGGTGAGTATATCACAGGCTCACACGGTATTACCGTAAAGGCTGACGTCAAGGACAAAAAAGTCAAATTTGAAGACATCGAAATGGTGATACTTCCCGGCGGAATGCCCGGCACAACAAATCTTGACGCAAGCGAGACAGTACACAAGGCGCTCGACCTTGCCAAAGAGCAGGACGCCTATATCTGTGCCATCTGCGCCGCGCCAATGATTTTGGGCAAGCGCGGAGACCTTAAGGGCAAGGACGCCGTTTGCTACCCCGGATTTGAGGAATACTTGGATGGCGCAAAGCTTCACCCAAGAGAAATCACCTGCGTTTCCGCAGGCAAAACGGTAACGGCACGCGGAATGGGAGTTGCTGTTGAATTCGGACTTTGCCTTGTTGCCGCGCTTTGCGGCGAGGCTAAGGCGGACGAGCTTCGCCGCTCGGTAATTGCCGACTGATGGAAAGCAAAAAAGAGCTTCGCGCGGTCTGCCGAGCAAAGCGTCTGTCTATAAAAAGCAAGGAAGAAAAAAGCGCGGAGATAGTCTCGCGGATTGTAAAATTGCCTGCGGTGCAAAACGCCGACTCGCTGTTTATCTTCTATCCCCTTGAGGGTGAAATAAATCTTCTTCCGCTTATGGATTTCGCAAAAGAAAAAGGCAAGAAAATTGCCTTTCCGCTGTGCGCCGACAAGAACGGCACTATGCGCTTTTGCCAAGTCTGCTCGCTTGACGAGCTTGAGTTGGGATATTTCGGTCTGCGCGAGCCAAAACGCGACGCCCCCGAGATATTACCCCAAAATACGGTAATATTTCTTCCTGCCCTCGCTGTTGACAAAAGCGGCTACCGCCTGGGCTACGGCAAAGGCTATTACGACCGATATCTTGCCAAGCACGCATCTTCCAAGCCTTACACCGTGGGAGTCATATACAAAGATTTGATATTTGACGAGTTACCCCACGATGAATACGACATTCCGTGTGATACGGTAGTGTGTGAGGAATAGTCGGTCACCTCTCACCAAGCCCCTCGAAAAATTCAAGAAATTTGAATCTTATTTTGTACGATGTACTTTCCGACTCGGTAATTATCTTGTATTGGTCGGGGGTAAAGCCCACGGCGACAAATTCTTCCTCGGGAGAGGTCACAGCCTCGGTGCAAAGCTTCGGGAAAAGCACGCACCACCAATTCTGACCCTCTGCCTCACCTATCATCAGCTTGACCGAAAGATAGCTTCCCTCGGGAAAGCAAAAGCTTTCGTAATTTTTGGTGGGGTATCGCTCTTGACAGACTTCCATAGTCACGTTCATATTACAGCTGTTTTCTACGAGCGTTTTCTCGGCTATATTCTCAATTTTGGATTTATTGGCTTTTATTATCTCTGCCGCCTGCTCCCTGTTCTCCGTGTTACGTAAAAGCGGGGCACAGTATTCAAGCACCGCATCACGCACCTCAAGCTTAAGGCTTTGGTCAAGGTCGCTGTCGGAATTGGCTATTACGTGGAGTCTCAGCACTCTGTCGTATATCTCACGCTCGCCGTGTATAGGCAAAACGCAAAAAAGCAACAGCAGGCAGAGCATTATGACGGTCAGCGAGTTAATTACTTTCATTTTGGGCGTGTCCATCGGCAAAAAATCCCCTCTCTTTTTGACTACCACATCATTATTCCCATGCATAAAGATATTTATTCAGCGAATAAATATTCATAAATATTCATAAAAATATTCTTTATTGTGCAAAACTACACAAAAAGGCACAAAAAAAGAGTTAAAATTATATAAATTCTGTATTGACATTTGGCTTCATACGATGTATAATAATACACGTAATATGTATAAAAATTCACAAGGAGATAAAAATTATGCTTAACAAAGAAAACATCAAAAAAGTTGTTCTCGCTTATTCGGGCGGACTTGACACATCCATAATCATTCCGTGGCTCAAGGAAAACTACAATAACTGCGAGGTTATCGCGGTTTCGGGTAACGTTGGTCAGAGCGACGAGCTTGAGGGTCTTGAAGAAAAGGCTATAAAGACAGGCGCATCCAAAATCTACATTGAGGACCTTACCGAGGAATTCGTTAACGACTACATCATTCCCACAGTTCAGGCAGGCGCGCTTTACGAGGAGTATATGCTCGGAACGTCCTTCGCACGCCCCATCATTGCTAAGAGAATTGCCGAGATCGCACTTGCAGAGGGCGCAGACGCTATCTGCCACGGTTGCACCGGTAAGGGTAACGACCAGGTTCGTTTTGAGCTTGCTATCAAGGCTTACGCTCCCAATATGCCCATTATCGCTCCTTGGCGTGAGTGGAATATCAAGTCCCGTGAGGAGGAGATTGAGTACGCAGAGGCGCACAACGTTCCCCTTAAAATAAACAGAGAGACAAACTACTCCAAGGACAAGAACCTGTGGCACCTTTCTCACGAGGGTCTCGACCTTGAGGACGCAGGCAACGAGCCTATGTACGAGAAAAAGGGATTCCTTGAAATGGGCGTTTCTCCCATTGATGCTCCCGATGTTCCCACCTACATCACACTTGACTTCGAGCAGGGTAAGCCCGTAGCCTTCAACGGCGAAAAAATGAGCGCAAAGAACATTATTCTTGAGCTTAATAAGGTTGGCGGTGCAAACGGCATCGGACTTCTTGACATCGTTGAAAACCGTCTTGTAGGTATGAAGTGCCGCGGCGTTTACGAAACTCCCGGCGGAGCTATTCTCTACGCGGCTCACAACTATCTTGAGACCGTATGCCTTGACAAGTACACAATGCACAAGAAGCAGGAGCTTGCTATCACCTTCGGTGAGCTTGTATACAACGGTCAGTGGTATACACCTCTCCGCGAGGCTATTTCGGCATTCGTTGACAAGACCCAGGAGCACGTAACAGGTAAGGTTAAGCTTAAGCTTTACAAGGGCAACATCATCAAGGCAGGCGTATGGAGCGATTGGTCGCTCTACTCCGAGGAAATCGCTACCTTCGGCGAGGACAACGTTTACAACCAGGCTGATTCGGCAGGATTTATCAACCTCTTCGGACTTCCCATCTCTGTTCAGGCACAGGTTAAGAAGAAGAACGAGGGAAAATAAATGAAACATTTACTCAAGCTCTCCGATTGGAGCGCAGAAGAAATAAAAGAAGCTCTCGACCTTGCCGATAAATTGAAGGCTGAAAAAAAGGCGGGCATCGAGCACCCCATTCTCAAGGGCAAGGTTCTCGGTATGATTTTCGAAAAGTCGTCCACAAGAACCCGAGTCTCCTTTGAGGTGGGTATCCACGACCTTGGCGGAAGCGGTCTCTTCCTTTCATCGCGCGACCTGCAGATAGGACGCGGCGAGCCTATCGAGGACACCGCAAGAGTGCTTTCGCGCTACCTTGACCTTATTATGATAAGAACCTTTGAGCAGGAAAAGGTGGAAAAGCTTGCAGAATACGGCTCTATTCCGATAATCAACGGACTTACCGACTACTGCCACCCCTGCCAGGTGCTTGCCGACCTTATGACTATCCGCGAGCACAAGGGAAAAACCGAGGGTCTTAAGCTCTGCTACATCGGCGACGGCAACAATATGACCAACTCGCTTATCGTTGGCGGCATTAAAATGGGAATGGAGGTCGCTGTGGCTTGCCCGAGCGGCTACACCCCCGACGCACAGCTTATGAAGTGGGCAAGCGAAAACGGCAAGTTCACCTGCACCGAGGACATTCTCGAGGCGGCAAAGGGCGCGGACGTGCTCTATACCGACGTTTGGGCGTCTATGGGTCAAGAGGCTGAAGCTGAGGAGCGCAAAAAGATATTCAAGAACTACCAGATAAACGACAGCGTTATGGCTGTGGCAAACGAGAAGGCAATGGTAATGCACTGCCTTCCCGCACACCGCGGCGAGGAAATCACCGCAGAGGTGCTTGAAGCACACGCGAACGAGATTTTCGACGAGGCAGAAAACCGCCTCCACGCGCAAAAAGCCGTTATGGTGCTCTGTGCAAAATAACATTCAAGGGGCTGACATTAAAATCAGCCCCTTTTTCATTTTCACTTGACGGCAAAGCAGTTTTGTGATACAATATCGATAGCAATACAGAATTTCTCGGGAGACTTACATGATAAACAAATTCATTTTATACATACTCGGCTTCTTTATGGATATTTTTGCCGTAAATTTTCTCATTGACCCTGTGGTGGGCACGGTGTTTTTTTCGATTTTCGGCGAGCACGAGGGCGCGTGGTCGGTGATAAGAATTATTATTCTTATGCTTACACTGCTTGCCGTCTGCATTTTTGTAAACCTCAACGACACAACTATGCTTGAATTTTGCCAAAGCGAAATGGCTGTGAGCCGTAAAGAGGGCACGAAATTTGTTTGCCCCAAGCCCACCGACTTCAAAAGCTTTCTTGCCGAAATATTTGCCTTTGGCGCGCTCGGCATTTTTATGCTGGCTTACATCACGCCGTCGATACTCATTCACGGCGAGCTTATCTACCTGCTTTTCGCCTTTTTGATAATAAGCGCGGTGGTGGTCTGCTTCTTTTTCCTCAACCGCCGTATCGCGGCAGAGCGAATAAACGAATACGTTGAGAAATACAGCGAAAAAACAAGCAAAAACGAAAAGGAGCTGAGTTAATTTAGCTCCTTTTTTATTATCAATCAAACGCGAGACCGAAATAGCTTGGCGGAGTTGCGCCGTAGGTAAAGCTTACCGACATTGCAAAGGGTTTTGATGCGGCATAATCTGCACCCGTAAAAATTCCTCTGAAGCTTCCCTCGTCACAGTTAAGGGTGGCGAGTACGGCAGAGATTTTTTCGGCATCTCCCAAAAATTCCACACCGAAAAAATATCTGTTGCGGGCGTAGCCCGCAAGCAAAAAGCCCTCACCCGAGTAAAGCTCGGCGTATGATGCGAGGAAGTCAATATTCGCCCCCTCCTGCAAAGCCGCGTTTTGGGGCAACATCTCCGCCCTTTTAGCGGCGTATTCCTGTGCGTCTATCCTCTTAAGCACGCAGGTAGAATCTGCGGCAAGAGCACTAATTTCCTCTATGTTGGCGCAAACTCTGTAGCCAAGCTTTTCATAAAACGCAAAAAGCTCGCCTTCACCCGGCACAAGCACCGCGCCGGCATATCCCAGGTCGGCAAGGCGGCGGTGTGTATCTCCCATAAGAAAGGAACACAGCCCCTGACCTCTATGGCTTTTCGCGGTCGCCACAGCGTAAATATACGCCCATTTTTTGCCGCCGCAGGAGACGTCAAACCAATATAACGCCGCCGCAATTTTGTTTCCGTCCGCAATACATCTGCAGTGCTTTGGGCTGTAGGCGTGCTCGAAAAACTTATCAAGAAACTCGTCGCCGTCGCCAAAAGCCTCTTTCCAAAGGCTTCGCAAGGAAGGCTCCGCCCCCTCCTCGGGCTCGGCGGCAATCAGCTTAATTTTATCAGTAATCACAGCCGTCCTCCAACAGGCACGCCCAGCATTTTTCCACCATATGGTGGGGATAATAGCTCTCCTTGGACTTCCTCAAGCCCTCGATTCCCATATCCTCCTCGCGGTTTAGAAACGCCACGTCGGGATGCCTTTCGCGTATGTAGCACGCAAAAAACGATGCAATGGCGGTATACGCGCCCTGAACGTCGGGAGCGGCTTTTTCAAAATGCACGTCAAAGGTGTTCTCGCTCATTCGGCTGCCAAGCGTAACGGCAACAATTCTACCGCCGCAAACAAGGGCAAGTCCCTCCATTTCAAGTCGAGAATAATCACGCAGAGCCTTTTCAAGAGCGGCGCGCTCCATTATAAAATCCGCCTCGGGGTCCTCGGCAAGTCTCGCCTCATACCAGCCGTCAATCATTGCACGGACAGTCTCAATATTCTCCGCACTTATAGGCTCAAGCGAAAAATCGGGATTTTGCGCCTTGAATTTGTTAACGTGATTGCGCTTTTTCTGATATTTTTTGCCCGCAAGGTCGGCAAGGTCGTTAATATCGTACACGTAGTCAAAGGAATCACGGTCGCAGTGGTAGCGAAAATCCCCAGGATAAAGCTGTTCCATAACGCCTCGCGCCTCGGCATTGAGACCTGTTATGCGGCAAGGTATGCCGCGCTCCTTAGCGTCGGCTATTATGGCGTCGATAACCGCCTTTTTGTCGCCCTTTCCCACGGGATAGGGGTAAACCGTGCGGCGGTTGAATTGTGAAAACAGCAATACGTGACCTTCAATAAAGGCAATGCGCTGTCTGCCCCAAAGGTAGAGATTGGCAAAGCTGAATTCGCATCCGCGCTCGCTTATTCCCTGCTTGCAGGATTCGTAAAGCGACTTATCCTCGGGGGTTATTTTTCTGAAATCTATCATTTTGCACCTCTGTTGCGCGTCAAATTCCGAGCAGGCGTTTCGCGTTGCCCGAAAGTATTTTTTCCTTGTCGCCCTCGCTTATGGGAAGCGAACGGATTGCGGATATCTCCTCGTCTGCTCTGCTCCACGGAGAATCCGAACCGAAAAGAATCTTGTCCGCGCCGTGACCGCGCACTATCCGCAAAAACTGCTCTCGTGAATAGTAACCAAAGCCCATAGAGGTATCAAGGTATATACCCGTCCCCACAATGTGCTCCTCAACCTCATCCCATTGCTTCTGACCGCCAAGATGTGCTGCCACAAGCACGCCGCCACGCATCTGCTTTGCCACGTTTGCAAACTGCTTCGGGCTGCTTCTGTAGGGTGGCGGATATGCAGGGTCGAAGCCCGCGTGGTGAAGAACTATAAGTCCTTTTTCGAATGCGTAGTCGTATATTTTCAGCATTTTGGGGTCATCAAGCACAAAATTCTGATATTCAACGTGGAATTTAAGCCCCTTAAGACCAAGCGAACAGACAAAATCAATGTCAGCCTTGTAGTTGTCGGTGTCGGGGTGAATTCCGCCAAAGGAAATAAGCTTGTCCGAGCAGATGCCACGCGCCCACTCGTTGAGCGTTTTTGTCTGTGACACCTTTGTTATTACGGGTTGAACCACCGAAATATCAATGCCGAATTTCTCCATATTTCCAAGCAGACCCGACACAGTACCGTCAGCACAGTTGGGGTAAAGCCCTCCGCTTGATTTGACCAATCCCGCTATTGCCCTTTCGGCAATGGCATCGGGAAATGCGTGTGTGTGAAAATCTATTACCATAATAAAACCTCTTAAAAAGAATCTACTTGATTATTGTACCACAAACAGATAAAAAATGCAAGGTAAATTTATCTCGGGGAAAAACGGGGAAAATAAATCAGCACCTTTTCGGTAAATTGGTGTTTAACGCACTATGTTAGCACAAACCGTCTCCTTTGCCTCCCTTGTCAAAGGGAGTGGGGACGACCGCTACGCTTGGTGGAGGGATTCACGACAGATAAAACCAATAAATATGTGTATTGATGGGGATTTCAAATTATTGAATCCCCCCACCACTATCGTGGTCCCCCCCCCCTTTGACAAGGGGGGAAAAGGAACGGGGCGCACCTTCAAACACCAATTTATCTGCCACCCAAAGCCAACGACTCGGTGTTTAGCCGAGGAGTGGGATGCGTGGCACTATGTTCGCTAAAACAACGGTGCGCTGACCTATAGGGCTGTCGCGCCTCCGCGACCAAACACCAATTTATCGGTGCAAAAAGGGGCTGAGGTCAATTGACCTCAGCCCCTTCATAATTCACTCAACCACTTTGACCTTTACGCTCTTGGGGGCGTCAACCTTTACGTCAAGCTTGCCCTCGGCGTTTCGCTCGTAAGAGACCGAAATCACTCCGCGAGGCGTGGTTATCGAGCCCGATACGCGGTCAAGTCCCTTTATGTCGGCAGGCTTCACCGTCACGCTTGCGTAGCCAAGCGAGCCCTCGTTCTGCGTAATTCCAAGAATTCCGTCAAAGAACGAAGCCACGACCGAGCCGAACATAGGATGCGACAGCGAGCGCGAGGGCTTGAGCCAATACTCCCAGAAAGTGGTCGCCCCCTGCTTCTTCCACGCGCCGAAGCCGTAAGGCTCCTCGGCGGTGATAAGCTTCAGCGCAATGTCGCCTCTGCCGTACTTGAACAGCAATCTGGTAACAATCTCCGTGCCAAAAATTCCCGTGTCAAAGGTGTCAAGCTTCTCATATTTCTCGATAAAGCACTTCACTGTGCTCTCGTTGCCAAGACCGATGTCAAGGGCAAACGCGTCTGCGCCCTGAGTACCGCCCAGATACTGACAGCCGTGGCGCGGAAAATCGTTAAAATACGCGGCGTTGAACGCCTTTTTGTGGTACGCGATGCGGTCGTCAAGCAGCATTACGTATTCGGGATGACCGAACACCGCCGCAAGCTCCCTGCCCATTTCCATCGCCTTTATGTAGTAATACGTATTGACGAACGCGGGTGGAATCTCTGCCTTGAGATATGGCAGGCACCAATCGCCGAGACACCACGAGCCCGCAGGCTCGGTTCTCGTTACAAGTCCGAAGTCGCAATGAGTCTCCATAAAGTCGAGGTAATGCATCATTTCGTGGAAAATAAGGCGTGCAGGCCGCTCGTCGCCGTAATATTTCCAATACTCATAAGGAACCTTTATAATAGCGATACCCCAACCGCCGGGGCCGCCGCCCGAGCTTGTAAAGGGTGCGGTGTTCTGCACAAGACCCGTCTTTCTGTCCTGTGCGTCGGCGATGTCGGCAATCCACTTTTTGTAGAACTCTTTTGCGCCAAGGGTGCGGAATACCGCGGGGGCGGTTATCTGTCCGTCGCCCGTGTAGCCGCGGCGTTCTATCTGCGGACAGTCGGAGGGCTGACCCTCGTGCATATTTGAAAGCATTGTGTGAATGAAGGTTTTATATACCCAGTTAATAGTTTCGTTGTCCGAGTCAAATGTGGAGGTCACCTTTACGTCGGCGTGGATCTGCTGTACGCACTCGACCTCTGCGTCTCCGATTATCTTGAAATATCTGAAGCCCAGCCAAGTGAAAAGAGGGGTAAGTCTCTGACCCTTTTTTGTGTTTTTGAAGCGGAGGAACTGCCAGTCGATATGCACCTCGTCGAGAGTTCCGTCGGGATTTATCTCCTCAGAAACCACCACCTCAACGTCTCCGCCGCCCGAAATAAGCACGGGGAAGCCTGTCAGGTTGAGACCTGCATCGTATACGCCGAGGTCGTTTACCGTGGGCTTTATCTCGCGGATAAGCTTGTCGGTGGGGCAGTCAGAGAAGGCGTAAAGATCGGTTTCAAGCGGCTCTGCGGGCACACAGCTCGCCCACGCCGAGTCGTCATAGCACTCATCGGCAATCTCCATACCGCAATCGGCAAAGTCAAATTCCTCGCCTGCGTTGTAAGCCGACTTTTTCACGAAATATTCGCTGTATTTTGCGGCGGTGGAGGAAAGATGCTCTCTGTCGCCGATATTTATTCTGTAGCAAAGCTTGGGAAAACCGAAGTAGCCCTGCGACTTGCCCGCGTACACGTCCGAGCCCACGTACCAGCCGCCGCCAAGCATAACTGCAATGCTGTTTTTGCCCTCGTGAATGAGGTGCGAGATATCGAATTTGCAGGGATAAGCCCTTGTTCCGAACACCCTACCCTTGAGCACGCGGTAGCTTTCCTTGTTCTCAAAAAAGGTGTTGAGAGGAAGGAAATAGTCCTCGTGGGCGCGTTCGCCGTTTATATAAAGAATAAATCTGCCAAAGCCGAGAATGGTGATCTCAGCCTTTTCGCCTGCGTGGGCATCAAAGCTGTCGCGGACGGTTACAAAGCCCGAGCCTTCGGGCGCGCCGATCCATTCGGCTTTACCGAAAATCTGTTCAAAATTCATATTTTCACCTCAAATTTCAGAAGAACTGCATTCACAAAGAGCACGTCGGCTCTTTTTTTAATTATACGACATTTCACCACCTTTTGTCAAGATAGGAAGATAAAGTATTGTTTGAAGCACTATGTTCGCACAAACCGCCTCCTTTGCCTCCCTTGTCAAAGGGAGGGGGACCGCGGAACGCGGTGGAGGGATTCCATATAGTTTCTGCGTTTTGAATCCAACCCACCCGCTTCGCTAACAAGGTCGCAAGCGACCTGCACTATCGTGG
>JBGVRT010000019.1:0-15046 GCA_045128735.1 Eubacteriales bacterium | reverse complement strand
TAAGGCGCAAACCGTAACCCCGCTTTTTCTTTTTGAAGCCATTGGCGCAAAAAGAAAAAGCTCAGGAAAAAGAAAAACGCCGATGCGCCTGCGGGCGCGAAATTGTCGCTTTTTGAAAAAAGCTCCGCAAAAACTTTTCTGTCGGGTGCGGTGCGAACACACCCATAAACACCAATTTATCGGTATCATACTACAGCCGAAAAAGGTGATTGGTAAAATAAGTTCTTTACTTTCCCTCGCGGGTATGGTAAAATATAAACAGAAATTTTCAAAAACACCCAACCTTTCTCACGTTTACCGCGTCTTATAGACAAGCGCTTGAAAACGGAAATTTCCGTCACCGAAAGGAGAATACGTATTGAACTACAGAAATGAATCCGACGAAACTCTTGTAATGCTCACGTTGGCGGGCGAACAAAGGGCTTACGAGGCATTGGTAACAAGACATCAACGCTCTGTAATTGCTTCGGCAGCAGCCATAACAAGAAATGAATTTATGGCTGAGGACGCGGCGCAGGATGCTTTTGTCACGGCTTGGATGAAGTTAAACAGCTTACAGGACAGCAGGAAATTCGGTGCGTGGGTTTGCCGAATAGCCAAAAACTGCGCCCTCAACATATTGCGGAGATACCGCAGTTTTCTTCCACTTGAGATAGCTGAAAACATTGATTTTGCAGGCGATAATTCTCAAAATCCTGCCGAGCTTTACGTATTGTCCGAGGAAAGCAACGAGGTAAACACAGGAGTCGAGAGACTGCCCGCAAGAGTGCGCCAAATAATCAGAATGCACTATTTCGATGGGCTTTCGGTAGCCGAGATAGCCGACAGAATGAGCATATCCGAGGGCACAGTAAAATGGCAGCTTCACGACGGCAGAAAGCGAATGAGAAAGGAGCTTTGCGCTATGAATGAAAAATACGGAGACACGCTCACAGAAAAGATAATGAAAAAGGTTGAGGAGCTTAAGCTCTGGCAAATAAAAAACGACAAAAGCGGTTTTGAGGACATATACCGCGAGGTTTTGCGAGAGGTTGAGGAGCTTCCCGAATCCTCACAAAAAAGCCACGCACTTGCCGACGTACTTATGCGAGGATGGTGGTGGCTTCCAGGAAAGAAAAACGATGCGCTCTACAGTCGCATTGTTGATGCCGCCACCGAAGGCAAAAACGAGGAGGTTATGAGATTTATCGTAAACCGCGAAATCTCGTCGCTTGAAGGAAAAGCACTTATTGAATTTATACGCGACAAGCAGATACCGAGGCTTGAAGAAGAAGGCTTTGTCAAGGTCTTGGGCGAGCGATGGTACGCACTTGGCTACGCCTATTTTCGCGAGAAAATACCCGAGCTTGGCGAGGCGGCTTACGCAAAAGCAGAAGCGATATTGAGTAGGGACGACCCCAACCGCGCCCTTATTCCCTACGCGAGAAAGACTGAAGAAATGCTGTCAGGCGAGCTCAAGGACAACCCTGACAAGGATTACGTTATGGGAGCAACCGCAGAGGAATACCGCTACGTAGACGGCGAGCTGAGATATTGGAATTCCGAAAGCATTGGCGAGGGTTGGTTGCCCACGGTTGACCGAGACTCTCTGCATCTTTTCCGATACTCGTCAATTTGCGACGGACGTTTTTTTGCCGACGTCGCTATCGGCGAAAAAATTGTAGGATCTGACGGCACTACGCTCACCTACCTTTGTGACAACGCTGTTGCTGACACTCCTGCAGGCAAATTTGAGGGGTGCGCGGTATGGATCTCCAAATATTGGAAGAATTCAAGCAAATCGGTATACAAAACCTACTACAAGGAAGGCGTGGGCATTGTAAGATTCGAGCACACCGCCGACGGTATAACCGACACAAAGGTACTCAAATCCTACGAGATAAAAGGCGGCAGAGGTCTGCTCCCCATATTTGAGGGCAACCGTTGGGAGTACGACGGTGAATACCCAGCCGACACAATGGAAACCGAGCTTAGCTACACCATAGAGCACGCAGACAGCGACAGAGTTATTATTTCCTCGTGGCAATTTGCACGCAGGCTCAAGTACGATGAGAATTCTTGGCTTGAAATGATAAATCAGATAAGGAACGATTATTGCAAAGAGGACGGCAACCGCCAATACATCTGCGACGTATATCACGCCATAGACCGTGCCGAGGCACTTGCCACAACAAAAATGGAAAAGGCGCACACAAGGGCGGCGGCTTCGGTAGCCCGTCGGATTCTTGAAACCGACCCTGTTTTCAATCCTAAGTATACCGCCACGGGGCATTGGAATTTCTTTTCAAAGAACGGTGTACGCTCCAAAAACGGCTTGCTCACAATATCACACAATTACCGTTGGTCGTTTGAGTGGAAAAACACGGGATATATGGACAACGCCGAGGACCCCATACTGTTTAACGATATTCTCGGCATACTTCAAGACGCCGCAAACTGCATATGGTCTGAGGAATGGCGCATAGGTGCTTCACCCATAGTAGAGTATACCAATTACTCACGCGACATAAGGACAGAAATTGTCTGCGAGGAGGGCGGAACTGTCACCACCAAGGCAGGGTGCTTTGAAAAATGCTTCAAGCTTTCTATGAACATAGGCGGAATGACTGGCGGTTGGCATTACCGCGGCGGCAAAAAGGTATACTATTTTGCCGAGGGCGTTGGTATAGTCCGCACCGAAAACGAATATTGCGGCGGTGCGCGCACGGCGGTGTATGAACTGACCTCCTATGAGGGCGTGGGCAAGGGATATATGCCTATGGCCGACGGGCTTATAAGGCGTTACGATGCCCTTGACACCACAGACGGCTTTGTTGGGGCGGCGGAATACGAGTACGTTGCCGACAGCGAGGGCGATATCGTAATTTTTGCCGACAGGACTGGCATACGCCAAGTGCCGCCTCCCATAACCCAATACAGCGCGATACAGAGCGAAATGATTGAGGATCGGCTCTGCGACGAGGGCAAGTGGAAAGAGGGACAGCTTCAACACTCGGTCAACAACTACCACCTCATTCTTCATATGCTTGCAAGACCAAGTCGAAACAGATTTAACGCCAAGCGTTCTGTGGAGCTGAACGGATTTTATATGAGAATTATGGAGTCCCTCGGAGAAAACGGCGAGATTCCGCCTGCGTGGTACGCTCTTTACGGTTGGACTGCCCTTATAAAAGCGGCGGCGTTATTCGGGAACAAGGAAAAAGAGGAAGGCTACCGCCACCTTAAAATTGCAGCGGAATACTGCAAGAGGGTTGACGGCTTCAAACGCGGCGACCTGCTTGACACGGGCAATGCGGAAGTATTTGGCGGTGTAAAGCTCAGCTTTGACAACGAGCTTATTATTCTCCCCGACGGTACAAAAGAGCCTATCGGTTACTCGTGGAGACTTAATTCCAAAAGCAAAAATCTTCTCTACGCCGTCACAGCCCCAAAGGGTTGGGAGTGGTTCAACTCGGTAAGAGACGATGAAAGATTCAAGGAGTTTGTCAAAAAAGTAAGACAGACGGTTGAGGAAACCGAGAAATAAAATTATGGGGCTGTCCCAAATTGATTTTTATGAAATTCTATTGTGATAATTAAACAAAAAACACTTGCGAACCCCCATCGGTAAGCAAGTGTTTTTGTATAGGTTGTCAATTAAATGGAAATCATTCCCAAACTTAAGACAGCCCCAATATTATTTTAATCGTCGCTGAGCTTAAGCACAGCCATAAACGCCTCGGGTGTGACCTGCACGGAGCCGAGTTGGCGCATCTTCTTTTTACCTTCCTTCTGCTTTTCAAGCAGCTTCTTCTTTCTTGTAATATCGCCGCCGTAGCACTTTGCAAGCACGTCCTTGCGCATTGCCTTTACGGTCTCGCGTGCGATAACCTTTGAGCCTATCGCCGCCTGTATCGGTATCTCGAAAAGCTGTCTCGGGATATTCTCTTTCAGCTTTTCGGCAATCTTTCTCGCTCTGCCGTACGCCTTTTCCTCGTGAACGACGAAGGAAAGCGCGTCTACCTGCTCACCGTTAAGCAGAAAGTCAAGCTTTACAAGCTTACTGGGCACGTATCCGCCCATTTCATAGTCAAGTGAAGCGTAGCCCTTTGAACGGCTCTTAAGCGCGTCAAAAAAGTCGTAAATTATCTCGTTAAGGGGAAGGTCGTAGTGAAGCTCAACGCGCTCGGTGTCGATGTACTTCATATCCTTAAAGGTTCCGCGTCTGTCCTGACAAAGGTCCATAAGTCCGCCCACAAACTCGGTGGGAGTTATGATATTTGCCTTAACGATAGGCTCGTAAGCCGTTTCGATTTCGTCTGCCGAGGGATAATTTGAGGGGTTATCAATGGTTATTGTCTCACCGCCGCGTTTTTCAATTTTATAAATAACGCTTGGCGCGGTGGTAATAAGGTCAAGATTGAATTCCCTTTCAAGTCGCTCCTCGATGATCTCCATATGAAGAAGTCCGAGGAATCCGCAACGGAAGCCAAAGCCAAGCGCAATAGAGGTCTCAGGCTCAAATACAAGCGAAGCGTCGTTAAGCTTGAGCTTTTCAAGTGCATCGCGAAGGTCTCCGTATCTCGCGCCGTCGGCGGGATAGATTCCCGAATAAACCATAGGTTGAACAGCCTTGAAGCCGGGAAGCACTCCGTCGGTGGGATTATCGGCAAGTGTAACCGTATCGCCCACACGGGTCTCTCCGATGCTCTTTATAGATGCGGTGATATAGCCAACCTCGCCTGCCGAAAGCTTTTCGCATTTCTTAAGTCCGAAGGGCTCCATTGTTCCAACGTCAACCACGTCAAAGGTCTTGCCGTTGCTCATAAGCATTATTTTATCGCCCGACTTGACCGATCCGTCAACAATTTTCACGTAGACCACAACGCCAAGATAGGAGTCGTAGTAAGAGTCGAAAATAAGCGCCTTGAGGGGGGCGTTTTCATCGCCCTCGGGGGGCGGAACGTCGCGGACAACCGCTTCGAGCACGTCCTCAATATTAAGTCCCGTCTTAGCTGAAACCGCAGGACACCCCTCTGCAGGAATACCGATAACGTCCTCAATCTCGTTTCTCACTTTATCAACGTCGGCAGAGGGAAGGTCGATTTTATTGATAACTGGCAATATCTCAAGGTTTGAATCAACCGCGAGATACGCATTGGCAAGAGTCTGCGCCTCTATTCCCTGCGTTGCGTCAACCACAAGAAGAGCGCCCTCGCAAGCGTTAAGCGAGCGCGAGACCTCATAGTTAAAGTCAACGTGACCGGGGGTATCGATAAGGTTAAAATCATAGGTCTCGCCGTCGTTAGCCTTATATGAAAGCCTTACGGCGCGCGCCTTTATGGTTATTCCTCTTTCCTTTTCAAGATCCATATTGTCAAGGATCTGCTCCTCCATATCGCGCTTTGCCACGGTCTGCGTTGCCTCAAGAATTCTGTCGGCAAGAGTTGACTTTCCGTGGTCGATATGAGCGATTATAGAGAAATTTCTTATATGATTTTGTCTTTCGTTCATTTGTTTCCTCAAATTTCAAAAAGTTTTACACAATATTATAACAAATTTTTTTCCAACTGTCAATATTTTAGTTGATGCAAAAGCGTTTTTTTGTTTTTTGTCCGTAAAAGCAGGCTCAGAAGGCAAAATATAGCAATATTTGTCTTGTACTTGCCCTTTTATGACTTGTATTGACGGGGCAAGTATTTTATAATTATAGTTAAATAAAGTAACATATTCCATTGAGAGGTTTTTATTATGGCTAAAAAAAATGTAGTTGTTATCGGTTACGGTGGAATGGGCGGTTGGCACACCCGTTTTATCAAGGACAACGGCGTTGTAAATTTGCTTGGTATTTACGATATAAAAAAGGAGCGTTGCGACCTTGCAGAGGAGCGCGGGATCCACGCTTATTCCTCATTTGAAGAGGTACTCTCCGACGAGCGCGTTGACTTTGTTGTCATCGCTACTCCCAACGAGCTTCACAAGCCTCTTGCTATCGAGGCTATGTCACGCGGAAAGCACGTTATCTCCGAAAAGCCTGTTACGCTTTCGTCGGCTGATCTTCAGGAGATCATCGACGCATCCCACAAGTACGGCAGACTCTTTACCACCCACCAGAACAGACGTTGGGACGTAGACTATCTTATGATGAAGGACGTCTATGCAACAAGACAGCTTGGCGAGGTGTTCACCATTGAGTCGCGCTATCACGGCTCTCGCGGCATCCCCGGTGACTGGAGAGGTAAGAAGGAGCACGGCGGTGGAATGATCCTTGACTGGGGCGTTCACCTTATCGACCAGATGCTCGGCATTGTTTACGACCAGAAGATAACCAAGATATACTGCCGTTGCGACCACCTCACCAACGACGAGGTTGACGATGGCTTCAAGCTTGACATATTCTTTGAGCGCGGACTTGTAGGTCACATCGAGGTCTGCACGAGAAACTTTATCTCTCTGCCCCGATTCCTTATGGCAGGTATGGACGGAACGGCTCTCATTCAGTCCTGGAAATCCGACACTCACGTAGTTCTCTGCAAGACCTGGGAGGAAAACGACGTTAAGCCTGTTGTTACAGCCGCAGGACTTACAAAAACTATGGCGCCCCGTGACGAAAAAACCACGGTTAACTACGACATCAAGTGCCCCATCTCCGACGTTCACGACTTCTACCGCAATTTCGTCAAGGCTATCGACGGCGAAGAGGAGCAGATCGTTACTCACAAGCAGCTTATGCGCGTGATGAAGGTTATGGAGGCTGCATTTGAGTCCGACCGCGTTGGCGCCCCCATTGAATTTAACGACACAGAATATTGATAAAAAGGGGCTTTACGCCCCTTTTGAGTAGGAGAAAAATATGACTTATCCCTTAAAACTCAAATTTGTTCCAAAGACCGCACTTTGGGGCGGAAGCACGTTGAAAAACAGTTGGAACAAGCCCTGTGATTTGGAAAAGCTTGCCGAGACTTGGGAGCTGACAGTCCGCGACGACGCGGTAAATATTATTGAAAACGGCGAATACGCGGGCAAGACGCTCGCTGAGTTTATAAAAGCCGAGACAACTATGGGAGACAGAAAATTTCCGCTTTTAATTAAGTTTATCGACGCCGAGGACAAGCTTTCTGTTCAGGTACACCCCGACGACAGATTTGCCGCCGAGGTTGAGAACGACGTTGGTAAGACCGAGATGTGGTACATTGCCGAAGCGAAGGACGGTGCGGAGATAATCTACGGCATCAAGGAAAACGCTGGCGAGCTCAAGTGCGACGGCGGCATCGGCGAACAGGTAAAAATCGTCAAGGTGAAAAAAGGCGACTGCTTTTTCATTCCCTCGGGCATGCTCCACGCCATCGGGCGCGGCTGTCTTATCGCCGAGATACAGCAAAATTCCGACCTGACCTACCGGGTTTACGACTACGAGCGCAGAGACGCGCAGGGCAATCTCCGCGAACTTCACACAGAAAAGGCGTTAAAGGTCATTCGCCCGTTCACCGACGAAGAGGTTGACGCTATCCGTTTTCCGACAAATGACAGGATAGGCGTTGGCGAATGCCTTGCTTCCTGCAAATATTTTAACGTCAACCGCTTGTGCGTTGACGGCGAGGAAAGCCTTAACGCAGGCGAAAGCTTTTATTCCCTGCTCTGCGTTGAGGGCGAGGGTGAGATTATCCACGACGACAAAGCCTACGGGATTAAAAAAGGCGACAGCTATTTTCTCCCCGCAAATTCGGGAGAGTGCAAGCTTGTAGGAAAATTTACAGTTCTTATTTCAAGAGAATAAAAAAATAAGGTCGGCTCGCAGAGCCGACCTTATTTTTATGTGACAGAATCAGTCAACCTTGTTGTACTGAATTCCTGCAATCTTGATGTAGCCGTCACCCTCTTCAAGAGTGTAAGTGTTGCTAACCTCTTCGCCGTCCTTCTCTGTGGTGATGGTGATCTCAAGCTCACCGTCAGCCTCTGCAATCTCATATGTACCCTTAACGGTCTCGGTGTTTATATTACCAAGAAGCTTTGTCTTAGTAATGATTTCTACCTTCTTACCGCTGAAGTCGTAAGTTGTGGATGCGCTCTGTCCAAAAAGCTCAACCTCTGCCTCATATGCGCCCGAAAGCGACTTGCCGCAAGATGCGAGAGTGCAGATGCAACCTACAAGAAGTACACATGCGAGAAATACAGAAAGAATCTTCTTCATTTTACTGTCTCCTTACTAGTGATTTTCCCCAAAGTTTTTCTTGGGTAATATTATTATAGCACAAAAATTTCTTTTTGTCTACTACCTTTTCACATTTTCTTCACTTTTCTTCAAAAAATTTTCACATAGAAATGCGGAATGCAAAATTAAATTCTTTATCCTCAAAACGGTGTTCTGGCAATGGCTGAGGACCACAGCTATTCGAGCCTATACCGCCAACCTTATAGTTAACGATAAGGTGCGTTGCCTTTTCAGCCTTAAGCTCATGGCGGTGCTGAACCCTGTCAAGCTGCTCCACCGAGTAGTGAAGTGCCGAGAATTCAATTGCTTTTTCGGCGCTGAGCTCAAGGGTTTCGCCCTTATTTTCACCAAGCTTGACGTAGGTCGTGCCGTAGTGGTTTCCGCATTCCTGAGGACGGATGTGCGGCTCATACTGACAGGTAACGTTTGTCTTAAAAAGTCCGTATCTTGACTGTGCCGAAAAGTCGATATACGATTCATACGGACCCTTGCCGAAGTATTCAAGCTCCTCAAAGCTCTCGTCAAGCACGTATCTCACGCCGAATCTTGGAAGATAAAGCGCAAGCTTCGGTGACGCCTCCCAAAGATAATGTCCGTCAACTGCCTTTCTTGCCGCCGCGGCGTCAACGCTTACGTCAAGTCCGTCCGCGCTTACGCGGTAGGAGATCATCAAGTTGTAAAGCGGTGCTTTTGATACCGCACCGATGTTGCCCGCAACCTTCACGACAACCTCGTTCTCGCCCTGCTCTGCCACGCATTCTCTCACGTTAAGCTTTGCGTGGTGAATATGCGCGTTTTCCCACTCGGGACGGCGGTTGCGGTCGTTGTCAATAGTCGCGCGCCAAACAGTAAAGTCGGCGGGCTGTTTAAGCAATTCCCTGCCGTTTTTGACTATCTGTTCAAGCAGACCGCTTGCGCGTGAGAACACGTAGGTTATTTCTTCACACTCTACGAAATATCTGCCCTTAACCTCGCTTACGCTGACAGCCGCAGGCTTTGCAGCCTTAGCGGTCTTTTTCACCTCAACGGGAAGCTCAAGCTGGTCAAAGCCGTAGGAGAAGCCTGCCTCGCACCAAGGCTTAGCGCTCTTTTCAAGAGTCTCTATTTCAAGATAGCACTTATATTCAGCGCTTTCGGGAAGCTTATAATCAAGTATTATTTCCTTTTCGCCGTGTGCCTGAACGTCGCATTCAAACACACCCTCAGCAAACACCTTATCGCCTGCAATCACCTTCCAGGCGAAGTCAAAGCCCGAGGTTGAAACAAAGTCAAGGCAGTTTTTGAGCTTGATTTTACCTGCCTTTAAGTCGGACGCGGTTATTCTTACGGGGCGCATTACCTGACCGAGTGCGCGAAGTCCCGTGTGTGGTGTTCTGTCGGGATAAACAAGTCCGTCCATACAGAAGTTTTTGTCGTGGGGGAATTCACCGAAATCACCGCCGTAGAGATAATCGCCGTCAACGGTTGCCGTATGGTCACACCACTCCCAAACACAACCGCCGCAAAGACGGGGATATTTGTAGATAGTATCCCAATACTCCTCAAGCGTACCCGGACCAAGACCCATTGCGTGGGCGTACTCACACATAAAGTAGGGGCGGCTTTCCTTTTTGAACTCGCCCTGTGCGCGGAGAGCATCAATATTAGTATACATACGGCTTACGATATCGGTAAGAGGATGCGCGGGGTATTCATCCTCAGGCATATATCCCTTTCCGTAGCTTACTACTCGCTCGTAATGTACGGGGTGGTGGGGATCACGCGCTCTTACGTATGCCGACATCGCCACGTGGTTCTCTCCCCACTCGGATTCATTTCCAAGCGACCAGAAAAGCACAGAGGGGCTGTTCTTGTCTCTCTCGAGCGTTCTTACCATTCTGTCAACATATGCCGCCTGCCACAAGGGATTGCCCGAAAGCACGTCGCAAGCCTCAACAGACCTGAAGCCGTAGACCTTTTCCGTTCCGTGTGTCTCAAGGTCGCATTCATCAATTACGTAGAAGCCCAGCTCGTCGCACATCTCCATAAATTTGGGGTGATTGGGATAGTGAGAGGTTCTTACGCAGTTGATGTTAAACTGCTTCATAAGCAGAAGGTCGCGAAGCATATCGTCATCCGACACCGCATATCCCTTTTCGGGGTGGGAATCGTGACGGTTTACGCCCTTAAGCTTTACGGGCGTGCCGTTGACTTTAAGCATTCCGTCCTCTATAGTAACGAAGGAGAAACCAAAACGCTTTGCTATCCACTCGCCGCAGCACTCAATAAGAAGGGTGTAAAGGTTGGGGGTCTCCGCAGTCCAAAGCTTGGGGGAATTTACCGTCATTCCCTCTATCTCGTTGCCGTCGGGGTCAAGAATGCTCATATTAAGCGGGAGTCTTCCGTCGGTGAAATCGGTATCCACCCACACGCTTCCGCTTTTGTGCGTATGAATATAAAAATCCGTAATATGCTCATCGGGGCGCGCAAGCAGATATACATCACGGAAAATACCGCTGAAGCGCAGGAAGTCCTGATCCTCAAGGTAAGTGCCGTCGCACCACTTGTAAACGACAACTGTAAGCTGATTTTCGCCGTCCCTTACAAACTCGGTAATATCAAACTCCGACTGAAGGTGTGAGCCCTTTGACATACCGACGTACTCGCCGTTTACCTTGACCTCAAAATAAGAGCTTACGCCCTCGAAAACGAGGTACGTGCGTCCGTTCTTATTCGCTGCAAAACCGCGGCGGTAAACGCCAACGGGGTTTTCGGCAGGAACGTAAGGAGGATCAAAATTTATGGGATAATTTACGTTTGTGTACTGAAGCTGATCGTAGCCGAGAGACTGCCAGCAGGAGGGCACCTCAATTTTGTCGTGAAGCTCGTTTTCGTCCACCTCGTAGGGGTTTTTGAAAAAGCCAAACTCCCATTCGCCGTTAAGAAGTGTGTAACGGCTTGAAATCTTGGAAAGTGCTTCTTCCTTTGTGGCGCAGGGTATGTAGTAAGCGCGCTGTTTGCATCTGTTTTCCCCCACAAGGACGGGGTTTTCATATTTTTTCATAGCAATTCTCCTTTTGAAGTATTGACAAAATATATTTTGATTGTTATACTTATTGTATCACATATTTTACGTTTATCAATATAAACATTTTGATGTTATATATCAATTTTTTGACAAAGGAGGGGCAACCGTGCAAATACACGCATACGACGGTCACGTTAACGACGAGGATCGTGAGCTTCCGCTTTATGTCGCAACCGTGGGCGAGAGTATTCCCCAAAGCCCGATACACCGCCCTGCGGGAATAAACGACTATCAGCTTTTGTACACGAAAAGCGGAGTGGGCATAGTAAGAATAAGGGAGCGGGAGTACGAGGTCGGCGAGGGCGAGCTTTTTATTCTGCCGCCATTCACCCCTCACGAATACCGCCCAAACGGCGACGGTTGGGTAACTCTTTGGATAACCTACAGCGGAAGCGCGGCAAAAACCTGCTTTGGATTTCAGTCGGATATTAAAACAGCCCCCGAATTTGAGGTTTGGTTCAAGAAAATATTGCGCCTGAAAAAACGCGACGGCTGGCGCAGAAAAACAAGCCCTCTGCTCTACTCGCTTTTGCTTGATGTAGCGAATAAAAAAGGACTCGGCAAACCCGAGGAATCGCAAGCCGTGCCCGACGTAAGCGCGGCGGTGCAGTACATAGCCGAACATTATAGAGAAACGGTTGAGCTTTCTGTGCTTGCCGAGCTTTCGGGACTTTCCGAGGGACATTTTTGCCGTGTTTTCAAAAGGCACACCCATATGCGCCCCATTGAATACGTAACCAATCTGCGAATGGAACGCGCCAAGGACCTTTTGCTTGCGCGCCCCCCTCTCCCCGTATCGGAAATAGCCGAAATGGTGGGCTACGCAAGCGCGGCTTATTTCTCAAAAACGTTCAAGGAAAAATGCAACACCACTCCCGAAAAATACAGAGAAAATGGACTGTCACGTTAAGGACAGTCCATTAAATTATTTCTTCTTATTATGCGGATTTTTCTTGTTTTGCTTTTTCTTGACCGAGAAACCGAAGCTGCCTATCTTTTTGCCGAGGGTGAAATAATCACCGTGGGCGTAGGCGGTAAGCCCCGCTCTTTCAAGATGAAGCTTGCCCTTTTCGTCCACAAGCTCCTCCTCAACGTCTACCGCCACAATGTCGGCAATAAACATATGGTGAGTACCGAGAGGAATCACGTCGCTGACCTTACATTCAAGCGACACGGGGCACTCGGAGATAAGGGGCGCGGCAACCTCGTTGGCCTGCTCCTTGGTAAAGCCGCATTTTGCGAACTTATCCACGTTCTTTCCCGAGTACACTCCGCACCAATCGGCGCTTCTCACAAGGCGCGAAGGGGTCAGGTTTATGACGAATTCCCCTCTCTCCTTGATGATGTTATACGAATGCCGCGACGGACGCACCGAAATATAGGTTTTCGGCGGCTCGCTGTTAATTATTCCCGTCCACGCCACCGTGATGATATTGGAATTTTCCATATCTCCGCAGGTGACCATAACGGGGGGCACGGGGGCAAGCAGAGTGCCGCCCTTCCATTTCAGCTTTTTCACGGCTTATTCCTCAACAAGCTCCATTTTTTCGATAACAACGTCCTCAACGGGCCAGTCCTGATAGTAGAACATCTTTGTCGTTGTCTCAACGTATGCTATCTTGTCGATTATCTCATCGCCCTCGATAACCTTACCGAAGCCTGCGTACTGACCGTCAAGGTGAGGCGAGGTCTCGTGCATAATGAAAATCTGCGAGCTTGCAGAGTTGGGGTCCATAGTTCTTGCCATAGAAAGCACGCCGCGAGTGTGCTTGAGTGTGTTCTGCGCGAAGCCGTTAGCTCTGAACTCACCCTTTATGGAAGCTGTTTCCTTCTGCTGATATTCGGTATCAAAGCCACCACCCTGAATCATAAATCCGGGAATAACTCTGTGGAATATAAGCCCCTCATAAAAGCCCTCTTTAACAAGCTTTACGAAGTTCTCAACCGTTTTGGGAGCGAACTCGGGATAAAGCTCCGCGGTCATTGTACCGAAATTCTTTACTGTGATTTTTACCTTTGGGTTATTCATTTTTGTTTCCTCCGTTATCTGTCTCGCTTGGGTATGCTACTGCGAAAAGCTCGTCTATTCGCTCTTTTCTGCCCGCAAGGTGAAGATAGCCGAAAAGCGCCTCAAAGCCCGTAGCCATTCTGTATTCTGCCACGCTTGCGCTTTTGGGCACGTTAGTATGCCCGATATTGCGCCCGCGGTGATACACGGCGTTCTCCTCCTCGCTAAGCATAGGAAGTATTCTTGAAACGGCTTGCGCCTGCGCCTTTGCGGTGACGTACCCGAGAGCCGCGGAATTAAGCTTTTTTGAGCTTGAAACGCCTCTTTTCACAAGCATAGTCCGCACGCAAAGCTCCACCACGCTGTCGCCGAGGTAGGCAAGCGCATAGGTGCTTACTTCATTTAACAAAACTTCCATATCATACCGCCCTAAGCAAGAATTATTTACTTAGATATTTTACCACAGTAAGAAGGATTTGTCAATCACTTTTCAGCTATTTGGGTATTAGCTTGAGCAGTTGCGCCCGCTACGTAGGTCACAACGGCATTCTCAAAGGTCTCGTTACCCGCGCCCACCTGTATTCTGCGGAATGCCGACACCGAGCCGTCATAGTTTACAAGCTTAACGAGATTGCAATTGTAGAAAGCCATTGTCTTAATCTCCTCCACCAAAGAAGAAAGATAAAAGGTGCTTTCGGTCTTGCCTGCGGGATAACAGACAAGCTCGGTCATATCCTTATTATAAAGGACGCCGTCCACGTCGCTGTAAAGCGAATTTTGCGGGTCAACGGTTATGTTCTCAAGCTCGGGGCAGTTGCAAAATGCAAAATCGCCTATCTGCTCAAGCTCGGCGGGAATGTAGGCATTGACTATCTCTGTGCCGTAAAAGGCGTACGCGCCGACAAACTTCAATTCCTCGTTAAGTTCAACGCATTTGATGAACTTACAGTTTCTGAAAGCGTAGTCACCAACGCCGATTACCTTTTCGCCGTATGGCGAGGTTTTGGGAAGAATTATCAGGCTGTCGCGGCAGCTTCCCGCCCCCGACACGTAGCAGGTTCCGTTGCCGAGACTTGTAAATTCAAGTCCTTGGCTTGCAAGCACGACAGGCTCGGTCTCGAGGGGCTCGGTTTCGGGCGGTTCGGTTTCTTGTGGCTCGGTCTCGGGTGCCTCGGTCTCCTCGGGAGCTGTGGTTTCATCGGTCTCCTCGCCGTCAGCCATTGTCGGAATATACGTATCTCCGACGTTTCTCGCAATTATTATTCCGCCGAGTATAAGGCACGCCGCCAACAGCAGAACTATGGGAATTGCTCTTAAAATTGCAGGTTTACTCATTTTTTCACCTTCCTTGTATTTTTCGGGATAACCCGTAAGTTGATTATACCAAGTCTATTCGTAAAATCAAGCAAATTCGTTCGACAGAAACAGTTGTAAAAAGCTCTTTTTGTTTTCAATAAATCAAAAAAACGCTTCGCACTAAAAAAAACGACTGAATTTTCAGTCGTTTGATGTTTGAATTTGATGCTTTTTGCGAGCAATAAATTGGTGTTTGAAGGTGTGCCCGTTCCTTTGCCCCCCTTGTCAAAGGGGGGGCGGACCACGATAGTGGTGGGGGGATTCAAAGCGCAGAAACTATATGGAATCCCTCCACCGCGTTCCGCGGTCCCCGGCAGATTGTCAAGCAAGTGCAACACCCAAAAATGCTTCAAAAGGTGAAAGCCACCCCAAGCATTTTTTAGGTCTCAAGTTAATAGACAAAACAATATTTTGTAAGGTTTCA
>JBGVRT010000018.1:0-32435 GCA_045128735.1 Eubacteriales bacterium | reverse complement strand
AGACCCGACGGTAGCTCGCTAACCGTCGGTCGGGAGAAAATATTGCCCGTAAGGGCATGCTTCCCGTTGCTTCTTTTCGGAAACAAGCTTCCGATGCTCGGGATTTTTGGCACTCTCACGGCAACCCATCTTTGTGCGTAGCGCAAATTGGGTTCGCATTTTCGACCGAGACCCGACGGTACTGCGATTATTTGCACAAACAAATTCAACTGTCCTCTCAATTTTGAAAACTTGAAAAATTATCCGCTTTTCGCTTGACACCGACGAAAGTGTGTGATACAATAGCGGTAGTAAATTAAACTTAAGGAAGGTATTATTTATGAACATCGGACATTTACCTCTTGAACATTTACACAAGCTTGTA
The DNA here is from genome assembly GCA_045128735.1 of Eubacteriales bacterium. Taxonomy (GTDB): domain Bacteria; phylum Bacillota; class Clostridia; order Oscillospirales; family CAG-272; genus RGIG8775. The sequence goes on along the minus strand of JBGVRT010000018.1, from coordinate 32,071 downwards.
GACGAGACCGTTCCCTCCATGCGTTGGGACGGCAAGCAGGACATAAAGGCGTGGCAGGCATCCGCACGCGAAAAGCTCAAGGAGCTTATCGGTTTTGGCGAGATTGAAAAGTGCGACGTTCCTCTCGAGGTCGAAATCGAGTACGACCGCATCTGCGAGGATATGGGCTGCCGCGAAATCCGCTTCCGCTTCACCACCGAGGAGGACGTTACGGTTCCCTGCCACCTCGTTATTCCCAACGGCGCAGATAAGCCTCTGCCCGTATTCATCACACTTCAGGGCCACGCAAAGGGTATGCACATCTCGCTTGGACGCCCCAAGTACGACGGTGACGAGAACACCATAAAGGGCGGTGACCGCGACTTTGTCGTCCGCGCGGTAAAAGAAGGCGTTTGTGCGGTTGCACTTGAACAGCGTTGTTTTGGCGAGTGCGGCGGAACCGAAAAGGGTCCCGACTGCCGTCAGCCCGCTATGAGAGCTCTGCTTATCGGACGCACGATTATCGGCGAGCGCGTTTGGGATATTATGAAGGCTATCGACGTGCTTACCACAAAGTTTGCCGACATAATCGACAAGGACAAGGTTATGTGTATGGGCAACTCGGGCGGCGGAACGGCTACAATATACGCTTCGGCTCTCGACGAGAGAATCAAGATTGCGGCCCCCTCTTGCGCCGTGGCAAGATACGCCGACTCTATCGCGGCAATGCTTCACTGTGAGTGCAACTACGTTCCCAAGATTTCCCACTACTTCGATATGGGCGACCTTTGCGCAATGGTTGCGCCCCGTCCGCTTGTCGTTGTTACGGGAACAGCCGACAAAATCTTCCCCGTTGAAAGCGCAAAGGAATGCGTAAAGGAAGGCAAGCGCGTTTACGACGCTCTTGGCGTGGGCGACAAAATCGTACACGTTATCGGAGCAGAAGGTCACCGCTTCTACGCCGACGACTCCTGGCCGCATATCAACCGCGCTATCAAGAATCTTTAATAACCGCAAAAGGGCTGATTTCAATCAGCCCTTTTTGTTTGAACGGATAAGGATTATATTTCAAATTTAACAACAATCGGGCAATGGTCGGACGAGGTGCGGGCGCGGTCGTCGGAAAGCACCGAAAACTCGGCAACCTCGGGCTTTTTGCCGTAGGTAAACACGTAGTCTATAGTTTTATTTGGCTCGCCGCCTGCGATATATACTCCGCTTTCCGTAAGTATCGGGTAATCGTGAACCGTGTGGCAATCGGTCGTTTTTTCGGCAACAAAACGCGCATCTGTAAAGCCACCCGCCACCATTGCGTCATAGCCCGACGGTCCTTGTGGGCCTATCGTGCCGCTGTTGAAGTCGCCAGAAACTATCACGGGAATATCGCCGTATTTTTCAATTATCCTATCGCACACGCCTTTAAGCTGTTTGGCATTTTCCACTCTTTGGGCGAAATCCTCCTCACTGCGGCATTGCCACCAGAAATGGTTGCTCACCACCGCAAGTCTTTTGCCGTCGTTTTTGTCCTCAAAAAGCCCCCACGTTATCGACTTGGAATTAATGTCATTAAGCCCTTCAAAAAGAACAAAACCGCCGTCAAGCTCGGTAAATCTGTCGCGCTTATAAAACACGGGCGTGAAATTTTCGTGAGCGTGGCAAGCATTGCTCTCAGCGTATTTCTCAAAAATTATTTTCTGTATTGCGCTATCACCCGCACGGCTTGTAATAGGTCGGCATTCCTGAAAATTACAAAAATCGGGTTCAATCTCAAAAATCATATCTTTTATAAGGCCGTTTCGGTTGGCAATTCTCGCCCCTTTTGGCATATTTCCCCAAATATTTTGGTTATATAAGCATATCATACACATACCTCCGAGTTTTTTTTAATTATACATCGAAGCCCCCAAAAAGTCAACACTTTTTCTTTTTTTCCCGATTTTTTACTTTTTTGGCAAAATCGCTTGCAATTTGCAGCGAAATGTAGTAAAATATAATTTAATTGCTACGTAAAAAGAGGTCTCCAAATGAACACTAAAAACAACACTCTGTTTGCCTGCGGACTCAAGGACGGAATACCGATAGCCCTCGGCTATCTCTCTGTCTCCTTCGGCTTTGGTATAACCGCGGTAAACGGAGGAATCTCGCCGCTTGCGGCAGTTATAATCTCACTTACCAATCTCACCTCGGCAGGGCAGGTCGCAGGCGTTGGCGTTATCCTCGCCTTAGGCTCTTTGCTTGAAATGGCGCTGACTCAGCTCACCATAAACGTAAGGTACTCGCTAATGAGCCTTTCGCTTTCGCAAAAGCTTGACAAAAGCTTTACTCTCCCCCACCGACTGCTCGCTTCATTCGGCATGACCGACGAAATATTCGGCGTCGCATCCTCGAAGCGCGAACCGATAAAGCCCATCTATATGTATGGACTTATTCTGCTCCCCTTTATCGGTTGGACGCTTGGCACGCTTTTGGGCGCGGTGGCGGGCAACATTCTCCCCGAATCGGTAAATCACGCTTTGGGAATAGCAATTTACGGTATGTTCGTGGCTATCGTTCTCCCCCCCGCAAAGCGAGACAAGGGAGTTCTTGTGTCAGCCCTGCTTGCAATAGCGGTCAGCCTTTGCCTTGCGTTCACTCCGATTTTCTCGTTTATCACGTCGGGCTTTGCGATAATTATTTCGGCGGTTGTTGCCGCGGTTGTTGCCGCGCTTCTCTTCCCCGTCAAGGATGAGGAGGATGAGCAATGAACGAAGCTGTACATATCAGTATTTACATACTCGTAATGGCAGGTGTGACATACCTTATCCGTATGCTGCCGTTCGTACTTTTCAGAAAGAAAATCAAAAACAGATTCATCAGAAGTCTGCTTTATTACCTTCCCTACGCGGTGCTCAGCGCAATGGTTATTCCAGACGTCTTTTCCTCTACGGGAAGCGTGCTCACCGCCGCTGTCGGTCTTGCGGTTGCCTGCCTGCTGGCGTTCCTTGACCGCTCGCTTATAATAGTTGCGCTTGGAGCAAGCGCGGCGGCGTATTTAACAGGTCTCATCATCAATTTCATTTAATTTGAGAGGTGTCAGAATGCTTAAAAAACTTATTTACGACGTATCAACCAACTCGATTTCTCACGGCTCTATTCCCTTTTGGAGCTGGAACGACAAGCTTGAGGAGGCAGAGCTTCGCAAGCAGATAAACAACATGTACGATCTGGGTATGAAGGGCTTTTTCATGCACGCCAGAATGGGACTTGAGACAGAGTACCTTTCGGACGAGTGGTATCACGCCATCGACGTATGCATCGACGAGGCGAGAAAGCTTGGAATGGAGGCTTGGTCGTACGACGAAAACGGTTGGCCCTCTGGCTTTGGCGGCGGAAAGGTGCTTGAAAAGCCCGAAAACTACGCAACCTCTATCAAGCGTGAGGTAAAATCCGAGTTTCCCACAGGCGAATATTTCGCAGTCTACGCCATAGTTGACGGCAAGGCTGTACGCGCAAACGCGCCTATCGACGGTGTTTCCGAGTACCACGTTATCACCTTACGCTACGACGTTTCTTACATAGACATTCTCAACAAGCGCGTTATTGCCGAGTTTATTGAATCTACTCACGAGGACTACAAAAAGCGTATCGCGAAAGAGGATTTCGGCACGGTTATGCCCGGCTTCTTCACCGACGAGCCCCAGTATTTCAGATACGGTATGCCTTGGTCAACGGTGATTCCCGATGAGTTCAGAACGGCTTACGGCTATGAGGTTATGGACGGACTTGTAAAGCTTTTCGTAGACTGCGAGGGCTACCGCGAGTTCAGACACGACTACTTCCTGCTTCTTCACAGACTTTTCAACGACAGCTTTGTAAAACAGATATACGCCTGGTGCGAGGAAAACGGCTGTCAGCTTACCGGACACGCCATCGAGGAAGCATCGCTTACAGGTCAGATGATGTGCTGCGGAGGCGTAATGCCCTTCTACCGCTACGAGCACATTCCCGGTGTTGACTGGCTTGGACGCGCCACCTCAAAGTCTGACATTCTCTCAAAGCAGCTCGGTTCTGTCTGCGCTCAGACAGGCCGCGAAAGAGCTTTGAGCGAGACCTTTGCGATGTGCGGTTGGGACGTTTCGCCCTCAGAGCTTAAAAACATTGCCGACTATCAGTATTCGGGAGGCGTAAACGTAACCTGCCAGCACCTTTACCCCTACTCTATAAGAGGTCAGAGAAAGCGCGACTACCCGCTTCACTACTCCGAGTATCTTCCCTGGCAAAAGCACCTTAAGGACTTCAATCTTTATTATAATCACCTCGGCTATATGCTGTCGCTTGGCAAGGAGCACGCCGACACACTTGTTATTCATCCTATCCGTCACGCATATATGTACTATAATCGTGAGTTTGCGGGCAAATCCATTGAGACAATCGAACGCGATTTCCGCAACCTTTCAAACGCGCTTTCGGGAAATCAAATCGCCTACCATTACGGCGACGAAACAATAATGGAGGATATGGCAAGCGTTGAGGGCGCAACCATAAGGGTTGGACTTTGCACATACGATAAGGTCGTAATTCCCGCGGTTGAAACACTTTCTTCAAACACCGCAAAGCTTCTCAAAAAATTCGTTGAAAACGGCGGCAAGGTATACTGCCAGAGCGATATTCCCACACGCATTGACGGCAGAGAGGCAGACCTTTCGTGGCTCAAGCCCAATATGAATTTCGAGGTGCTCAAGGGCGAACGCGATGTCATAATCACCAAGGACGGTGAGGCGGTTTCTTCTGTAAGAGCACAAACTCGCCTGACCGAAAACGGCAGAATAATCTTCGTTACAAACTACACAAAGAACAAATTCGAAAAGCTCGACGTAAAGGTAAAGAACTGCAAAAATCTCGTCAAGCTCGACATTCTTTCGCTTTCTCCCGCAGTGCTTCACGGCGAGTCGGTTGACGGCGACTTCCACGCGGTTGTAAGCCTTGACGATTCCGAATCCTTTATGCTTATCGAAAGCGACGAAATACCCGCCGCACCTGTTTGCGAGCACAAGGGATTTGCCGAGACCTTCAAGCTTGGCGGTGAGTTCAGATTTGCCGAAAAGCCCACGAACTCCTACACCTTTGACAATCTTTCCTACTCCTTCGACGGCGTGAACTACGTTGGTGAGGTTCCGCTTATGCAGCTTAAGGACGAGCTTCTCCGCGCACGCTACGAGGGCGACCTCTATATAAAGCTCAGCTTTAAGGTTGACGAGCTTCCCGAAAGTGTAAGCTACGTTTGCGAGCCTATGGAATACAAGTCTGTAACCGTAAACGGAAAGCCCATAGAGCTTGAAGAGAGCAAATATCTCGACTCGCGCTTCCTTGCGGCGGACATCACAAATCTTGTTGCGCTCGGTGACAACGAAATTTGCTACTCTATTCATTATTTCCAGAGTCAGCACGTTTACGACGTACTTTTCTCGGACGTTTCCGAGTCCTTCAGAAACTGTCTGTCCATTGACACAGAAATAGAGTGCGCATACCTGTTCGGCGACTTTGCCGTCAAGACCGACAAGTCACTCTTTGAGAAGGTTAAGACCGATTTCTGCGATGCATATTCCTACTCGGGCGGATTTGCGCTTACAAGTCAGAAGGATACGGTAGACCCCTCAAACGTAATAACCGAGGGCTATCCCTTCTTCGGCGGTACGCTTGACCTCGTCGGTGAATACGAGTACAAGAAAGGCGCACCCACAGAGCTTTTGCTCAATGGAAGATTTGCCGTTGCCGAGGTCGAGGTAAACGGAAAGCCCGCGAAAAAGATGCTGTTTGCAAATCACTGCAACCTTTCGGGATTGCTCAAAGAGGGCAAAAACGTTATACGCGTTAAGATAACCAACGCACAGCGTAATCTTCTTGGTCCTCTTCACGACCCCAAAACCGAAAATATCAGCGTCGGACCTCGCAGCTTCACAGGCGAAAAGCAGTGGCAGAACGGCGAATGGTCGGGTTACACCAAGGACAAATACGGATTTGTAAGATTCGGATTTGATGCAGAATAATTAAATACGATTAAATGGGGCTGTCTCGCTGAGACAGCCCATTGATTTTATAGTAGGGTTCATAAACCGATAAATTGGTATTTGGCGGCGAAGGCGCCGCAGCCCTATAGGTCAGCGCACCGTTGTTTGTGCGAACATAATGTCACGCATCCCACTCCTCGGCTAAACACCGAGTCGTTAGCGTTGGACGACCGATAAATTGGTGTTTGGTGCACTGTGTTCGCAAAAATCCGCCTCCTTTGCCTCCCTTGTCAAAGGGGGGCAAAGGAACGAGGCACTTTTTCAAACACCAATTTATCGCTAACAAGGTATTTCACGCGCACGTCTCCGTGACTGCCGAACACGGTGGGCGGCACACCCACGCGCTTTTTGAACGCCCTTGAAAAATCATAAATATTCTGATAACCAAGCGTCAGCGCGATATCGGTCACCGAGGTATAGTCACTCTCAAGCATAGCCTTCGCTTTTTCAATTCTCAAATGCTGTACGTAGTCCATTGGCGGCATTCCCACAAGCTGCGCAAAAAGTTTACGGAAATAGACGGTGGAAAGTCCCGTCAGCGCGGCAAGACCGTCGTTTGTCAGCTTCTCGGTATAATGCTCGGAAATATAATTAAAGGCAGACTCAATTTTTTTGAAGCTGCTTGATGTGTTGTATTTCTTCGGCTCCGCGGTAGCGAGCAAAAGCAATATAGAATAGACGTCTCTTATGCGTTCAAGCCTCGAAAGGCTCGCGTCACGCAAACCTTCGCCTGCCATACGCTTCATCAAGGACAAAATCTTTTCGTTGCTTTTCACCGAAAAGCTGAAAACCTCGTGACAGCTGATCTCACAGTCAAACTCAGCCGAGGCAAAGCTACCTTCCTTAACGCACTGCCACTCGTAGCTGCAGCCCTTTGGCAGGACAATTATATTATTTGCGTTTGAAATATAGCTTTTACCGTCCGAACGGTAGACTGTTTCGCCCTCATATTTCAATATTATCGCCCAACGGTGTCGGTTTTTTCGTTTACCTCCCGCGCCAACGCTATTGCGCATCATCACGGTGGGATAGGAGTTATTTATAACCAAATCAGCTAAAAAAGCATTTTCCACCAAAATCACCTCTTTCACTCAAAGTATACACCAAACAAGTTTTTATGTCAATATGTTTCCCAAGATAAATATCAAATTTGATAAATTGTACCAAATGTGATATTTACTTTTTATACATACCGCGATATACTTATTGCGAGGTGATTTTATGAACAACAAAATTTCCAAGCTCAAATCCCCCGCACTTGCGGGAGTAGTCAAAGCAATAACTCCCGAAAGGGCTATTGCCGACATAAGAAACTGCGCGTGCGGCGGTGCGGATATGATAGATCTGCATATGTCCTGTCTTGATGTCCGCGACGAGGATACGCTGAAAAGGATAATCGCGTCCTCTCCCCTGCCCGTACTTGCGCTGAATTACAATATCACGTTTGACAAAAAAAGCCGCGGCTTTTCCGAGGAGGAGCGCGTTGAAAGCTTTTTGTCTGCCGCAAGAGCAGGCGCGGCGGGGGTTGACATTCAGGCATACACGTTCGACTTGAGGTCAAAAACAGAATTTTGCGGCGATAACAAATATTCATTTACCAAGGGAAACCCACGTGAGGTGGTTACCGACAGCGCGGTTATCGCAAAGCAATGCGAGCTTATCGAGCGTTTCCACTCTATGGGCACCGAGGTGCTTCTTTCCTGCCACCCCGCAATACCGATGACTGCCGAGCAGGTGGTTGACCTTGCCCTTTATCTTAGGGAGCGCAACTCCGATATGATAAAAATAGTAACCCTCGCCAAAAACGAGGAGGACCTTTCCGAAAGTCTGCGCGCAATGACGCTTCTTAAGCGCGAGATAGATATTCCCGTAGCATACCACGCCACGGGCAAGGCGGGTATTCCCTCCCGCATACTGAATCCGCTTCTCGGCGGTCACATCGCCTTTTGCGTCGAGCACTACGACGAGTCAAGTGACATAAATCAAATAGACCTCCGAACCGCGAGAGCTGTGGTTGACGGAGTAACAAGGCTTAATCAACCGTTTCTGCATATATAACGGCACACGGTTAGCGTGACTGTTTTGTATAAAAAGTACTTTCCGAAATTGTGGGAGGCGTGCAGATAAATGCGAAAAATATTGATTAAAAACGGCAAGGTATGGGACGGTGAGTCTTTCTTTTACTCCGGCTACAGATGTGTTTTGACTGTGACTGACGGGCAAATAGTTTATAAGGATTAAAAAGGAGATTGAAGATGAAAAAAGTATTGGTTTTGGGTGCTACGGGCGCTATGGGAAGATATCTCGTTCCCGAGTTCGTTGCGTTGGGCTACGACGTCACGGGAGTCGGCTTGGACGAGACCTCGCCGTGGTCCGATGCTTCATACATTAAGGGTGACGCCTTTGACAAGGAGTTTTTAGGCTCTCTGCTGAAAGAAAAATTTGACGGAATAGTCAACTTTATGGACTACGGAAAATACGCTTTTGAGGATTACTACAAGCTGTTTTTAGACAACACCGACCACTATATTTTCCTCTCGTCCTGCCGTGTCTACGACGACAAGGAGCAACCCGTGAGAGAGACCTCGCCAAGGCTTATCGACAGCTCCGAGGACGAGGAGCTTAAGGCTTCCAACGACTACTGCATCCAAAAGGCGAGAAACGAAAATCTGCTTATGTCCTCGCCCTACGGCAACTGGACGATAGTCCGCCCCGCGACCACATTTTCCACGATGAGACTTCAGCTCGTCACCCTTGAATTCAGATTCGGCATTGCCCGCGCGCTTCAGGGCAAAAAGGTCATTCTGCCCATAGAGGCAAAGGACAAGCCCGCAACCCTCTGTTGGGGCGGCGACGTAGCAAAAATGATGGCGCGTATTCTCTTTAAGGAGGAAGCAAAGCGTGAGGCGTACAACGTCTGCTCGGCAGAGCACCGCACCTGGGGCGAGATTACCGACTACTACAACAAGCTTATCGGACTTGAGGCTGTTTGGGTCGGCAAGGAGGACTACCTCGCCATTCTCAGCCCCGAGGGCAGAAAGGCGATACGCTGGCAGCTTGAATACGCAAGACTTTTCCGCCGAATCACCGACAACTCGAAAATTCTTGCACTTACGGGCATAAAGCAAGAGGAGCTGATCTCAATGTACGACGGTCTTAAGCTTGAAATAGGCAACATCCCCAAGGACTTCGTTCCCGCCGATACCCTTGTAGGCGCGAGAATGGACGAATATCTGAAGAAACACAATCTGTGAGGTAGAAATGAAAGCAATACTTGTAAACGAAAACAGAGACCTCGTATGGTCTGACGTCCCCGACCCAAAAATCAAGGACGACGAGGTGCTCGTAAAGATATGCGCGGCGGCACTCAACCGCGCCGACTTGCTCCAAAGGCAGGGCAAATACCCATCACCCGAGGGTTGCCCCGAATGGATGGGACTTGAGGTTGCGGGAGTCATCACCGAAATCGGAAAAGACGTTCCGGCTCTTTCGGATTGGAAAATAGGAGACCGCGTTTGCGCCCTGCTCGGCGGCGGCGGATACGCACAGTTTGTGGCGGTAAAATACGATATGCTGATGCCTGTTCCAAAGGGACTTACCATGGAGGAAGCGGCAGCACTGCCCGAGGCTTACGCCACCTCGTATCTCAATCTTTTCATTGAAGGTCACCTTGAAGAAGGACAGACGGCGTTTATCCCTGCAGGCGCATCGGGGCTTGCTTCGGTTGCAATTCCTATGGCAAAGGCGTTTGGCGCGAGGGTAATCACCTCGGTGCTTTCCGACGAAATAGCCGAAAAAATCAAACCCCTCGGTGCCGACGTGGTCATCAACTCGACTACTACAGCCGTTGAGGAGGTGCTGAGAGCCGAGGAGGAAAGCGGTCACCCCGTAAACGTGTCTATGGACTGCCTTTCGGGCGAAACGCTGGGCAAGAGCTTGCCCTATATGGCGCGCGGCGGATATTGGATAGTTATTTCCACACTTGCGGGAATTGAGACCACGGTCCTGCTCCGTCCGCTTCTTACAAAGGGGCTTCATCTTGTGGGAAGTATGCTCAGAAACCGCACACCGAAGTTTAAGGCGTACATTCTTTCGGAGCTTGTTGACAAGGTTTGGTGCAAGATTGAAAGCGGAGAAATAAAGCCATCGATATACAAAATTCTGCCTATCGAGCAGGCAGAAGAAGCCCACGCAATCCTTCAAAGAGGCGAAAACGTGGGAAAAGTTGTGCTCAGAGTTTGCGGTGAGTAAGTAATAATTTATTTTGTGCACCGTGTTCGCACCGTGCCCCGAACCAAAAGTTTTGCGGAGCGGCGAGAATTGGGGTTTGCGAAGCAAATTTGCGGTGTTCAGCCGCAAAACCAATTCTTGCTCCGAATAGCGGAGCTATTCGCATTTTCTAAAAGCGACCGCCTCCCCTTGCTGCGTTTTCTTTTTGGGAACTTTTTCTTTTGCGCCTTTTGGTACAAAGGAAAAAGTGGATTTCCTGTTTGGGTGTCAAAAAATCTGTACACAAATAAAAGCAACAATTTGCGTGGTGTAAACTAATTATTTTGCTTGTTTTGCAACCGTTTTATAAAGCGCAAACCGTAACTCCGCTTTCTTTTGAACCAAAAGGCGCAAAAGAAAGCTCACAAAGAAAACGCCGATGCGCCTGCGGGCGCGAGACTCGCGACTTTTTGAAAAAAGTCGCCCAAAAACTTTTGGCTCGGGCTGCGGTGCAAACACACCTTCAAACAAAAATTTGTCGGTGTCATATTTTTTGCGCCAAAAAAGGAGCTGTTCTTAATGAATCAGCCCCTTTATTTTCTGCTATTAGCGATACTTTCGCCGAGCTGCTTACTAAGATAGGTCAAACCCGAAATAAGCAACACAATCCCCGCGAACACCGATGGAATCATCAAGAACATTCCAAGGTAAAGCCCTGTTGTGACAAACGCAGAGGTCACAGCCGACAGTGCCTTTGGGAAAAGGTACGCAAGAACAAGGTCGGCAACAAGCAACAGCACCGCGATAACGCCAAGCCCCTTAAGTCCGCCCTTTATATCCGAGCGGCTTATTTCCATATGGATCGAAATTGCAAAGGCAAGCAAAATACACAGCCACCAACGCAGGCTGATGAAATTCGAAAGCGAGAAAAACGAAACAAATATAGAGAACAGACTCTTGACCAATTCTCCGAAAAATCCCACGCCCGAAGCCGCCATAACGTCGTTTATTTCGCCAATCATACCGTTATACATTCCGGGGGTCAGCACTCTGACAAAGAGCGTGACCACAAGACCGCCCACCACTATGGGCGCAATTCCTATAAAGAAATTTCCGACTTGGTGATAGAGGTTTCTGCGGTTGTAGGTGTGCTCAACAAATCCAAGTACCTTGCTTCTTTTTTTGGTATTATATATCTGCATTTTGGTTACTCTGTGACCGAAAAGCAGGCACATAAGCGCGTGTGAAAGCTCGTGCACGGGCGTGCCCACAAGTCCGCTGAACCGCACGATAAAAAAGGCGGTGTCACCGAGGCAATCGTAAAAGCATCGGTTGCAGAAGGATATAAACATACCGCAAAGCCCGACGACGCCCGCCGTGAAAACTATTTGAACAAAAAGATTGGCAATAGCCGTAAGCGCTCCGTCAAGCATATCATCACCTCCGCAAGGCTAATTATAACCCAAAAGGTGAGTTTTGTCAACTATTTTGCGCTCTTTCCGTAAAACAGAGTAAAAAAGGATATAACCGACGAAACGGTTGCCGAGCATCCCACGGCTACAGCAAGCCCGAACCAGCTTTTTATATCGCATATGCCGTTTATTGCAAGGCACGCGCCAAGCGACAGCGCGGCGGCGGCAAACACGCGCAAAACCGGCAACAAAAAGACCTTTGGCGAGCATTCGAGAACACGGCAGGCGAAAATCGGAACAGCCACCGAGTACCAAATCACCTGTGCAAGGCAGGATACTACGGCAAGTCCGATTACGCCAACGCCTGTAAAAAACATCGAAAACAAAGCCGCGGCAACAGTCAGAATTCCTCCGCCGAGGAAGAAAAGCGAGAGTCTGCGCGTTCTGTCCATCACCATTGCCACGTTTATTATGGGCGCGGCGCAGGCAAGCGAAAGCACGGGCACAAGGAGCGTAGAGGTTATCGCCACAAGCAATCGGCTTGCCTCCTCGCCTACCCAAAGTCCCAAAAAGTCACCCCCAAAGCCGATTGACACCGACACGGCGACTGCGGCAAAGCAGCCTATCAGCTTTTCGTCGCGCGCAAGAGAGTCACGCAGTCGGTTGCGCTCCCCGCGCGCAAAGCACTTGGCGCTTACGGGAACAAAAACCGCCGCGAGAGTCATCACCACTCCCGAAAGCGCACTCACAACAACAAACGCCACCGAGTAAAGCCCCGACACGGAGCTTTCAAAAAAGAAGTTTGCCATTATCAGCATCGCACCGCCCATCAAAAACGCGGCAACGCGGTTAAAGGAATACCACAGTCCCGATGCCATAAGCCTTCTCGTTGCCGAAAAGGAAAACGACGACAGCGACACCGAAAAGGCGGGCGTGAGTTTGCGCGCCACAAGTATCTGCACAAGCGAGCCTGCCGCCACCGACACAAGTATGGCAACCCCAACGCCCACCAGCGAGGGCCTGAAAAGCCCCAGAAGAAGCGCAAGCAAAATCGCCTTAAGCGCGGCGCTTACAAGCTGTTGCCCCGAACGCAGGTCAAGACGGTTCGTGATATAGTAAACACACCCGAAAGCCGAAGCGAGCGCGTCTACCACTACAGCGGCGAAAGCCAGAATCATAAATATTCTCAATTCCTGCGCTACGCTCCGCGGTATATTAAGAAATCTGTCGGACAGCGCCACAAGAGCGCCCATAGGCACAAGTGCAACTATTCCGAGGGCGGCGTTTGCGAAGAAAGCCGAGGAAAAATATTTCTGCGCTCCCTCGGCACTTCCCCGTTCCTCCTCAACCGCAATATATCTGCCCGACGTGGAGTTGACCACGCCGAAAACAATGCCGAACACTGCCGACAGCTCAAGGACTATGGGGTAAAGTCCGTAGGTTTCTATGCCAAGCCGATCAATGAGAAAAGGGGTGAGCAAAAGCGCGATACCGCCCGATATAAGGTGCTCGGCAACGCTGCACAGAAGATTCAGCCCCGTTCTTCTGCTCCGCCCAACCTTTTGCAGGGTAACTTCGTTCATAAGCGATCCTCCGTTTGAAATAATGTTTCACAATATTATTCGCCACAAACAGAGGATTTATTTAGTGAATTTCAACGCATTGAAAAAGGAGCTGCCTCAAAGAGACAACTCCTTTTACAAATCAATTCCACAGGAGAACCATATATTTTATCTTCGTTTCAGCTTTCCGACAACTCTGCCGCCGCACCACACGTTCTGGAAATCCTTAAGCATTATATCTCCGTAGCTCTTATTGAGCGAAATAAGTCTGTCGCCGCCAAATATCTTGAAATATCCGTTTCCGTCAAGCAGGAATATACCCGGCTCGCCAACCTCTACGCTGTCGCAATCCGAAACGAGAAGTATGTCGCCGTCCTTATACTTGGTCTCCATGCTGTTTCCGCTTATCTTAAGCGCAAAATCAGCCTCCGCCGTTTTTGTATTGTCGGGAATATATATTTCCTCGCCCGTGCTCTCGTCGAGAAATTCCCCGGGACCTGCCGAAACGGGAAGGTCGTACAGCATTATCGCGCGCTTACCAAAACGCGAGGGCGCGCCCGCGCTTGCTATCCTTGCGCGTACCTCCTCGGGAGAAAGTACCTTTGCCGACTTTTCGGAATACTCGGAGCAGGTAACTCTCTGCATCTCCTTATCCACAACAAGAGCGCAAAGCTCCTTTCCGTGGCTGTCAAGCTTGCGGTAATTTTCAACAAGCTTTATCTCCCCTGCCTCAAGGGTGTAATTATTATTGTTTTCGGGAATACCCATAATGATAAAATCAAGTGAGCACCCAAGCGCGTTGCATATCGCCACCACGTTGGAAAGCTTTGGAGAATCACTTATGCCCGCGAGTATCTTGCTCAGAGTTCCGAGCGGAATCCCCGTCATTTCCGAAAGCATATCGTTCGTTATCTTACGTTCACTTTTGATTTTTTTTATTCTTTCAATATAATCCATCACGCATTCCTCCGTTCTAAGGAATTTTTTTCACGCTTGTATTGTACCACATTTTTTTCGATTTGTAAAGGGGTTTTCGGAAAATAATTCCGATTTTCGAAAACTTTTTTTCTTTTTCGGGAATTTTTTTGGCTTTTTCTATGATTTCATTCCGATTTCGGGCTTGCAATTTGGTTTTTGATTTTTGCCCACTTTGTAAACTTTTTGAAAAAATAATCATCTGCTTATTGACTAAAAACGGTAAAAGTTGTATACTTAACTTTGTGTTCAGAAATATTACGTTATATGTTCAAATTGCACAGTTTTTTTCGTTATTATTGTGCATTTATCCAAAGATTAAATTTGTCGGTTTTATGGTGTTGATAAATTTTTAATTTAGTGGTATAATATAGTGAATAGTATTCTGCACAGCAGAGTTATTATAGGAGGAAAACAAAAAATGATCAAGCGTATTTTTGCTTTAATGCTGGCACTTCTTATGCTCGTGTCCTGCTTCGTGGCTTGCGGAAGCACCGAGGACGAGAAAAAGGACGAGGACAGGGGTGCGTACATTTCTATGTATATTGCGGACGAGGTTTATGATTTTGACCCCGCCAACGCATATAACAATGCTTCGGCGCTCAAGGTTGTCAGCCTTCTCTACGCCCCTCTCTTCTCTCTTGGCGAGGACGGCAAAGTGAAGAAGGAGCTTGTTGACACCTACACGATCACCGAGGACCCCAAGGCGAGTGAGTACAAGCTTACCCTTAAGCTTAAGCCCACCTTCTGGAGCGACGGAACTCAGATCTCCGCCAATGACGTTGTTTTCGCTTGGAAGAGAATTCTTGAGGTTGAGGCAACCAGCGAGGCGGCTTCCCTGCTCTTCGACATCAAGAACGCGCGTGCCGTTAAGGAAGGCGACCTTTCCATCGACGCACTTCAGATCTATTCGGTAAACACCACCACACTTGAGATTTACTTCGAAGAAAAGCTTGATGCCAAGGGTGTACCCAACATCGACTACGACGGATTTATCCGCAACCTTACAAGCTATGCTCTCGTTCCCCTTCGCGAGATGATCGTTTCCAGAACCACAGACTGGGCTAAAAAGCCTGCTACAATGGTTTGCAGCGGTCCTTTCACTCTCCGTAAGGTATCCTACGAAAAGGACAAAAAGGGGCTCACACTCGAGAGAAACGCTTATTATATGAGAAATAAGGAAGTTGACGACCTTGACAAAGCAGTAACCCCTTACAGACTTATAGTTGATTTCACAAAGTCCGAAAGCGAGATCATGCAGGCTTACGAGGCAGGCGAAATCTTCTACGTTGGCGAAATTCCGCTTTCTATGCGCGCAGACTACGTAAAGAAGGCTGAGGTCTCCGATGCTATGTCCACTCATACATATTACCTCAACGAAAAGGCTGAGATAAACGGCGAAAAGCTCTTTGCAAACACCGCAGTACGCGAGGCACTTTCGCTTGCTATCGACCGCGAGGCTATAGCGCAGGCAGTTGTTTTCGCAAAGGCTGCTGATGCTCTCGTTCCCTACGGTGTATTCAACGGCGACTCCTTCAAAAAGGACTTCAGAACCGTTGGCGGAAGCATTATTTCCACAAGCGCGGATATGGCGGCGGCTAAGGCTAAGCTTTCCTCCGCAGGTATCAAGGCAAGTGACTACGCTTTTGAAATCTCTGTTGCAGACTACGATGAGACACACCTTGCTATCGCTGAAATGGTAAAGAAGGCTTGGTGCGACCTTGGCTTCAAGGTTACTCTTGACAAGGTAAAGGTTATCGTTAACGACGATATGGGTACTACAAACGAGGTTCCCGTTGACATCAGAGATGACATTTTCCAGGAAAGATTTGCGGTCGGCGACTACCAGGTTGCGGCTATCGACCTTGTTTCCTACAGCACAGATGCGTTCGGTATTCTTGCTCCCTTCGCACTCGGATTCTCGGGTCAGGGTATGGATATGGACCTTCGCGACGAGAACGGACAGCCCTACTACGTTACTCCCACCCACATCACAGGCTTCAACAATGACGCATACACAGCAATCATTGAGAAGGCTTATGCGGCAGGTAGCGTAGCTGAAAAGGCAACGATTCTCCACGAAGCAGAAAGTGCTCTTCTTGCGGAAATGCCCGTTATCCCCGTTGTGTTCAATCAGGACGCATACGTAGTTCGCAAGGATCTTTCCAAGATCTCCGAGACCTACTATTCCACGAGAAACTTTGCTAAGACAAAGCTTAAGAACTATGAGGATTATCTTCCCGAGGAATAATTAAAAAAACAAAGGAGCTGATTCATTGAGAATACAGCTCCTTTTTCGCGCCCCAAAAATATTACATGGGTAAATTATTGTTTAACGCACTGTGTTAGCACTGCAGTCCGCGAGAAAAGTTTTTGGGCGACTTTTTGAAAAAAGTCGCGAGACTCGCGCCCGCAGGCGCATCGGCGTTTTTCTTTTACTGGAGCTTTTTGTTTTGCGCCTTTTGCATCAAAAAGAAAACGCCGCTTGGGGAGGCGGTCGCTTCCCCAAAAGCTCCGCAAAACTTTTCTGTCGGGGTGCGGCGAGAACATATCGCGCCTCCAAATTTATCTTTTTTCAAAAAAATGTAGACAAGCGGAAAAAAATGTGATATACTATAATGGTAAAATTGTATCAAAGAGGCATTTGTATGAAAATCATCCCCTTTTTCGCCGTCGGCTGGGAGTCAAATTCCTACATCATTATATGCGACGGACAAGCCGCGCTTATTGATGCGGGTGTTTCGGCAACCGCGGTGCTTGACGCGCTGAGAAAAGAAAACGCTGAGCTCAAATATATTTTGCTGACCCACGGACATTTTGACCACACCACGTCAGCCGACCTGCTCCGCGAAGCTACGGGCGCGCAGTTGCTTATACACGCTGAGGACGCTGAGATGCTTACCGATGCCGAAAAAAGCGCACTTGCGCTCTTCTTCGGGAAATACGATACTCTTGCCCCCTGCGACCGAGAGCTTAACGAGGGTGACGTCATACGTCTTGGAAGCGAGGAAATAAACGTTATTCACACACCGGGACACTCAAAAGGCTCTGTCTGCTATCTTGTGGGCAACGCGCTCTTCACGGGAGACACGCTTTTTGACGGCAACTACGGGCGTTTTGACCTGTACGGCGGAGACCGCGACGCTCTTTACCGCTCTCTTAAGCGGCTTAGCTCGCTTGACGGAAGGCTTGAAATATTCCCAGGACACAACAGAAGCAACACGCTTCGCAATGCTCTTGAACCATTGTATTTTATATAGATGAAAGGTTAAAAAAATGGACTTTAATTATCTTGCAGAATTACTTTTCCCCAACATCAAAACAACTCCCGCCGATATGGAGGAGAAATACCCCGCGCGCAATCTTCCCGAGGGCGCAAAGGTTACAAGATTTGCTCCAAGCCCCACAGGCTTCGTGCATTTCGGCGGTCTTTTCCCCTCAACCGTTGCCGAGAGACTTGCCCACCAGTCGGGCGGTGTTTTCTACCTCAGAATTGAGGACACCGACGCCAAGCGCGAGGTAGAGGGCGCGGCAGAAGGACTTATCAAGACTCTTGCTACCTACGGCATCGAGTTCGACGAGGGCGCAATACTTGACGAAAACGGCAAAATCTGCGACAAGGGCGCGTACGGACCCTACAAGCAGAGTATGCGAAGTGAAATATATCAAACCTTTGCAAAACAGCTTGTAAGCGAGGGCAAGGCGTATCCCTGCTTTACCACAGAGGAGGAGCTTGACGAGCTTCAGCAGATAGACAAAAAGGCGGAGATAAAGAACACCGACTGGCAGGCGGAGGCAGAGAAAAAGAGAGCCGAAATGCTTGCGCGCCGCAGCTTCACAATAGAAGAGGTTGAGGAGCACCTCAAGGCAGGTCACCCCTTTGTAATAAGAATTCTTGCCGAGGGCAACCCCGACAACAAAATCAAATTCACCGACCTTGTTAAGGGTGCTATAGAAATTCCCGAAAACGACGAGGATTTTGTGCTTCTCAAGTCGGACGGAATTCCCACCTACCACTTCGCCCACGCCGTAGACGACCATCTTATGGGCACTACCCACGTTATACGCGGTGAGGAGTGGCTCCCGAGCCTTGCAAAGCACCTTCAGCTTTTCAGATATCTCGGCTTCAAGACTCCTAAATATATGCATATCTCGCAGATTATGAAGCTTGACGATAACGGCAACAAGAAAAAGCTCTCAAAGCGCGATATGGGCGCAAATATGGACGACTACACAAGAATGGGCTACTGCCCCGAGGCAGTATGCGAGTACATTATGACCCTGCTCAACTCCAACTACGAGGAGTGGCACGCACAGAACGCCGAAAAGAGCTACAAGGAATTCCCCTTCAACATCAAGAAGATGTCTGTTTCGGGCTGTCTCTTTGACTTTGAAAAGCTCAACGACGTTTCAAAGAACATTATTTCGAGAATGGATGCCGCAAGCGTTACCGAAAAGGTTACCGAATGGGCGCTCGAGTTTGACCCCGAATTCGGAAAGGCGCTTGCCTCTGACAAGGATTTTGCAGAGAAGATATTTGCTATCGGCAGAGGCGGCAAAAAGCCCCGCAAGGACCTTGCTACCTGGGCTGATGCAAAGCCTTATATGGGCTTCTTCTACGATGAATTCTTCAAGATAGAGGACAGCTACCCCGAAAGCTTTGACAAGGCTGATATTATAGCAACTCTTGAAAAATTCCTTGAGAGCTATGACGAAAACGACGATATGAACGCTTGGTTCGACAAGGTAAAGGCTATTGCCGACAGTCTCGGCTTCTCCCCCGATATGAAGGCGTACAAGCAGAATCCCGATGCCTTCAAGGGCAGCGTTGCCGACACAAGTATGTTTATCCGTGTTGCGGTTACCGGCAAGCAGAACGCTCCCGACCTTTACACGGTTATGCAGATAATCGGCAAAGAAAAGACAGAAGAAAGAATATGCAAAATGGTGTCACACCTTAAGGCTTGACATTCGGAAAGGACCTATATATTATGGAAGAAATCAACAGCAACTTTATACACGAGATTATCGACGAGGACTTAAAGAATCTCCCCGACCTCAAGATACACACAAGATTTCCGCCCGAACCCAACGGATATCTTCACATCGGCTCGGTAAAGGCTATCTGCATTAACACAGACGTTGCAAACAAGTACAACGGACTTTTCAATCTCCGTTACGACGACACCAATCCCGCAAAGGAGTCCGACGAGTTCGTTCGCTCTATACGCGAGGACCTTGAATGGCTTGGCGCAACCCCTACGGGCGGCGTTTACTACGGCTCGGACTACTTCGGAAAGTGCTACGAGTTCGCAGTTCAGCTTATCAAGCAGGGCGATGCCTACGTTTGTGACCTTTCCAAGGATGACCTTGCCGACTACAAGGGCACAGACCGCGCAGTAGCTTCCAAGGAGTCGCCCTACCGCAACCGTTCGGTAGAAGAAAACCTCGAGCTTTTCGAGCGTATGAAGAACGGCGAGTTTGAGGACGGTGCGCGCACTCTCCGCGCAAAGATTGACCCATCCTCCGACAATCCCTACCTCCGCGACCCCGTTATTTACAGAATCAAGCACATTCACCATCACCGTCAGGGCGACGAGTGGTGCGTATATCCTATGTACGACTTCGCGCATCCCATCCAGGACGCTCTTGAAGGCATTACACACTCGCTTTGCTCAAGTGAGTTCCGTAACCACAGACCTCTCTATGACTGGGTAGTGGACAAGATTGGCTTCACACAGAAGCCTCATCAGTGGGAGTTCGGTCGTATGAACATCACCTATACGGTTATGTCCAAGCGTTATCTACGCCAGCTCGTTGAGGAGGGGCACGTGGACGGCTGGGACGACCCAAGACTTCCCACCCTTTGCGGTCTCCGCCGCCGCGGATACACCCCCGAGGCACTCTTTACCTTCGTAAGAGAGGCAGGAGTCACCAACACCGACCACACGGTTGACATCCGTCAGCTTGAGGCTTGCGTACGCGACGACCTTAACGAAAACGCACTTCGCCGCGTTGGTATCGCTAACCCCATAAAGGTAATTATCGACAACTATCCCGAGGACAAGGAGGAGATGATTACTCTCCCCAACCATCCTCAAAAGCCCGAGCTTGGCACTCGCGAGGTTCCTATGACGCGCGAGGTATATATTGATGCCGACGACTTTGCAGAGGTTCCGCCTCCCAAGTTCTTCCGTCTTAAGCCCGACGGTGAAGTGCGCCTTATGGGCGGATATATCATCAAGTACGCGGGAATCGAGAAGAACGAGGACGGCTCTATTAAGTGCATTCACGCAACCGCCGACCTTGAAACAGGCAACGGAATGCCCACCGACGGCAGAAAGATAAAGGGCACAATCCATTGGCTTTCGGCTAAGTATGCAAAGCCCGCTACGCTTATGCTTTACGACAGACTTTTCAACATTGAAAACACCGCCGACGTTCCCGAGGGCAAGACCTATCTTGACTTCCTTAACGAAAATTCGCTTACAAAGCTTGAGGGCGCGGTGGTTGAGCCTTCGCTTGGCGAGGCAAAGGCAGGCGAAAAGTTCCAGTTCGTTCGTTTTGGCTACTTCTGCAAGGACAGCAAGAACGAAAACACCTTTAACCGCATAGTTGAGCTCAAGGACAGCTTCCCCAAGAAATAATAATTATATTGCTTTGCAGTTAACCGCAAAGCAATATTTATATGAGACAAAAATGAAAGAAATTGCTATAATATATCTTGCAGTAATTTCGCTTATTTCGGTCATCGTCTGCGTTTACGACAAGGTTATTTCAAAGCGTGACCGCGTGGAGCTTCGCCTCCCCGAAAAGACGCTTCTTATACTTTCGGCACTCGGCGGCTCGGTAGCGATGTACATAGCTATGCAGATAACTCACCACAAGACCAAGCACGCAAAATTTATGATAGGAATTCCCGTCATAATCCTGCTTCAGCTTGCGCTTACAGTATGCTACTTCTATTTTATAGGCTAATTTCACAAGGAGAATATTATGCACAAAATCAGTATTGCCGCGTCGATCCTCCACAAAAAAGATGCAGATTTAGACGCGGTCTGCAAAATGTATAAGGAAAATGGAATTGACGGCGTTGACTTCGGATTTGACTGCTACACGGTAGCAAACGGATACCGCGACAAATTCTTTTCAAGCCAATCAATAGACGAGCTCAAGGCATTTTTCACCTCCTACAAGGAGGCGTTTGAGCGCCACGGAATAACGGTCTGCCAGACTCATCCTCCTTTCCCCACCCAAAAGCTTATTGACAGCGAAAAGGAAACCAAAGAGGATTACAATATACGCGCCCTTGACGCGGTGAAAAA
Organism: Eubacteriales bacterium; assembly: GCA_045128735.1. GTDB lineage: Bacteria > Bacillota > Clostridia > Oscillospirales > CAG-272 > RGIG8775. The sequence continues at coordinate 10,562 of JBGVRT010000018.1, read as the reverse complement.
AACCATTGAGCTTACCGCGTTTTTCGGCTGCAAATACGCCGTAGTACACCCCGTCCACGGCTTGATAGACATTGAGTACGACGAGCAAAAGAGGGTAAATATGAAATTCTACTCTCAGCTTATGGAGGACGCCAGAAAGCACGGAGTTACAATCTGCCTTGAGAATATGTGGAACAGACGCGACGGCGGTGCCATATTCGACAGCGCCTGCTCGGACCCTTACGAGGCGTGCGACTACATTGATACTCTCAACGATATGGCAGGCGAGGAGCTTTTCGCTTTCTGCTTTGACGTAGGACACGCAAATCTCACGGGTAAGAATATGAGAAGTACGCTCCGCAAGCTGGGTAAACGCGTTAAGGTGCTCCACATCCACGACACCGACAAGCTTGAGGACAAGCACACGATTCCTTATGCGTACTTCGGGCAGAAGGGCGTTTCGATAACCGACTATAAGGGCTTCCTCGCAGGTCTCGGCGACATCGGCTACGACGGTGAGATAAGCTTTGAGGTAGGAAACGTCTTCAGAGTGTTCCCCGCCCCCACACATCCCGCAGTCTGCGGACTTATCTCTTCCATAGGCAGGTATTTCGCCACCCAAATAAATAAGAAAGAGGATTAAAAATGAAACTTATCCGCACTGCAATTTTGTACATTATTGCTATGACATTATTGGCTTCTTGCGGTGTAACATCAGAAAACACAGAAAATAATGCTGACACTACCTTAGCCCCTCAAACAGAAACAAACGCTCCCGAAACAGGTGATACCGAGGTCGTTCCTCCCGAGGGAGAGGTTGAGAAAAAGCAGGTAATAGCCGTTGTTATGGGTCGTGCGCGCCTTCCCGAAATTTCCGGCAAGTACAACACCTGGCAGAACAGCGGTCACAATCCCGATGTAAGCGACAGTCTGGGAATTCGCGACATCTCGTCGGTCTACTATCCCTCAATCGGTCTTTACGACGTCACCGACCCTGACTATCAAGAATATATGATGCAGCTTTGCAAAATGAGCTACATCGACGTAATAAACTACTACGTTTCCTCTCTCTCAGACCTTGAGGACGGTTCTTGGTGGAGCGAAAGCTTTAAGAAAACAACTAGACCCTTGCTCGAGAAATACGGAATCAAGAGCACCGCAAGACTCGAAGACCCAAGCAAGGCAGTCGCTGACGGCAACGATACAAAGGTACAAAGCGCATTTTCGGGCATTCTCGAGCTTCTCGGGGACACCGTATGGACTATAGACGGTCGTCCCGTTCTCTCGCAGTTTACCGTCTCGGGTATAACCTCATCCACTATCGACGAGTGGAAAGCGGAGCACCTTGCAAAATACGGCGTAACGCCCTTCTTTATGCTCCGCGAGGCAGGTACTTATCTGTCATCCAAGTGGAATAAAAGTGTTGACGGCTACTACGGTTGGTGCGAGCTTGACGACATAAACAGTCTTGACCTGCAATACAGTGAAAACAACAGCGACTACCGCCGCTACGCCACACTTGAGCAAGCAAAGGTAAATCACGACCTTTATACCGCACGTACAAAGTCGCTTATAGAAAACGGCACGGTCAAGCACTACGCCGAGGGGCTTTGTCCGGGCTTTGACGACATTGCCGTGTGGGGGTGGAACACAGGTCCGCGCAAGATTGAGCGCGGCGACAACGCCGAGCTTTACAAATACAAGTGGCAGTCGGCTGTAAGCAACGATGCCGAAATGGTCGTCATTCCCACCTGGGATGACTGGGGAGAGTCAACCACCATTGAACCAACTCTTGAATACGGAACAGAATATCTTGAAGTAACCCAAAAATATGCCGCAGAATACAAGGGCATAGAGGCACACAGCGCAAGCCTTGAGCTTCCCGCATGGATATACAAGATAAGAAAAACGACCGACAGCTCGGCTGTGCTCGAGAAAATGAACGAGGCATCCGCACTTATTGCCGATGGCAAATTCGCCGAGGCAGAGGCTATGGTAAAGCCGCTTGCCGAAGCACTTGAAATCCCTATGACCTCAAAGGAATTTTTCAATTATCCCACCACACCTACAACGGTTATTTCCGAAACAGTTGCTCCAAAGCCCACCGTGGACGAAAACGGCGAGGAAGTATTCACGCCCACAGCCGACACCTATATAAAAATCTCCGCGTCACAAAATCTTGACGCGGGAATAGAGGAGCTTATAAAGGTAAAGGCCGCCGATTCCACGTCGCTGACTCGCTACGGATATCTGAAATTTGACATTTCCGCAAGCGAAAAAAGCGATATAAGCAAAGCGACTCTCAGACTCTACTGCAAATTCGCAAGCACAAAGGAATCGGAGGTACAAAGCCGAGACGTCAACCTCTACGCCGCGCCCGAAGATTGGGCGGAATGTTCCTTCTCGTGGAGCACAAAACCGACACTCGGCGAAAAGCTGCTTGACGTTGACTCGTCGATTTTCAAAAACAGAACCTGGGTAGAGCTTGACGTTACCGAGTACGTAAAGGCAAAGCAAGACGGAATACTGTCGTTTGCGCTTGTAAACGAGGGTGCGGACACCGAAAACAATCACCTTGAATTGCACTCGCGTGAGGCGGCAGAGTTCAAGCCCGAGCTTGTGATAGAATAGAGGAAAAGGACAATGGAAAAAGAAAAAATTGACAGAATAAATTTCCTTGCACGCGAGGCAAAGGTACGCGAGCTTACCCCGGAGGAAAAAGAGGAGCAGGCAAAATTAAGGCAGGAATATCTTGCTGACTTCAGACTCTCCTTTGGCGGAATACTCGACAACACCGTTATCAAACGCCCCGACGGCTCAAAAGAGCCTTTGAAAAAAGGAAATCCAAAAAAGAAATAAAAATATGAGGGGAAAAAGCCAAATTTTGCGCTTTTTCCTCTTTACTTTTTCTTTTCTCTGTGTTATAATGAAAATGGTATTTTATGCAATAAGTAATATGAGGTGAAAATATGAAAACAGATATTCAGATTGCCCACGAAGCCAAAATGCTTCCCATTAAAAATATTGCCGAGGAGCTTGGCGTTCTTGACGACGAGCTTGAGCTCTACGGCAAGTACAAGGCAAAGATAACCGATGAGTTCCTTGACAGAATGAAGGACAAGCCCGACGGAAAGCTTATCCTTGTAACCGCTATCAACCCCACCCCTGCGGGTGAGGGCAAGACCACCACAAGCGTCGGTCTCGGTATGGCAATGAAAAAGATTGGCAAAAAGGCTATCATCGCACTCCGCGAGCCCTCTCTCGGTCCCGTATTCGGCATCAAGGGCGGTGCGGCAGGCGGCGGATACTCTCAGGTCGTTCCTATGGAGGACATAAATCTTCACTTCACAGGCGACTTCCACGCAATCACCGCGGCAAACAACCTGCTTTGCGCTGTGCTTGACAACCACATTCATCAGGGTAACGAGCTTGGTATAGACCAGCGCAGAGTTCTCTTTGCCCGCGTTACCGACACCAACGACCGCGCGCTCAGAAACATAATCGTAGGTCTTGGCTCAAAGGTTGACGGTGTTCCGCGCGAAGACCACTTTATGATTACGGTTGCCAGCGAGGTTATGGCTATCCTTTGTCTTGCAGACTCGCTTGCAGACCTTAAAGAGAGACTTGGCAACATTCTCGTTGCTTACACATTTGACAACAAGCCCGTATTCTGCCGCGACCTCAAGGTAAACGGCGCAATGGCGGCTCTGCTTAAGGACGCTATCAAGCCCAACCTTGTTCAGACACTTGAAAACACTCCCGCGCTTATTCACGGCGGTCCTTTCGCTAACATCGCTCACGGCTGTAACTCGGTAAGAGCTACAAAGCTCGCCCTTAAGCTTGCCGACTACACCATCACAGAGGCAGGCTTTGGCGCAGACCTGGGTGCTGAAAAGTTCCTTGACATCAAGTGCCGCAAGGCGGGACTTACCCCCTCGGCGGTAGTTCTTGTTGCTACCGTTCGCGCACTCAAGTACAACGGCGGCGTACAGAAGCCCGCTTTGGCTGAGGAAAATCTTGATGCACTCCGCGCGGGTGCGGTCAACCTCGAGGCTCACATTGAAAATCTCCGCAAGTACGGGCTTCCCATCGTTGTGGCTATCAACCGCTTCGGCACAGACACAGAGGCTGAACTCAATATGGTTCGCGAGATATGCGAAAAGTCGGGTGCCGACTTCGCGCTCTCCGACGTATTCGCAAATGGCGGCGACGGCGGCGTAGAGCTTGCAAAGAAGGTTGTTGAGGCTTGCGAAAAGCCCTCTCAGTTTAAGCTTCTTTACGAGGACGATACCACAATAGTTGAAAAAATCACCACAATAGCAAAAGAAATATACGGCGCTGACGGCGTTAAGTTCGACGCGGCGGCACTCAAGAGCATTAAGGAGATTGAGGCGCTTGGCGAGGAGTTCGCAAAGCTTCCCGTTTGTATGGCAAAGACTCAGTATTCGCTTTCTGACGACGCTACAAAGCTTGGCAGACCCACGGGCTTCCAGCTTACAGTCCGAGAAATAAAGCTCAGCGCAGGCGCAGGCTTCGTCGTGGCTCTCACGGGCGCAATTATGACTATGCCCGGTCTTGGCAAAGCCCCCGCGGCATACTCCATTGACATTGACGACAAGGGCAACATTACAGGTCTGTTCTGATGAATGAAGAAATAATAACAAGCTCCCCCGAGGAAACTGAGGCGTTCGGCGCAAGAGTTGCGAAATATATCACCAATGATAAGACCGCGCCTGTGTTTATCGCGCTCTACGGCGACCTTGGAGTTGGCAAAACTGCCTTTGTGCGCGGTCTTGCCTCGGTAATTGCCCCGGGCTCCGCGGTACGCTCGCCCACCTTTGCGCTTGTCAACGAATACAAGGCAAAGCCGAAATCGCTTTTCCACTTCGATATGTACAGAATTGAGGACGAGGACGACCTTTATTCAATAGGATTTTACGACTATATTGACCGCGGCATCTGCGTGGTGGAGTGGAGCGAGAATATTCCGTACGCGCTCCCCGAAAGCTATCTTCGCATCGAGATAGAGAAAACCTCGGCGGAACGCCCCGATGAACGAAAGATATCGGCGCGGTTAATTTGATTTCTAAGAGGTATAATTATGATAATTTTAGCCATAGACAGCACCGCGGTAAGCGGCTCGGTGGCAATATGCGATGACGAAAAGCTGCTTTGCGAATTTACGCTGAATATCGGAAACACACACAGCGAAACGCTGCTGCCTATGGTCGAAAGCGCGCTTAGGTGTTGCGGTATGACGGTCGGAGACGTTGACATTTTTGCCTGCGACGAGGGGCCCGGCTCTTTTACGGGCGTGAGAATAGGCGTTGCAACCGTCAAGGGACTTGCGTTTGACTCGGGAAAGCCCTGCATCGGCGTCTCCACGCTTGAAGCGTTGGCACAGAATCTTGTCGGCTTTGAGGGTATTGCCTGTCCCGTTATGAACGCGAGGCGAGGTCAGGTCTACAACGCGCTGTTTGAAGTGAAAAACGGCGAGATGAAAAGACTTTGCGAGGATAGAGCGCTGTCAATATCCGAGCTTGAAGCAGAGCTTCTTACGTTTGACAAGCCCATCTACCTTGCGGGCGACGGCTATGACGTATCGCTTGACGGCTTTAAGTCGCTCAAATGCAAGCACACTCCCGAGCCTATGCGCTATCAAAGCGGCTACTCGGTGGCTCAGTGCGTCCTGAAGAAGCACCGCGATGGCTTCACTTCAAGCGACAGTCAGCTCACGGCAACCTACTTAAGACTGCCACAGGCAGAGCGTGAACGTTTGGAAAAAGAAAAAAATAAATAAAAAGGAAATAAATGCTATGAAAAACAACAAGATAGTTATCGGCTCGGATCACGCGGGCTACTCGCTCAAGGTAAAAATAGTTGACTACCTTAAGGCAAAGGGCATCGAGGTTATCGACGTAGGAACTGACAGCATCGACAGCTGCGACTATCCGGTGTACGCACATAAGGTTTGCGAGAAAATTCAGCAGGGAGAAACCGAGCTCGGCATACTCATTTGCGGTACGGGCGTAGGTATGTCTATGGCGGCAAACAAGCACAAGGGTATCCGTGCAGCTTGCTGCTCCGACACCTTCAGCGCAAGACTTACAAGAATGCACAACGACGCAAACGTACTTTGCTTTGGCGAGCGCGTAGTGGGCTTTGGACTTGCCTGCGACCTTGTTGACAACTTTATAGAAGCCGAATACGAGGGCGGAAAGCACGCAAAGCGTGTTGAGATGTTTATGAATTTTGAAGAAGGAAATTTCGGAGAGTAGTTCTGTGGGAGTAGCTTCTGCATTCAAAAAGATATTGAATTTTCTCGTTCCAAACAAAAAACAGCCGGGTATGACGTCGGCTGTTATCGTTGCGGGCGGAAGCTCCACAAGGCTTGGCGGAAACAGCACCAAACAGCTCCTTGAGCTCTGCGGCAAGCCCGTAGTGGTGCACACTCTGCTCGCCTTCGAGAATACCCCCGAAATCGACGAAATAATAGTAGTCGCAAAGCAGGACGAGGTTGGACTTTACGAGGAATTCAAGAAAAATTACGGCATAAACAAGCTCAAAAAGGTAGTTGTGGGCGGCGACACAAGACAAGCCTCGGCGTCAAAGGGCTTTGCGGTCATATCCGAAAAAAGCCGTTACGTGGCTATTCACGATGCGGCGCGCTGTCTCGTTACGCCAAAGGAAATTTCAGAGGTCTGCGCGGCGGCTTACACCTACGGTGCGGCAAGTGCGGCGTCTGAGGTGAGTGACACGGTAAAGCTTGCCACCGACAGCGGATTTATCGAAAAGACTCTGGACCGAAACAAAATATGGATGGCGCAAACGCCTCAGATATTCGAGGCTGACCTTTACCGCGCCGCCGTTGCGGTCTGCAAAAGAGACGGCATTGCGGTCACCGATGACAACTCTATGATAGAGTATATCGAACGCCCCGTAAAGCTTGTAAAATGCTCAAAAAACAATATAAAAATCACCACTCCCGAGGACGTGGCGCAGGTGCGCTCGATACTCAAAAAAAGACTTAAAGACGGGGAGAGCGAGAAATGAGAATCGGTCACGGATACGACGTTCACAAGCTTGTGGAAGGCAGAAAGCTTATTTTAGGCGGAGTTGAGATTCCATACGAAAAAGGGCTTCTCGGGCACTCCGACGCCGACGTGCTGACCCACGCGGTAATGGACGCGCTTCTCGGTGCGGCGGCACTTGGCGACATCGGAAAGCTTTTTCCCGACAGCGACGACAGCTACAAAAACGCCGACAGCATTGCGCTCTGCACAAGAGTTGCCGAGCTTTTGAAAAAGACAGGCTACAGAGTCGTAAATATCGACTCCACGGTAATCGCGCAAGCGCCTAAGCTTGCCCCGCATATCGAAAAAATGCGTGAAAACCTTGCCCGCGCCTTAAACACAGACACCGACTGCGTAAGCGTAAAAGCAACAACCGAGGAAAAGCTTGGTTTTACGGGTCAGGGGCTTGGCATTGCCGCCCACGCGGTCTGCCTTATCGAATCTATATAAATCGCTTTTTTGTGGATTTTTCGGTTCACTTCCGCTACTTTCACATTCCATTCCGCAAATAGGCGAGTATTCTGCTATTATAATATGCGCTGTTTCTGCTTTTGACAGCAAATTCCGCTTAAATACGACAAAACCTGAAAGGAAATTCTTATGAATTACATTGCACCGTCATTGCTTGCCGCCAACTTCAACTGCCTTGCCGACGAGGTAAAAAAAATTGAGGAGGGCGGAGCAAATTATCTCCACCTTGACATTATGGACGGAGTTTTTGTTCCAAATATCAGCTTCGGTCCTGCCATAGTTGAAACTCTGCGCCCCGGAAGCCACCTTTTCTTTGACGTTCACCTTATGATAGTTGAGCCTATAAGATACGTGGACACCTTTATTTCCGCAGGCGCGGACAGCATCACCATACATTACGAAAGCTGTAAAGACTGCCGTCAGGTGCTTGAGTACCTCAAGGAGCATTCGGTAAAGGCAGGTCTCGCCATCTCGCCCGATACCCCCTATGAGGTCGTTCTTCCTTTGCTTGACGTGGTTGATATGGTGCTGGTTATGACCGTTCACCCCGGCTTTGGCGGACAGAGCCTTATTTTCGGCTGTCTTGACAAGGTAAAGGCTATCCGCAAGTACATGGTTGAAAACGGTCTTGACATAGACATTCAGGTAGACGGCGGCATAAATGAGAAGAACGTGGGGCTTGCCTCGGGCGCAGGCGCGAACGTATTTGTGGCGGGCTCGGCTATCTTCAAGTCACCCAAGCCGAGAATCACAATCAACGCTCTCCGCGAGGCAATAAACCAGAATCCTTATTCAAACGACTGATAAGATACATATGGGGCGAACTGCGTTCGCCCCATACTACCACTTATACCCCAAAAGGAGAACCGCCATGAATAGAAAAGTTTTCAGCGAACACGGCTTTGAGATCACGGGCAAAATTCTGCCACTTGACCGCTTCAAGCCATTCTGCGACAGAAAAGAAGGAATCGTCATAGCCGACGGAATCAAAAAGCAAATAATCGAGAAAGCCGACAGCCTTGTAAATAAGGAATATCCCTCGATTTACGCCACCGAATATATGATGTTCCGCAAAAACGGAAACCGCTCGGTTTACCAAGGAAAATACTACGAGCGACGCGAGGATATGTTCACCCTTGCGCTTGCCGAATACCTTGAGAAAAACGGCAAATATACCGATAAGCTCTGCGACCTTGTGTGGCTTATTCTCGAGGAGACCACCTGGGTGCTTCCCGCACATAACAGAAGTCTGCCCGATGGCAACGGTTATCTCACCTACGCCTTCAAGGAAACCGTGGACTACATCGACCTTTTCTCGGCTTACACGGGTGCTTGCCTTGCGTGGGTATACTACCTCTGCCGCGACGTGCTTGACGGTGTGACTCCGCTTATCTGCGAAAGAATACTTTACGAGCTTGACAAAAAAATTATCAAATGCTATCTTTCAGATTCGGCTCATAACTATTGGTGGATTGGCAAAGGAAAAAGCAGACCCAACAATTGGAACCCTTGGATAAATTCCAACGTGCTTACCGTTGCCGCGCTGACCGTAGGCGACCTTAAAATCCGCGAGGAAATAGCAAGACTCGCTATGAGCTCTATCGACGAGTTTACGTCAATCTACCACACGGACGGCGGTTGCGACGAGGGACCCTCTTATTGGCGTGTCGCGGGCGGTGCGCTTTACAATGCCTGCCTTGTGCTTTACGATATGTCGGACGGATATATAAATATTTTCCGCGACCCGCTTGTGGTAAACATCGCCGAATACGTTGCGAAAGCCCATATCTGCGGTAACTTCTTCACAAACTTTGCCGACGCACCCGCCACAATAAACGCAGTAGACTATTGGCAGCTTGACTTTGCAGAGTTCTGCGGCTCACAGCTTATGATTGACTATGAGAAAAACCGCTTGGGCGGCGTTGAACCCGTATTTTCGGGCGCGGGAAGAAACTGCCCCTACAGACTTATGCGCGCCTACGCCTACGGCAAGCTCCCGATATCCGAGTACACACCTCAAAAAAAGGTATGGCTTGACGGCATAGGCGTGGCAATAACCCGTGAAAATGAAATTGCCGACAAAGGACTTTACCTTGCGTTCAAGGGCGGTCACAATGCCGAAAGCCACAACCACAACGACGTTGGAAACTTTATTATTTTTGCCGACGGAAAGCCGATTTTCATTGACCTCGGCGTGGGTGAATACACGCGTAAAACCTTCAGCGCACAGCGTTACGATATCCCCTCAATGCGATCCGAATATCACAACCTGCCAAGCTTTAACGGCGTTCTTCAAGGTGCGGGGCGCGCCTTTGAGGCAAACGATTACCGCTACGACAGTGACAGCGGCGCGCTTGATATGGAGCTGACCGCGGCGTACCCTCGCGAATCGGGTCTTGAGTTTTACCGCCGACGTGCTGAGAACAAGGACGGCAAAATAAGCGTTAGCGATAGCTTTGCACTCAAAAATGACGGGCGCGCCGAATTCCACCTTATAGGCAGATGCCGCCCCGAAAACATTGGCGAGGGTTGCTTTACACAGGACGGACGCACGGTGCGCTTTGACCCCACCCTTAAGCTTGAATTTGATGAAATCCCCTGCGACACAGTAGAAACCGCAGAGCTTCCGTCAACGTGGAAAACCGATAAGCTTTGGCGAATCTCGCTTTCGGCAGATAAGCTTTCCAAAGGCGAAAAATACGTGTTCACGGTAACCGTTGAATAATAGCATTGGCTTTGGGAGACCGATAAATTATTGTTTGCGCGTGAGCACACGCAGGCAAAAGGTCAGCGCACCATGGTTTGTACAAACATAATGCCACGCAACCCACTCCTCGGCTAAACACCGAGTCGTTGGCTTTGGGAGGCAGATAAATTATTGTTTGAAGCACTATGTTAGCACAAACCGCCTCCTTTGCCTCCCTTGTCAAAGGGAGGGGGACCGCGGAACGCGGTGGAGGGATTCCATATAGTTTCTGCGTTTTGAATCCAACCCACCCGCTTCGCTAACAAGGTCGCAAGCGACCTGCACTATCGTGG
>JBGVRT010000017.1:0-72373 GCA_045128735.1 Eubacteriales bacterium | reverse complement strand
TTTTGACCACTGATATCTCCCGTATTTTCCGGATAGACAAGGTTCAATGTGACATTATTATATGAAGTTGCACAATACACATATCCCGCAATTCCACCGACATAATCCCCCGTGCCTTTGATTGCACCGCTATTCTTATTGCTTGTTAATGTAAGAGTGCCTGTGTCTGTATCCTTTACATATCCTACAATTCCTCCTACATAACTTGCTCCTTGAATCGCACCTGTGTTTTGGAGACCTGTGATTTGGTAATCACCATTTATACCACAATATCCAATATCACCACCTACGTATTCAGACCTTTCATTTCCAATTGTTCCATGATTAGAGACATTGTCTAATTGGATACGTCCTGTCATTTTTCCAACAATTCCACCGATATTAGTGGTGCCAAGAACAATGCCGTGATTTTCCGAATTTACAATACTTGAATTTCTATACTGACCAGCACCTACAATTCCCCCTACGTTATCAATTCCACTGATGATTCCGTAGTTTTTGCTGTCAATAATGGTTCCCAAATTCAAATAACCTACAAGGCCACCAGTGGAAGCAGTACCGTTGAGTGTTTTGCTTTTGATTTCAGCATAATTTGCGCAATTTCGGATCGTAGCAACCCCTTCTTCCGTCCCGCCCAAAGATCCACAAATTGAACCGACATAGGAATTCTCAACCGATATAGAACCACTTTTTATAGTACAATTCACAATTGTGCCGTAAGAGGTTTCTACGATTCCTCCAAGTAAAAATCCATCTCCGCCGGTAACAGAAATATTGATATCTTCAAAATCAAGATCACTAATCAGCGCACCTGTTTTCAGCGTGCTAATAAAGGCGCAAGTATTATTGTCTGATGTCAAGTGCTTTTTTACAGTTAAGTTTTTTATGGAATGACCATTACCATAAAGTTTTCCTGAGAAGGACTTTATCGTCTCCCAATTATCTTGACTTGAAAGAACTATATCGTTTGTTAAAATAAACGTGTCGGAAGATCCTTCCAATTGCTTCAGATCTTCTGCGGCAGATAACAGCACGGGCATCCCATATTTATCATCACTCCAATCAATTTTATACTGACTACATTCAAATGATTGATATTGATCGTAAATCTCTATATTCATTGTACTCAATGGTATAAAATCTTCAGGATGTGTGATCCAATCACCCGCTTCAACAGAAAGAACTACGTCACCGTTGTTCTTCTTTTGAATGATTTTACCTTCTATTGCATATTTACCATATTGATTATTGGAAACAAATTCAAAAAATCCTGATATGTTTCCGTATTTATCACATGAAGAAATAGTTATAGTCGCTTGTCCGCTCATCGAATCGGCCGAGTATGTTCCACTATAAACTCGAACAATTTGAGGCGTATACAGGTCATCGGTTGTTAAGTTAGGATATATCGCATTAGGCCAAATGACGAAAGCAAACAGAAGACTGAAAAGAATCGCAGCGATAATTGCCCCGATTATTCCTTTCTTCATCTTTTTAGAAAAGCCATTCGTGTTTCTTTGCGAAACATTGGCAGACGAATTTCCACCCGACAAAACAGAACCCGAATATTGTCCGCTTCCCGAATACGAGGAAGGTATATTGCTTTTAGAGGAAGAAGCGGGGGGCGGAGGTGTCATCGGTTGCGAAAAACTCATCTGACTCGAAGAGGGTGAGCCAGAGGACGTACCATATACCGAATTCATGCTCATTGTGAAGGTATATCGCTGATCGGCTTCGCAGTAAGGGCAACTCGACAATTCACAATAATAGTGATGTTTAGGATTTGCGTTGCATTGCTTCAAATAAGAATGATATTTAGTCAATGCTGCATCCCATTCCTTAGCACTCGGACGTTTGCTTGGATTCTTATGTCCTTCATCAAAAGCCCTTGTAAATAGCGTCTGAATATCACTCGGGAACGACTGCAATGGCAAAACGGCAACGCTCAAAGGTCTATTGCCCGATTTGAAGCAATAGTGATCCATTTCAATTGCGGCATTACCAACACCGGGAGATGCAGTCGAAGAACGTTCTCCCTCGGGAATACCATTGTATGGTGTGAAACCATTCATCAAAAGCTTGAAAATATGAATGGCAAGCGAGAACAAGTCGGTTTCCTTGGTGAACGTCGGAAGCGGAGCTTGCGCATATCCCGCGTTCTTACACTTCTTAATAAGCTCAGGCGCAACATATCCGTTCAAGCACACGTTGCAACGATAGGTTTTACCTTTTGCTTTGTCAGTAATATGATAAGAGTCGGTATCGAGGAACGCAACGTGTCCGTTAGTCAAATTAACACCGATATTACAAGGGTTAAAATCACCGAATACATAATCCAAATCGTGAATTGCGGAAATAACGCGACAGATATTGATTGCTATGATAACTTTCTGCTCGCCGGTAAGTGTAACCTTCTTCTTGGCAGGGTATTTATATACGTCACCAAGCTCCACATCAATCGACAGCTTGGGCATAACGAAACCGACGAAGTTTCCGCCCGCGTCGGAAAGGATATCAATCGGCCACGCAATCTGGTCGAGAATATCTTGACGGGGAGGGTTCTTCACCATCAAAGAAATCTTTTCTTTCAGTTCGGGAGATTTTGCGGGCGCAAGATAAATTTTAGCAAGCAGATTTGACTTGCCCGACACCGTGTGAATTGCACCCTCTCCACCTTTTTTTATCGGTATGTCGTCTAATATGTACGTTTTTCTGTTAGCACCATAGTAGGTCATAGCAATTATTCCTTCTTTGCTTTAGGTTTGAAAATAGAGGTGATCTGCTGAAGGATCTTTGGTGATTTTTCTCCCGAGGGTTCTTTTTTCTCCTCTACCTTTTTTTCGATTGTTTCGGTATCGGAAGAAGTGACTGTATCCACACCGTCATCCTTTTTCTCGTTTTTGGCTTCTTCGGATTTTGCGATTTCCTCAGAAGTGTTGTTTGCTTCGTCTGATTGTTCGGTTACTTCAGATGTAGCAGTTTCAGTTGTTTTAGCTTCCTCTACCTTTTCTTTCGCATACAAATGTGGATATGCAAGGCGATTAAATTCCTCTTGGCGTTTCTTTTGAAGCTCTAACCAATTTGGAACTTGATAATAGGAATCCTCCAAACGCTCTGGTTTGATCGAACCGTTTACAATAACAAGTACCGTTTTGTCATCATTGACCTGCTTTTCGGGGATATTTTGAACAAAAGCGGTCATTTTCTCCCCAACGGCTTGCTCTCCGGTTTCGTCAAACTTTAAGGAGAGATTATCCATAAAGAATTGAGCCAATGCAACGTAAATATTTACTTTTTCCGAGTGCAAGAGTACGGGAAAGAAAATTTCAAGCATTCCGTCGGTCGCAAGCAATAAACTCGCCACATCGGATTTTGATCCAAACTCCCATTTTTCTTTGCCAAAAGCAAGCGGAAAAACGCAACCGTTTTCGTCGCGTTGCTGTTTGGTTATGCCCTCGTAATGTCCGTCTTTACACAAAATGATAGCGCCGCTGTCACCCGATTGACCAAAATATACAGTGCTTCCTTTATAAATAGCAAGACACAAAGTGGTATCATATTGATTGATATCGCCATTTTCTTTTGCAACTTCGTCCGTAATCTTTTGCAATGCGTGCATAAAGGAATCCGAAATCACTTGCAAAACATTTTCTTCGGTCAATTCAGGCGAAAGATTGGCAACGCAATATTCAACGGATTCGGTTGCCGCAATTTTCGAAGCCACGTCGGAATGAGATTCACTTCCCAAACCATCGGCAACGGCGGCAATCACGCAATCCTCGGATACCTTTCTTATGTAATGAAAATCTTGACAGACAATATTCTTTTGAACGTGATATGGACCTTGCTGTGTTGTTCCGTATGAATACATCATGGTTCTATTATCCTAACTGGTCGAGAGTAATTGCTTCATTTGCGGGAGGAAGCATAACCTTTTCTCCAGGAGAACTCTCGGATACTGCTCTCATACTCTTATTTACCCAATCAAAGAAGCCTGCAAAATTATATTCGATAAGATTCAAAACTCTTGCACCGGACAATTCGTGCAAAACCTTATTATCAGCACCGGGAAGGCTCAAAGACCAAAATGCAAGCTTATTCGACTGAGAAAGCAAAGTGAGCTTTGCTGAAACATCACTGATATTATCCAACGGTGCGCCGTCACTAATCATAACGATCCAGGGCTTGTAGGGTTCTGTTCCCATTCTTCTGTAGAAACGAGAGCGCTCATCAACCATTTCAATTGCCTTCTCGATGGCGGGAGCCATATACGTACCTCCGCGTGCGGCAAGATTTACCTGCTGCATATATTCAACGGGCGAGAAGTCTTGAATAACGTTAATGCTGTTGTTGAACTCTACGATAGCAACATCCAAGATATCGGATGTTTTGTCGTCTTGGCACACCTGCGCCTTAAATCTGTTCATCGCATCGTTTAGTGCATCAATTGGAACAACACCATCGGTTGCTTTAAAGCCCATTGAGCCGGATGTGTCGAGCAAAAACAAACAAGCCATGTGAGGCTCACTGGCATTTACGATAGGGGGAATATCATCGTTGAAGAAATTGTTGTTGAAATCCATTTGCGACATCACTGTTATCTCCTTTTTTGTTGATGTATTCACACCACATAATTCTTATTATGTGGTGTAAGATAAAACTTACCACATTAAATTATATCATAAATAAAACCATATGTCAATTATGCATAGTATTTTCATCATTAAGGCGATGAAAATTTACAAAATTAGGCATAGCAAAAGTGACCAATGAAATGAGTTTTTTCATTGGTCTAAAAGGCGTTCTTTTGTGGACGCCTTGTTTTTATGTAATAACCAAAAATCCACCACATAATAAGAATTATGTGGTGCTTTCTTTTTGTTCGTTTTAGCATCGCAAAAGCCCTAATTTTTGAATCTGTCTGCGGTGTATCTCGCCTGTTTCCATCGTGTAAATTCTCGTCGTGTTCACGCTACTGTGTCCGAGGATGTCAGCCAAGCGCACAATGTCCTTTTGCAAACTGTAATAAGTGCGTGCAAAAAGATGACGGAGGTTGTGCGGAAAGACCTTCTTCTCCGACACGTTCGCCGCCTTACATAGCTTCTTCATATCACTCCAAATATTTGATCTATCGAGCGGATTGCCATTTTTCGTTATGAACACGGCTCCGCTTTTTATTTTCTGCTCTTTGATATACTGCTTCAAAATTTGACAAAGCTGCTTGGGCAAGAATACCTGTCTGCGCTTGCCCTTGCAGTTGATCTCCGCAACGCCGCGCGATACTGCCTCTACGGTAACATAGCGTACCTCGGACACACGAATACCCGTGGAGCAGATTGTCTGCATCAAGAGATAAAGACGCTCGTTTTTCTTCTGCTTCGCAGCTTGCAAAAGGCGGTCATATTCAGCCTTTATCAACTCCTTGTCAGTGGATGCAAAGATCTGCTTTTGAATTTTGAGATTCTTTACCCTCAAGTCATACCATTCCACAAAATTGAAAAAGCTATTGAGCGATGAGAGCGCAGCATTCACACTGGCAGGGGCGTAACGCTCACAAAGGTATGACTTATAAGCAAGAACCACCGTTTTGCATAGTTCTTGATCGCCAAGCCAAATTTGAAACTCACCTACGTCGTGAAGATACTTGTTGACGGTTGCTGCCGCTTTTTCCTCGTTAATCAGATAGTCATTGAATGATTTCATTATTTCAGTTGTTATTTTTCTCATAGTATATCATCCTCCTTGCTATCTAATATTTTATCACGAACAGATGAATATATTTATGGTTGCTATTATTGTAACAAATATCAGCCAAGATGAAAATAATCCGTAGACTATAATATAGCCTATGGATTATGTTAACTACAAAAAAACAGAGATACGAATCAAAGCTTGACTCGTATCTCCTTTGAGGTATTAAAATTCCGTCTTGATCTCAGTAATAAATGCACCTATATTCTTGATGAGTTTTAGAATAAATTCTTTCTCCCTTACAGTACAATTATTGAGGTTGATGCCTATTTCTCGTCCCACTTCTTTATGCACTCCCGGAATATCGGTGAACAATATGATATCCGCGGATACTTGCAAAGCTTCGGCAATTTTTAGCAACACTTCTGCGCTTAAGCTTTTACACCCACGTTCGATATTGCTTAAATGACTGATTGAAATATTGGCTTTTTCAGCTAACACCGCTTGGCTATATCCTCTATCCCTGCGAGCTTTCGCAATACGCCGACCAACTGATATAAGAAAAGTTGATTTTTGCATTGCAGTTACCCCTCTTTGTTGAGTTGTAACTGCGTTTCAAGCATCAGTTGTGCGCCTAATTTGAAAGCGTATGTAAAGATGGCTTCCTCGGCACAGCTCGCGTATTCGCTCCAACAATCGTCGAACTTCTCAAAGATTTCCTTTTGTTCGTCGGTCATTGTTTTGAGTAGGTCATCGTGATGTCGCGCCATATATTCCATAAGCTGCTTCATTTCGGGAGAGTTGCTACGACTATCGGTTTGAGGGCATATGTTTCCGTGCCATAGTTCTTGTAGGATTGACCTCATACGTAGATCACCTCCCGCAAAACGATTTCTTCTGCGCTCACCTTGATGCTATTCATCATCTGTACCCAACGCATTGGATCAGAAGCTTTGAGGGTTTCTGTTACACCCATTCGCTTTGCCATCTGTGCGATATGCAAGTCGATCTGTTCGTGTGCCTGCTCGTCGATATTGTGTAGGTGTTCGTTCAATCGTCCTTCGGTCAGTAAAGTGGTATACGTGCCTCTACGGTGCTTCTTGATGAAGTCAAGATGTAGGCATCCGTGTTTGCCGATTTCGTAGTTAGTTTTCTCGGAGATTTCAAGCATCGGATAGTATTGTTCGCCGCGAAGCTCGTATTTGATGCCGTTTTTAGTGATGTACTTTTCCATAATCATATTCCTTTCATTATCTCTTTTATATAGGCAAGGCACGATTAGAATATGTTTTGAATGCCGTAAAGCACAGTATTTTGAGTAGTTTCGTTATGAACACTCGTACCAATAAGACGCGGAGGCACAAAGGGCCTCCGCTTCTTATTGCTATGGTAATTATATATTGAACCGTCGGCTCCGCAGGAGACGAAAGACTTGCGTAAACCGGTAGCTCCGTAACCGCTGAACTACCCGCAAGTCAGGTTCCCAAGTCCTGTCGCCTGCTTTTTGACACGAGATTACATATTGAACCGTCGGCGAAGCCGAGGGGCTTGCGTGATTTTTTAGAGGTGACCTATAATACAGTTTTCTGTGAAAGTACAAAAAACACAATTTTATATGCGCTTTTCACATTGACAGCCGAAGGCAAATGTGATACAATCGAATATACAGAACCTAAAAACAACAAAAAATGCGGAAGGAAAGGGAATTTTATGAAAAGAACAATAGCTCTTTTGTTGGCAGTACTTGCGTTGCTCACCGCTTGCGGAGCGCCCGCAGACACAACGGCGGGCGATGACATAACTGACGAGCCCGTTGTAACCGACGAGCCTACTGTTACCGATGCGCCTGAAACCGAGCCCCTCGCGCCAGTGGAGCGTTTTGACCACACTATCCCTGTGTTCGGAGACACTTTTGTTCAGGCGGGATTTCCCAATGATAATTTCAGCACGTCCGCAAAAATTGAGGTAAAAAATGCGAGCAACAAGCTTCAAAGAAACGGATATCTCAAATTTGATATTTCAAGTCTTGTGGGAGACAATGATTTTACGTCTGTAGAAATAGACCTTACTATGGCACTTAGACAGTACGGTTCGGGCGACCCCAAATACGCCACTGTCGCCATATACGGATGTGATTCTTCCTGGGATGCCGATAAGCTGACCTTTGCCACTCAGCCCGTGCTCTTTTCGAAAATCACGTCGCTTCCCGACGTAACAAATGAAAAAATAACGCGCTCCTATCCCGTAACCGACTATATCAGGCAGGCACTTGCGGCGGGAATGACCGAGGTCGCATTTGTAATTTGCGACGAGACTCCCGAAGCAGGTCTGCATATGAATTTCGCCTCAAGCGAGGCGGGCGAAAAGGGACCGAGACTCTCGGTTTATTACGGCACCAAGACCGACAGCGCCAAGTATGACGGTCTTATCAGCGTGCCCAAGCCCGAGGAGTCAAAGAGCGGACTCGACTCTATTCTCGGTCTTGCCACGGTTAAAAACGAGAGTATTCCCGTGCTTGAGGATACCTTTGTCCAGGGCGGCAAGGACGTCGGTGTAAACTTCGGTGCATCGGATATGCTTGACTTCAAGCATACGGGTGCGGGAGTGACAAATCTTTACAGAATTATTTTGCTTAAGTTCGACGTTTCAAGTCTTGAGGGCGATGACCTGACAAAGGCGGAGATCGCTCTTAACTGTTATTCGTCGCAGAGCCCCAATTCACAGCGTGATATAAACGTCTACGGCTGTGACCCATATGAGTGGGAGGAAATGACGGTAACCATGAACACGCTTCCCAAAAAGGAGACGCTTATTACCACCGTCAGAGCAGGTGCGGTAGGTGTTGTAAGGCTTAACGTTACCGATTACGTAAAGCGGGCTATTGAAAGCGGCGATAGCGAAGTTGCGTTCTGCCTTGAAGGCTCTGCCGACAGTCCTTTGCGTATGAGCTTTGACTCGGCAGAAAAGACAGGCGGAGTTGCGCCGGTCATGGACGTGGTTTGCGGAAAGACATCGTTTAACACTTATCTTGCATACACCGATGTCAATCCTTGGGAAAAGGCTATGACCGATGTCAAGACCTGGCTTGAAAGATGGGAAACTATCAAGAATTGCGGCAATCCTGATGCCACCGAGATAAAGACCGACGAGGGCGAGTACACGGTGGTGGTTGATGCTTGCCTGCCAAGTAAAACAAACGGTGCAAACACGGTTTATTCCCAGTTTAATACAAGACTTGTTGATACACTTAAGGGCTACAAGAGCACGGTTGACGACCTTGACCTTTACGACGAATACGGAGGCTACACGGGCAACGGGAAGTATGGTGAGGCTACGGGCTATTTCTACGCCAAAAAGGTTGACGGCAGATGGTGGACTATCGACCCGTTGGGCTATCCCTTTTACCGCGTTGCCTGCGTGCAGATAGCGCACGGTTCTTCGCCCAATCAGCAAAAGATTTCACTTGCCAAATACGGCGACGTTGCAACCTGGGCTGTGTCGGCAACTGAGAAAATGCGTGAGCTTGGCTACAACTCCTGCGGCGGTTGGTCAGATATTGAAAGCCTTATAAAGGTAGACGAGCCTTTGGCACAGACCAAGATTCTCTCTATTCTTGCGGGCTATGCCTCCACCAAGGGACTTAACGCACATTCGGGAGAGGGAACAGACTTCCTCTGGGGCGTGTTCCCGACCTTTGACCCCGAATTTGAGACCTTTGCCGACGAGAGAGTAAGGGTGCAGACTGCGGGATATGAAAATTCCCGATATATCTACGGTTGGATGAGTGACAACGAGCTTCCAAGCGGTTGGGAAATGCTTGATAATTCGCTTACTCTTGACACTACCGACCACAGAACCTACTATTCTTACGCCACCGCATGGACATTTATGTACCTCAAGACCGGGAAGGCAGACGTTTCCACCGCAGACGTTACCGACGAGCTCCGCGATGAGTTCAGAGCAATGGTCTACGATAAGTATTACGAAATTTGCCGAAAAGTGCTTGACAAATACGTTCCAAACCATATGTTTATCGGTAGCCGAATTGCGGGCATAGCCTACAGAGTTGAAAGCATCGTCCGCGTGTCAAGCTATTGGTGCGATGCTATATCCTTTAACTACTACGGTCATTGGACACCCGAAAAGGATTTGCTTTGCAACCTTGATAAGTGGTCTGACGTGCCCTTTATCGTAACCGAGTGGTACGCAAAGGGAATGGATGCGTGGGAGGCTGATAACCGCTTGATAAACAAGTCGGGCGCAGGCTGGACGGTAAGAAATCAGACCGAGCGTGGCAAGTACTATCACAACTTTGCGCTTGGGCTTATGGAGTGGAAAAACTGTCTGGGATTTGACTGGTTCAAATATTGGGATAACGACCCCGGTGACCCCTCGGCTGACCCCTCAAACAAAGACGCAAATAAGGGAATTTACAGTAATAAGGGTGAGGAGTATACCGCCCTCACCGGGCAAATGGCAGAGTTGAATAATCAAAAATATTCGCTTATCAAATTTTTTGACGAGAGATGAATATTGAA
Source organism: Eubacteriales bacterium (assembly GCA_045128735.1). Taxonomy (GTDB): domain Bacteria; phylum Bacillota; class Clostridia; order Oscillospirales; family CAG-272; genus RGIG8775. Next base: position 62,144 of record JBGVRT010000017.1, on the reverse strand, counting down.
GAGGCTGTCTCACCGCGAGATAGCCTCTCGCTTTTTTGTTAAACAAGTTGGCGTTTGGCGGTGTGTTCGCACTGCAGCCACGCCAAGAAAGTTTTTGCGGAGCTTTTTTCAAAAAGCGACAATCTCGCGTGGTGCAGTGCTAACACACCTTCAAACACTAATTTATCTGCGAGTCGCCCAAAACCAAGAGGTATTGAATCAAGTTGTCAAAGTGCCCAAAAACAGAGGGCTTGTTTTGTGCAGATTGGCGTGCGGTTTTATCTTGACGAAAAGGGCAAAATATGATAAAATATTCATGTATGTTGAGGGACTTTTTAGCTTCCTCATTTGAAAGGAGAACTTTATGAACAGAAAACTTACGGCACGCGCGCTTGCTGTTATGCTTGCGCTTATGATGATTGCTTCGGCGTTTGTCGCTCTGCCTGTTGCGGCAGTGGACATTGACGAAGAACCGCTCCCCGATTTCCTTTGGGAGCTTGACTTCAACAAAATGTCGGATATTACCGACAACATGGGCAGCACCGAATACTCTATCGAGGGCAAAAACGTAAAGCTTGTTGAAGCTCACGGCAAAAAATCTCTCGGTATCGTAAACGGAAGCGGTCACTACATCATAAACGACCTTGCCCCTATTCTTAACGATTACGATACTTTCTCGATTGAGGCAGATATGTTCTTCGAGTCCTACCCTGCCGGTGAGGCGGGAGGAAAGACCTCGCACCAATATCCTATGTCCTTCGTTACATGGATAACGGGCGGTGAGTCGGGCGCTCTTACCTACCGTTCGATACGCGTTGATGACGAAGGCTATCTCTGCACGGGCACAACACCTGTTGAGAAGCCCGAACAGAAGAGCGCGGCAAAGCTTCCGCTTGGCGAATGGTTCAACATCCGTTTCCTTATCAGCTCTCTTACAGGCTTCTGTGAGGTCTATATCAACGGACAGAATCTTCTCAGCTACAAAATAGGTAAGCCCACAACGCTCGCAAAGTCTCAGGTGCGTTTCTTTGACGCGCGTTACTCCTATACCGCATACTTCAGCAATATTTCGGTGTACTCCAACAGCTCCTACCGTATAGGACTTGTTGAGGAGGCGGCGGCAGATTACGTCGCTTACCAGACCACCAAGCCCGAGGGCGGCAAGTTCGACCTTCGCGTTGTGGCGGGAACTAATATCGAAAACGTAAGCGAGTACAGCAGAGCAGGCTTCCTTGTTACCACTCTTGCCCCCGAAAACGGTGAGCTTGTGGCAAAGGAGCAGGACGTTAACATCACAACTGTTTACGAGTCACTTGTGGCAGACGGCAAGACCGTCACCGCTGCAGAGCTTGGCTCAAAATATATCGTGCCTATCCCTGTTGAGGGACTTGACGCAAACTCGATCCACACCGAGGTAATTGTACGCCCCTACATCAAAAAGGACGGAATGCGCTACTTCGGCGACGCGGCTATACTTATCTATTCGGGAGAATCCGCGGACGGATATCCCACCTTTACCATTGGCGGAAGCTCGGTTGAGTACACCGCTACTCCTACCGACGACACCTTTGTAAGACTTGGCACAGAGGAGAATTTCGGTAATAACGTAAACCTTGTTATCAAGGAGTCGGGTCAGAACAATCAGTACACGCGTCACGTTTACATCAAGTTTGCCTTCTCTGATATAGCTATTAAAAGACTTACCTCTTCAAGCCGTATATATCTTGAGTTCTACTCCAAGAGCCACCGCGCGCTTTCCGATGAGGAAAAGGCAGAGGGCGGTATTCTTGCCGATATTTGCGGAGTTGACACAAATTGGACAGAGACCGAGCTTAACGGAAGAAACTGCAATGACCTTGCAGGCGAAATTGAGTACATCGGCGACGTTCGTTACGTTTCTAAGGAATACACTCAGGTTGACGTTACCGATTACGTTATCAAGCACGCCAAGGACGGTCAGGTAGCCTTCAAGATCTCCAACGTTGAGGTGGAGACGGGCGGAGAGGGCAGTATTGCGTCTTCAGAATCTGAAACCGGCGCTCCCAAGCTTGTGGTTTATCCCATTATGTACAACCACGAAATCAACCTCGGTAAGCTTAAGAATATAGGCTATGAGCCTTGGGGCTACGCCGAGCAGATAGTAAACGAATGGTTCAAGCATGATTACGATGCGCTTTACGGTCACGAGCCTTATGAGACTGTAGGACTTAAGGACGTGGCGAATACACAACCTGTGGGCGACTACACCGTAAAGGTTGATTGGAAGTCAAACTCGCCCGCACAGAAGTGGAACGCAAAGGTTTACGCTCGTTCGCTTGATAGCCTTACGGGCTTCAATCCCGGTGAGATTTCCGAGTACGACGAGTACGGCGGAATTACCAATTCGGGTATAAAGGGCGAGGCTACGGGCTATTTCCATACCGAAAAGCACGGTGTCCGCACGTACATTATTGACCCGCTTGGAAATCCCTTCTTTGCGACGGGTATCAACACCGCCGAGGTTGGCGCAACAACAAATCAGATAGAGGCTTCGCTTGCAAAGTACGGTAGCGAAGAAAACTTCTGCCGTGAGGTTGCAACCGAGCTGAGATCAATCGGTATCAATACCTATTGGGGCGGTGCGGCAGGACTCTTTGATCAGAACAAGCTTTCAAGAGCCGTAAGCCTTGGATGTATTTCGGGTTATATGGGCAGCGGAAGTCTTGCGCTTGGCATTTCTACAGGCGGTTCGGCTAAGTTTCTTCACAACAACACCATGAACGTGTTTGACCCCGACTTCATTACCTATTGCGAAGGCAAGGTTGCCGCTGTAGGTGAGCAGTACAGAAACAGCCCCTTCGTTCTCGGTCTTTACTCGGATAACGAGATACCCTCGCAGACAGATATGCTTTACTGCTATCTTACCATTGACCCCACCGAGCCCGTTAACGCCTTCTCCTACGCTACGGCTTGGACTTGGCTTATCAAGCATACGGGCAACCCCAACCCGTCTGTAACCGACGTTACCGACGAGATGTCCGAGGAGTTTAAGGCGTTCGTATATAACAGATACTATAAGGTTATCACCGAAGCTATTGACAACGGCGGACTTGGTCACTATATGTATCTCGGCAACAGAATCCACTCCGAGAACAAGACCAGCGAGGGCTACCTCCGCGCGGCGTCCAAGTACGTTGACGTGCTTACAGTAAACCTTTACGGCGGTCTTACTCCCTCGATAGAGACTATTCAGTATATGTACAAGTATACGGGCAAGCCCTTTATCGTAACAGAGTTCTTCACAAAGGCAGACGACGCCGTGGATATGAACGGCTATGGCTTTGGAAATCAGACCAATGCGGGCTCTATAGTTAAGACACAGGCAGACAGAGCGGCTTATTACGAGAACTATACGCTTGTGCTTCTCGAGTCGCAGACTTGCGTAGGTTGGACATGGTACCGCTTCAGAGATAACGACCAGACAATATTTGTTGACGAGGGCGGAAATCTTTACCGCGCGTACGACTATCAGAACGGCGAGATAAGCGCGTATACAAACGTACTTACGGGTGACGTTGTTGAGAACGGACCTGCCTTTGCTCCGTCTCTTAAGGTTCACTACAAGGGTGAGGGCGACACCTCAAACCTTGGCTCGAATAAGGGTATTTACGATAATAAGATGAATATGTATAAGGAGCTTACAGACTCGATGAAGCTTATAACTGATAACATTTTCAGCCTTATCGATTACTTTGATTCAATTCATAAATAATCATGCATTACTAAAAGGGGATGTCTCGTTAAACGGACATCCCCTTAAAATATTTGATGGAGGTAAAAATTATTGTTTAGCGGTGCGAACACACCTTCAAACACCAATTTATCGGTCGTCCAAAGCTAACGAGGTGTTGTTTAGACACCGAGTGGGACGCGTGGCACTATGTTCGCACAAACAACGGTGCGCTGACCTATAGGGCTGCGGGCAGGTCGCTTGCGACCTTGTGAGCGAAGCGGGTCTTCGCCGCTAAACACCAATTTACCGTCGAGTCACCCAACCATAACAAAGAAACTTCCGAAAAGTTTTTGCGGAGCTTTTTACAAAAAGCGACCGCCTCCCTGTTCTCCCGTCTCCCCACCGCCTTTGCCGCTATTTGTTCTCCGTGCGGTATTGGCTTGGGGTGAGGTTGAGATATTTTTTGAATATCTTTGAAAAATACTGAACATCAAGAATACCGCAGTGCAGAGCAATGGTCTGAATTTGCAGCGAGGTGGTTCGCAAAAGATACGCCGCGTATTCCATTCGTCTTTCGCAGATGTACTCGGAAAGAGTTTTCCCCGTCTCTTTCTTAAACAGCGTGGAAAGGTAGCCGAGCGATATGCCCTGCGCCTTAGCAAGCGAGCTTGGCGAAATGTCGGCGGAGAGGTCGGCATCTATTATCATTATTGTCTTTTGCACAAGCGGCGCAAGGCTTCCCAGCGAGTGCTTGCGCACGAGTCGGCAGTATCCTCGGAACATTTCGCACATCAGCTTCGCGCTCTCGGAAAGCGAGGGAAGAGCCTCTATTTTGTGGGCAAATTCCGATGACATTCTATCAAGATATAAGGGATGCACACCGCCGTTTTCCGCCGCTTTTCTGAGCAGAGTGTTCATTATCACACCGTAATTTTTGGCGTTGCGAAGTGGGTCGGCGGCTCGCTTTTCGAACATTTCGGGCGAAAAAGCCTCCTTTAACCTGTCCTCCATATGGGGCTGACCGAGAGAGACCGCCCGCATCAGCTCGTTTTCAAACGAATAACGCATTTCCATTGCCTTGAGATTTATCAGCGAGTCGGCTGTACCGTCGTTTACCATAGAACGGCTCATGGGCGCGTAGGGCGCGGAAGGTTGGTTGGTGACGTCGATTACGGCAAAGGACGGTGTGCCCCAAACCCTTTCGCAAAACGTGGTTATCACCGTGGATATTGGGCTGCTGTCCTCGACTATGGGAAGTGCCATGTAGTATTCGGATACGTAGCGTTGCTTTTGCGGTGAGATTCCGTTAAGCTCACCTATCTCAAGTATCCTCTGCTCCGACAGGGCAGAGGCGAGGTAAGGACCAACGCACAAAACCGTCGGCTCGTCGCTGTCAACAAGCTGCATAAAAAGATAGTTCCGCTCAAATTTATCTCTGAATCGGTACAGCGTTTGCGGTGCAAAGTCGGGAAGCTTACCGCGGAAGCGGTCGCCGTCCGCGAACAGCTCGTCAAGATAGCCGTCGGATATGGATTTGTCAAGATCGGCAAGTGCTACCGTGTGTACGTTTATTCGGCTTTTTTTTAGAATATCGCAAAGAAAGGAAAGCTCGTTTTGGTAAAACATACATACTCCTTTTATTGTGAAATTTTTTAACTTACGCATTTATTATAACACTTCTTTTGTGAAAAATCAACATAGTTTTATCGCAAAAATGAAAAAAATACAAAAACACATTAAAAAATTACTCACGTTGAAAAGCTATTATCTTTTATACTATAAGAAAGAATAAAACTCGGTGTTCCGAGTAAAAATGAAAAGAGGAAAAAGCTATGAAAAAAGCACCAAAGCTTGATGCAAACGGCAAGCGCGCTTTCGGCATAAGAGACAGCGTGGCGTATGCCGCAGGCGATCTTGGATGTAACATGAGCTTCGCGCTCAAGGGAACGATGGCACTTTTCTGGACTCAGGTAATGGGTATGGGTCTTTGGTACTCGCTCCTTCTCGTTATCGTTCAGTTCTGGGACGCTATCAACGACCCACTTATCGGCTCTATCATCGACGCCGACAGACGCAAGTATAAGAAAAATAAGTTCCTTGCCTACATCTGGGCAGGCTCTATAGGACTTATCGTGGGCGGCGCGTGCTGCTTCCTGCCTTTCCCGCAGGCACCCGTTTGGGCTAAGTTTATCATCTTTATTGCGGGTTACGTAATCTGGGATGCCTTTTACACTATCGCAAACGTGCCTTACGGCTCGCTTCTCTCGCTTATTTCCAACGACCCCGCGGACCGCGCTTCGCTTTCGGCTTGGCGTTCTATCGGCTCTATGGTAGGAAATATGCTTCCTATGGTTATTCTCCCCTTTATTATCTACAACCCCGACGAATCGCTTAACGGCGTAAAGGTGTTTATCGCGGCACTTATTATGGGCGTGCTCGGCTTTATCTGCTTCCAGTTTATGATAAAGAACACCGAGCTTCGTGTTGATACCGACGTAAAGCTTAACGAGGAACAGCCCAAGTTCAACGTTTTTGCGGCACTCAAGAACTTCTGTCTTAACCGCCCCGCAGTTGGCGCAACCATCGCGGCTATGGGTATGTTTATCGGTATGCAGGGTGCGGCTACAGCAGTTTCGGTAGTTTTCCAGATTTACTTCAAGAATACCAAGATATCGGGTATCGTCCAGCTCTTCGCTATGATTCCTATCGTAGTGTTCACCCCTCTTGCGCGTAAGATGGTTACAAAGTACGGCAAGAAGGAGCTTTCGGTTGTGGGTGCTATCTGCTCTATTATCGGCGGTCTCGGACTTTTCATAATCACACCCGATAACACAGGTCTCGACCTTGTAATCTACATCCTTTGCCAGCTTGTCTACAGCCTTGGTCTCGGCATCTACTCCACAGTTTCATGGGCAATGATGGGCGATGCAATCGACTACAACGAGTGGAAAACGGGCAAGCGCGAGGAGGGCGTTGTTTATTCGCTTCACTCCTTCTTCCGTAAGCTCGCTCAGGGCGTAGGTCCTGCGGTTGCTCTCGTTATTATGAACAGCCTTGGCTACGTTAACAACGCTGTTGACGAATTCGGAAACGCTAAGATAGACGTTACTCTCCTTTCTTGGGACGTAGCGGTTAACCTTCGTGTTCTCGTTGCGGCACTCTTCCTTGTTGCGGCGATTATGCAGTTTGTAGGACTTGCTCTTATTTACAACCTTGACAAGAAGACCCTTGCAAAGATGAATAAGGAGCTCGGACGCGACGTTGAGGCTGATGACGTACTTACATACACTACGGCTGAGGACGCCGACAATCTCGTTTGATAACCCCGTCGGTGTCCGCTCTGCGGACGCCGACTTTTGAAAATATACTTCACCGTAATATCCTATTAACATTTTAGCGGTAAAATAAACTTAAAACCTTTATTGAAACGGAGAAAAAACGTGAGAAATATTCTTAATTTAAATGAAAACTGGCTTTTTGCCAAGAACACAGCTGACATAGCTGTACGCGAGGGCGAGAAGGTTACTCTTCCTCATTCCTGGAACGCAACAGACGGACAGGACGGCGGCAACGACTACTTCAGAGGCTCTTGCCTTTACGTAAAAACTCTCGTAAAGTCCGAGCTTCCCGAGGCTGACCTTTACTACCTCGAGTTCCGCGGAGCAAACTCCTCTGCCGACGTTTACGTGGGCGGCGAAAAGCTTGCTCACCACGACGGCGGTTACTCCACCTGGCGCGTAAATATCACCGAAAAGCTTTCGGAAAACACCGAGATCGCGGTTGTCGTTGACAACTCGCCCAATGATACTGTTTATCCCCAGATGGCTGACTTTACCTTCTACGGCGGTCTTTACAGAAACGTAAATCTTATCGCTGTGAATAAGGCTCACTTTGACCTTGATTACTATGGCGGAAGCGGACTTAAAATAACCCCCGCAATCGAAGGCAAGGACGCAAGCGTTGAGGTTGAGGTTTATACCACCGACCTCTCAGAGGGTCAGACTATCGTTTATACAATCTACGATAAGGACGAAAACGAGCTTCAGAAGATTGAGTCCACAGATAAGAAGGTCACTTTTGAGATTAAGGACGTTCACCTTTGGCACGGACGCCGCGATCCCTACCTCTACTGCTGTGAGGTTGAGATCGTTGAAAACGGTGAGGTGCTTGACAACGTTTGCAATCGCTTCGGTTGCCGCAGCTTCAAGGTTGACCCCAATAACGGATTTATCCTTAACGGTGAGGAATACCCCCTTCGCGGCGTATCGCGCCACCAGGACAGACTCGGCATAGGAAACGCGCTTCTTCCCGAGCACCACGAGGAGGATATCGACCTTATTATGGAGGTTGGCGCAACTACTATCCGCCTTGCTCACTATCAGCACGATCAGTATTTCTACGACCTTTGCGACGAAAAGGGTCTGGTTATCTGGGCGGAGATTCCCTATATCTCCAAGCATATGCCCGGCGGACGCGAGAACACGATCTCGCAGATGAAGGAGCTTATCACTCAGAATTATAACCACGCGTCTATCTGCGTTTGGGGACTTTCCAACGAAATCTCCATCGGCGGCTCCGATGACGATCTTCTTGAGAATCACCGCATACTCAACGACCTTGTTCACGAAATGGATAAGACGCGTCTTACCACCATCGCGGCGGTTTCTATGTGCAAGATGGACGACCCATATCTCCAGATTCCCGACCTTGTTTCTTATAACCACTATTTCGGTTGGTACGGCGGAGATACCTCGATGAACGGACCTTGGTTCGATAAATTCCACGAGATCCACCCCAATATCCCGATAGGTATCAGCGAGTACGGATGCGAGGCGCTCAACTGGCATACAAGCGACCCCAAGCAGGGCGACTACTCCGAGGAGTATCAGGCGTTCTACCACGAGGAGCTTATCAAACAGCTCTTCAGTCGTAAGTATATCTGGGCGACACACGTATGGAATATGTTTGACTTCGGCGCAGACGCGAGAGCAGAGGGCGGCGAGAACGGACAGAACCATAAGGGTCTTATCACTATGGACAGAAAGTATAAGAAGGACGCCTTCTACGCATATAAGGCTTGGCTGTCCGACGATCCCTTTGTTCACCTTTGCGGTAAGAGATATATCGACCGCGTTGAGGACGTTACAAAGGTGACCGTTTACTCCAATCAGCCCGAGGTAGAGCTCTTCGTTAACGGCGAGAGCATCGGCAAAAAGACCGCGCCCGACCACTTCTTCTACTTTGACGTAAAGAATGAGGGCGAAACCACTATCGTGGCAAAGGCGGGCGACCTCAGCGACGAGGGCAAGATCCGCAAGGTTGACGAAATGAATATGGACTACGTTCTCAAGGAAGTCGGAGCGGTGCTTAACTGGTTTGACGTAGTTGAGATCGAGGGCAGATATTCGCTCAACGACAAGATATCCGACATTATGAAGTCCAAGCGCGGAAAGCTTTGGTTCATTTCTATGGGTCTTAAGATCAAGAAAAAGATGAACGCAAGTAAGAAGGGCAAGGACGCAGGCGAAAAGAAGTCGGGCGGCTTTGAGGTTGACCTTAAGGCAGACGGCGGACTTATGGAAATGATGGGTGGATTTACGGTTCTTCGTCTCTCAAGTATGATGGGAATGATGAACGTGAACTTCACCAAGGAGGAGCTTCTTAAGATGAATAAGCAGCTCAACCGCATCCGCAAGCCCAAGAATTAAATAGGTAACCAATAGTTAACGGGGCTGTCTCTGCGAGACAGCCCCGTTTTTTATCCCTCGTCATCTTGATACTTTTCAGACTGAACGCGGAACATTTCTGCATATTTGCCCTTTCTTTCAAGCAGCTCTGCGTGGCTGCCTTCCTCCACAAGCGCACCGCGGTCGAACATATATATTTTGTCCGCAATGCGTGTCGTGGAAAGACGGTGTGAAATGAAAATCACCGTTTTGTCGTCCGTGTTGTGCAGGATTGATTGGTTAAGGTTGTATTCAGCCATTGGGTCAAGTGCACTGGAAGGCTCGTCCATAATCACTATGGGATAGTTCTTGGCGAAAACACGCGAAATGGCAATCTTTTGCGACTCACCGCCCGAAAGGTTTGTTCCTTTTTCGTTAAATTCGCGAGTAAGGTGGGTGTGTATGCCCTCGTCAAGCGTTGCAAGCTTATCGCCAAAGTCGGCTGTGTTCAGTGCCGAAATAACGGTTTGCCTGTCGCGCTCATCATATCCGCCGTTCATAACGTTTTCGGCAATCGAGGTGGCGAATATCTTGAAGTCCTGAAATACTGTTCCAATCTTTTTTCTGTATGCTGTGGGTTCGAAATCCTTTATGTTTATGCCATTGTAAAGTATCTCACCCTCGGTGGGGTCATACAGACGCATAATAAGCTTGATAAGTGTGGTCTTGCCTGCGCCGTTGTAGCCTACAATGGCTATCTTGTCGCCCTTAGAAAGCTTGAGGTCAACGTGAGAGAGCACGTTTTTGCCGTCCTCCTTTTTGGGAGGCTCATAATCCTCCTCGTGGAATCGGTATTTGGGGTGAGCCGAGAACTCGTAGGAAAAGCTTACGTCGCAAAATTCAAGATTTTCAAATTCGGGAATGTCTGTGATTCCGTCCTTTATTTCGGGGGTAAAGCGCATAAATTCAAGATATTTTTCGATATAAAGCGAGTGCTTGGCGTATTTTGTCAAGCGGTCAATCATATCCACAAGCAGCCATCTTATGCGCCAGACCACGCCAACGCTTGCCGCAAAGCCGCCTACCTCAAGCTCGCCGCGTGCAAGCATAAATATCATGTAAAGCGTTACCGCAAAGGTAGTCAGAGTTCCAATCGCGTTCCATCCCAAGCCGTAGAGCAGGAAATATTTTTTACCGTATTTCTTTTCTGCGGCAATAATTTTTTCGGTGTTTTCGTCGTATTCAGCCATTAAAAGCTCGTTGGCACGGCGTATGCGAAGCTCCTTTGCGTAGTCGGCAAGGTGGTAAACTCGGTTTATGTAATTTTTCTTTCTCCAAAGCGGATTTGTCTCTTTGCTGTGCTTGAAGCTGACCTTGTTGCCAAGAAGATTGCAGACTACCGTTACAATCGACGAAAGGAAAAGTATTACCGCAATAATCGGGTCTACCGTAAACAGCAGACCGAAAAGGGTTGCCGAAGCCACAATGCGGTTAATAAGCTTTCCTGTGTCCTCAATAACCTGAACCGCCCTTTGGTCGGACTCGTTCATCGCCCATACGAAATCGTTGTAGAACTCGGGGTCGTCAAAGCAGGAAAGGTCAAGCGACAGCGCCTTTACGAACATTTCCTCGTGCATACGGAGGTGAAGCTTTCGCTTTATAAGCGGATTCATAATGCACCAGTACCACTTGTCAAACACGTAAGCAAGAATCCAAAAGCTTGCCATTACGGCGATTATTTTTGCGGCGTACGCAAAATCTCCACCGTCCACGGTGTTAAGCAGATTGTAATTGAAAATCGACTCTGCCGAGTGAATAAAGCCCCATAAAATTCCCTCACTCAGCATAAGGAAGAAGTATATGGGTGTGTATCTTGCAATCTTTGCAAGCATTGTGACATTGTTTTTTACAATCGAAGAAAACTTCTGTTTTATTTTTTTACTCATTTGAAGCCACCTCGCTTCCGAGATAGTTTTCGGCTTGTCTCTTAAACATAGCCGCGTATTTGCCGTTTTTAGCCATAAGCTCCCTGTGCGAGCCTTGCTCGGCTATACTGCCGCCGTCCATAAGTATTACCTTGTCGGCAAGCACCGCGGACGAAAGCCTGTGGGAAATAAATATAACGCTTCTGCCTTCAGTGGCGCGCATCATATTTTCAAACATAGTGTACTCCGCAATGGGGTCGAGAGCGCTTGAAGGCTCGTCCAAAAGCACGAAGGGCGTTTTGTCGGCAAATACCCTTGCAAGCGACAGCTTTTGCTGTTCGCCAACCGAAAGATTTTCGCCCTTGTTGTCAAATTCGCGGGTGAGAATTGTGTCAAGACCCTTGTCGAGCCTGCTTATCTTATCGTACGCGCCGCTTTCCTTAAGCGCGTGGGTCACAAGCTCGTCGTCACCGTCCTTTGCGGGGCGTAGAAGCACGTTGTCCTTAACGCTCATCGAGAACATTTTGAAGTCTTGAAAGACCGTTCCAAAGCTTTCGCGGTAGGAACTAAGCGAAAAGCTTTTTATGTTCTCGCCGTTCACCGATATTTCGCCTTTTGTGGGGTCGTAAAGCCTTAAGAGAAGCTTTATTAAAGTGGTTTTTCCCGAGCCGTTGCTGCCTACAAGCGCAATTCGTTCGCCCTTACGCCACAGAAAGCTTACGTCCTTTAGGGTGTCCTTGTCACTGCCCTCGTATCGGAAGCAAATATTTTTTACTTCAATATCACCGCCGTCATCGGGGGCGGTCAGCTCGCCGCCTTTTACCGTTGGCTCGTAGTCAAGGAAGAAACGCACGTCGTCAAGGAACAGCGCGTGCTCGCCAAATTCGGCAAAATTCTGCACAAGACTGCTAAGACAGTAGGAGATAGTGCCTATGGAGCTGAGCACCACAATGCAGTCACCTATGCTCATACCGCCGTTTTCCGCGCCTATGACCATTGCACTCCATACAGAGTAGAGCATCGCCCCAAGCACCGTGACAACCTCAAGTCCAACCTGTCTGATATAGCCGTATATTGCCTTTTTAAGACCGTATTTTACTGTCACAGCCTTATAATCCTTGTAGCTTTCTCTGAGATCGCGGAGCATATTTTCATACATTCCGCCTATTCTCATTTCCTTGGCGTATTCGCCTAAGTAAAAGGTTCGCTTGACGTAGCCCGCGCGTCTCATTATCGGCTTTTTGGCTACCTCAAGGTCGTGGTTTGCCACGTTTTCAAGACGCTTGAAAATTCCAAGCAGGAGAGGGAAGAGCCCGAAGACAATAAGCCAAGGGTCAATGATAAAAAGCAACAGCGAGTTAGCCGACAGCGCGATAACGCGAGCAATGAGATTGTCAAGCGTTCTCATTACGCTTATTATGCGGTTGTACGCCTCGTCCATAGCCTTGACGTATTTGTCGTAGAATGCGGGATTTTCGTAGCATGCAAGCTCAACCTGCGCCGCCTTGCGAAAGAGCATCTTTTCAACGTGCGCGCCCACCCTTCTCTCCTTTATGGGCGAGATAACGTTCCAAAACCAGTTGAGCAGGGTGTATGCGGTAAGACAGGTAAGCCCTAGTATTGCCACGTACATAACTATGCTTTTCAAGCTTTCGCCTGCGTCAATTCCGTTTACTACACGTCTGAGCAAATAGCCCGAGCTCAAAAAGTCTAACGTGCCGTATATGAAGGACGAGCCGAGGTATACTGCAAGGTATATCGGCGACGCCTCCCATATTGAACGCAGAGCGAACAAATTGTTTGAGACAGTTCTCTTAAAAGGTAATTTCTTCTTTTTTTCTTTCTTTTCTTTACTCATATAGACCTCCAACAAAAAAGTGCGTCTCAAACAGAGACGCACCGAAAAACGCGACTCCGTTTGTTGCTACACAAAGTTTTCACGATCCATAAGGGTACGAAAACAAGGAGTATGCGCTTTTACCGAAATAAAAACAGATACCCGTATGAATCGAATATTAACTTTGTGTAGCCCTTTTATTCTATCATAATTTTTTTATTTTGTCAATCGGTATATTGGAAGATCTTGTACCTACTTTCTGTATATTTTCCGTGTGTTAGTCAGTGCGCTTTTGCGGAATAACAAAAGGCGCACCCACGGGTGCGCCGCAACAATAAAAAACACACCCGAGGACGGATGTGTAAAAAGAGTCAGCCTGACCTATGAAACACAAACGCAGGCGAAAGATACGACATCCGAAATATGCAAATTCTTAAACAAATTGGTCATCATAATATTCGCCTCCTTTTCGTGAAATTTATTATTGCCCACTCAGTATAGCATACCGAGTGGGATTTGTCAATAGAAAACTGTTATTTTTTTCCTACAAGCTTTTTACTTTCAACCAGCATAACTATTGCGGGAACGAGGATTATCTGCGCTATTATGCCGGGGAGTGCGTTTGTAAACGCGCCCGCAATGAACGCCGAAAGCCCGAAACTGCCGCCATTTAAGCCCATACACACGAACATAGCCGCGCCCCACACGAGTCTGCCTGCAGTCATTGCACACAGAAGCGAGCAGTATATGTATTGCTTTTTTTGCGGCATAAGACGGTGCATTATGCCCGCAACCGCACCGTAGACCGCAAGCTCAACAGCCATGCATACCGCCGAGGGGAAAAGCCGAGGCATTCCCAAGGTCAGTGAGCGGAAAAGCGGAGCCGTAAATCCCACTGCCAAGCCCCATTGCCAACCGCAGATAAATCCGCACAGCAGCACGGGCAGGTGCATAGGGCAGAGCATTGCGCCGATTTCGCGTATTTGCCCCGTGATAAAGGGCAGAGTATAAGCCAACGCCAGAAAAAGTGCGGCGAGGACAAGCTTTTTGGCTTTTGTGTATTCTTTCATACCTTATAAATGCCCGCCCTCAATCTCAGAGACGTTTTTGCCGTGAAGAATGACGGTTCTGTCCTCGGGGATATACTCGTCGGGGAAGTGAATCATCACGTTGTCTCTCTCGAGATTGTTCTGAAGGGTGCGAATGTCAACGCCTGCCGCAGCAGTCTGTTCCTTTATGGCGAGACAAGCCGCGTGCGCCGCCGCCTGACCCGTGAGTATTGCGGGGGGAATAACGCGGAGCATATCCCACGCGTGACCTGTTCCGTCAGCGCTTCTTCCTGCGGTCAGCATATTGGGGTAGTCGCGGCGTGTAAGTGTGCGGAGCGGTACTTCCCAAAGGTGGTCGCGGTGTTCAAAGTCGTTTATCGCGCAGACCGAGTCGTCAAAATGCTTGTATGCATCGGCAATTTTAAGCGAGTAATCGCCTGCGATGTGGCAGGTGGTTCTGAACTGGGGCATCATAGGCAGGTGGGTTATCTCGCGCGTCTTTCTGTCCTCTTCCTTGAGCTTGCCGAGCATAACCTTCTGATTGGTGATAAGATAGTCTGTGACCTCCTCAACCGTAAGTCCCGACCATTTGGGAATATCCTCAGGCTGTTTGTAGCCCCAAAGATTGATGTTTCCGCCCGAAATTCCCGTAAATGCCATTCTTATATCACCTGTGTCGATAGCCTTCTGACAGCTTGCAAGCGAAATCATTTTTCCTGCGTATGTAAAGAAGTTCTCACCCGCAACCGTGGGAACACCGCCGCGGCGAAGCACGTCGCAGTCTCCCGTTGTGTCAATAAGCATCTTGCATCCGTAATATTCGGTGCCCGATTTGCTTTCGGTGAGAACACCCTTGCAGATATTGCCCTCCATAACAGGGTCGCAGGCAATGCAGTCGTAAAGCAGGTCAACGCCCGACGAGGTTACCTCGTCCATAAGCTGAAGCGCGAAGATGTAAGGCGAAAATCTCTGTGTGTATCTTACCTCGGTGTATTCTTTGGGCTCGCCGTTCTTCCATTCCTCGGGAATAGAGTCGTAACCGAGCTTTGCCGAAAGTCTTGTCCACTTTTCGCAAAGTCCGAATATTATCTGCTTTCCGCGTCCGTTGCACATAGGCACGAAAAGGTTGATAAGTCCAAGAGTTCCGAGACCGCCGAGAATGTTGGATTTCTCGATAAGAAGCGTGGAGTAGCCCTCGTTTGCCGCAGTAACCGCCGCCGCTACGCCTGCAACTCCGCCGCCGCAGACGATGACGTCGTATTTCTTTTTCATCTCAATTTTTTTTGTAAGTGTAGTGCTTTGCATATCATGTCTCCTTATTCGGATTCTTTTGTGGTTTCGCCGTTTTGGTCGGCAAAAATTACCGTTACGTTTCCGACTCCGCCGTTTATGTCAATTGAGTTTGCGCCGTGGTTTATAACCGTGTTGCCCTTTATTTTTTCGCCGTCAATCTTGAAATTGCCGATTCCCACGTCGCAGGCTATGCGGTTAAGCTTTTTTCCGTTTATGAGGGTGAGCGTAAGGTCGCCTAAGCCGCATTCTATTTCGGATTCACCAAATATAGCGGCACGCAGGTCAACGTCACCCACGCCAACCTCAAGGTCGAGGTTGCTTATACTGCCGTATTCCACGTCAAGATTTCCCGCACCGCAGTCAATATCGGCGCGTGACGATGCGTTAAGCTTGTTTATCTCAACGTCTCCCGCGCCTAAGTCAAGTGAAAAGCTGACGGCGCTAAGCTCGTCGGCACTGAGCTTGCCCGCGCCTATGCTGATATCTACATCTTGAAATATTGCGAGAGAGGGAACAGTCAGAATGACTTTTGTTCCTTTTTGCTTTTTCATAGAGCTTCGCTCTTTTATCTTAAGCGTGCTTCCGTCTTTAGAAAGGCTTATTTCCTTGCCGTTGGTTTCGGCGTGAAGAATATCACCGTTCTCTATTATAAGCTCCGCCACCTCAAGGTCAACGTCAAGTGACATGATGCCCTCGACTGTCAGGCTTTTTTCTGTCACATACTCCTTTTCACTTGAGAAAAAGAAGGACACGTCACCCAAAAACGACACCGCGGAAAAAAATATTCCCGCAATCATAAGAATTGCAAGCAGTTTTGCGCAGGCATGTATTACCTTGTTAAGCTGTGTCATTTTACGTCAACACCTCCGAACACCGCGTCGGCGTTGATGTAGAGCGTTTTTGCGCCATCGATGTTTACTCGCTTTTTCTTGTCGCTTACACCGCCGAAAAGTGCAGAGGATCTTATCTTTACGTTAACGCCGTCGGGCACAAGTATATCAATGCCTCCAAAGGTTGCCGTTGCGTTTATAACCACGTCCTCGGCAATTACCGCACCGCGCAGGTCGCATTTTATGCCGCCGAATGCCGCGGTAAGCTCCGCACCCTCGAACACCTCGCCGTCAAACTTGATGTCCTGACCCGAAAAGGTTGCGGCGTATTCTCTTACGGGCTTGACCGAGGGGGGAAGCTCGCTGTTTTGCTTAGCCTTTTTGAAAAAGCCCTTGAAGATTATCGAAACACCTGCAGTCACGAGAATTATGGGGAATACGAGCTTGAGAATCATCGAAAAATCAATAATTCCTTGCGCCGAAAGCAAAAGCGCCGCGCCTATAACAAGCCCGATAATCGCGCCTGTTTTGTCTCTGTCCGAAATAACTCCGCAAATAGAGGGAATAATTATAAACAGCGTCCACCAACCGTCAAAGAAAACGTCAATTTCGGCAATACCGAGTGAATTGAGGGCAAAAACAATGCCAAGACCGATAAGCAAAACGCCAAGCACAATGTTTCTTAAATTTTTCATTATGCTACCTCCGCAGGTTTATTTTGCAACTTGATTATATCACATTAAGTATTGAAAGTCAATAGAATGGCACAAAAAATCTTGACAAAAAAAGAATTTTACATTATAATAGGTATGAATAAAAACGGCAAAGGAAAAGAATATGAACAACGAAAAATTTTTTGAGGGCTGTATAAGCTCCGAAAGAATATTTGAGGGAAAGGTGCTTGACGTCCGCAAGGACAGCGTAACTCTCCCCGACGGAAAAACATCCACACGCGAATACTGCCGCCATATCGGGGCTGTGTGCGTGGTGCCGCTTACTGATGAAAACGAGATAATTTTCGTCCGTCAGTACCGCTATGCTCAAAGCCGTGTAATGCTTGAAATTCCTGCGGGCAAGCTTGATTCCGATACCGAGGATTTTATCGAGGCGGCGTTGCGCGAGCTTCGCGAGGAGACGGGCGCAATACCGAAAAGCATGGAATCTATGGGCGATTTCGTCACATCTCCCGCGCTCCTTACCGAGGTCATTCATATGTATCTTGCGCGCGGACTTGAGTTTGGCGACACCGACCCCGATGACGATGAGTTTATCGAAACGGTCAAGCTTCCCATAGAAAAGGCGCTTGAAATGGTGATGAGGGGCGAGATACGCGACTCAAAGACACAGACCGCCGTTCTCAAGACCTACTATATTTTGCAAAAGGAAGGTAAGCTTAAATGAGACTTAACTATAAAAGAACCCTGTTAGTAGGTTTTGCGTTTTTCCTTATCTGTACTTTCTGGCAGGCGTACGACACGATAATTCCCAAGATTCTTACCGATAAATTCGGACTTTCGCAGAGCGTTTCGGGCGTGATCATGGCGATAGATAACCTCTTGGCACTTTTTTTGCTTCCTTGGTTTGGCTCTATCTCCGACCGCACGAATACGCGCTTCGGAAAGAGAAAGCCCTTCGTGCTTATAGGCACTGTTATTGCCTGCGTTGCGCTCATATGCCTTTCCTTTGCAGATAATATGCAGCTTGCGAATCTCTCGGCTGTCAGCGCGGACAGCCCCGCGTCGCTTGAGGTTCTTTACGATGCCGAGCCTGCACTTGAAATCTCTGTTCCCGACACCGCAGGTAAGCAGACCTTGACCGAAGTGATGAGCAGGGAAGAGTTCGTCTCGCTTCTTGATAGCGGAGATAAGGCTGACTACACAAATTACATCGTGCCCGCCCGTCAGGCTTACGCGGCGAGAGTGACGGCAGATAACCCCGCGCCCTTGGTTTGCTTTGCGGGAATATTGCTGATTCTTCTTGTGGCAATGGGCACCTTCCGTTCGCCTGCCGTGGCGCTTATGCCCGACGTTACACCAAAGCCTTTGCGCTCAAAGGCTAACTCCATAATAAATCTTATGGGCGCGGTGGGCGGCATTCTCGTGCTTATTCTCGGTATGATTTTCGGAACGGGAAAGAGCGAAAATCTGCTTATGAATTATACCGCGTTCTTCTCGGTGGTCGCGATAATTATGATATCCGCCCTCGCGGTGTTTATGATATTCGTCAAAGAACCCGAGTGGTCTGCCGAAATGCTTGAGGAAAGCCGGAAGCTTGAGGACGGCGGCGACAGCGACGCATCGGGGGAAAGAGAGCTTACGCGCGGCGAAAAAATATCGCTTGTGCTTATCCTTGCGTCGGTGGTGCTTTGGTTTATGGGCTACAACGCCGTAACAAGCAAATATTCGGTTTACGCGGGTCGAGTGCTTGCGCTTGACTATAATATGACTCTCACCATAGCTCAGGCGGCGGCGATAATCTCCTATATTCCCATCGGCATCATTGCCTCCAAGGTGGGCAGGAGAAAGTCTATACTTGCCGGTGTTCTCATACTCGGAAGCGTATTTGCCATTGCGGGATTTTTGCGCGCAGGCAGCTCGCTTGTAGTGATGAATATACTCTTTGCCCTTGCGGGTGTGGGATGGGCAACTATCGGCGTAAACAGCTATCCTATGGTCGTCGAGCTTTCAAAGGGCTCAAACGTGGGAAAATATACGGGTCTTTATTACACAGCCTCAATGTCGGCGCAGATGATAACCCCCGTTCTCAGCGGTGTTTTCCTTGACATCAACTTTACAACTCTGTTCCCATACGCGGCAATATTCGTTTTCGGCTCGTTTTTGACAATGCTTTTCGTAAAGCACGGCGACAGCAAGCCCATATCCAAGGTGTCTATCGAGGCACTTGGCGGCGCGGAGGATTAAAATGGGCGTAGTTTTTCTGATACTTGTAATATTTGCTATGGCGTACGCACTTCTCGTTATGCCACGCGTAACTATGCGCCCCGATATGCGGCGCGTGCTTGTTGATTACGCTCACAGAGGGCTTTTCGACAATGAGGCGGGCGTGCCCGAGAACTCGCTTCTTGCCTTTAAGTACGCCGCCGAGCGCGGTTACGGCATTGAGCTTGATATTCAGCTTACCGCCGACGGTGAGGTTGTGGTCTTTCACGACTACTCGCTTAAAAGAATGTGCGGCGAGGACGTAAAGCTTTCGTCGCTGACTCTTGAAGAACTGAAAAAATACCGTCTTGCGGGCACTGACCTTTCAATACCCACCTTTTATGAGGTGCTTTCGCTTGTGGACGGCAGAGTTCCGCTTTTGGTTGAGCTAAAAGGCGAAAGCGGAGATACCTCGCTTTGCCCCGTTGCCGCTAAAATGCTCGAAAGCTACGACGGCGTTTATTCGGTGGAGTCCTTTAATCCATTGCTTTTGCGTTGGTTCAAGAAGAATTGCCCCGATGTCGTGCGCGGTCAGCTTGTGACAAATCTTATAAAATCTAAATCAAACGGAAATTTTTTCAGAAATTTTATGCTTTCGGGACTTCTTGCGAATTTCCTTTCGCGCCCCGATTTCATAGCCGCTGACGAGTGTTATCTGAGGGATATTCCGATACGCCTTTGCAGTTCGCTTTTCGGCACGCCCCTGCTTGTCTGGACGGTACGAAAAAAGGAACATTTTGATATAAACAGAGAAAACGGAGACCACTCAATCTTTGAAGGATTTGAGCCGAAGGAATGAATAAAGGGGCTGTCTCAAGTTTGGGAATGATTTCCATTTAATTGACAACCTATACAAAAACACTTGCTTACCGATGGGGGTTCGCAAGTGTTTTTTGTTTAATTATCACAATAGAATTTCAAAAAAAAATCAATTTGAGACAGCCCCATTTTATTTTTTAATCAATAGTCATATCAAGCTTGAATCTCATTATCTTGCGGAGGGTGTTCTTGGGGAACTCTTCCTCACGCACCTTGAGAATGCCTATCTTCTTGTAAGCAACAGCGTTCTTGTTGTACTCGTCGATGTAGGGCTTGAGATGTGCGTATACGTCGGTAATTCCGTTCTTTTCGCAATATTCCTTATCGGGATAAACCTCGGCAACTATTGCGTTGTAGGTCATACCGCGCTTGCTCTGTCCCTCGTACACGATAATATCAAGAATACCGGGAGTTGCTACAAGCTCGTTTTCAATTTCCTCGGGGTAAACGTTCTTGCCGTTGGAAAGAATGATAAGATTCTTCTTTCGTCCCGTGATAAAGAGAACGCCGTTCTCAATCTTACCGTAGTCACCCGTTCTGAAGAAGCCGTCCTTGAATGCCGCCTCTGTAGCCGCTTCGTCGTTGTAGTATCCTATCATAACGTTGGGACCCTTTACAAGGATTTCGCCCTCACCGTCCTCGTTGGGATCGTCGATCTTAACCTCGTCCATATCGATTACGTTACCAACGCTGCCCTCAACCACGTTGTTACTGCGGTTTACCGCAATAAGGGGAGCGCACTCTGTAATGCCGTAGCCGTTAAGCACTGAAATGCCGATAGACTGGAAGAAATGAAGAATGTCGGGATTTACGGGTGCACCGCCTGTGATTATCATCTTCACCTCGCCGCCAAACGCCGCGTGGATATCCTTGAACAGCTTTTTGCGGATTCCTCTGCCAATCTTAAGGGTGTTGCAGAGCTTTATCATATTGGAAACAAGCTTTTCCTTGCCCTTTTCCTTGATGTTGGCCCATATCTTGCGGTAGAATGTCTCAAGATAAAGGGGAACGAGAACCATATGACCGGGACACTGCTCCTTAAGCTCGCGCTGAACGTAGCGGATACCCGAGGAAAGGTAGATTTCACTTCCTATCTGAGCGTGACCGATAAGCATAACGGTAGAGCCGTAGGTGTGGTGAGGGGGAAGCACGCCAACCGTCTTTGGGGCGAAGTCCATATAAGGCGTGATTTCCGACATATCGCGGAGAATAGCGTTCTGGCTGAGCATAACGCCCTTGCCCTTGCCCGTTGTGCCCGATGTGAACACGAGGAGTGAAAGTCCCATATTGTCGATGGGCTGATTGAAGTATATTTCGGGGTTGGTTGCGAATTTCTCCTTACCCGAAGCGATAAGTTTACCAAGCGTGTTTTCTTCGGCAGAAGAGTTAAGGTAGATTACAGAGGTTGCAAGCTTTGATGTTTCGGCTACAACGTCAGCCTTTTCCTTAAGGGCTTCTTCGCAGAAAAGGAACGCGACATTAGCTTTTGTTGCGGTATCGGCAAGATCCTCGGCAGCCCAATCTCTGTCAAGGGGAACTATAACGCCGCCCGCACAGAGAACAGAGAAGTAGGTAAGTGCCCAATCGTAGGACATCTTTCCGATAACAACACAATGCTTGCCTGCGACACCCATTGAAATAAGCTCTGCGGTAAGTGCACGCACGTCATCACGAAGCTTTGCAAAGCTTACTTTTATGACGTCCTTATCGGAAGCCTTTATTCTATAGGAATACGCGTTTCTGTCACCGTAGTGTTCGCCTGCAAATTCTATAAGCGAACGTACATTTTCAAATTCATTTTTTTCGTGAAGTACTTGTTTTTTCATCGTGATATCCTTTCATATTTCTGTATCGGCTCGGAGAAAATGCCGCGCCGCTTTTCGTGTTAGGATTTTTTCAATATGCAATCATTATATCACAAAGTTGTTGAAAAGTCAACAACTTTGCGGAATTTTATGGCAAAGCGCGTAGCTTAAAGCCTTTTCGGTGAATTTTCTCTGGTTTCTCATTACCGAGAAAAAGACGAAGATCGCGATAAGAGAGAAGAGCATTCCTATAAGTATCCCCACCTTCATTCCAAGGCGGTCGGGTGTTAAGCCCATATCAAAAGCAAGCTTTGCGGTTGCTTCGTTTTCGCGTATAACGTCGGTTATAACGCCCACAAGCTGAGGACCGACAGATGCGCCAAGGTCGCCGCCCGCCGCCATAAGCGCATACATAATCACGCCGCCGCGAGGGAATCTCTCGGCAACCGCAATAAGACTTCCCGGCCACATCATCGCCGTGCAGAATCCCGTAAACGCGCAGGCGAAAAGACCGATTACCGCAATATTTGAAACTGCCGCCGTGAAGTAGCAGATGGTTGAGCCTATAGCGCTGAAGAAAAGCACCTTGCTTATATTCTTTCCGTATTTGGCGTAAAGCGTGCGCCCAAGTCCGAGCATTACCGCAAAAAGAGCAACTCCGAAAATGTCGCCCCATACCTTGGGAATCTGCAGGGCGTTTTCAAGATAGCCCGAGCACCATTGAGCCATTGTGCATTCTGCCGCACCGCCGAGGAATATGCCGAAAACGCAAATCCATAAGCCTCTGCTTTTGAGAAATTCCAAGGCTCCCGAGGTTTTTTCCTCAGTTTTGAGAGGGGGAAGCTCCGCACCGAAAAAGAGTACCGACGCCAAAAGCGGAACAAGCGCGAACAAAAGGGCAAGCCATTGCCAATTATCGTTTTCGAAAACAAGTAAAAATGCTGTGCTGACGGCAACCACAAACACAACGCCCCAAGCGTATATCGAGTGGAGCTTGCTCATTTCGTGGTCGGGATTTTCACAGGGAATAGCCGCAATAACGGGGCTGATAAGCACCTCGTTAAAACCGCTTGCCGCCGAGAAAATCACAGTTCCTATCACGATTCCGAGATAGGCGCATTGCGGAAAGAGCATAGGGCAGACGGCAAAGAGCACAAGACCTACAATGCCGAGAACAGGCGCACTTTTGACCGCCAGAGGAATGTTGAATTTGTGCGAGAAAAACGAGAACACAAGGTCAATTCCGAGCTGTGTTACAAAGTTGATAAGCACCAACGCACCAAGTGCGGTGTAGGATATGCCGTACATGGTGTGGAAGGTGAGAAAGAGCAGGGGCGAGAGATTGCCCACGATAGACATAGTGACGTTGCTTGCGTAGCAGGCAAGCTTAACGCGCTTGTAATTTTTAGTCATAACAGAGTCCTTTGCTGAAAATAAAACGTTGAGATAATCATACCACAAATTTTCAGCCCTGTCAAGTAAAAAATGGCGACTGTCGCAGATGTCGCAGATGCGGTCCTGCCTTTTTACAAAAGCCACCTGTTTCTCATCCCCCCTCCACTTTACAGCGTACCGAGTATCATATCAATAAGTGTTGCGGTGCTGTCTGTGGGAGGACAAAGCGGAAGGCGGTAACGCTCCTCGCAAAATCCCAAGCGCGAAAGGGCGTATTTTATCGGTATGGGGTTGGTCTCCTTGAAAAGCGCGCGGATAATGGGAATAAGATTTAGTTGAAGCTCACCTGCCGCGGCAAAATTTCCTTCAAGGCAAAGCCTGCAAAGCTCACTTACCTCAAGGGGCAAAAGATTGGAAAGCACCGAAATACAGCCCTTGCCGCCAAGCGCCATAGTGGGAACAGTCATATCGTCGTTGCCCGCGTACACGTCAAGGTCGTCGGCAAATTCGCAGAGAATATCGGCAACTGTTCCAATATTTCCCGATGCCTCCTTTACTCCCACTATGTTTTCATGTTTTGCAAGCTCACCGTAGGCGCCAAGGCTGATGCTTGACCCTGTGCGCGAGGGCACGTTGTAGAGAATTGTGGGCAGCCCCACCTCGGCTATCTTCAAAAAATGTTCGGCTGTGCCGCGTTCGGTTGGCTTGTTGTAGTACGGAGTCACCGATAAAACGCCGTCACAACCGCGTTTCTGTGCCATTTTTGCCATTTTAACGGCACGGGAGGTGTCGTTTCCTCCGCAACCGGCAATTATTTTTGCACGCCCATTTGCCGTTTTAACCGAAAAGTCGAAAAGCTCGTCAAGCTCGCGGTAGGACAACGTAGGCGCTTCGCCTGTCGTTCCTGCCACCACAATGGCGCGAATTCCGCCGTCAAGCTGAAATTCAATAAGCCCCTCAAGCGCCTTGTAATCTATTCCGTCAGCCGAAAAGGGTGTGATTATCGCCGTAGCCGCCCCCGAAAACAGCTCTTTTTTGTTTTTGCTCATAAAAATCACCTCAAATGTCAATAAATTTGCTAAAAGACTTGAAAAAAAGCTCGATTTGATATATAATGGTTAAGTAAACCTATTGTTATTATATGCCGAAGGACGGCAACCCGAAAGGAAATTAAGGAGTTTTTATGCCGATAGTTAATCAAAAGCCCGAGACAAACCTTATGACCTCGGACTTCTTTTATGACCTGCCCGAGGAGCTTATTGCCCAGACACCCATAGAGCCGCGCGACCACTCGCGCCTTTTGTGCGTTAACCGCGCTACGGGAAATATTGAGCATAAGCATTTTTACGATATACTCGATATGCTCCGCGAGGGCGATACCCTTGTGGTCAACAACTCAAAGGTTATCCCCGCAAGGCTTTACGGTCACGTTGAGGGCAGAGAGGACGCCAAAATCGAACTCTTGCTTTTACGTTCGCATTCGCTTGACGTTTGGGAAACTCTCGTTAAGCCGGGAAAGCGCGCTAAAATAGGCAGCCGTCTTGTTTTCGGTGACGGTATGCTCAAGGGCGAGATAACCGACATAATCGAGGAGGGCAACCGCTTAATAAAATTCGAGTATGACCGCGAAAAATATGAGAATATCTATAACATTCTCCACGAAATAGGTCTTATGCCGCTACCCCCTTATATAACCGAGAGGCTTGAGGACAAAGACCGCTACCAGACGGTTTACGCCGATAAAAACGGCTCAGCCGCCGCCCCCACAGCAGGGCTTCACTTTACAAAGGAGCTTATGGCTAAAATCGAGGCAAAGGGCGTAAAAATCGTGCCCGTAATGCTCCACGTGGGGCTCGGCACTTTCCGTCCCGTAAAGGCGGACAGTATAAGCGACCACGTTATGCACACCGAATATTTCTCAATATCCGAGGAGAGCGCGAAAACAATCAACGAGCGTAAGGCGGCAGGCGGCAGACTTATCTGCGTGGGAACAACCTCATGCCGAACGGTAGAAAGCGTTGCCGACGAAAACGGAAGGCTTCGCGAGATGAGCGGAGAGACGGGAATATTTATTTACCCGGGCTATAAATTCAAGGCAGTTGACGCAATAATAACCAATTTCCACTTACCCGAAAGCACCTTGCTTATGCTGGTTTCGGCGTTCTATAACCGCGAAAAGGTGCTTGAAGTCTATAAAACCGCCGTCGATGAGCGTTACCGCTTTTTCAGCTTCGGGGACGCGATGTTTATTGAGTGAAAATAATTTTTGAAAAGCATTGACAAAGTCACGGTATCGTGATATAATGTGTTTGGAGATAGAATCAAAAGAAGAATAACAATGCCTGTATTGTCGAGATTTTACGGAATCATTATTCGAATGTATTTTTTACAAAGCGAGCACAATCCGCCGCATATTCACGCCATTTATAATGAAGATGTTGCGGCAATTGATTTTATGACGGGCGAGGTTCTTGAGGGGCATTTACCAAACAAAGCAATGAGTATGGTGCAGGAGTGGATTTCTATGCACAAAGAAACGTTATTGGAAATATGGAAAACGCAGGAGTTTAAGAAGATTCCACCGCTTGAATAAGGAGGCAGTATAGTGTTTCACAAGATTAAAAATGTTTCGGCTCTGCCCGAATACAAATTGAGTGTTCAGTTTTCGGAAGGGGTTACCAAGATTTATGATGTAAAGCCCTTGTTTGAAAAAATACCTTTGTTTGCTGAATTAAAGGATAATCAAGCAGAGTTTGTTTGTGTTTCGGTGGATGTCGGTGGCTATGGTATCATTTGGAACGATGATCTTGACCTTTCCTGCGATGAGCTTTGGGAAAATGGCGTTCAGGTGGATACACCCTTTGACGGACTTATGGCTTTCAGCGACGCAACGGAGCTTTGGGGCTTGAATGAAAGCACACTTCGCAAAGCAATTGCCTATGGGAAACTTGTAAACGGTGTTGACGTTTGTAAATTCGGTAAACAATGGGTCGTTTCTGTTGAAGCAATGAAGAGGGAATACGGAAACGGTCCTGAAAGGGTATGATTACCGATTATATTGTGCAACAATGCCAATTGGTGAAATAGAAATTATATAGAAGTTATTGTTGACAAATCAATCCTTTTATGCTAAAATAAAGCTGTGAATCGGGGACGGCACCCATAACAAAAAACGCAATTCACAAATTTGCTTGATACAAAGGGGGAGACACCCATGGAAAAAAACGTTATTGTAGTTGACGAGCAGGGAAATGAATATGGAGCGACCTACCCCAAAAGGGCGAAGGGGCTTGTTAAAAACGGCAGGGCACGCTTCGTAGACGAAAACAAAATATGCCTTGCGTGTCCGCCGAATGAATATTTGGAGGATAAAGAAATGTCAGAAAATACAAATACAAAAGATACAATAAGCGAAAAAGAAGTATTTAACCAAATTGTTTTGCTTCAGAAGCAGTTGACGGAAATGGTTTCAACTACGTCGCTTCATCGACTTGGCGAAGCCCTTTACGACGCACGCGGAGAAGATGCCGAAGCACAGCTTAGCGATGACCAAGTTTCTGAAATTTGTAAAGTGTTCGCTCAACGCGAGGAAACGCTGAATCAAATGCTGGATACTTATCGGAAAATGTACGATGATATTCAGAAGGAAAAGAAAGAACAAAAGCAGGAACAAAGAAAGGCACGCCCCGAAAGTGAAGAAGAATTAAAACGCAGAAAAGAGTTTTTGAAGTTTGTACAGGATACTACTGTGGCAACCGCAGGTGCCGCACAGGCTCATACGCCGGGGCTTCTTCCTGATTTTGATAAAATTTGGAAAAACGTGTTTCTTGGTTAATGATTTTTCCCCCGAGATTTTCTCGGGGGTTTTTATTGACAAAAATATAATATCGTGATACAATTTATACAGCAAACAAACAGGAGGTGATATCTTGCCAAACAGAATAAAACTGCCCATAGTCGTAGGTCCTACGGCAAGCGGCAAGTCTGCGCTTGCGCTTGCAATTGCCGAAGAAGTCGGCGGCGAGATAGTTTCCTGCGATTCGATGCAGATATACAGGCGTATGAATATCGGCACGGCAAAGCCCACCGAGGAAGAAATGAGCCGAGTCCGTCATCATATGATAGATGTTGTTGAGCCGTGGGAGAATTTCTCCTGTGCCGACTACGCGCGGCTTGCGGAAAAATCTATAGATGACATAATTTCGCGGGACAAAACGCCCATAATCTGCGGAGGCACGGGACTTTACCTTGATGCACTTCTTCGCGGCGGTCTGCCCGAAATTGCCGACAGCGACGAGGACTACCGCGCCGAGCTTTGCGCCTTGCTTGAGAGAGATGGTGCGGAAAAGCTCCATTCTATGCTTGCGCAGGTTGACCCCGAAAGCGCGGCGGCTATCCATATGAACAACACCAAGCGCGTTATCCGCGCCCTTGAAATATACCGCACAAGCGGACGGAAAAAGAGCGAGCTTGACAGGGAAAACAGCTCTCTTGACGGCAAATACGAGCCGCTTGCCGTGGGGCTTTTCTATCCCGATAGGCAGGTGCTTTACGATAGAATAAACAAGCGCGTGGATATGATGGTGGAGGAAGGTCTGCTTGACGAGGTGCGCGCCCTTGAGAGCGAGGGAGTTTTCGAACGATCCAAAACCACATCGGGGGCAATCGGTTACAAGGAATTTCTCGGCTATCTTCGCGGCGAAATGAGCCTTGAGGCGGCGATTGAAGATTTGAAAATGGCGACCCGAAGATACGCCAAAAGACAGTGCACTTGGTTTTTTGCCAAGGATTACGTGCAAAAAATTGAGATTGAAGCGCCGTTTGATGAAAAAACATTTGAAAAAAGTGTAAAAAATGCAAAAAAGGTCTTTCAATTTTGATAAAAGTGTGATATAATAAACTGATAACTATTGCTTGAGGTATAAGTCGGACTATGGATTACTCATATCTTGATAAAAATATAGGCGAGGTCAGGGCGGCTATCGAGGCGGCTTGCGCCAAGTCGGAACGTGACTGCGACGTGCTTATGCTTGCGGCGATAAAGAGCGCGGAGGTTGGTGAGGTAAACTACATCCACCGCCAATTAGGCGTGAACGATGTGGGCGAAAACCGAGTTCAACAGCTTCTTTCGCGCTACGATGCACTTGACAGAGACGGACTTAATATCCACTTTATCGGTCACCTGCAGACCAACAAGGTAAAATACATCATCGACAAGGTTTCTATGATTCACTCTCTTGACTCCTTGAAGCTTGCCCGAGAAATTGACTCGCAGGCAAAAAAGCACGGCATTAAAATGAAGGTGCTTGTAGAGATAAACAGCGGACGCGAGGAAAACAAGGACGGCGTAATGCCCGAGGACGCGGCGGCACTTTGCAAAGAGCTTTCCCAGTTTGAAAATATAGAGCTTTGCGGATTTATGACAATGGCGCCCAAGTGCGAGGACAAAAGCGAGTATATCGGATATTTCACCGAAATGCGCGAGCTTGCCCTCGACATATGGCACAATAAGCTCGGAAGAACCGAAAAGCCCATACTTTCAATGGGTATGAGCGGAAGCTTTGAGCAGGCTATTGCCTGCGGCTCAACTCTTGTGAGGGTAGGAAGCAGACTTTTTGTGAAATAGAGAAAGGAGAACGTTATGAAACGATTGCTTTGTTTTTTGTCGGCGCTTGTAATGGTTCTTACTCTTGCTTCCTGCGGAAAAGAAGCAGAGGTGTCCGTGCTTGACGTGGTAATGAGCTTTGACGAAGAGCTTTATTATGCCGACGTTTACGGTGATTTGGAAATTACCGAGATAAAAAGGAAGCTGACGCTTGAAGGCGACATTCTCGAAATTGTGCATATTATGAAAAAGGAAACCGCTCCGCCCACGCTTGTTTGGACGTACGTTTACGAATTTGAGCTTGAAGCCGACGCGGTGGCTTTTGCCGAAAACCGCGCTGAGTTTATGGATAATACCGAAAACGGCAGGTGTGTGAGACTCGGTAATATTGTTGTCTACGGTAACTCTGAGGTTATCGCTGAATTTGAAAGATAAATAATGAATATATAAACAAAAATTTTGGAGGTTTGAAATGGCTATTAATTTCAATTTCAAGAAAAAAGATCAGGAAGACATCGACGATATCATAACCATCGGCGGTGACGAGACTATTCCGTGGGGCGGCACGTCTGTAATCGACGAGGAGCCCGAGGTAGAGGAAGAGAACGACAACGGTACCTTCTCGGGTATCAACGAGTCGGCTGTTACTCTTAAGCTTATCACACCCAAGAGCCTTGGAGAGGTTGTAAAGGTTGCCGACTATCTTAAGGCAGGCAGCTCTGTGGTTCTTAACATCGAGGAGCTTGAGGAGTCTGATATCATCAGATTTATGGACTATCTTCAGGGCGTTCTCTACATCATCGAGGGCAATATGAAGCAGGTTTCCAAGACCACCTTCGTTGCTACTCCCAACAACGTTGGAATTGAGAGTGACGTGGCTGAGGACGAGGGAGCTTCCGAGGAGTAATTTGAATAAACGCTTTTGACAGTTACTGTCGGGCGTTTCGCACGCGTTTTACGAGGAGGATTGGCGTGGAAAATATTTTGTATTTGCTTGCGCGGATCGCTATGCTGATTCTCGGGGCTGTGAATATTGCAATGCTTATTCGCGCTATCACTTCATGGATTCCCGAGCTTGACGGCGCGTGGCTTGACGTGGTCTATATGATAACCGAGCCCGTAATAGCTCCCGTAAGAGCGTTTTTTGAGCTTTTTCCCGTTTTCAGAAATTCGCCCGTCGATTTTTCGTTTCTGATAGCGTTTATGCTCCTTAATATAGTTCAGGAGCTGCTTTCGGGCTTTGGCGCAATGGTGTTGCGATGAGAAACGACGCGGCAGATGCGCTCTTTGAGGCAAAAATCTCCGAGCTTGCCGAGCGTGCCGAAAGGTACGTTGCGGGCTTCAGCGCATTTTTGACTCCAAAGGAGCAGATAATTGCAAGGAATATTCTTGCGCAAAAAAAGGTTCGGTGCGTAAGCTTCTTTTTCGGCGGCTATGACGGCAGCGAGAGAAATCGGCTTTACACCCTGCCCGATTATATGGCTGTGGAGGGCGGATACGGCGCACACAGCGTAAAGGAAAATTTCGCGGAGCTTGCCTACGAGTCGGTGAGCGCTGTGAAAATAAAAGGAAGCGGGTACCGCAAGCTTAGCCACCGCGATTACCTGGGCTCACTTCTTGGGCTTGGGGTCGAGCGCGATGTGGTTGGGGATATTGCGGTGCTTGACGATTTTTCGGCGGTGGTTTTCTGCGACCCCAAAATCGCGGAATTTATACTGCTTGAGTTAAAAAGGATAGGAAGCGACAGCGTAAAGGTTGAGCATTTTGACGTGCCCGACGGTTTTTCCAACGCGCCCAAGCTTCAGCCCATAAGCGATACGGTTGCATCGGCGCGTTTTGATTGCGTGGTGTCGGCGCTTACGGGACTTTCGCGCGAAAAGGCACAGACGGCTATCCGCGCAGGACTTGCCGAGCTTGACTATTTCGTTGAGGAGCGCCCCGACAGAGGTGTTTCCGAGGGCTCGATTATAAGCGTTCGCGGCTATGGAAAATTTATAGTCACGGGACTTTCCGAGCAGACTAAAAAAGGCAGACTTCGCCTTGTGGCGAGTAAATATATATAAATTAAGTAAAATTACGCATGGCGTATAGTATAAAGGAGACAGCAGAATTATGCCAAAGGATTACACGAGTACACTTAATCTCCCCCGTACCGAATTTGCAATGAGAGCAAATCTTCCTCAGCGCGAGCCTGAGATGCTCAAGTATTGGGAATCGATTGACCTGTACAATAAGATGCTCGAAAACAATGAGGGCAAGCCCCTCTACATCCTTCACGACGGACCTCCCTTCTCAAACGGCGATATCCATATGGGTCACGCCCTTAACAAGGTCCTTAAGGATTTCATCAATAAATATAAGTCGATGTCGGGATACAAGATTTCCTACATTCCCGGTTGGGATAACCACGGAATGCCCATCGAGTCGGCCATTATAAAGAAGAATAAGCTTGACCGCAAGAAGATGTCTATCTCCGAGTTCCGCTCTGCATGCGAGGCGTTCGCTCAGGGCTTTGTGGACAAGCAGGCAGACCAGTTCAAGAGACTTGGTCTCGTTGCTGATTGGGAGCATCCTTACCTCACAATGGCACCTAAGTTCGAGGCTACCGAGGTAAAGGTGTTCGGCGAGATGTACAAGAAGGGCTATATCTATAAGGGTCTTAAGCCTGTTTATTGGTGCCCCAAGGATGAAACGGCTCTTGCAGAGGCTGAAATCGAGTATAAGACCGATAAGTGTACCTCTATCTACGTTAAATTCAGAGTTAAGGACGATAAGGGACTTCTTTCCTCTGTTTGCGACCTTGAAAATACCTACTTTATTATATGGACCACTACTACGTGGACTCTTCCCGGCAACCTTGCCATAGCTCTTAACCCCACCGAGAACTACGTTGTGGTTAAGGCTGATAACGGCGAGTGCTATATCGTGGCAGAGGCGCTTCTTCCTAAGACTATGGAGGAGGGCGGAATTGAGAACTATGAGGTTCTCGCTACAAGACCCGGTGCTGACTTCGAGTTTATGAAGGCAATTCACCCCTTCATTGACCGTGAAAGCATCATCGTAAATGCCGATTACGTAACTATGGACAGCGGTACGGGCTGCGTTCATACAGCTCCCGGCTTCGGTGCTGACGACTATATCACCTGCCGCAGATATAATATCGACGTAATCGTTCCCGTTGATGATAAGGGATATCAGACAAGCGACGCAGGTAAGTTTGCGGGAATGTACTATGCTGACTCTAACGAGGCGATTCTCGCTGATATGAAGGAAAGCGGCGCGCTCTTCGCAAGCAAGGAGATCGAGCACGAATATCCTCACTGCTGGAGATGTAAGAATCCCATTATCTTCCGCGCAACACCTCAGTGGTTCTGCTCGGTAGAGGCGTTTAAGGACGCGGCTGCTGAGGCTTGCGAGAACGTTCAGTGGCTTCCCGAGTGGGGCGGAGACCGCATCAAGCAGATGGTGCGTGACCGTGCGGACTGGTGTATTTCCCGTCAGCGTCATTGGGGGCTTCCTATTCCTGTTGTTTACTGCGAGGAGTGCGGAAAGCCTATTTGTAACGACGAAACTATAGAAAATATTGCTAAGCTCTTTGGCGAAAAGGGCTCTAACTGCTGGTACGATCTCGAGACCTCCGAGCTTCTTCCCGCAGGCTTCAAGTGCCCCCATTGCGGAGCTGATAAGTTCAATAAGGAGTCCAATACCCTTGACGGTTGGTTCGACTCGGGCTCCAGCCATTTCGTGTCACTCAGCGACGAGGATAAGACCTGGCCCGCAGACCTCTACCTTGAGGGTGCTGACCAGTACAGAGGCTGGTTCCAGTCATCGCTCCTTACCGCGGTAGGCGCAAAAGGCAAGGGCGCACCCTATAAGACCGTTCTCACCCACGGTTGGGTTGTTGACGGCGAGGGTAAGGCAATGCACAAGTCTCTCGGTAACTCGGTTTACCCCTCCGATATGATTGCTAAGTACGGCGCTGACCTTGTAAGACTTTGGGTTGCATCCAGCGATTACAGAGTTGACGTCCGCGCTTCGGACAATATATTCAAGCAGCTTTCCGAGGCGTACAGAAAGATAAGAAACACAGCCAGAATCATTATGGCTAACCTTAACGACTTCAACCCGGATACCGATATGGTTAAGGTTGAGGAGATGTACGATATTGACAAGTGGATCCTTGCCAAGTTTAATGAGCTTACAAGAATTTCGAGAAAGGCTTACGACGATTTCGAATTCCACATCGTTTACCACGAAATCAATAATTTCTGTACTATCAATCTTTCTAAGCTTTATATCGATATTACCAAAGACAGAGTTTACACAGGCAAGCAGGACGGATTTGCACGCCGTTCGGCGCAGAGCGCAATGTACCTTGTTCTTAACGGACTTACAAAGCTTGTTGCTCCTCTCATCGCCTTCACGGGTGAAGAGATCTGGCAGGCAATGCCCCACGCATCTGCTGATAAGAAGGAAAGCGTGTTCCTCAACGATATGCCCGAGTATAACGAGGCATATTGCTTCAGCGAGCTTGTTGAGAAGTGGGATAAGCAGTTTGAGCTCCGCGACGACGTTATGAAGGCGCTTGAGCTTGCGCGTGCAGACAAGCTTATCGGTAAGTCGCTTGACGCAAAGCTTACCATTTACGCGGAAAATGCCGAGATCTATGCGCTTCTCAAGGAGTTCGAGGACGAGCTTGCTACGGTTTACATCACTTCGGGCGTAAAGCTTGTTAACGGTAAGGCTGATGAAAAGGCGTTCAGCGAGACCGATTCGGGTATCGCTGTGCTTGTTGAGCAGGCTGACGGTCACAAGTGTGACAGATGCTGGGCTTACTCCACCGAGGGTGAGGCAACCGAGGATGGCGGCTTCATTTGCGCTAAGTGTAAGGCGGTAATCGAAGGCTAAAACCGCGGCGTTGCCGCATTATAGGGCGTTTGCCCGACAACGGGACTGTTTTGTATATAGGTAAAAATCAGATTTTGTATCTTGGTTTGCCACGGCGCAAAACAGTCCCATTTTTTAAGAGGTTTTTATGCTTTTAATCAGTTTTTTGATAATTTTCGGGGTTGTCGCCCTCGACCAGCTTACTAAGTGGATAGTTATGCTTAATATGGAGCTTGGCGAGTCGATACCCTTTATAAAAAATGTTTTTAATTTTACCTATATCAGAAACCCCGGTGCCTCCTTCGGCAGCTTCAGCAATAACCGTTGGGTGTTTATGGTGGTGTCTACGGTGATGATAGCGGGTATAATCTTCTATCTTGTAAAGTACCGACCACAGCAAAAGCTTATTTATATTCCTGCCGCTATGATAGCGGGCGGAGGTATCGGAAATATGATAGACCGCCTCTTTTACGGTGAGGGCTTTGGCAACGGTACTGTGGTTGACTTTTTGGACTTTTGTGCTTTTCCCGATTTGTGGTATTGGATATTTAACGTCGCCGACGCTTTTGTGTGCGTAGGTGCCGCAATCCTCTTTGTTTACTTGTTTATTGACATTATAAAAGAGGAAAAAGCCAAGAAGCAAGAAAAGCCAAATGCTGACGAGTAATATGGAAGATAGTGTTATTTTGAATTCTGCGCCTTCAGACATTGGAAAGCGGATAGACGCCTACGTTGCCGAGAACAGCGAGCTTACTCGCTCTGCGGCGGCAAAGCTTGTGGAAAGCGGAGACATAACAGTAAACGGCAAGGAGATTGCCAAAAACTATAAGCTTCGCGCAGGCGACGAGGTGGAAATCGAGCTCCCCGAGCCCGAGCCCGACCGAGCAGAGCCCGAGGATATTCCGCTTGACGTTGTGTATGAGGACGATGACATAATAGTTGTAAATAAGCCCTGCGGTATGGTGGTTCACCCTGCGGCAGGCAATCCGCGCGGAACACTTGTGAACGCACTTTTGTACAGGTGTAAGGGGTCATTATCGGGCATTGGAGGGGTTGTGCGCCCCGGAATTGTCCATAGAATTGATAAAGACACAAGCGGACTTCTGGTGGCGGCTAAGAACGACGAGGCTCATAATTCGCTTGCCGAACAGCTTAAGGTGCACGCGGTAAGCCGCGTTTATTACGCTATAATAATAGGAAGCTTTGCGGAGGACTCGGGAACGGTGGACGCGCCTATCGGCAGACACCCCACCGACCGCAAAAAAATGGCTGTGCTTAAAGAGGGGCAAGGAACGGCGAGAAACGCCGTCACCCACTACACGGTAATTGCACGTTACAAGGGATTTTCGCTTGTCAGATGCGAGCTTGAGACTGGAAGAACCCATCAGATACGCGTTCATATGGCGTACAAGGGTCATCCTCTTGTGGGCGACGTCATCTACGGCGGCGGAAGAACCCAATTCGAGGCGGCTAACAAGCACCTTATAAACGGTCAGTGTCTCCACGCAAAGGAGCTTAGCTTGACCCACCCGAAAACGGGAAAGCTTATGCACTTTGAGTGCGAGCTGCCCGAGGATATGAAAAAGCTTATTGAAAAGCTTGAAAAAACGATTTTGTAATTTTGAGGAAAAATGGGAAAATTTGATAATATAGCCATTCTCACCGACCTTGATAAAACCTTTCTTGCGGATGGCTCGAAAATGGTGCAAAGAAACGTTGATGCAATCGAATATTTCAAGAGCGAGGGTGGAATTTTTACTATTTCCACAGGAAGAATGCACCACGGCTTGGAAAACACGGTTATTGGCGTGGAAAAACTGCTTAACGCCCCCGCGCTTATGTGTAACGGAACGTATTTTTACGATTTTTCAAAGCGTGAGGTGTCATGCGAAACTTTTATAGACGCTGAGCTTGTAATTAAAACGGTTCAATTTGTACATAATCTAAATATGGTGAGAATTATACGCGGAAGCGCGAGAAACGGATACCTGGTTGAAGACCCCGACGGAAAAGCGGCAGAATCGTTGCGTGACCACGGTATAAACGCGGTTGTATGTGTTCCTTATGAAAAGTGGGATTCCGAAAATATTTATAAATTGTCGTTCGTAGATGAAGCGCAAACGCTTGTGGAGCTTGAGGAGATACTGAAAAGAGAGTTTGCGGGACGCTACGAATATAACCGTTCAAGCGCCATCCAGCTTGAACTGCAGACAGTCGGAGTCAATAAAGCAAAGCTTATTGACCCGTTCAAGGAGCTTTATGCCAAGCAGGGCAGGGAGCTGACTGTTTACGCTTGCGGCGACAACGAAAACGATATTGCAATGCTTAGGGCGGCTGACGTGGCGGTCTGCCCTTCAAACGCCATAGACGAGGTAAAGGCAATATGCAGCAAGTGCCTTTGCACAAATAACGAGGGGGTCATAGCCGACCTTGTATACTCTCTGTAAAAAATTTTTCAAATTTTGTGACCTTTTGATGACTTGGTGCGTGTTAAGGGTGTAAGATGTGTGATTCTTCCTCATCGAAGCACCTTCAAAAAATGCTTCGGAAAGGAACGGACAAATGCACGATCTGCCATTTCTCGGAAAGCCGAAAGGCGAGCCGACGGATTTTGAAACTTTATATAATAGGTATGGGGAAATGCTGTTCCGCGTTTGTTATTCAATGCTAAGAAGCAGGGAGGACGCGGAAGATGCGGTACAAGACGTTTTCTTAAAGTATTTTACCGACCCCAAGGTCTTTAACGACAAAGAACACGAAAAGGCTTGGTTCTTGCGTGTTACGTCCAACCATTGTAAGGACGTTATGCGAAAGCGCACCGTGAGAAGCTCGGTGGCGCTTGACGAGATAAACGAGCTTGAGGATTATGGGGTAGAGGGCTCGGACGGCGAAGTTCTTAATTCAATCTTCGCTCTGCCCGAAAAATACAGAAGCGTTTTCGTGCTTCATTACCTTGAGGAGCTGAGCGTTGCCGACGTGGCAAAGGGCTTGGGGCTTTCTCAGTCAGCCGTAAAAATGCGGCTTGCGAGGGGCAGGGAGCTCTTAAAGGAAAAGCTTGACCCGATTTCATAGGTGGGAAAGCTATTTGTTGTATAACGTGTCAAAACCGAGAGTCTTCAGAAAGGAGAAGGTGCTATGCTTGACAGAGAGCTTGTAAACGAATATAAAAAAATCAAGCCATCGGACGGCTTTAAGGACAGGCTGGCGTACAGAATCGCCGCCGAGACCGAGCGCAGTGCAAGAAAACCGCTGTACCTGCGTATGAGACCCGTGCTTTCGGGCGCTCTTGCGTGCGTGCTTTTGGTTTGCTGCCTCAGCGTTTTGCCGTTTAATATGCTTGAGGACGGAAATATATCTGTTGCTTACGCGCAGACAGGTGAGACCATCACTCCTGCGTCTTTGGAAAGCAGAGTGCTCAGCATAGCCGAATTCGACTATGATTACTACGAGTATTCTAAGTTGCCCGACGGACGCTTGGGAGCAGAATTCACCTTTGAATTTGATGGAAAGACAGAAATCAAGACCGAGTACGGAAGCGTTTATATGAAAAACGCGTACGGTAGCTACGAAGACATCGGTAATAAAGCGAGAATGGAAGGTAACGTGACCCTGCTTTGGGCAATGCCCGAAGGAGAGACGGCAGGGGATAGCGTGATGACTATAAAGAACCGTTCGGGCGAAATGTCGCTTATACTTGAGCGCACCGCCGAGGAATACAAAGCAAATCTTGTTTTGGCGGAGTAATTCACCGCCTTTAGCCAAACGATGCGGACTCCGAGTTGTCGGTATCCGCGTCGTTTTTACTTGAAAATAATCTTTACGGAGGTAAAAATGCTTTTCTCAAGTGTCAGCTTTTTGTATTATTTCTTTGCCGCTGTACTTATAATCTACTTTGCAGTACCCTTTAAGTTCAAGAACTTTGTACTGCTTGCGGCAAGCCTGTTTTTCTATTTTTACGGAGAACCGATATACGTACTTCTTATGATAACGTCCTCGCTGTCGGCGTATATCCACGGACTTTTGATAGATAAGTTCAGAGGCACGAAATGGTGTAAGGTATTTATGATATCTTCGGTTGTCATAGGACTTTCGGCGCTTCTGTTCTTCAAATATACTGATTTCTTTATCGGAATAGTAAACGGCGTGGCGGGAACCGAAATAGGACTGCTTAAGATAGCTCTTCCTATCGGTATCAGCTTCTATACCTTCCAGACCATCAGCTATACTATAGACGTATACCGAGAGGATGCAAAGGTGCAGAAGAATTTTATTCACCTTGCTACTTACGTTGCGCTGTTCCCTCAGCTTATCGCGGGACCTATCGTAAGATATACCACGGTTGAGGAGGACCTGAGCACAAGAAAGCACAGTATTGAGCAGTTTTCGTCGGGCGCGTTCCGCTTTGCGGTGGGACTTGCGAAAAAGGTGCTTATCGCCGACTCGCTTGGCTACCTTTGCGGTGCGGGACAGATATTCCGCGAAAGCGGCGAAAAATCGGTGCTCTTTTATTGGCTCTACGCCATAGCGTATTGCTTGCAGATATACTACGATTTCTCGGGTTACTCGGATATGGCGATAGGTCTTGGAAGAATATTCGGCTTCCGATTCCTTGAGAACTTCAACTATCCCTTTATTTCAAAGAGCGTTTCCGAGTTCTGGCGCAGATGGCATATGTCGCTTGGTACGTGGTTCAGAGACTACGTTTATATTCCGCTTGGCGGAAACCGAGTCAAAAAGCTCAGATGGTTCTTCAACGTCCTTGTGGTGTGGTTCCTTACGGGCTTCTGGCACGGCGCGGACTGGACGTTCATCATTTGGGGTCTGTACTTTGCTCTTTTCCTGCTTCTTGAAAAGCTTTTCCTTGCTAAATGGCTTGAAAAAATGCCTAAGTTCGTCTCGCATATATACGTTTTCTTCGTGATGATAATCAGCTTCGTAATCTTCAACGGTAACGGCGTTGCGGGCTCGCTTCAAGACCTTGGCGGTATGTTCGGCGCACTTGATATACCCTTCGTCAACGAGACAACTTGGTATTATATCAGAAGCTTTGCGCCTATGATAATAGTTGCCGCTATAGGCTCTACACCTCTTGTCAAAAGCGTTGCGATAAAGCTCCGCGACAGCAAGAGATTCGGTAAGATTGTCAATATCCTTGAGCCCGTGGTTATGGTGGTTCTCCTTACCGTGGTTACGGCTTACCTCGTGGATAGCTCGGCAAGCTTCTTCCTCTACTTCAGATTCTAAGGAGGTATTGATATGAAAACAAACGTAAAAAATATTGTGACCTCCGCGGTGTTTGTCATTTTTATTCTCGGCGTTGCCCTTGCGTGCATACTCCACGCACCCATAGAAACGTCCGAAAGCGAGCGCAGACCGCTTGAGCAGTTTCCCGAGTTCGTTTGGGGCGACTACGTGACCACCCAAAGCGGTCAGACAGAGTTCAGCCCCATAAGCGGCTTTGAGCTTAAGACAGATTTTAATTTCGGCATACTCAATTCGAGTATAAAGAATTATATCTCAAGCTTCGAGGATTACAGCCTCGACCAGTTCCCGCTCCGCGATAAAATGCGCGAGATAAAGGCGTTCGTCGAGCTTAAGATATTCGGCAAAAAGGATAATAACGATAAGTATATTGCCGACGGCTATATCAGCGAGATGCAGCCTTCCATAAATAACCCCTCGGTAGAGAACGCGGCGGATATTTGGAATAATATCTATAATAAGTACCTTAAAGATAAGGCGAATAAGGTCATCCTTTCGGTTATCCCCGATAAAAACTACTTTATCGCCGAGGAAAACGGATACCTCGCATATGACTACGAGGAGCTTATAGCAATGCTCACAGCGGCTTGCCCCGACTTTGATTACGTTGATATTTTCGGCGAGCTCTCCATAGAGGACTACTATAAGACCGACACGCATTGGAGACAGGAGCAGATAGTTGACGTGGCAAAGAAGCTTGCCGACGCGCTTGGTGTGGGCGACGAGTATTCGTGGGATTTCAAGACCAACGAGCTTGATGTTCCTTTCTACGGAGTCTATGCGGGACAGCTTGGTCTCGGGGTTGACAGTGAGATTATCAAGTACCTCACAAGTGACGTGCTTGATAACTGTAAGCTTTACGACTACGAGGTCGGCGGTTACGTTGATATCTACGATAAGGCAAAGGCAGAGGGTCTTGACCCCTACGATTTCTTCCTTTCGGGAGCGAAAAAGGGTCCTATGAGAATAGACAATCCCTCGCAGGATAACGGCAAAACCCTTGTTATCTTCCGCGACTCCTTCGGCTCAAGCTTTGCACCCCTTATGGTTGAGGGCTACAGCACGGTGTACGTGGTGGATATCCGCGTAACTATGGCAGGACTTATCAATAGCCCCGCAGTTGTGGGCGGATTTGAGGGAAAGGACGTGCTTTTCCTTGCAAGCTCAATGGTTGTAAACGATAGCTCCGAGTTTATGAAAAATTGAGGTGCGCTTCATCATTGGTGTGACAGCAGAACAATGGGGGCACACAAGCTCAATGCGGCTGTCGATGGCGTAGACGTATATTGATTTAATCTAGCTTTCAGCCCCGCTTCGGCGGGGCTTTTTTGAGCATTTCTATTGACAACACTATGTAATTGTGTTAAAATGTCCTTGTCAATATAATTACGGAGGTATATTATGAAGCTTGTTATTTGCGGAGATATGTCTATAACAGGCGGCTCCTACAAGTGCTTTGACGAGGTGGACACAAAGACCGCCTTTAACGATGTGCTTGACGAGTTTGCCAAGGGCGACCGCGTTATTGTAAATCTTGAATGTGCGCTTACCGAAAGTGAAAATAAAATTCCCAAAAAAGGACCTAACCTTAAGGGTCCCAAGCGTTCAGCCGACACCCTCAAGGCGGCAGGCGTTACCGATTGCGCACTCAGCAACAACCACATATACGATTTCGGCAGAGAGGGCCTCAAGGATACCCTCGAACAGCTTGACCGCGTGGGTCTTAAATATACGGGAATCGGCAAGAACTATGAGGATTCGCGCAAGAATCACACCATAGTTATTGACGGTATAACGGTTACTATCGTCAACGTTTGCGAGCACGAGTACACCTACGCCACCGATATACGCGAGGGTGCGCGCCCCTTTGATGAGTTCGAGACTATGGACGACATCAGAAAGGCAAAGGCGAGCGCAGACTACGTTATAGTTATCTATCACGGAGGCAAGGAGTATTGCAGATATCCCTCTCCGAGACTCTACAAGGCCTGCCACGAGATGGTAAGATGCGGCGCGGACGTCGTGCTTTGCCAGCACAGCCACATTATCGGAGTTTATGAGAAGTTCGAGGGCGCGCATATTTTGTACGGTCAGGGTAACTTCCATTTCGTTAAGTATATCGATAAGGATTTTTGGTGTGAGGGACTTATTACAGAGCTTGATATTACGCGAGAGGGAATTGATATTGAGCTTGTTCCCGTAAAGGCAATGGACGAGGGAATCCGCCTTGCCAATGCCGAAGAAAAGGCTCAGATGATGGGAGACTTCTGGGCGAGAAGTGAATCTCTCCGCGACGGCACTTGGATAGACGGTTGGCGCGAGTTCGTGGCTACCGTTGAGTCGAACTATAAAAAGCATGCGGGATTCACGGTTGAGTCAACGTCAAGCGACTATCAGATGTTTGCGCACTACCTTGATTGCGAAGCCCACACCGACGTTTGGCGCGAGCTTTTCAAAACATGGAATCATACAAACGAGCTTGAATAAATGAAAAGGGCTGAATTGTCAGCCCTTTTGTTAATTTGCGCTATAATAAATCTCCCCAACCTTGAGGTTATCCTTTCCGAAAAGCTCGGTCACGGTCACAAATTCGTAGCCCTCTGCCGATAGGGTATCAATGACGATACACGCCGCTTCGTAGGAGTTGCGGTAAATTTCGTGCATAAGTATGACGTCGCCGTCCTCAACCTGCGAAAGTATCTTGTCGGCAATTATCCGCACGTTTTCGTTTGCTGTGGCATCGTCGGCGCGCGACTTGTAACGCCAATCCTCGCTGTCAAGATTCCAAAGTATTATCGGATAGCCCGAATCTGTTGCGCGTGAGTCGGTAATTGCACCGTAGGGCGGTCTGAAAAGAGTAACTTCTTTGCCGGAGTATTTTTCTATCGCCGCCTTAGTGGTCTTAAGTTCGTCGGTAAAGACAGAATAGTCGCATGACGAGAAATTATAGTTGTGGGTATAGGCGTGAATACCTATTTCGCACCCGTGCTCGGAGGCGTAGGTTATCGAGTTACCCGTGGTGCGGTTTATTCTGTCGCCCACAAGAAAAAAGGTTGCCGCTCCGCCATACTCTGCAAGCTTGTCCACAAGCTTATATGTAAGTCTCTGAAAATCGTCATTGTCGAATGCGGGACCATCGTCAAAGGTCAGCGCAACGCGCTTTTTGGGTGTGGGAGGCTCAGTTTCGGCAGGCTCTGTTTCTGTCGGTTCTGTGTCCGTGCTTGTTGGCTCGGTGTCTCCCATTACGGGAATATCTTTGCCGCATGAAGCAAAGGAAAAAAGCGTAGCGAAAACAAGTAAAAACGCTATGTATCTGAAAATTTTTCTCATAAGAATGTTTCCTTTCGCGGATTGTGTTTCCTATTATACCATTTTAGTAAAAATAAGTCAATCACATATCCGCAAAATTTCCAAAACATATTGAAAATTTTTTTGAGTTGTGGTACAATTAAGAAAAACAGAGCGGAGGTCTTGGTATGATAAAAATAGAAAGAACGTCGGTAATGAACCTTGATAATGCCATCAGAGGCGCAAGAAACCCAATGAATAGCTGGGCTAAGAGCGACAGCTATTACGATGACGAGGGTAATTTCGTCTACGGAGAGGCTGACCTTGAGTTTGGCGGACGTCTTTGCCGCGCGGGCGGCGACCACCGCAAGTTTATCAGACAGATATTCGTGAGCGTGGATATCACCGCGCCTCTTTATTGGTGGAAGGAATTTGATACCTACAAGGTTGGAACGGTCGCAAACTCCACTTCGACAATGCATAAAATACACTCCAAGCCCTTTGAACGCGCCGACTTCAGTTGTGACAGACTCGACGAGGGCGGACTCAAGCTGCTTGACGGAATAATCGAATATCTTGAAGCCGAGCGCGAGAAGTTCAACGCCGATAAGACTGACAGACAGAGCTGGCACAACATGATTCAGCTTCTTCCCTCAAGCTACAACCAGATGCGCACGGTTACTATGAACTACGAGAACCTCATAAATATGTACTACGCCCGCAAGAGCCACAAGCTTGCCGAGTGGCATACCTATTGCGATTGGATTGAGTCGCTTCCTTATGCAAAGGAGTTTA
This sequence comes from Eubacteriales bacterium, assembly GCA_045128735.1. Classification (GTDB taxonomy): domain Bacteria; phylum Bacillota; class Clostridia; order Oscillospirales; family CAG-272; genus RGIG8775. The sequence goes on along the minus strand of JBGVRT010000017.1, from coordinate 19,058 downwards.
TTCTTATCAAAGAATAATTGTCAAAATATACAAAAAATCCAGCAGAATAATGAAAAAAATAGCGCTTTCGCCGATTGTCTTTCGACAAGCGTTATTTTTTTGTCAAATCCCTTGACGATTTTTTTATTTTGTTATATAATAAGATAATCGTTTTTTGCGATGATTCATTTTTCAGGAGGTTCATTATTATGAACAGAGTTTTTAACTTTTCGGCAGGCCCGTCCATGCTTCCTTTACCGGTACTCGAAAAAGCAGCATCCGAACTGGTTTGCTACGGAGAATCCGGAATGTCAGTAATGGAGATGTCCCACCGATCTCCGGATTATGAAGCAATTATAGAAAAGGCAGAGGCTGACCTCAGAAAGCTTATGCAGATTCCCGACAACTACAAGGTTCTCTTTATGCAGGGCGGCGCATCCACACAGTTTGCGTGCGTTCCCATGAACCTTATCAAGAAAACGGGTAAGGCTGACTACATCGTTTCGGGTCAGTTCTCGGGTAAGGCTTTCAAGGAAGCTCAGAAGTACGGCGACGTTGTTTGCGTTGCTACCACAAAGGAAGATAACTTCGATCACGTTCCCGTTGTTACAAAGGATATGATCCGTCCCGATGCTTCCTACGTACATATGTGCTTCAACAACACAATCTACGGTACAAAGTTTGACTATATTCCCGACACAGGCGATATCCCGCTTGTTGCCGATATGTCGTCCTGCATTATCTCCGAGCCTGTTGACGTTTCCAAGTTCGGCGTTATCTACGCAGGTGCGCAGAAGAATATGGCTCCCGCAGGCGTAACTCTCGTTATCGTTCGCGAGGATCTTCTCGGCGACGTGCTTGATTACACTCCCGATATGCTTAACTGGCAGCTTATGGCTGATAACGGCTCTATGTACAACACTCCTCCTTGCTACGCTATTTACGTTGCAGGTCTTGTTTACGAGTGGATCGAGTCTATCGGCGGTCTTGAAAAGATGAAGGAGATGAACGAGAAGAAGGCAAACCTCCTTTACGATTATCTTGACAGTCAGGACTACTATATCGCTCCCGTTAAGAAGAATAGCCGTTCTATGATGAACGTTACCTTCGTAACAGGTGACGCTGACCTTGACAAGAAGTTTGCAAGCGAGGCGGCTAAGGCAGGACTTAAGAACCTTAAGGGTCACCGCTCTGTTGGCGGTATGAGAGCTTCGATTTACAACGCTATGCCTTATGCGGGCGTAGAGAAGCTCGTTGAATTTATGAAGGAGTTCGCAAAGAACAATCCCAAGAAATAATTGAAAGAGGCATATTATGAATATTCAACTTCTCAATAAAATCGCGGCTGTGGGCACGGATAAGCTTGATAAGAGCCTTTATACCGTAGGCGCAGACGTACAGAATCCCGACGCAATAATGGTGCGCTCGGCGGCTATGCACGATATGGAGTTTGGCAAGGAGCTTAAGGCTATTGCCCGTGCAGGTGCAGGCGTAAACAATATTCCCGTAGACAGATGCGCTAAGGAGGGTATCGTAGTTTTCAATACTCCCGGTGCGAACGCTAACGGCGTTAAGGAACTCGCAATTTGTGCGCTTCTTCTCGCTTCGCGTAACATCGTAGGCGGTGTTAAGTGGGCTGAGTCGCTTCAGGGCACAGAGGGCGTTGCAAAGGCTGTTGAGGCAGGAAAGTCTCAGTTCGCAGGCTGTGAAATAGCAGGCAAGACTCTCGGTGTTATCGGTCTTGGCGCAATCGGCGGTATGGTTGCGGGTATCGCAACTCACCTTAAGATGCAGGTTGTCGGATGCGACCCCTACATCAGCGTTGACGGTGCTTGGCACCTTAACCACCACGTAACTCAGGCGGCTACGTATGAGGATATCTATAAGACTGCTGATTACATCACACTTCACGTTCCCGCAACTCCCACAACAAAGAATATGATAAACGCAGAGTCCATCGCAATGATGAAGGACGGCGTAAAGATCATCAACCTTTCGCGTGCTGACCTCGTTAACGCGGCTGACCTTAAGACGGCTCTTGAGAGCGGCAAGGTTTCATCTTACGTTACCGACTTCCCCACAGAGGATATCCTCGGCGTTAAGGGCGTTGTGGCAATTCCTCACCTTGGCGCTTCCACAGAGGAGTCCGAGGACAACTGTGCGGTTATGGCGGCACTTGAGCTTGATAACTACCTCAGATACGGTAACATCAAGAACAGCGTAAACTTCCCCAACGTTGAAATGCCCATGAGCACGGGTGTTCGCGTTTGCGTGCTCCACGCTAACGTTCCCAATATCCTTTCTCAGATTACCGCCGTTCTCTCCGAGGTTGGCGCAAACATCGAGAACCTTACCAACAAGTCCAAGGGTGATAACGCTTATACACTCCTTGACATCACAGGTGACGTAACTGCCGAGGCGGTTGCAAAGCTTGAGGCTGTTGCGGACATTTACAGAGTAAGAGTCATTAAGTAATTTTAAGCATAAAATATCGTGCAGGGCGTTTGTTCTGCACGTTTTTTACGGAGGAACGATATGTTTGAAACGGTGAGAGCCGAAAACGGCGTTGTATATTTGCGCTCGGATATACTCAAGTCACGCCACGGATTTGCAACGAGGATGGGCGGTGTAAGTAACCTTGAGCATACCTCGTCGCTTAACCTTGCTTTCGGGCGAGGTGACAGCGACGGCGTTGTGCTTGAAAATCTTTCGCGCTTTGCCAAGACGGTGGGATTTGATAAGGAAAGCGTCATCAGCTTGCCGCAGATACATTCGGCAAAGGTGCTTGACGTGGACGAAAATGACCGCGGACGCGGATATTTCAAGCCGCCCGAGGGTGAGGGAGACGGCTATGTGACCGATTCGGAGCTTGTCACGCTTGGGGTGAAAAGTGCCGATTGTGTTCCCATACTCCTTGAGGCTGAGGACGAAAACGGTGAGATAATTGCCGTGTGTGCGCTCCACGCAGGTTGGCGCGGAACGGTGGGCGGTATCGCGCGCGAGGGAGTAAAGGCACTTGTAAAAAAAGGCGCGGATATAGGGCGCATACGCGCGGCGATAGGCCCGTCAATAGGGAAATGCTGCTTTGAGGTGGGCGAGGAATTTCCCGATACAGTTGCCGATTTCCTTGGTGCGGAATATGCCGAGAGGTTTATTGAACGCCGAGGAAAAAGTCTTTTTGCCGATATAAAGGGAATGAATTATAGCTTGCTTGTTTCTTGCGGAGTTCCAAGCTCCAATATCGACCTTTGCGACGAATGCAGCTTCTGCCTCGAGGATAAATATTACTCCCATAGAAGAATGAAGGGAATGCGCGGCACTATGCTTTCGGTTATAAATAAGTCGCACTGAGCGAATTTTGCAAAAACGGTGTCGGATTTGGTCTTGTTTGGCTTGACAATCGAATATTTATATGATATAATTAAGCGAGTAAGTATTGGTTTTGCCGAATTTGTATAGGGAAGTGAATTTATGTTTGAAATTACCGACCTTCATAATCATTCGCTTTTTGAGCTTGACGACGGCGCAGACAGCCGCGAAACTACCTTCGCAATGTTAAGGGCGTCATATGATAGCGGCGTGAGAAGTATTTGCTTCACTCCGCACTACTTTACCTCAAAGAACAATTGTACTCCACAGCAGATAGCAGAGCGCCTTGCGTGCGCCGAGGAATATTGCAGGGAGTATTTGCCCGAAATGAAGCTTTACGCAGGCTCGGAGGTGTCTTATCACTACGATTGCGTTGATGCGATTTCCGATGGGCGCGTGCTTACGCTTGCAGGTTCGCGTTATATTTTGCTTGACTTTATGGGGACGCCGGATGCGAGAAGCGTGGTAAAGGGTGTCGAACGGCTTGTAAACAGCGGATATATTCCCGTTGTCGCTCATATCGAACGCTATGCCGAGCTTTTTGGCAGACTTGAGGACGTGCGGAGAATATCGGATCTGGGTGCGGTTATACAGATCAACGCCAAATCGTTGCTTAAAGGTTTTATGTCGGCTTCAAGAAGGCAATGCATGAAGCTGTTTGCAGAGGGCTTGGTGGATTTGGTGGCGTCAGACGCCCACGACCTGCAACAGCGTCCGCCCGATATGAAAAAAGCGGCGGAGCTTGTAATCTCAAAATTCGGCTATAACTACGCGGAGGAGGTATTTTGTACCGTTCCGCAGAAAATTCTTTCAAATCAAAGAGTGTGACCAAAATCAAAAAATAATCAGGAGCAATGAAAATGAACAGTACAAACGATATCAGCATTAAAATTACCGATATGCTTGCGGTGTTGCTCAAGCGCCTTTGGATAATGATTCTTGCGGCGCTTATTGTGGGTGGGGCTACCTTTGCGGTGCTTGCCACCAACTATACCGAGCAGTATACCTCCAAGTCCACGATAATGGTCATGAACCCCGAGGAGAATCTCTCGGCGTCCTCCAGTGCGTACTACTACTCGCTTACCATTACCGCGGTGAACGACTGCGAACAGCTTATGACAAGCCGCTCGGTGCTCTACCGTATAATCGATGAGCTTGATCTTGAGTCAAAGGGAATTAACTATTCCAAGCTCAAAAGTATGATATCTGTTTCAAATTACCCCGATTCTCACGTGCTTGAGGTTACGGTTACAAGCGGTGACGCCGTGCTTTCGCGTGATATTGTAAACTCGCTTTGCCGTATAGGCGCGGCGCAGATCGAGGAGTACATAGAGTTTGCTACCGCAAAGGTTATTGACGAGGGTACTCTCAGTAAGAACCCCTCCAACTCGGTTGGAGTTGAGTTCGCGGTTATCGCGGGCCTTGTTGCGGCTATCATCATTTATGCAATCTTCATTCTTATAATGATACACGACGACAAGATCAAGACTGCCGAGGACATCGAGGAGATACTTGGCTTGAGCGTTCTCGGAGTTATTCCTTATACAAGTCCCAAGAAGAACAAAAAATCCCGCAGAGCGTAAACAGGAGAGTGAATTATGAAAAAAATAAGCTTGAAAATAGACAGAGAAGAACTCTCGGGTGCGTGTGAAGCGTTTAAGTCGCTCCGCGCAAACGTTCAGTTCTGCGGTCCCGACGTAAAGGTTATAGTTGTAACAAGCTGTTTGCCAAACGACGGCAAGTCCACTATTTCGTTGGGGCTTGGCGTAACGCTTGCACAGGCAGGCAAAAAGGTGCTTGTAGTTGACTCCGATCTCAGAAAATCGGTTTTGCTTACAACCTATTCCGACGAAGTAGGCGTTGTCGGCTTCAGCGAATATCTCAGCAGCCAGGCTACGCTTGCCGACGTTAAGTTCTCAACGCAGATAAGCGGTCTTGATATGATTTTCTCGGGTCAGTATCCCGCAAATCCCGCAGAGCTTCTCAGCTCATCCGCGCTCAAGAGCTTCGTTGACGAGCAAAAGGCGATTTACGATTACATCATAGTTGACACTCCCCCTCTCGGAGTGGTGGTTGACGCGGCGGTTGTCGCAAGTGTTTGCGACAGCGCGATACTCGTAATTCCCGAGGGCAAGATAAAGGGCGAGATTGCAAAAAACGTAAAAAATCAGCTTGAAAAGAGTGGCGCGCATATTATCGGCGCGGTGCTTAACAAGCAGGAGAAAAAAGGTAAGCGCTACGGATATTATAACAAATACCGCGGCGCATACGGCGGAAAATATTAGGTCACCTCTAAAAACTCACGCGAGGCGAGCGGCGAGGGATTTTTTCGTCAGTCTAAACAAAAATTCGCGCGTATAGTTTACCCTATGCGAAGAATTTTTGTGACGCATGACAGAAAAAGCACCGCCGATTCGTCTGCCGTTGAGTTCTTAGAGGTGACCATTAAAAATCCGGGGCTGTTATCCTTGTGTGACAGCCCCGTTTGAAATGAGAGAGTGCTTTGGAAAAGTTAAATAATGACCTTGCGCCGCGCTATCCCTATGTACGTGTTGACGGCAGAAGCGGCGAGGTGAGATATCTTGGCTATAAAATTGAGCTTACAGCCTGCGAATTTGAGATTTTTCGCCTGCTTTATAACTCTGACGTGAGCTTGAATAAAAAGGAAATCGCCGCGCTTGCCGATGAATCGTTGGCGCTTGGCGAAAAGAGTGTTGCGGTTCATATTTGCTCGATAAACAGGAAGTCGGAGCGTCTCGGCGGCAGAAAGCTTGTCGAAAGCCAAAGAAAAAGTGGATATTTTATCAATAAAAATTCATAAATAAGGATCTTTGGCGGATTATTATGTAAAAATATTGAATATTACTGTTAATTTAGCAAAAAATGGCTTATAATATTCATAAAAATATTGACAAAACAGTACTTTGTGTGTTATAATATAATATCACATTTGCATAACACATGGTTATACTTGTGGCTACGGTATAGATTAAAACCGAGAAAGGAATGGTCATATATGGAAATAGCAATAATTGCGAACGACACTAAAAAAGAACTTATGACACAATTTTGTATCGCCTACTGCGGTATTCTCAGTAAACATAATCTGTGCGCTACAAGCATTACCGCTAAGTATATATCCGAAGCGACCGGACTTGAGATAGAAAGACTGCTTACGGGAGAACACGGCGGTGAGGAGCAGATTATTTCGCGACTTGCGTATAACGAGATAGACGTTCTTCTTAATTTCAGAGATACAAGACCCGACACCGAGTACAGCGATACCGAGCATGAGCTTATGCGCATGTGCGACCTTTACAATATCCCCGTTGCGACCAATATCGCTACGGCAGAGGTAATAATAACGGCTCTTGACAGAGGCGATCTTTCCTGGCGCGAGATATACAATCCCCGTTCGGAATATAACCTCAAAAAAAGAACGGTTATTTGAAAAAGGGACTTGACAAAAAATAAAAGTTGATGTAAAATACATTACGTAAGGATACGCACCCGACAGGGAAGCGCACAGAGAGAGGGCCGTTTGGTGAAAGGTTCTTCGCAGAGCTTCGGAGTTGTACCACCTTATGTTTACAATTCCATACCTTAATGAGTTAAAAGCTCGGGTGGAACCGTGCGGATTTTTCCACACCCCGACACAATTGTCGGGGTGTGTTATTTTTTTGAAAATTAAAACGGAGGTTTTGAAATGATAAAAGTTAATTTTGGCGAAAAAATTGTCGAGTGCGAAGCACCGATAACAGTTTACGAAGCGGCTCGCGCAGGCGAGCTTGTAAGCCGCGCAACACTTGCCTGCGAAATTGGCGGTGAGATATGCGCACTCTCCAAGGAGCTTAATGCCGATGCCGACGTAAAGCTTCTTACATTTGCGGACGAAGGCGGAAAGCACGTGTTCCGTCATACCGCTTCTCACGTCCTTGCTCAGGCGGTAAAGCGTCTTTACCCTGCGGCAAAGCTCACTATAGGTCCCGCTATCGAAAACGGATTTTACTATGATATCGACAGCGAGGTTGCTTTCTCTCCCGAGCTTCTTGCAAAGATCGAGGACGAGATGAAGAAGATCGTTAAAGAGAATCTTCTTATCGAGCGTTTCGAGCTTCCCCGTGAGGAGGCTGTCAAGCTTATGCGTGAGAAGGACGAGCCCTATAAGGTTCAGCTTATTGAGGAGCTTCCCGAGGATGCGGTAATCAGCTTCTATAAGCAGGGCGAATTTACCGACCTTTGCGCAGGTCCTCACCTTCACTCCACGGGTGCTGTAAAGGCGTTCAAGCTTACACAGTGCACAGGTGCTTATTGGAAGGGCGACCAGAACAATAAGATGCTTCAGAGAATTTACGGCGTTGCATTCCCCGCAAAGGACGAAATGAACGCTTATCTTGCCGCTGTTGAGGAGGCAAAAAAGCGCGACCATAACAAGATAGGACGTGACCTTGAGTACTTCACTACGGTTGACGTTGTAGGTCAGGGTCTCCCAATTATGCTTCCCAAGGGCGCACGCACCATTCAGCTTCTTCAGCGCTTTGTTGAGGACGAGGAGCGCCGCCGCGGCTACCTTCTTACAAAAACTCCCCTTATGGCAAAGCGTGAGCTTTATAAGATTTCGGGACACTGGGATCACTACCTTGACGGTATGTTCATTCTCGGCGACCCCCACGACGAGACAAAGGAATGCTTTGCTCTCCGTCCTATGACATGCCCCTTCCAGTATCAGGTGTTCCTTAACAAAAAGCGTTCCTACAGAGATCTTCCCATGAGACTTGGCGAGACCTCTACGCTTTTCAGAAACGAGGATAGCGGCGAAATGCACGGACTTATCCGCGTAAGACAGTTTACCATCTCCGAGGGTCACCTTGTACTTGCGCCCGAGCAGCTTGAGGAGGAGTTCAAGGGTTGTCTCGAGTTGGCACTCTTTATGCTTGATGCGGTAGGACTTAGGGAGGACTGCTCCTTCCGCTTCTCGCAGTGGGATCCCGCGCGTACAGATAAGTACGAGGGAACACCCGAGCAGTGGGATGAGGCGCAGAGCGTTATGGGTAATCTGCTTGACAAGCTTCTCGGTAAGGATAACTATTCTATCGGTATCGACGAGGCTGCGTTCTACGGACCTAAGCTTGACATTCAGATAAAGAACGTTCACGGTAAGGAAGATACGCTTATCACAATTCAGATAGATATGCTTCTCGCAAAGAAGTTCGGTATGGAGTATACCGACAGCAACGACAAGAGAGTAACTCCTTACATCATTCACAGAACCTCTCTCGGTTGCTATGAAAGAACTCTCGCGCTTATGCTTGAGAAGTATGCAGGCGCACTTCCTATGTGGATAGCTCCCACACAGATAAAGATTCTTCCCATCGGCGTAGACCAGCACGAATACGCAGAGCAGCTTCAGAGAAAGCTTGAGGCTCTCAATATGAGAACCGAGCTTGATGAGAGAAATGAGAAGATAGGCTATAAGATTCGCGAAGCACAACTTCAGAAGGTGCCTTATATGCTCGTAATCGGCGAAAAGGAAATGAGCGAGGGCAAGGTTGCCGTTCGTTCGCGCAAGACGGGCGAAAGCACTGTAATGACTGTGGACGAGTTTATCGCTATGGCGGCAGAGGAGATCGCAACCTTTGCAAAATAAGCCCCCGTGGGCGTGAGCAAACGGTTCAACATCACGCAGTATAATTGATACTAATATAATTTAACGCAGTTCAAAAGACCTCGGCTTTCAGCCGCGGTCTTTCTGTTGTGCCGTAAATTGGTGTTTGGAAGTGTGTTTTGAGATTGCGCTCAAACCTTGTAGGGGCGACCATACGCATCAACGATGCGCGTCGTCCGAATATTCGGCTTAAACCTATACTTACGGACGGGCAATGCCCGCCCATACGGTGTATCAATATTGTTTTTTGCGACAAATTGGTGTTTGAAGGTGTGTATCTGCGGAGCACCCAACCTTGTAGGGACGCCGGTACCTACAACGGTTTGTGCGAACGTAGTGCGCCAAACAATAATGTATCTGCGAGTCGCTCAAATCTAACGAAGAACCTGCACGAAAAGTTTTTTGCGGAGCTTTTTTACCAAAAAGCGCCCCGTTCTACCACTTCCAAACACAAACTTTTTGCAACACTTACGTATGACTTGACAAAACTTTTTTTATGTGTTAAAATATTTTTAGAAAATACTTTGGAGGGGGATTATGGCAGTTATTAAAATAGATAATTCAAAAACTGTCGAAAAAATAAAGCCGATGCACGCGGTGGGGCAGGCTCCCATAGGCGGACTCGGTAAGAATTTTTTTCATCATTTTCACTACCTTAACGAGGCAGGTGTTCCCGTGTCAAGACTTCACGATGTTGGCGGTCCCTACGGCTCAAACCGATTTGTGGACATTCCCAATATTTTCCGCAATTTTGATGCGGACGAAAACGATCCAGCAAGCTATGATTTTACATTTACCGATGCACTTATAGCCGCCCTTAAGGAGGCAGGTGTCGAGCCGTATTACCGACTCGGCATAACCATAGAAAATCAAGCCGCAATCAAAGCTTATAATACTAAGCCGCCCAAGGATTTCCACAAATGGGCGCGCATTTGTGAGCATATTGTCGCCCATTACAACGAGGGCTGGGCTGACGGCTTTTTCTATGATATCAAATATTGGGAGATATGGAACGAGCCCGACGGAGATACTGAAATCCGCGGCTATCCTCAGATGTGGCACGCAAGCGCGGAGCAGTATTTTGAGCTTTACGATATAACCTCACGCCACCTTAAGTCGAGATTCCCGAGTATAAAAATAGGCGGATATGCCGCCTGCGGTATTCAAGCAGCTTTCTTTAATAATGCCGAAAGGGAACAGTATCCCTTGCAGGTGGATTGGCTCAATTTCTTTTACAAATTTATCGAGTATCTGAAAGCGAAAAAGCCGCCTATCGACTTTTTTTCGTGGCACGGCTATCAATTACCTCAAAAAATGATTCAGCGCGCCGAGTGGATAAGTGATAGGCTTAAGGAAAGCGGATACGGAGATATCGAGATACACCTCAACGAGTGGAATCCCGCCCCCGATACCCGATGCACAGGCAGTCACGGAGCAAACGTGGCGGCAATGATGCTCGGTATGCAGAATACCGACGTTGATATGTGTATGTTTTACGACGCGCGGCTTCAGGGCTCTGTTTACGCAGGACTTTTTCACCCTATGACCTTAACCCCCACGCAGGCATATTACGCGCTTGTGGCGTTTAATGAGCTTTATAAGCTTGGAGAACAGACCGCCCTTGAGTGTGGCGAAAAGGGGCTTTACGCTGTGTCTGCAACGAACGGTGAGAGAAACGCTGTAGTTGTCTCTAATATCAGCGGTAAGCCGCAAGAGCTTATTTTTGAGGGCATAGATCTCTCAAATGCCCGCTATCACGTTATTGACGACCAAAGACTTCTTTCCTGGTCACCCGAGGTAAAAACACTTAATAACAACAGCGTCCTGCTTATTGAATATTAAACCAAGGGCTGTGCTCAAACGAGGACAGCCCATATATATTGCCTTTTTGATTACGATGTCAAATCCATTAGTGTCAAGAAAGGACAACAAAATTTGTGATGTCTTTTATGATTTTCGCAGCTTTTTGTATTTCTTCGTCGGTTGGTACTCTATCAGGAAGTGTGTGTTGAAGATTCAAAGCCGCATACTTTGAACCGGCGTAATTATGGTATGGCAAGACACGTATTTTGGTGACGTTTTGAAGCGGTGCGAGAAAACGGGCAATCTTTTCGATTTGATCATCATTATAATCCGGAACGTAGGGAATACGGATTTCAATCTTTTTGCCGAACAAGACGAGATATGCAAGGTTTTCAAGTATGATTTTGTTCGATACTCCCGTGCATTTGATATGTATATCCTCGTCGTATGCCTTAACATCATAAAGAAATAGATCGGTGTACGGAATGACTTTGTCTAAATTCTTTTTAGATACAAATCCGCAGGTGTCTACGGCAGTGTTAATACCGTTTTCTTTCAGTTGCCTTAAAAGCTCTGCGCAGAAATCGGCTTGCATCAGGCATTCACCGCCGGAAAGTGTGACACCGCCTCCGGAGGTTTCATAGAAATCCCGATCCTCAAGAAGAAGCGGAAGAAGCTCCTCGACTGTTATTTCTTTGCCGTAAAGAATCGTTGCTTCACCGAGGCAGTCCTCAGGGGTAAAGCACTCCCTTTTGCACTCTCCGCAACCGATGCACTTGTGAGGATAATGGGCGGTCTGCGAATCAACGGTCAGCCCCTCGGGATTGTGGCACCATACGCATCTTAGAGGACACCCCTTAAAAAACACCGTTGTTCTGATACCGTCTCCATCGTGAACGGCAAAGCGTTTGATCTCAAATATGGTTGCTTTCATTACTGTATACTCTCCGCTCTTAAAATATAGGCATCCTGTTCAGAGCGGCTGAGGTTGTTCCAGAGAACGTTCCAGCCGCACACACGTATTTGTAGGTTTTTATATTTTTCGGGAGCCTTTTGTGCCTCTCTCAGGATTTTCGCGTTCAAAACGTTAAACTGTAGGCTCATACCGCCATTTTCTGTATATACATCCAAAAGAGATCTCATCGCCGTAAGTCCTTCGTCTCCTTCGGTTGCTGAAGGATGAAGCATCAAATCAAGGCAAAAGCTTTCGGGATAAGACGAAGGCTTCAGCTTCAAGGCGGAATGAATCAATGACGTTACGCCGTTTCTGTCCATGCCGGGAGTGGGGGAGGCATTCTTTGATATCTCATCTCCCATCCTACGCCCGTCAGGAGTTGCTTCGGTTTTTTCTCCATGCCACACAAACTGCATGGCTGAATGCAAAGTCGCCTTATAAACGCCACCGCGTCCATTTTTTCTGCCGTTTACTCTGTCACAGAAAAATTTTGATATTTCTGCGGCATAAGCATCGGTAATGGCATCGTTTGTTCCGTATTTTCTTTTTGATTTCAATGCATTGAGGCGAAGTATATCGTGTCCCTCCCAGTTTTGATCCAGAATTGTTTTGAATTCCTCAAGAGAGATAATGTTCTTTTCATAAACAATTTCATATATTGCCATAATGGCATCCACCGCTGTACCAAGTCCACAGTTGAGCACTGCACTATTATTGAATTTCACTCCTCCGCCATATCCGTCGCGAGCATTTTCCAAAGAGGTTTTAATGGTCGCCGAATACATGGATGACGGATTTATATAAGCCATATAGGGATCATATGCATTGGCACAGCGTATTGTTTCCTCAATCAAATGTCCGTATTGTGAAAGGAATGCCTTATAAAAATCCCCAAAATTTACAAATTCAGAAACGTCTCCCGTGTAAACGCCGATCTGCTTTTTGGTCAGCGGGTCAAATCCGTTATGCAGAGTCAAAACAACGGCTTTCAGCGGATTTACGTATCCTGTTGCCGTGCTGACTTCATTTGCGCGAACTCCGGTCTCATAGCAACCTCGGATATCCATGGTCCGAGCTTCATCAAAGCTTGCACCATAGCTCATCACTGCCTGCCACATGCCGGGCTCACAGCAAAAGACGAAGCTGCTTTGCCCCGAGCGTATCATATCCAACACCTTGTTTGTAAAATCAAGAGGCGTATTTTTGTTATACTTGATTTGAATTTTTGGATTGTAAATTCCTAAATCACGGTATACGTCGATAATATCATGCGATAGTGGGTTTATTAAAGAAGCTCCGTCCTCTGCCGTTCCTCCAAGATAGAAGGGCTGACCCCAGTAATTTCCTATGGAAGACCACTGCATAAGGAAATACGCTAAAAATTCCTTGATCTCATCACGAGTGTATTTTTGTGTTAAGAGATCGTTTTTATAAAAAGGATAAAGAGTATAATCAAGCCCGTTGCCGAGAGATCTGACCTGATATAAATCGACCGACTCGGATACCATAAAGAATATAAAGATCAGCTGCATCGCCTCATAAATATCTGTTGGTGCACCATCTCTCAAATGAAGTAAGCAATTAGTTTGCCGTGCCGCCTTGGAATGATTTTTCTTTGCGGCATAGCGGTACAAGCGGTCAATGAAATCTATAATGGCTGTGTATTCTATCTCGATTCCGTCAAAAAAGGATTGCTCCTCAGATGAGAGTGGTTGCTTCGATTCCTGCATGGCGCGGTATTCTCTTGCACGTTGGCGTATTCCAACAAAGCCTAAATTCATAATAGATTCCCAGTCGGGAACGACGTGATCAAAATCGGGCCATATTGAGACAGCCCCCGAGCGATTAAGCGCCTTCATGGTTTCGTCAATTTCTGACAGTCTTTGTGTAAATACTTGCTCTTTCCACTTTGAGAGTGTTGTAGCTTTAATTGCTTGATTCCAAGTATAGATACCTATAAAATAATCATGCTCATTTACATCGATTCTTGTGTTTTTCAAAACATATTCGATTGCCTTGGCTTTTGCGACGGAATGTGGAAGCTCTTTGAATTCCTTTTCAAGCACCGACAATCCTTCAAAGATCTCTTCGTCGGAAAGTCCTGTGCTTTTGTCGTAATCGTATCCGTGGTAAGCCCGTCTTTTGTAAGGGTCAAACGGTTTTTTTGTATCGTGATATTTGTTGATCAGATAATCATAATCCTGTTTGGGTATAAGCTTCATATTGAAACTTCCTCCGCAATTCATCGTAATCGTGAGTAGATTATATCATTTTTGTTTATTTTTGTAAATGTAAAAAGCAAAACACTTGACGAAATCGAAACAATATTATATAATATATCTGAGGTGATAGAAATGAATAAGTGTTGGGAAAAAGTAATCATTACGGAAATCGGTGCCGCGGTGTACGTTGCCCCCAATACAGGTAAGCACATCCACAAGAACCGACCGTTTCACGGACTTGTCCTGAACGATACGAAGGTCGTAAGAGATTACGTGTTTGATGACGGATATGTCTTGAGAACCGAGGGGAATACCCTTTTCTATTTGCCAAAGGGCTCGTCTTATCACGTAGAGACGCATCAAATAGGCGGTTGTTATGCAATCAATTTTGACTCGGAATTTTGTGATAAGCCTTTTTCTGTTTCCTTTAGAAACACAGAAGCGCTTTTTCACAATTTCAAGGCAGCGTGTGATGCATGGAGAAGCAAGAGCGATTACGCAAATATTCTCGCAATGCACACGCTCTACGATGCTATCTACCAAATGCAAAAGGAAGTAAGCAAACAATATGCGTCGGGTGAGCATCGTTCATTGCTTGCACCCGCTATACAGGAGATCGAGCGGTCTTTTGCGGAAAAAGGAATCAGCATTCCCCGTCTTGCGGCTCTTTGTGGTGTCAGCGAGGTGTATTTCAGACGGTTGTTTTTGAACACCTTTGGCGTTTCTCCAAAGGAATACATCATACAAAAGCGGATCGAGTACGCAAAAACATTGCTGTCTTTTGGTGATTTTTCGGTTACAGAGGTGTCTGCTCTTTGCGGATATGCCGAGCCATGTCATTTTTCGCGGGAGTTTTTCAAACGTGTAGGAGTTTCGCCCGGAAAATATGTAAATACATAAGAAAAGGCAATATCAAACCGCTTTGGAATGATATTGCCTTTTTGATTACGATGCCAAATCTCCTATTTGGCTCAGCATATTTTCAATAAATATGCCGTAGCCCTTGGTCGGGTCGTTTACAAGCACGTGGGTCACAGCACCGACGAGCTTGCCGTTCTGGATAATGGGTGAGCCGCTCATTCCCTGAATAATGCCTCCCGTTTTTTCAAGCAGGGCAGGGTCTGTAACCTTTACGCTGAAGCATTTTCCGCCGTCGGCGTTCCTGTTGATGCCCGAAATGTTCACGGTGTAGGCGTGCATTCCCGTGTCGTCGAGAGTACAGAATATTGTGGCTTCGCCCTCCCTAAGCTCACCCTTAAGTCCGATAGGCAGGGCGGGGGAGAGGGGGTTTTGCGGCAGTGAGGTGAACACTCCGAAAACTCCGCAATCGGTGTTTTTTATCATTGAACCAAGCTTTTCGCGGTTGAAAAAGCCCTTTATCTCACCCGGCGCACCGCTTTGTCCCTTTTCAATACCGCTTATGGTCACGTCAATAACCGCACCGCGGCGAATGGGGATAAGTGAGCCGTTTTCGGTGTCGCATATGCCGTGCCCAAGTCCTGCAAAAAGCCCGCTGTCGGGTACGATAAAGCTTACCGTTCCGATTCCCGCGCCGCTGTCGCGTATCATAAGTCCGGTTTTGTACTTTCCGTCGCTTTTGCTCTTTTGCGGTGTCAGACAGAGACTGTGAGACTCCTCGCCACGCAGATAGGTAAGCGTTATTTCAGCTCCGTTGCAGGCTTCAACGACATTGCTCAGGTCGGCAGTTCCCGACGCGGTTTTGCCGTTTATATGAGTTATAAGGTCTCCCGTCTTAAGCCCCGCGTTCTTTGCGGGATTGTCTTTGCCGCCCACTGTTTCCACATCGCAAAATCCCGCCACAAGAATACCGTCGGTGAAGAATTTTACACCAAAGGGCATACCTCCCGGTATAAGCTTTATCTCCTTGTAGGCGCTCAGCTCTACGGTCTTAAGCGGCAGAAGGTCAAAAAGCTTGTATTCGGCGCAGGCTGTCGCGTCGCTGTCCTCAAATTTTAAGGACGATGCCTCCGCGTACATAAATACGGGAAGCTCTCCGCCCTCAAAATAAGAAACCCTGTCGGGTATTACGTAGTCGTAAACTCCGAGGATACCGACAAGCAGTATAAGAAGTGACAGCGTAAGCACCGAGATACGTTTGAGAATTTTGTTTGTAAATAATTTCATTGCCGATCTTCCTTGTTTTATTTGGCAGTCTTGCGATGCAGACTGCCTTTTGCTTGCGCCTTATTAATGTTTGCAGGGATAAATATTTTAATGTGTAACAATTTTAATTTGCAAATCCAATTTTTTATCTTGCGCAATCGAGGTCGGATATGTTATAATATATGTGAAATGTGACTTTTTCATACGCTTGGAAAAAGGAGATAATATGATAAGCGAGGCAGAAAAAAACAGATTTTCCGAAATTTGCCGTGAAACTGTAAACAAGGTGCACGAGCGAAGCGGAATCGGAACCTATAAAGAAAAAATATTACACCTTGTGCTGAAAAAATACTTTTGCGGCGACGAGAGCCTGCACGAGGTAAAACAGGGCGGCTTTGTTGCCGATGCCGCCACAGAAAACGAAATATTCGAGATACAGACAGGCGGTTTTTACCCGCTGAAAAAGAAAATACCCTCGTACATAGAGGACACCGACAAAAAGATAAATATAATTTGCCCCATAGTGATCAAAAAGCAGCTTACCTGGGTGGACTCCGAAAGCGGCGATATGAGCGATCCCAAGCGCTTTGGTGTATCGCACCCTAAAAATAAAATGCTTCGCGAGCTGATGTGGATCGCGCAGATTATTGACTTTGACAGAATTGCGCTTAAAGCGGTAATGCTTGAAGTTGACGAGTATAAGTTGCTCGATGGGCTTGGCGAGGACAAAAAGAAAAAAGCCACCAAAATCGACCGCATCCCTAAGGAGCTTTTCGACGTGGTGACTATTGACAGCAGGGAAGCGGCGGCAGAATTCTTTTTGCCCTGCGACCTGCCTCGTGAGTTCCGTCAGAAGGACTTTGAAAAGGCCACGGGACTCCGAAAAAAAGGAGTGTCCGCCGGGCTTCGCGCTCTCCTACAGCTTGGTGTCATAGAGCGCGAAAAGCAGAGCGAACGTAAGGTCGTTTATCGTATTGTCTGATTATTCAACAATGAATTTCCCGATCTTCCCCAAAAGCTCCTCGGGCTTGTCGGAGTAGACCGTAAGCTTGATGGGGGAGAGAAGGTCAAGGCTGAAAATACCCATAATTGATTTTCCGTCAACGACGTAACGACCCGACTGAAGGTCGATTTCGTCCTCAAACGCCGCAACGGCGTTTACAAAATCACGAACGTCGGAAATTGTAGCAAGCTTGATGTTTGTTGTAGTTGTTTTCATAACGATCTCCTTTCATAAAAAACTCTACAATCTTATTATACCGATAAATCCCTATTTTGTCAATATTTTTCTTCAAAATACTTGACAAATCTGAACAATTGTTCTATAATTTTTTTGTAAAGAATTACAAAAGAGGAGTAATATGAATAAGGAAAATCCAAATCCCGTGTCGGCGTTCCGCAAATACGCACGCTACGGATACGATAAAAGCGGGCTCGATATATTCGATATATGTAATATCGCACTTGGCGCAACCGTGGGTAAAAAACAAGCGGCTGAGCTTGTGGCGGTCTATCAGACACTTCAGGCACTTGAGTATAGCCACCGTGCCGAAACAGCGGAGGCTGTGCGTGCGGTCTATTTCAGATACGCAAACAGACCTCTTAAAAAGAACGAAATTGCCTGGCGCGTGCGCCGTTTTGCTACCGAAAAATATATGGACGAGCGTACCGTTTACAGGCGCTTGAGGGAGGCAAAGGAGCTTTTTGCCGAATTTTACGCAGATGGAATAAAAAATATAAAATAATTTTTTCAAAAAACTATTGACAAACGCTTTTTTATAGTGTATAATCAAAGTGTACCAAAAAGGTATACAATTGAGGAGGCGAGAAAATGAGGATAACTCAAGAGGCAGATTATGCCTTGAGAATAGTCGCAATGCTTGCATCGTGTGAAGGACTTGCCGATGCAAATACTATTGCCGACAGTGCGGGAATCACTCAAAGGTTCGCGCTTAAGATACTCCGAAAGCTCGTCTTGGGAGAGATAGTTTGCTCGCAAAAAGGAGCTAACGGCGGCTATAAGCTTGCAAGAGTCCCCGAGGAAATAACCCTTAAGGACGTTATTGAGCTTATCGACGGCGAAATAGCAATTTCCAAGTGCCTGTCAAGCGAGCACATATGCTCAAAGCAGGGCGAAAATAAAAGCGCCTGCAAAATACATTTAATATTCGACGCTATAAACGGAGATATCGTAAAAAGACTCGAGAATATCACCATAGCGTCCGTAATATAAAAAATATTAAAAATAATCATAAATTCAGGAGGATTGATTATGAAAAAGTACGTTTGCCCCGTATGCGGTTATGTTCATGAGGGTGAAATTCCCGAGGGATTTGCTTGCCCTGTATGTAAGGTTTCCGGAACAAAGTTCAAGGTAATGGAGAACACAAAGCTTGCAGCAGAGCACGAGTTCGGTATCTATGAAAAGACAGTAAAGAATAACCCCGATATCTCGGAAGAGGATAAGGCTTATATCCTTGAGCAGCTTATGGCTAACTTCCACGGCGAGTGCTCCGAGGTTGGTATGTACCTCTGCATGGCACGCATCGCTCACAGAGAGGGCTATCCCGAAATCGGTCTCTATTGGGAGAAGGCAGCTTATGAGGAAGCAGAGCACGCAGCAAAGTTCGCTGAGCTCCTCGGCGGTACACTCGAGCCTAATATGAAGGCTACAACCAGAGATAACCTTTCTTGGAGAGTTGACTGCGAGTACGGCGCAACAGCAGGTAAGTTCGACCTTGCCGCATGCGCAAAGAAGAACGGACTCGACGCAATCCACGATACAGTACATGAAATGGCACGCGACGAAGCTCGTCACGGCAAGGCTCTTGAGGGACTTCTTAACAGATACTTCAAGGCGTAAGCACCTGCCGGTGCTGGCAAGAGGCTTCGCCCCTTACGCACCAAGGCTTGTGCGAACATAGCAGGGCGCAATACGACA
>JBGVRT010000016.1:0-1674 GCA_045128735.1 Eubacteriales bacterium | reverse complement strand
ATCTTATTTGCCGTAAACTGCTATTTTCTTTCTTTTATGCTCGCTTTGATTATGAAGATTATCAATAATTTTTCTTTTTTCACTTGGGATTTCTTTACCGCAAAGAAACGCATCAAGCTCGGCGTAAGTCACACCCATTTCGCCCTCGTCGGTCTGACCGTCAAAAAGTGCCGCTGACGGAACCTTTTCTATGATATGTTTTGGAGCATTCAGGTAGCGGAGAAATTCATAGATCTCGGTTACGGTCAGATCAGCGATCGGATTGAAGTCGTGCGCCCCATCCCCCCACTTGGTAAAGTATCCAACGTATGCTTCGCTACGGTTGCCCGTACCTGCCACAAGTCTGCCTTCGCTTGCGGCGATAGCATAGAGTGTCAGCATACGGAGCCGGGGAGCCATATTCGCAAGCGCGGCAATGTTTGGGGTTGTTACTCCCTCCAATGCTTTCAGCTCCGCTTCCTTTACGGGCGTCAGATCTACCGTTCTCGTTTCAATACCGTACTGCTCTGCTACCGCCATTGCATCTACGGTATCCTCATCATAGTTACGCTTTGACGTACAAGGCATAATGATCCCGATCGTATTGCCACAAGCGGCTTTGCAAAGGATGCCGACAAGTGCGGAGTCCTTACCGCCGCTATTGCCATAGACGATACCCTTTGCTCCGCTTTCCGCAAGAACCGATTTTATAAATTCAACTCTTTTTTCAAATTCGAACTTATAATCTCTCATAATATCACTTCTCTCCAAGCAGCTCGCAAAGACGACGGGCTGCTTCTTTTGTATCCTCGGGACTGCCAAAGGTGGAAAAACGGAAATATCCTTCTCCGCAAGCACCAAAGCCTTCTCCCGGCGTACCCACGACCTGTATCTCGTTCAAAAGATAATCGAAAAACTCCCAACTTCCCATACCGTTCGGGCACTTCAACCAAATGTACGGTGCGTTCTTACCGCCCGTGTACCAAATGCCGAGCTGATCAAGGGCTTCCATCAAGACCTTGGCATTGTTCTTATAGATTTGAATGTTCGCCTTGATCTGCGCCTGACCTTCGGGCGTAAATACAGCAGCGCCACCCTTTTGAATGATGTAGGACACGCCGTTTGTCTTGGTGGTTCTGTTGCGCACCCACATGGCGTTGAAGTTCATGCCGCAACGATTCAATGCTTTCGGAATCACGGTATAGCCGAGACGGGTTCCGGTAAAGCCTGCGGTCTTGGAAAGTGAGCAGATTTCTATGGCACATGTTTCTGCTCCGTCAAGCTCGAAAATACTGTGTGGGAGCGTTTCATCCTCGATAAATGCCTCATACGCAGCATCAAACAGAATAATCGCGCCGTTTTCGTTGGCAAAGTCCACCCAAGCCTGAAGCTGATTTCTGCTAAACACTGCCCCCGTAGGATTGTTGGGAGAACAAATATAGAGAATATCAGCCTTAAAATCCTCTCTCGGCTCGGGTAAAAATCCATCTTCCTTTCCTGATGCAAGATGAACGATCTCTCTACCCGCAATCACATTGGCATCTACGTAGGCGGGATATGCGGGTTCAATGACGAGTGCCGAGCTGCTTCTGTCAAAGAGATCGAGAATATCTCCCAGCTCATCACTTGCTCCACTCGATACGAACACCTCGTCGGCATCCAGTATCACGCCACGCTCAGCGTAGTGCTTGGCAA
>JBGVRT010000015.1:0-14533 GCA_045128735.1 Eubacteriales bacterium | reverse complement strand
CATCATGGCATCCAAGGAAGATCTGTTATACAAGGCACTTGATGTTCAGGTACACCGAGAACACTACTGCAAGAAAGCCGATACACGCTTCCTTGATGAAATGAACCACAAGCGACCGAAGTCAATGGACGAGCTTGAAAGTATCTGGTACAACGGCAGAGGTGGCAGATGGCATCACTACGATGACACCCGATACCATGGGCTGAACCTTCATAGTGTGTTTTCAAAAGGCACGATTGAGTTTCGGTTGTTCAATTCCACCCTTCATGCAGGCAAGGTCAAAACCTATATCCAACTGTGCCTCGCTATCAGCAATCAGGCACTCCATCAGAAAGGCGCATCCCGTGCAAGAACACAAAGCCCGAACGAAAAATATACCTTCCGCACGTGGCTTCTTCGCCTCGGAATGATTGGCGACGAGTTCAAGACCGCCCGTGGTTTCCTTCTTGAAAAGCTCGAAGGAAACATCGCATGGCGTGATCCGGCACAAGCCGAAGCACAAAAGGAACGCTTTGCGGCGAGAAGATTGGCAGAGCTTGAAGCACCGACCGCCGAAGAACCGGACGAGGATGTTCAAGACGAGGACACCGATCAGGACGAAGAACCTGCATTTAGAATTTCAATGTAAGGAGTAAAAAAGTGAAAAAGAAAGAACCAAGACTCTACGTTGCTTACGGAAGCAACCTCAATGTTCAGCAAATGGCTCACCGATGTCCTACGGCAAGACTCTACGCAACAGGAGTCATAAAGGACTACGAGCTACAGTTCAAAGGTCAACCGCAAAGTGCTTTCGCAACGATTGCGAAGAAGCCCGGCTCTGAAGTTCCCGTGGCGGTTTGGGAAATCCAAAGAGCAGACGAATACTTCCTCGACCGATACGAGGGATATCCCTCCCATTACTTCAAGAAAGATGTTCCCGTAGAGCTGACAGACGGACGAGAGGTCAACGCAATGGTTTATATCATGAACCTTCGCCAAGACTTCGGAATGCCGTCCACTCACTACTACAGAACGGTGCATCAGGGCTATCGTGATTGCAAGCTCGATACAAGTGTGTTGAGCAAGGCTCTCGGCGACAGCGCACAGAGATTTTATTCTTCTGCCGTCGGCTCGCCGTCCCTTCAAATGCGGATGCGGTTTTCCGAACCGCCTCCTCCCGACGACATGGACGATGATGAAGAACCCATCGAGGACGAAGAACCTGACGAGGAATACGATGAGGAAGATGATATCGTCGACGAACCCGACGAGGAAATAGACGAGAACGATCCCTTCTATTTCTCTGACGGTATGCATTGGTGATGCTCACGATGAAGCGAATCAAGGAACTCAAAAAGCAACTCGGCGATAAATATTTCTTCTGCCGTCCGATGTCCGACCGTGATGTTTTTCTCTTACAGAGAAACCCTCCGAAGAATTTTTCGGAAATGGTCGTGGCATCGCTCACCGTCGGATGTGTGAAGATCGAAGCGACTCTTTTTAAATCCAAGGAGAAGCTGAAGCTCTGCTACGATGTATTCGTGAAGTACACGCCCGACTCTGGCGAGTGGATCTGCTACGAGAATCCGACCGATACGGTCAAGCTCAAGGAAGGAGATATGCTCTCCGTCCTCGACCGTATCGTGTCGGAGAACGGTCTCTCCTATACCGAGTGCTGCTTCGAGAAGCTTGACGGCAAGGTGATATCCCCCGTGGAGAAGCCGAGCGAATGACCTCCGTAGACCGCCAAAAACGCCCCGTGTTGCGATTTGAGGGGCGAACCCAAGCAAGAACCCGAATCACCCACAACGAACGGAGTTTGGGAATATTTGCAAAGATAAAAACAACGATGAAGGTTGGTGAAACGAAGAAATCGGGCAGGTATGCCTCGCCCGATTTTTTTGCAGGAATAAGGGCGACGTCGTAACCGCCGTTCGCCCACTCACTTTGCACGGCAATGCCGAGCAAAATAAGGAGATTTCGGCACTTTCCCTACGACGTCGTAAAACGGCTTTAAAATCACCTACAATGGCGTGAAATCTTAAAAATCCAAGTGTAGCAAGGACTTTATACGCCATCGTAAGAACGATTCAAACACGAAAACACCAAAAGGAGGAGAAATGATCAAATTTAGCGAAAAAATAAAGTATACCCTCTATATTGAGCCGGCAGTACTAAAACGTGTGGATGATTTGTTTAAGCAAGATGGTTGCAAAAGCAAATCAGAATTTATCGAAAGAGCTGTAAGGTTTTACTGCGGTTATCTTTCTGCAGAAAACTATCGTGATTATGTGCCAAAGGTTATGTTATCTACGATAAAAGGTTCACTCGATGGATTTGAATCTCGCATGGCAAGTTTGATGTTTAAAATGTCGGTAGAGCTTTCCGTTCTCAATCGAGTAACAGCCGCGACGGTTGATACGGGAGATCTGAACCTCCCACGAATCAGAGCAGATTGCGTTAGAGATGTGAAACGAATCCAAGGTGTCATCACTCTTGCAGAAGCTGTCGAGGACGAGGAAAATAAATAAGCATGGCAAGATTTATTTTGAAATGGCGTTACTACAAGCCCGGCGCGAAAAGTAAATCTCACAGAGAAAACGATTTAAAATATATCGCAACTCGTGAGGGTGTGGAAAAATGTGATGAGTCTTGGAAACTCGAAAACCCAACGAGAGAACAAGAGCGAGCGATCACCAAGCTCACCGCATCCTTCCCATCCTCTCTGCAAAGCCAAGCGTATCAGGATTACTGTCAAACGCCAAACCGATATACTGCCTCACAGATCATCGATAAAATTTGTTCCGATAACAAGGAAGCAATCAGCGAGATGGAAAACTACGTGCAGTATATCGGACTCCGTCCACGAGTTGAAAAGCAAGGCACTCACGGTTTATTTTCTCAAGAGGACGAGCCCATCAACATCTATGATGTTGCAAGAGAGGTATCCGAGCATCAAGGAATCGTGTGGCGACCGATCCTCTCACTCACAAGAGAGGATGCCGAGCGACTCGGATACGATAACGCAAATGCGTGGCGAACATTACTTCGAAGTCAGGCATCCAACCTCGCAGACAGCATGGGAATCGCTATAGAGGATTTGAGATGGTATGCAGCCTTTCACAATGAAAGTCATCACCCCCACGTTCATCTCATCTGCTATTCGGTTGGCAAAGAACCGTATCTCACCGAAGAAGGTCTTGAAAAAATGAAAGCGAATTACGCTCATGAAATATTCAAGAACGACCTCTACACGATATACACCGAGCAGACGAAGGTGCGTGACGAGCTACGCAGTACAGGAGCTGAAAAGCTCGCTGAAATCGTATCCAAAATCAATGATGGCATATACGAGAACCCAATCGTAGAAACCATGCTCATAAAGTTATCCGAGGAACTTGGAAAGCACAAAGGCAAAATGGTCTACGGATATCTTTCGGCACAGGTCAAAAACCTTGTGGATGCTATCGTGGTGGAACTCTCCGCCGATGAAAGGATCAAAGAGCTGTATGAGCTTTGGTATGAGAAGCGAGATGAAATATTCGATATCTATACCGACAAAAAAGCTCCGCGCGTTCCTCTATCGCAAAACGAAGAATTCAAAACGATACGAAATGCAGTAGTTAAAGAGGTGTTGAACATCATGCAGAACCGAGATATTCTTCAAGAGCCGACCTTTGATGAAACGCCCGACGAAGAACCCGATGACGAGGAAGTCGAAGCTGATGAAACCGAACGCCCGAAAAACAAATGGGAACTATACAAGTCGGCGAAAGCACACCTCGATTCGGAAAGCGATGATTACGATCCGCAAAAAGCCCTGCAGCTTCTCATCCAATCCGCAAAGCTCGGTTGTAGCGTTGCAAAATATCAGCTCGGAAAGTTGTTTTTATCGGAAGAACCCTTCCCAAAGGATGTGGACTACGCTATCCGTTGGTTGGAAGAAGCAGCCGACGAGGACAACCAATACGCTGAATATTTGCTTGGGAAGCTCTACCTTAACAGTGAGGACATCGAACAGGATGTCGACGAAGCGGAGCGATTACTAAATCGCTCTGCCGAGCAAGGTAACAAGTATGCGGCGTATACGCTGGCAAAAGAATACCTATCGGGAGAAAACCTCCAAGAAGATATTCCAAGAGCAACGGAACTTCTCAAGTTCTCTGCCGACAAAGGCTTTTCCCAAGCGGAATATCTATACGGAAAACTTTTATATCAAGGTGAACTGACAGAAAAAAACGCACAAAAAGCACTTGAATATCTCGAACGAGCCGCAAACAAAGGAAATCATTATGCGGCCTATCTCGCAGGCAAAATTCTGATGAGCGAGGAATCGCTAAAGGATGTGCAAAGAGCCGTGCATTTCTTTGAAATGGCGGCGAACCAAGGTAACCCTTACGCAGAATTTCAGCTCGGAAAAATGTATCTGTTCGGAAACGATATTCCAAAAGACTTTGACAAGGCTATGGAGTATCTGAAATCCTCTGCGGAACACGGAAATGAATTTGCCGAAAAACTCTACAACAATGCTTACGGCAACCGTCAATGGTCTGCGAGCATGGGTGTGTTCCGACTCTTCCATCACCTCGCACGAATCATCCAAGACAGACTCGAAGATGAACGCAGAGGCAAGATGGGAGCAACCGACAGAAAGCTCCGCAGACAGATCGACGAAAAGAAGCAAGCACAAGGACTCAAATTAGAATAAATGCAAGGAGGACGAATGGCAAAATACACTCACTACACCGAAGCTCAAAAGGAGCAAGCACGAACGACCGATATCGTGGATCTGCTTCGCAGGCAAGGCGAAAAGGTCAGACGAGCAGGCTCGGAATACGAGTGGATGGACGGATACGAAAAGGTATCCATCAAGGGCAACCTTTGGTATCATCAGTATGAAGAAACAGGCGGTAACACCATAGATTTCGTGCAACGGTTTATGGATAAAACCTATCCCGAAGCAATGGAATTTCTCCTCGGCGGTTCACTTGGAACTCTCTCTACCTCACCTCCGATAGAACGCAGACCGCCCGGACCTCTCGAACTCCCCAAGCGAAACGATAATATGCGCAGAGCTTACGCATACCTGCTCACAAGGCGTGGCATCGACAAGGATGTCCTAAACACCTTTGCAAGGAAAGGTATGGTGTATGAATCCGCAGATTATCACAACGCTGTGTTCGTGGGGTTCGATAAAAACGGTGTGGCAAAGCACGCCACCTTCCGAGGAACAGGCTCGGAGTCAACCTATCGTGGAAACGCTCCAAACTGCGAACCCGAATACAGCTTCCATTGGCACGGACAAAGTGAAAAGCTGTTCCTCTTCGAAGCTCCGATAGATATGTTGTCCTTTATTTCGATGCATAAAGACGGATGGCAAAATCACAGCTATGCCGCCTGTTGCGGAGTCGGCGACCGTGTCATGTTTCAGATGCTGAATGACAACCCCAATATCAAAGATATTGCCCTCTGCCTCGATAACGATTTAGGAGGTCAGAAAGCAACGCAAAGAATCAAAGAAAAGCTCTCCGAAATGGGAATACAGCACGAAGTCCTCGTACCGATCCACAAGGATTGGAACGAGGATTTATTATTTCCCGATGACGGTGAGCAAACAGAAGAACAGGAGGAAATACCGTGTCAGGGATTACGACTCTAATCATTGTGGCGGCGGTAATGACGTGTACGCTCGGAGGTGTTACGCTCCTTGCGTATGTGTACAACCTAAACCACATCAAAAGCAAGACGGTCGGCGACGGTCAGCACGGTACGGCACGATGGGCAACCAAGCCCGAAATCCGTAGAACCTACGCCCACGTTCCGTACACTCCAAGCAAGTGGCGAGAGCAGGCGAAAAACGGAAACGTGCCTACCATGTCCGTGATGAAGAAAGGAAATCTCTTCAAACGGCAAAAGCCACAGATCGTAGAAGAACCTCTTCCACAAGGCATCGTCGTCGGTTGCAAAGGAAGCAACAAAAGGACGGAAGCAATGGTCGATACAGGTGACGTTCACGCACTCATGATCGGTGCGGCAGGTGTCGGTAAAACGGCATTTTGGCTGTACCCGTGTATCGAATACGCCTGCGCAAGCGGAATGTCCTTTCTCTCAACAGACACCAAAGGTGATGTCATGAGAAATTACGGAACGATAGCCAAGGAATACGGCTACAAGGTGTCCGTTATCGACCTACGAAACCCCACAAGATCTAACGGAAACAATCTGCTTCACCTTGTAAACAAGTATATGGATATGTACAAAGAATGTCCCGAAGAACTTGCATTTAAAGCGAAAGCGGAAAAGTACGCAAAGATCATATCAAAAACCATTATTCTTTCGGGAATGGATGCCGCGTCCTTCGGTCAGAACGCATACTTCTACGATGCTGCCGAGGGTATTCTGACGGCAACCATACTCCTCGTTGCAGAGTTCTGCGAACCCGAAACAAGACACATCGTATCGGTGTTCAAAATCATTCAAGAGCTTCTCGCTCCTTCGGGAACAAAAGGCAAAAATCAGTTCCATCTCTTGATGGAAAAGCTCCCGGATGACCATAAGGCAAAATGGTTTGCAGGCTCGGCACTTAATACAGGAGAGCAATCCATGGCGAGCGTTATGTCAACGGCATTGTCCCGACTCAACGCATTCCTTGATTCAGAGCTTGAACAGCTCCTATGTTTCGACACCGAAATAGATGCCGAGGTGTTCTGCAACGAGAAATCTGCGGTGTTCATTATCATGCCCGAAGAAAACCCCAACACCTTCTTTATGATATCCCTCATACTCCAACAGATGTACCGAGAAATCCTTGCGGTAGCAGATGAAAACGGCGGTAAACTGACGAACCGTTGCGTGTTCTTCTGCGACGAATATGGCACGCTCCCGAAGATTCAGGATGCGGAAATGATGTTCTCGGCATCTCGTTCAAGACGGCTTCAGATTGTGCCTATTATCCAATCCTTCTCACAGCTCGACAAGAACTACGGCAAAGAAGGAGCAGAAATCATCGTGGACAATACGCAGCTCACTATTTTCGGCGGCTTCGCACCGAACAGCACCTCTGCCGAGGTCTTATCCAAGGCACTCGGATCGAGAACGGTGTTGTCGGGTAGTGTTAGCCGTGGCAAAAACGATCCCTCGCAATCCCTGCAGATGATCGAGCGACCGCTGATGACTCCCGATGAGTTGAAATCCATGCCGAAAGGTCAATTTGTGGTCATGAAAACAGGAGCGCATCCAATGAAGGTACGCCTAAAGCTCTTCTTTAATTGGGGCATCACATTTGACGAGAGTAACCCCTACACGGTTAAAGAAAATGCGAACCGAGTTGTGAAATACGCCTCTCGCCAAAGCCTTGAAGATGCCGTTATAATCAAATATCCACACCTTGCCCCGAAAGCAAGACAAAAGCTAAAAGCGAAGGATATTGCAGGCGGTACTACAGAGCAAAGCCAAAGCCAATCCAACAAACCTCAAGGAAACGACAAAAGAACAGGTAGCACAAAATCAAGCAAAGAATCTCCATCAGGAAAACGAAAAGCTTCAGCAAAGAACGAGGTCGAGCAAAATGAGTCGACTTGATTTTTTGTATCGAAGCGAGCTTCCGCATAGAGCAAGGAGCGTGTATATCTACCTCTCGGACAGAGCGAATCGAAAAGGAGAATGTTGGCCTGCTATCCCGACGATAGCGACCGAGCTGAACCTATCCGAATCAACTATCCGTCGAGCCTTGCACGACTTGCGAAAAGCAGGGCTGATAACCACCGAACAGCGATACCGACCAAACGGAGCAAAAAGCAGCTTGTGCTACCGTTTAAATCGCTCAAAACCACCCTAAATAGAAATCGCCTGCCGTACTAAAAACGACAGGCGTATTTTTATAAGTCTTTCTTTCAGGAGGTAACCGATATGCATTGGAAGTAGTAAAAAGCAAATTAAAGTTAGCAAAAACCTACGAAACCCCTTCAAAACCAAAACAAAATTAAAATCAAAATGAATTAGGAGAAACAACATGACGAAAACAAAGAAAAGAATTTTTGTATCCGCATTTTTGTCACTTGCCCTCATGCTCACAATATTCCTCGGCATAGGAACTCTTGAAGCATCGGCGGCAACCTACACGACAGCGAACTATACGACCTACGGTTCGTACACCTATGACGGAAGCACCTACACAGGCTATCCTTCCTCGTATTTCAAAATCACCATGAACGGTTCATCCACAAGCGGAACAGGTACGATGTACAACGACGCTCTCACTGATTGGTCATACTACTATATCAAGGTAGATGCCATCGACGTGCGCGAACACATCTCGTTCAAGCTCTACAGAAACGGTTCGCTTTACAGCAGCAAGACTCTGTCAGGCGAGGATGATATGACACTCTATTCGGGTAGTCTTTCCGACGGCGAATACGAAATTCAGTATATCGTAAACATCGGTAACTTCTTCAGCAATAGAGATTACACCTACCGTTACAGATTTGAGGTGGATAAGACAGCACCGTCCTACACCTTGAAAGCAGGTGGCTCGACGATCTCAAGCGGAAGCTACACCAACAAACAGATCGTATACACGGCAACGGATACCAACTTCAATTATATCCGCTATTTAAGCCCCTCCGCAAGTAGCTACTCTTACTATTATTCCTCCGCATATACCGTATCCGCAACAAGCGGTAACAACGGTTGGTGGTATTTCTACGCAGTAGACGATAACGGCACGAGCAATTCTACAGTCAGCGTTTACCTCGACACCGTTGTTCCGACAGGCAAGGTAACCAACGCAAGCGGTTCGACTATCGCCAATGGTGGCTACGCAAACAGCGCAATCAAGTACACCGCATCTGACACGGGTAGTGGTATTTCCTCTTTGCAGTACAAGAAGCCCGGTTCGACCTCTTGGGCAACCTACACTTCGGGAACTGCCGTTACAGGCAACGGTTGGCACACTTGGCGTGCTGTTGACCGTGCAGGCAACTATTCTGCCGAATACACCGTTTACTACGATGCAGGCGTACCCACAGGAACGCTTTACGGCGGCACCACAACAAAATCAAGCGGTAGCTATACCAACGCATCCTATGTTCGTTACGTGGCATCTGACTCCTATTCGGGAATCGCAAACTGCTACGTGAGAATGCCCGGCTCTTCCTACTACACCGCATATGCATCGGGAACACAGCTCGCAACTCAGGGAACGTACTACTTCTATTCGGTTGACCGTAGCGGAAACACCTCGTCTACCGTCAGCATCACGCTCGATACAACCAAGCCTACAGGTACGCTTTACGCAGGCAGTTCCGTTGTTAGTAGCGGTACGGTAACGAGCGCATCGTATATCAGATACGTGCCTTCCGATAACATCGCACTTGGCACTTCCTATGTGATGAAGCCCGGCACAAGCTCCTATGTGACCTACACTTCGGGAACGCAGTTCACCGCAGAAGGTCTCTACCGCTTCTACACCTACGATGCAGCTTCCAACCTTTCTGAAACCTACGAGATCACCATCAACCGTGATGTGCCTTCCGCACAGCTCTTCGTTGATAGCGACGAGATTGGAAATGGTGGCTACACCAACGGCGCACACATCAAGTTTGAAAGTGATGCGGCGAAGTGCTTTGTAAAGCTTCCCGACAGCGAAACCTTTATCGAATACCTTTCCGGCGTTGAGTACTACAAGGAAGGTAAATACACCTTCTACGGACTCTCCGAAAGCTCGGTATCCACAGGCTATTACACCGTAGTAATTGACCGTGGCACCAAGACGGTTGACCTTTTCAACGTGACCGACGGCAAGACCAATGGTGACGTGGTTATCACTTGGACGGACGGCGATGCAGAGCTTTACGCCCCCATCAAGAGCGTAACCATCAACGGTCAGCCTTATACCAAAGGTCAGACCATCTTCACCATTGACACTGGCATCTACACCGTAGAAGTTGAAGATGCAGGCGGCAACAAGTGGAAAACTGAATTCGTATCCACCAAAAATAACGTTCTCACCGACACCTTGCAGAAGGAATACTACGAGGTTTATGACGTGAACGGTGATTATTTCGCATTCACCACCTACGAGAACGCCTTCGCATTTGCAACCGCAAGAGAAAAGAGCCTTGTCACCACAGGCACTTGGAACTCCGAGTCTTGGGATGCAGGCATTGCCATGGACTCTATCGATGCAGCTAACGCAGTAAATGGTCAGTATTTCGTTTATAAGAAATCGGGCAATCCCGATGAACTCGTGGCATACTTCACCGAGGACAGACTCAATAAAGTAATTGCTGAATACGCCAAGGTCGGAATCGAGTCCTTCTTCTATTGGGAGAAAGAGCCTTCCACCGCAGGCGAGGGTGAAAACCTTTACGTTTACTCTTCGAGTAAGAATATCCTTGCAAGCTCGGTAACCTTCGGAGAAAACATCGCTGTTCTCATTGACGGCGTGGAATTCATCGGAGATGTTTACGACGTGGAAGGTAAGGCTCTTCTTACCGTATGCGACGAATGGGGCAACACCTGTGACTATAACCTCACGGTTATCCGCAACGCTCCTGAAATCCTCTACGCTGTAGGCGAAGGTAACACCAACCCCGTAGTATACGAGCGCACCTATTATCTCAAGGACAAGGTGACCGTAAGCATCACCGACAGCTTTGACGAATGGGCAATGTTCTCGGTTTACGATGAGAACGGCGACCTGCTTGGCAACTTCAATCTCACCGACACCTATGCAATCACCGCAAGTGGAAGCTACACGGTAACTGCAGTAAACCACTATGGTGAATCCGAAACCTTCAAACTCGTGATCTCCCTTGATGCTCCCAAAGTGAGCGTTACCGAGAATGCAGAAGAAAAGAAGCTCGACATTGTGATCACCAAGAGCGCGGATGACGAGAGCCACATTCAGTCCCTTATTATCACCAAGTCCACCGACGGCGGCGAAACTTGGGTAGAGGTTGACAAGGATGACTACGGCACTCCTGTTAGCACCGGCACACTTGTGTACTCCTTCAGAACGAGCGCAATCTACAAGGTATCAGTAACCGATGAATTCCGCACCGGCATTGATACCGTCACCGCAGAGCTTGACTATGTACAGGCGAACCCCGAAGGAACTCTTGTAGGCGTAGACAATAACGGACACACCAACGGCACGGTTAAATTCGAGTGGACGGATGATGCAACTGTAGTTCTTACCAAGGACGGAACTGTCATTGAATACGAAAGTGGCGACGAACTCACCGAGGATGGTGTGTATACGCTCACCTTCGAGAACTTCGACGGCTACAAGGCATCCTACACCTTCACGATTGACAAAGCAGCTCCTGTTATTGCGACTGAAGGTGCGAACAACAAGGAATCCGTAAACGAGGATGTAAAGGTGTTCTACACCGAGGAAAACCTCAAGGCAGAGATCTTCAAGAATGGCAAGTCCCTCGGCGATTACACTTCGGGCAATCCTGTGTCTGCAGACGGCATTTACAGAATTGTTGTAAGTGACCTTGCAGGCAACAAGGTCGAGGTAGAATTCACCATCGACAAGACGGTTGATTACGCCATCAATGTCAACGATAAAGGTCTCTCCAACTCCGTAATCGCAACGGCAAATGAAACCGTAACGGTAACCCTTCTCAAGAACGGCGAGAAGATCGATTATGTTCTCGGAAGCGCGATTAGCGTACCTGCCGAGTATACTATGGCAATCACCGATGCTCTTGGCAACCACGAGGAAATCTCCTTCAAGGTTGTTGAATCTCTTGTAAAAGAATTCAATCACAACTTCGATGATGTTGAGGGCTTCGGCGGTGTAACCGTTAACGGCGAGGACAAACGCCTCAACTACGGAACGCTCGAACTCAAGGAGGACGGCGTATACGAGGTAGGCGTAATCGTAGGCGGCAACACCTATCTCTTCAAGATAACCGTAGACGGAACTGCTCCCACTATCACCCTTAACGGTGTAGAAAATGGTGGCTCTACCAAGGATGCGGTAACCATCGGCAATCCTTCCGAGGATGCAACTGTTAAGGTAACGCTTAACGGTGAACCTGTTGAGTATACTCTCGGCGACGAGATCGCCGAACCCGGTGAGTACAGGGTAACTGTAACCGACGAGATCGGCAACACGGCTGAATACAGCTTCACCGTCGAAAAGACCATCAGCGTAGGTGCTATTATCGGCATAATCCTTGGCGTTTTGGGTGTGATCGGCGCGGTCGTTATAATCATCCTCAAGAAGAAGGAAATCATCTAAAAACAAGCACTGACCGTGGGCTGAAATAGCCTGTGGTCAGGAGTCGGAGGGCTGCTTTCTGGCAGCCCTTCGGCTCATTTTTTACATCATTTTACTACCACGGGATAAGTGTTTCTATACGCTGACAGGTGGTACTTGTCATGATGGTAGGAGAAGGTGAACCTCCCACTCTAAAAGATAACGGCAGAAAAAAGAAAGATAACTCCTTAATATGCAAACGGATTGATTTATTCATAAAAAAGTGGTATAATATACACACGGAATAGCGAAAGAAAAGTCGGGTAAAATGCCGCATCGCATGACGAACATTTTTCTTTCTGCCGTAAAACTATCAGGAGGACGAGGTATGAAGCAACGTACTTATATCGCAATTGACCTAAAATCGTTTTATGCCTCGGTGGAGTGCATGGAGAGAAAGCTCGATCCTATGACCACAAACCTCGTGGTAGCAGACGAGAGCCGAACACAAAAGACGATAGGTCTTGCGGTTTCGCCCTCTCTTAAATCATTCGGAATCCCCGGTCGTCCCCGACTTTTTGAGGTCATTCAAAAGGTCAAGGAGGTCAACAATGAGCGCAGGCGTAAAGCAGGCGGTAAGCTTGTCGGAGAATCCTATAATATCAACGAACTCAACGCCAATCCCTCTCTCGCTGTGTCTTATCTCGTCGCCCCTCCTCAGATGGCGTATTATATGCAGTACAGCACAAGGATATATCAGGTTTATCTCAAATACATTGCTCCCGAAGATATCCACGTTTACTCCATCGACGAGGTGTTCATGGATGTAACAGATTATCTCGGAAACTACAAAATGACAGCCAAGGAATTGGCAATGACGATCATCCTTGATGTTCTTAAAACAACAGGAATTACAGCGACCGCAGGCATCGGAACGAATATGTACCTGTGCAAGGTTGCAATGGATATCGTAGCCAAGCACTTGCCTGCTGATGAAAACGGTGTTCGCATAGCAGAGATTGATGAAATCTCCTATCGTAAAACGCTGTGGTCGCACAGACCTCTGACAGACTTTTGGAGAGTCGGTCATGGCTATCAGAAAAAGCTCGAAGCTATGGGGATTTACACAATGGGTGATATCGCTCGTTGTTCCATCGGAAAGCCGACAGACCGCTACAACGAAGAACTTCTATATAAAGCCTTCGGTGTAAACGCCGAGCTTCTGATAGACCATGCATGGGGC
Organism: Eubacteriales bacterium; assembly: GCA_045128735.1. GTDB lineage: Bacteria > Bacillota > Clostridia > Oscillospirales > CAG-272 > RGIG8775. The sequence continues at coordinate 1,097 of JBGVRT010000015.1, read as the reverse complement.
TATGAGCCATGCACAATCGAGGAAATCAAGGCATACAAGCCAAGCACGAACAGCCTCGGATCAGGACAGGTCTTACATTGTCCTTATACAGCCGAAAAAGCAAGACTTGTTGTGCGTGAAATGACAGACACCCTTGTGCTTGATCTCGTAGAAAAGAACCTGCTCACCGATCAAATTGTGTTGACAATCGGATATGACATCGAGAACCTAACCGATGAGAAGCGCAGAAGCAAATACCACGGAGAAATAACCGTTGACCACTACGGGCGAGCTGTGCCCAAGCACGCTCACGGAACGCAGAACCTTGGAAAGCACACCTCTTCCACCAAAGGCATACTCAAGGCAGTTGACGAGCTGTTCGACCGCATTGTCAACAAGTATTTACTTGTACGAAGAATCAATCTCACAGCCTGCCATGTGATGGATGCAGAAACGGTAAAAGCAAATAGCCACGGAGAGCAGCTCGACATCTTCTCTATGCTCGAAGCTGAAGAAAAAGGCAGAACCGAAGCCGAGGATCAAGAGCGCGAAAAAAGAATACAGCACACAGTAATCGATATCAAGAAGAAGTTCGGAAAGAACGCCATCGTCAAAGGCATGAACCTCGAAGAAGGTGCAACTGCGATGGATAGAAATAAGCAGATCGGAGGACACAAGGCATGATTGACACAAACTACGACGATATGATAAATATGCCGTGTCCAACCTCTCCACGACATCCGAGAATGCCGAGAGCTGACCGAGCGGCACAATTCGCCCCCTTCGCAGCCTTGACAGGATATGATGCCGCGATTGATGAAACAGGACGGCTTACCGATCAGAAAATAGATATCAGCGAGGATATGAGAGAAAAGCTCGACCTCAAGCAGAACTTCCTCTCGGACATAATTGACGAGCAACCCGAAATCTCCGTAACCTACTTTGTCCCCGACAAGAAAAAGTCCGGCGGTGCATACGTTACGCTAAACGGACGGCTCAAGCAGATAGACGAATATGAACAGCTCATCATGCTGACCGACGGAAAGAAAATACCGATTCAGGAGGTTTACTCCATAGAATCAGACCTCTTCCGTGGGATGTTTGACTAATCAAAACGG
>JBGVRT010000014.1:0-17327 GCA_045128735.1 Eubacteriales bacterium | reverse complement strand
GAAAGAACTGCTTGGATACATGTCAAGGCACCACGAGGATTTGGAAAAAAGCTTCACAGAGGAACAGAAAGAAACATTTGAAAAGTTCCACGATTGTTGGAGTGAGTATATGAGCTTGGCGGAGGCATCGATCTTTGAATAGGGAAAATGAAAGATGAAAACCGAATTAGCAGAAGATGAACAATGGGCGAGGATGTCACCCGAAGAAAAGAAAAAGCAGTTGTTTTTGAGGCAGAAGCACGCGTTGGATCTCTTCTTGGAACGCCATGCCATAGATCAAAGGCAATATGACAAAGGTATTGCTGAAATGAAAGAAAAAATGGGAATTGACCCTGAGAGTTGAGTCAGCATATGTTAAGAGGCATTGGCGAGGATTTGAAAACCCACGATATGCTCCGTTGGGTTGCCGAGATGAACAACATCAAGGCAAGCGCAGAAGAAATCGTCTTGCGGGAGGTGGTGTACGTATGAATGTGATAAATGAGCTATGGCACGGAAACATCGTACCGCAAGAGGACAGCAGAACCAACTCAAAGGAAATGAAAGAATTGCTCGGATATATGTCAAGGCATCACGAGGACTTGGAGAAAAGTTTCTCTGAGGAGCAAAAAGAGGTGTTTGAAAAATTCCACGATTGTTGGAGCGAGTATATGAGCCTCGCAGAAGCAGCCATCTTTGAATACGCCTTCAAGCTCGGAGCGAAACTCACAATGGAGATTCACAAAGACGAGGAATAAATGCAAAGCCTGTAACCGTGAAGCAGTTACAGGCTTTTTCTTGTAAAATCAATTTGTAAATTCGTGAGTCTTGATATATTCAATGAAGGTTTTCATGCTTTTGGAGAGCCATTTGTTTTTATGATAAATGAGCTGCTTCCAGATATCGATATTCATATCGACAACGTCAAGATGACACAGCTTTCCCTCTGTGATTAATTCATCAGTAACAAAATCGGGCAAAAAAGAAATCATATCGTTTTCCATGATAACGGAAGTAATGATGTCGGTCCGACCGATCTCGAGAATCGGCGTGATCTCCAAAGATCTTTTAGCAAGCTCTCTGTCAAAAACGCGGCGGTAGCCTTGACCGTACTCGGTCAGCACAAAAGGCTCTCCGATAATATCTTTGATCGACAGCCCTTTGCAGTGGGCGAACTTGGATTCTGATGATGCTACAAAATGCATTGGTATCTTCTGTTCTTTTGCGACTATATAATCCTTATTATACAGATGGTGGTCGAGTGTAATAATGACATCAGCCTCGTTACGGTCCAGCATATGGAGCAGATTACCTGAATCTCCCGTGGAAAACCTAATATAGATAGACGGATATTTCCTATGAAAATCCGCATAGTGAGCCGAGATCATTTCCTCGCAGACGGAATCGGGCGTCACGATATGCAAATGACCTCTCAGATCTTCTTTCGCGAGCGTCTCTTTAAAATCCTCGGTCAGCGCACGCACCTGATGTGCATAGGAAACAAGCTCATGCCCCTGCTCGGTGAGTGTGATCGTGTGGTTGATCCGTTCGAATAAAAGGCAACCAAGCTCATCCTCCAGCTGTTTTATTTGAAAGGAGATCGTTGACTGTGAATATCCGAGTTGCTCCGCCGCCTTTGTAAAGCTTCCAAGCTCTGCAACATATATAAAGGTTATTAAATTTCTGAGTTCCACAATGTACCTCCAAGCATCGAAAAAATAGATGGTCGTTATCGAAATCATTCACTTGACTAATGACGAGAATTATTATATAATATTAGCATGAAAAATGCAAGCCCTTTGATAAAAGTTCTCGAAAATACTTTTATCAAAGAAGATGCAAGCAATCAGAATTAAATAACTCACAAAAGCTATGATGAAGAATGGTCACAGTGATCACGCATTTCAGAGAGCCGATGGTTGGTGCGAATCGGTATGTAAAAGCTATGTCCTCTCCCTTCTGAGCCGTTCGCCTGAAAGCCGTTTTTGGTGCATAGGGTGTCCCGTGTATGCTACGTAAGTGCATAGAGGTTGTTCGACTTCGAAAAACAAAGGCGTTGATGAAGACGGAAACTACAAGCGATTTTCACAGAGAGTCGGGGATGCTGCGATCCCGATAAATGACAGTAGATTTCTTATCCCTTCTGAGCCGGAAGCCCCAAAGGCATAAACACCCAGTAGGCGCTTCCCGTGTATGCTACGTTAGTGCATAGAAGTTGTCCGACTTCGAAGAGGTGGCGGAGTGTTTATATCCGCAATTTGAGTGGTACCGCGAGTGTTGTATGTTTTTATATAAGCACCCGTCTCAAAGCAGAATTTTAGGCTTTGAGGCGGGTGCTGTTTTTTGTCCCAAAGCCGACGTGTCTTAAACAGAAAAACTTATGAAAGGCGGAGTCCAAAATGTTATCCCTCGACAAAGTATTCAATGCGCAAACGGTTCTAAAGAACATCGTTCGTGAAACAAAGCTCGTTAGAGCTTACGGAATTGCTCCCGATTGTGAGCTATATTTGAAGCCCGAAAACCTACAGATTACCGGTTCGTTTAAGGTTAGAGGCTCGGCGTATAAAATCGCGATGCTGACCGATGAGGAAAAGAAAAAAGGTGTTATCGCTTGTTCTGCAGGTAATCACGCACAGGGCGTTGCGCTTGCCGCAACCAAGAACGGCATCAAATCCTTGATCTGCCTACCCGACTCGGCTCCCATCTCAAAGGTGGAAGCGACCAAGGGCTACGGCGCTGAGGTTTGCCTCGTGGAAGGGTGCTACGATGACGCCTATGCGAAAGCACTTGAGCTTCGTGACAGCGAAGGCTATACCTTCGTACATCCCTTCGATGATGAAAACGTGATTGCGGGTCAAGGCACGATCGCACTTGAAATTCTGAATGACCTTGATAATATTGATGCCATTGTTGTTCCCATCGGTGGCGGAGGACTTATTTCCGGCATTGCTTATACAGTAAAACAAATTCGTCCTTCAGTTAAGGTCTATGGTGTACAGGCGGCAGGCGCACCAAGTATGTATAACTCGGTTAAGGACGGAGAAATTGAATGTCTTTCTTCGGTCTCTACGATTGCGGATGGTATTGCAGTTAAGAAGCCGGGTGAAAGCACTTTCCGTTATGTCAGCGAGTATGTGGATGAAGTTGCACTTGTCACCGATGACGAGGTATCTTCCGCAATACTCGCGCTGATTGAAAAGCAGAAAATGATCGCCGAGGGAGCGGGAGCGACGGCGGTTGCTGCCGTTATGTTTGATAAATTCAATCTGAAAGGCAAGCGTGTAGTTGCCGTGGTATCGGGCGGTAATATTGATGTTACCAGCCTATCCCGTGTGATCGACAGAGGACTTCTCAAGTCAGGGCGCTCCTCGAGTCTTCTTATCGAGCTGATCGACAAGCCCGGGCAGCTGAAGGAGATCTCACGCATTATTGCCGACTGTGGCGGCAACGTAACCGGCGTTCACTACGAAAAGGGCAACACCGAGAGCGTCAACGGCTGTTTTCTCCGTATCGAAATGGAAACAAGAGATTTTGAGCACGTTAACCTCATCACAAAAACACTTCGTGATGAAGGCTTCAAATTAGTGTGATTTTGAAAGGAGTTAAAGCTATGAGCAACAAAATTCAAACAAACAAAGCACCGGCGGCAATCGGCCCCTACTCCCAAGCAGTAGTCGTAGGCAATCTCATTTTTACCTCCGGACAAATTCCGCTAAATTCCGAAACGGGAGTATTGGAGGGCGGTAACATTACCGATCAGACACATAGAGTTTGCAAAAATTTGGAGGCGGTTTTAACCGCTGCAGGCGGTTCTCTGCAGAGTGCCGTGAAAACGGTATGCTTCCTTGCCAATATGTCGGATTTCGCGGCATTCAATGAAGTATACGCACAGTATTTTACCGAAAAGCCCGCAAGAAGCTGCGTTGCGGTAAAGGAGCTTCCCAAGGGGGCGCTTGTTGAGGTAGAGGTCGTAGCGGAGGTGAAACAGAGTTCATGATGGATGCAAGTAAATACCGAGTGGGATATTATCCGGTTGGTAAAGAATATAACAAATGGGTAGAAAAAGACCACGTAGAAAGACCGCCCGTGTGGTGCTCGGTGGATATGCGCGACGGCAACCAAAGCCTTGTCATTCCCATAACCCTTGAGAAAAAAATGGAATATTACAAGGTACTCATCCGCAAGGCCTTTGGTGCTTGCAAGGGCGCAATTGCAGATAAGGACGTAGTAAACACAAGCCTTTCCACCGCGAGGATGCTGCGCTTCAGCTTTGACATATCGCGCGAAGCCGATACCACTGAAACCACCGTTGCGGCATATCTTGATGCAGGCTATCGCACCGCCGACATTATGAGCAAAGGAATGACACTCGTCGGATACAAGCAGTGCGGAGATCTGATCGTAAATTTTTTAGAAAAGGAGAGATATGATGCTTCTTTCAGGTGCAGATATTCTTGTAAAAACCTTAATTGAACAAGGCTGTGATACTGTTTTCGGATATCCCGGCGGTCAGATACTGAACGTATACGACAGCCTTTATAAATACCAAAATGAAATCAATCACGTTCTGACCGCTCACGAGCAGGGTGCGGCGCATGCCGCCGACGGCTATGCGAGAACCACCGGAAAGGTCGGCGTAGTCATCTCCACTTCCGGACCAGGTGCAACGAATCTCGTCACGGGCATCGCTACCGCTTATCTCGATTCCATCCCGATGGTTGCGATCTGCGGGAACGTACCGACGACACAGATCGGTACGGACAGCTTTCAGGAGATTGATATTACAGGCGTCACGCTCCCCATCACCAAGCATAACTACTTCGTCAGCGACGTTGCTGATTTGGCGGATACCATTCGCGAGGCATTCAAACTCGCAAAATCGGGCAGACCCGGACCCGTTCTCATTGATGTTCCCAAGGATGTGCAGATTGCGAAATACGAATATGAGCCCGCTTCTCCCGTAGAGAAAGACGAGCCGTTCGCTGCAAAAGATGTACGCATAGAAGAAGCGGCAACCATCATCAATGCCGCAAAGCGCCCATTCATTTACTTTGGTGGTGGCGTGATCACATCGGGCGCGCAGGATGAAGTCCTCGCCCTTGCCGAGAAAATTGATGCTTCCATCGGTTGCTCCCTAATGGGACTTTCTGCGATTCCCACCGACCATCCGAGATTCCTCGGTATGCAGGGGATGCACGGTCGATACTCTTCCTCTATGTCGATGCACAATGCCGACGTGATCATCTCTCTTGGCGTTCGCTTTAACGACCGCGTTACGGGTAATCGTACCAAATTTGCCATGGGAGCAAAGATCGTTCACGTGGACGTAGACGGCTCGGAGTTAAATAAAACCGTTAACTCTGTCTGCGGTCTGCGCGGTGACGTCAAGCTCACGTTACAAAAGCTTCTTCCTATGCTGAACGCAGAAGCCAAGCCCACTTGGATGGAAAAGGTGGCGGCATTCCGCGTGGAAGAAGAAAGTTATCTTGATAACCGTGAGGGACTTACTCCTCGCAGAGCCATTCTCACCGTCAACAAGTACCTCGGTGAAAACACCGCTGTATGTACCGATGTTGGTCAGCATCAGATGTGGTCTGCGCAGAACTTGAAATTCCGTACTGCAAGACGCTTTGCATCAAGCGGCGGTCTTGGCACAATGGGATATGGCTTTGGCGCGGCAATCGGCGCGGCATACGGCACGGGTGAGCGAAGCGTGCTGATTACGGGTGACGGTAGCTTCGGTATGAATCTCAACGAGCTTGCCACCGCCGTTCGTTACAACGTCCCCGTTGTGGTCGTCATCATGAACAACGGTGTTCTCGGAATGGTTCGCCAATGGCAAACGCTGTTCTACGATAAGCATTATTCAAACTCGGTACTCGAAAGAAAAACCGATTTCGCCGCTTTTGCAAAGTCCTTCGGAGCAGACGGTGAAGCGGTCACAAGCCCCGAAGAATTGGATGCAGCGCTCGGTCGTGCATTTGCATACGAAGGCCCTTACATCATTGATTGCAAGATCGACAAGGACGAATTCGTTCTTCCCATGCTCCCGCCGGGCGGCAGTATGGATGACATTATTACGAAATTGGAGGTGGAATTATGAACCGATATACGTTAGCTGTATTGGTACGAAATCAATTCGGTGTGCTGAACCGACTGACAAGCATGTTCCGCCGCCGACAGTTCAACATCAGCTCTATCACGGCAAGCGAAACCGAATCGGGAGAATATTCTCGCATTACCTTCAGCTTTGATGGGGAGGAAAACGGCAAGGTTCAGCTTGTCAACCAGCTCTACAAATTGCCGGACGTATGTTCCATCAAGGAGCTCACGGCGAACAATTCGCTTAGCTGTGAGCTGATGCTCATTAAACTCAAAAACGATCCCGCCACCCGTGACGAGATCCACGCGGCGGCAGAGGCATTCAAAGCCGAAACCATCGATTACACCAAGGATTCTATCGTCCTTCGCGTGATCGGCAACAGCGCAAAGATGGACGATTTTATTTCCCTTATGCGGGATCACACCATTTTGGAAATCTGCCGTACAGGAACGGCATCTATCGAAAAAGGAAGCGCAACGCTCCGTCAAAACTTAAATTTATAATTCAGAAAGAGGTAATAAACATGGCAAACAGAATCTTTTATCAGCAGGATTGCGATCTTCAGAAGCTCAACGGCAAGACCGTTGCGATCATCGGTTACGGCTCTCAGGGACACGCGCACGCGCTCAATTTAAAGGATAGCGGAGTAAACGTGGTTGTAGGTCTTTACGAGGGCTCAAAGAGCTGGGCGCGAGCGGAAGCACAAGGTCTTACGGTTATGACATCCGCAGAAGCAACAAAGGTTGCCGACATCATTATGATCCTTATCAATGATGAAAAGCAGGCGGCGCTCTATAAGGAGTCCATCGAGCCCAACCTCACCGAGGGCAAGACCCTTGCGTTTGCCCACGGCTTCAATATCCACTTTGGCTGCATCAAGCCCCCCAAGAACGTCAACGTCATTATGATCGCGCCCAAGGGCCCCGGTCACACGGTTCGCTCCGAGTATCAGGCAGGCAAGGGTGTTCCTTGCCTGATCGCGGTCGAGCAGGACGCAACGGGTGACGCTTGGGAGCTCGGTCTTGCTTACGCCCTCGGTATCGGCGGCGCGAGAGCAGGCGTGTTGGAAACCACCTTCCGCACCGAAACCGAGACCGATCTCTTCGGTGAGCAGGCTGTGCTCTGCGGCGGCGTTTGCGCTTTGATGCAGGCAGGATATGAAACCCTGGTTGAGGCGGGCTACGATCCGAGAAACGCCTACTTTGAGTGTATCCACGAGATGAAGCTGATCGTTGACCTCATCTATCAGAGCGGCTTTGCGGGAATGAGATACTCTATTTCCAATACCGCCGAGTACGGCGATTATGTAACAGGCCCCAAGATCATCACCGATGATACCAAGAAAGCCATGAAGAAGATCCTCTCCGACATTCAGGATGGTACGTTCGCAAAGGATTTCCTTCTCGATATGTCCTCCGCAGGTGCACAGGTGCATTTCAACGCGATGAGAAAGAAAGCAAGCGAGCATCCCTCCGAGGTGGTCGGCGCGGATATCCGCAAGCTGTACAGCTGGAGCGACGAAGATAAGCTCATCAACAATTGACAGGAGGTGGCATTATGCCAAAGGAAAATGTAGTTACAGGTGTTCACAATGCACCTCATCGCAGCTTGTTTCACGCGCTTGGACTGACGGAAGAAGAACAAAAACGTCCCTTGATCGGTATCGTAAGCTCCTATAATGAGATCGTGCCCGGACACATGAATCTCGACAAAATCGTGGATGCCGTCAAGCTTGGCGTGGCTATGGCAGGCGGTACGCCCATCGTATTCCCCGCCATTGCCGTATGTGATGGCATCGCAATGGGTCACACCGGTATGAAATATTCACTTGTTACCCGTGATTTGATTGCAGACTCTACCGAAGCGATGGCGCTCGCTCACGGTTTTGACGGACTTGTGATGGTGCCCAACTGCGACAAGAACGTACCCGGATTGCTCATGGCGGCGGCAAGAGTGAATATTCCCACCGTGTTCGTCAGCGGTGGTCCCATGCTTGCAGGCAGAGTGGAAGGTAAAAAAACAAGTCTTTCTTTGATGTTCGAGGCGGTGGGCGCATACAACGCGGGCAAGATCACCGACGAAAAACTCTATGAATATGAATGCAAGACCTGCCCCACCTGCGGCTCCTGTTCAGGCATGTACACGGCAAATTCGATGAACTGTCTGACTGAGGCGCTGGGAATGGGACTTCGCGGAAACGGCACGATCCCTGCCGTCTATTCTGCCCGCCTTGAGCTTGCCAAACACGCAGGTATGGCGGTGATGGAGCTTGTTCGCAAGAATATCTGTCCCCGCGACATCATGACCAAAGAAGCTCTTATGAACGCCTTGACCGTGGATATGGCGCTCGGCTGTTCAACGAACAGTATGCTCCATCTGCCCGCCATCGCTCACGAGTGCGGTGTGGAGTTAAATCTCGATATTGCCAATGAGATCAGCGCGGTAACGCCTAATCTCTGCCATCTCGCCCCCGCGGGTCGCACCTATATGGAGGATCTGAACGAGGCGGGCGGTGTCTATGCCGTTATGAATGAATTGACCAAAAAAGGTTTGCTCAACACCGACTGTATGACGGTCACGGGCAAGACTATCGGCGAGAATATTTCCCACTGTGTAAATTTTGATCCCGATATTATTCGTCCTATCGAAAATCCCTATAGCGAAACGGGCGGTATTGCGGTGCTCAAGGGCAACCTTGCTCCCGAAGGAAGCGTGGTCAAGCGTTCTGCCGTTCTTCCCGAAATGCTGGTTCACGAAGGCCCTGCCAAGGTATTTGATTCCGAGGAAGAAGCCCAAGCCGCCATCAATGCGGGCAAGATTGTGGCAGGTGACGTGGTTGTCATTCGTTATGAAGGTCCCAAGGGCGGCCCCGGTATGCGCGAGATGCTCAACCCTACCTCCGCTATTATGGGAATGGGGCTTGGCAACAGCGTCGCGCTCATCACCGATGGACGCTTCAGCGGTGCGACGCGAGGTGCTTGTATCGGTCACGTTACTCCCGAAGCCGCTTCGGGCGGCATGATCGGTGTCGTCGAGGACGGTGATATCATCTCTATCAACATCCCTGAAAACACCATTGAACTAAAGGTAGATGCCGATGTTCTCACCGAGCGTATGAAGAATTTCGTACCCAAGAAAAAAGAGCTTTCGGGATATCTGAAGCGCTATGCTGCACTTGTGTCGGGAGGCGCCTCGGGGGCGATTTTGAACTGATATGAAAGAACTGAAGGATAGAATATTTGCGCTATGTGTTTTTCGGGATTTATGGAATGATACTGTATTTCATTCCTTGTTTTCCTACATCAAGCATCCTTCTGCCACCGCTTACGCTGAGTTTGTATCCCTTCTGTACGAGGCAAACGGAGGGGATCTTGGAGAGCATATAAAAGAGCTTTGCATGAACAGCGAGAACGTGTACGTGAAAACGGTAGCATCCGGCAAGCCAATCCCTGCCTATATGCAGGAGGCTCTTGAATACGAGCTGGACACGTTGCAGATGATCTGCTCGCTCGATAAAGATACTCTTGCAGTACTAAGCAAATATAACGGATTTCTCCCCGGTTTTACCACCATGAAAATTCGGTTAAAGGAGATGTACCTCCATCGGGCAGAAAACGTGGGAAAATACGGCTACGGTATTTATGCAAAGCACAGGATGTTCTACGTAGATGAGAACGGTTGTATCATTCCCGTTCTCCATCCGGACAAGACCGAGCTTTCGGATCTCGTTGATTATGAGCGCGAACGTCAGATCGTGATTGATAATACCAAGGCATTGCTTGCGGGCAAGCCTGCGGCAAACATTTTGCTGGCGGGGGATGCCGGCACGGGTAAGTCCTCCACCGTAAAGGCAGTAGCCAATGCACTGTGGGACGAAGGACTTCGCATTATTGAAATGCGGAAGGATCAGCTTCGCAGTATCCCCAAGGTTCTCGACGAGCTTTCGGGCAATCCGCTCAAATTCGTGCTGTTTATTGATGACCTTTCCTTCTTAAAGGACGACTATAATTTCAATGCACTCAAAGCGGTGCTTGAGGGCTCGGTCACGGCAAAATCAAGCAATGTGGTTATCTACGCCACGAGCAACCGCCGTCATATTATAAAAGAAACCTTCTCCGACAGAGAAGGAGATGACGTTCACCGCAACGATACCATGCAAGAACTTGTATCTCTTTCGGAGCGTTTCGGTATCCATATCACATTCTCCAAGCCTAACAAACAGACCTTCTTAAACATCGTTCATCACTTAGCCAATGAAAATGGCATAGATATGCCGACGGACGAGCTTGACCTACTTGCCGAGCGCTTTGCTTTAGAGCGTGGCGGCAGAAGCGCAAGACTTGCAAAACAGTTTATTGACGGAATACTCGCGAGGTGAAGGAAGATGTATTTTGATGAGCTGAAAATCGGTATGGCAGTGGATACAGCGCCTGCCGTGATTGAAAAAGAAAAAATGGTGGCGTTCGCTCGCGATTACGACAATATTCCGCTTCATACCGACGAGGAATATGCAAAAACCACGCCATTTGGCAAGCTGATTGCTCCCGGAGTCATGTCTTTTATGTCGGTATGGGCAAAGTATCTTGAGGTGGATTTTTTCGGAGAAGAGCTCCTTGCAGGGAAATCTACCAAGATCGAATGGTTAAAGCCTGTGTTTGCCAATGACGTTCTCGTTGGCAAAGCAACGATCACCAATCTCGTTAAGAGAAATGCCAAGAACGGACTCGTAGAGATCACAATCGAGGCTTATAATCAAGACGGCATCCTCGTCTTTACTGACGTTACCGAGGCGGTTGTGAAATGCAAGCCGATCATATAATTTCAATAGCGCTCAAACCGCTCTCGTATCTTTTATGCGAGAGCGGTTTGTATGTTTTATAAGCAACTTGAGCATCGAAAATATAGATGGTAATCATCGAAACCATCCGCTTGACTAATGGGCTGAAATGATGTATAATGTTACACGTAATCCCTGCGAGAAATACAGAAAGGAGCGACAGTCATGAAGAATAACAAATTCTTTTATTATTTTTATTACTTTAAAACGGACTGCCCGCGTTTGTGTATTTCAAGGTGTATGAAATAGCCTTGGGAACAATACGGACAGTCCGCATCTGCTATGCTTTAGGAGCATAAGCGATATGCGGGCTTTTTATTTTAGCAAAATATATCTGAAAAGAGGTTCAGAACAATGCAAATGAATTTCCACAGAAAGCTTCCCATTCCCCAAGACGTAAAGAAAGAATATCCCTTGACAGAGCGAATGGAAGCGGTCAAAGCTGCTCGCGATGCAGAAATCCGCTCCGTATTTGACGGTAGCTTGGATAAATTCATTCTTGTAATCGGCCCGTGCTCTGCCGACCACAGTGAACCCGTGCTTGAATATATTTCAAGACTTCGCAAGATCGAAGAACAAGTGAAGGATAAGATCATCATTATCCCTCGTATCTACACGAACAAGCCGAGAACCACGGGTCAGGGCTATAAGGGAATGCTCCATCAGCCCGATCCCGAAGCAAAGCCCGATATGTACAAGGGTATTGTAGCCATTCGTGAGCTTCACTTGGCGGCGCTCCGCGATTATGATTTCTCATGTGCCGATGAAATGCTGTACCCCGAAAATCACCGTTACCTCTCAGATCTGCTTTCTTATGTTGCTGTCGGCGCACGTTCCGTTGAAAATCAGCAGCACAGACTGACTGCAAGCGGTGTTGACGTTCCCGTTGGTATGAAAAATCCAACAGGCGGCGACTTGAGTGTTATGATGAATTCTATCGTGGCGGCACAGTCAAGCCACACCTTTATCTATCGTGGTTGGGAAGTCACCAGCGAAGGAAATCCCTATGCGCACGCGATCTTGCGCGGATATATCGACTACGCCGGCAGAAGCACCTCCAACTATCACTACGAGGATCTGCTTCGCGTAGAGGAGCTTTACGAGAAATCTAACCTCACCAATCCCTCCATCATTGTAGATACCAACCACAACAACTCCGGCAAGAAGTGGCTTGAGCAGATTCGTATCTCCAAGGATATTGTTCACAGCCGCAATCAAAATGCAGATATCAAGCATCTGGTTAAGGGGATCATGATTGAGAGTTACCTTGAGGACGGCGCTTGTAAGCCCGAGGAACATATTTTTGGTAAATCTATTACTGACCCTTGCCTCGGTTGGGAAAAAACCGAAAGGTTGGTTCTCGACCTTGCGGATACGCTTTAATAGAGGGATGGTATCATGATCGTTGACGTAAGTAAAAAAATATTGATTGTTGGTCTCGGCCTTCTTGGAGGAAGCTATGCCAAGGGATTGAAACGCTTTGGTTTCCACATCAGCGCTATCACATTGGAACAAAGCTCAATAGACTATGCAATCCATGAAAAAATTATAGATGAAGGCTCAACCGAGCTTGACGAATGCATGATAGGAGAAGCCGACCTTGTAATTTTTGCGCTATATCCTCACGTGTTTGTCGAGTGGATTGAGAAAAATCAAGGGCTTTTGAAAAGCGGCGCGCTCATCACCGACGTAACGGGTGTAAAGCGGAGCATTGTATATCAGATTCAGGATATGCTACGTCCCGATGTGGAATTTGTAGCGGCTCACCCGATGGCGGGTAGAGAGGTATCGGGTGTGGAAAACAGCACCGACAGAATGTTTGTTGGCGCAAACTACATTGTGACCCCCACCGAAAAAAACACGCCCGAAGCAGTACAGACCTGTATCGAGCTTGGCAGACTTCTCGGATTTTCTAACGTAACTACGCTGTCACCTGAAGAACACGATGAAATGATCGGCTTCCTCTCCCAGCTTACACACTGTATTGCCATCACGCTGATGACCTGCAACGATAAGGAGAATATGGAGAAATTTACGGGTGACTCCTTCCGTGACCTTACACGCATTGCAAGAATCAACGACCTTATGTGGAGCGAGCTATTTATTGCAAATAAGGACGTGCTTCTGGATCAAATGAATTTATTCATAAACAAATTCAACACGCTAAAAACAATGCTTGAAACAGACGATATTGACGGACTGCGAGCTATGATGCGCCATTCCACCGAGAGAAGAGCGTTGTTTGATAAGAAATAATGTATGAGTACCTCGTAATAGACCATCGGCATTTTCGATGGTTATCATTAAAACCATTCGCTTGACTAATGGTGAAATGTGTAGTATAATACACACAAGGAAAAATCAAACGGATATTCCGAGGGACTCAGAGCATCAAATGCTTTGAACCCTTTAATTCAAAATCAAGGAGATTTATCATGAAAAAGACAGTATCACTTTTGTTAGCCCTTATCCTCTGCTTGGGTAGTTGCATCGCCCTTTCCTCTTGTAACGACAGTAAATCCGATGGAAAATATAAAGTAGGCATCGTTCAGCTCGGAGAGCATCCCGCGCTTGATGCGGCAACCGAAGGCTTTAAGCAGGCGATTATTGACGAGCTTGGCGCAGATGCGGTAGAGTTCGATTATCAGAATGCACAGAACGACGCCAATACCTGTTCCACCATTGTCAATCAGTTCGTATCCAACAAGGTCGATCTGATCATGGCAAACGCAACTCCCGCGCTTCAGGCTGCAGCGGCTGCAACGGCTGAAATCCCGATTCTCGGCACATCCGTAACCGAATACGGTGTGGCTCTTGAACTCAAGAACTTTAACGGTACGGTTGGTGGCAACATCTCCGGCACCTCCGACCTTGCTCCTCTTGATAAGCAGGCGGCTATGATCACCGAATGGTTCCCGAACGCCAAGACCGTTGGCCTTCTCTACTGCTCCAAGGAAGCAAACAGCCAGTATCAGGTAGACGTGGTTAAGGCTGAGCTTGAAAAGAAGGGGCTCACCGCTACTCTTTACCCCTTCACCGATTCCAATGACTTGGCTCAGATCTGCACGACCGCAGCTGATAATTGTGATGTTATCTACGTTCCTACCGACAACACCGTAGCAGAAAACACCGGCATTATTGATAACGTTTGCGCTCCCAAGAAGGTTCCTGTCATTGCCGGCGAGGAAGGTATCTGTAAGGGTTGCGGTGTTGCAACGCTTTCCATCAGCTACTATGATCTCGGTTACGCAACCGGCAAAATGGCTGTTAAGGTACTGAAGGGCGAAGCTGATATTTCCACCTTGGCTATTGGATATGCAGAAACTCAAACTCCCAAGTACAACAAGGCAATTTGCGATTCCCTCGGCATTACACCTCTTGAAGGATACGTAGCAATCGAAGATAACTAAATACAAGCACTTAGCCGGAGTGAAATAGAATTCTCTCCGGCTATCTGCCTATTCTGAATAAAGATACAGGTGAAATATAATGCAAATTTTTGAACAGTTATTAAGCGCCCTTCCGGGTTCAGTATCACAAGGACTTATATGGGGCATTATGGCGATCGGTGTCTATATCACCTATCGCATTCTCGATGTTGCCGATCTTACTGTGGATGGCTCGTTTGCAACGGGTGGTGCAGTCGCGGTAATTCTTATTCTGAACGGATGCAATTTGTGGCTTGCCATGCTTGCGGCGTTTATCGCAGGACTTGTTGCAGGAGCAATTACCGGTTTGTTACACACGTTTATGGGAATACCACCCATTCTCGCAGGAATTCTGACACAGCTTTCGCTTTACTCCATTAATCTTAAAATTATGGGTAAAGCCAATCAATCGATCAATGTAAACAACACGGAGCTCCTCGTTTCTCTGCGTTGGGTAAAAGAATTTGCTTTCCATAATCCGATTATAACGGTGGGCATTGTTCTGATCGTACTGATTGCTATTCTGTATTGGTTCTTCGGTACGGAAATGGGTTGCTCGATCCGAGCAACCGGTATTAACCAAAGCATGAGCCGTGCACAAGGCATCAATACAAGCTTCAATAAGGTTCTCGGCATTATGCTCTCGAACGGTCTTGTTGCATTCTCCGGTGCTTTTCTTGCACAGTATCAGGGCTTTGCCGATGTTAAGATGGGACAAGGCTCCATCGTCATCGGTCTTGCCGCTGTGATCATTGGTGAGGCTTTGTTCGGAAAGATCTTTAAGAACTTTGCACTTCGTCTTCTGTCCGTTGCATTCGGATCGATCATTTACTATATCGTGATTCAAGCGGTTATTACCTTGGGCTTCGACGCAAACCTTTTGAAGCTTCTTTCTGCAGTAATCGTTGCCATATTCCTCGCAATCCCATACTGGAAAAGACAGTACGCGCAAAAGCATATGAGAAAACCGAAAGGGGGAAAAACAAATGCTTGACATTATTGGCGTAGAAAAAACATTTAACCCCGGAACAGTGAATGAAAAAAAGGCTCTTCGTGGTATTGACCTTCACCTCGACGAGGGGGATTTTGTAACCGTTATCGGTGGCAACGGTGCGGGCAAATCCACGATGCTCAATATGATTGCGGGTGTGTATCCCGTGGATTGCGGTAGCATCATCGTTGACGGCGTTGACGTGACCAAACTGCCGGAGCATAAACGTGCTAAATACTTGGGACGTGTTTTCCAAGACCCCATGACGGGTACGGCGGCAGATATGCAGATTGAGGAAAACCTCGCTCTTGCCGCCCGTAGAGGTGCATTCAGAGGTCTTCGCGCAGGAATTACCTCAAAGGAGAGAAAAGAATACAAGGAGCTTTTGAAGATTCTCGATCTCGGGCTTGAGGAAAGACTCACCGCCAAAGTAGGACTTCTCTCGGGCGGTCAGCGTCAGGCACTTACGTTGCTTATGGCAACGCTGAAGAAGCCGAAGCTCTTGCTCCTTGACGAGCATACGGCGGCACTCGACCCCAAGACCGCCAAGAAGGTTCTTGATATCACCGAGGAGATCGTTGCCAAGGACAACCTGATGACCATTATGATCACGCACAATATGGCGGATGCCATTCGCGTGGGCAATCGCCTCATCATGATGCACGAGGGACGAATCGTGGTTGACGTTAAGGGTGAAGAAAAGAAGAAGCTTACGATTGAACAGCTCCTTCAGATGTTTGAAGCATCCAGCGGCACGCAAATGACAAGCGATAAGGTTATGCTGTCAAAATAAATTCGAAAATTTCAAGTCAGGAAACATCGGCTATGGTAGCAGTATTGGTAAACGTAGCAACAGTTCTTCTCGGAAGTATGGTTGGATTGATATTCAGAAATAAGATCAACGAGAAATTCACCAAAGCGGTCATATCGGCACTGGCTCTCGTAACCATTCTGATTGGCCTTAGCAGTGCGCTGGGTACAGCAGATATCTTGTGTGTCATCATTTGCATGGCGCTGGGAACGATCATTGGTGAATTGATTCGTATTGACGACGGCATTGAAGGCGCAGGAGATTTTATCAAGAAGAAACTCCTTAAAGGAAAGAACTCTGAAAATCGCTTTACCGAGGGATTTGTTACTGCTTGCATCGTATTCTGCGTTGGCTCTATGACAATTATGGGATCGTTTGAAGCGGGCATCCACGGAAACAACAGTATTATATACGCGAAAAGCGCATTGGATTTTGTGTCCAGTATGATGTTTGCCGCAGCTATGGGCTTTGGAGTTCCATTCGCCGCGCTCTTCGTATTGGTATTCCAAGGTGCGCTGACGTTGTTGGCGGGGGTTCTTGCCCCCTTCCTCAGCGCAGCTGTCGTTACCGAAATGAGTGCGGTGGGAGGTGTGATACTCTTTGGCATGGGTGTCAATATGCTTGAACTCAGCCCACGGAGAATCAAGGTCGCCAATATGCTCCCTGCCATCTTCCTGCCGATCGCATACGTACCGCTATCTAATTGGATTACGGCTTTACTTTTATAAATCCCAAAAGCGCTGTTTGTTTTAACGCAAACGGCGCTTTTCGTTCTTTTATAAATTCACCCTATACCTACACACCCCAAAGCTCTGCTTTTCACGCGTCAGGATGGTATCGGGGATTTTCACGAGCCACTTATGGCTGAAATTCGTACTGCCGAAATAGGCATCGAAGCTCGCTACGGGCAGGACTACCCAGTCGGAGTCCTCGGGCTTATTGGCGCGATAGTAGGCTATAAGCGTATGAATGACTTCATTTGGAATATCCTTGGGTGTAAGTGCGGCAACCGTTTCAATTTCCGCGGGTGTGAGAGATATTTCATCCTTCCGCAGTGTGCCAAGCTCCAAGGCATCGGCAAGAATATCGTCAAAGCGGAGCACCCACGCGCCCTTTGTCGAGCGCGAGAAGATCGGCGTTTGAAACTGCTTGACCTTGTTGCGCCACTCCTTGTCAAA
>JBGVRT010000013.1:0-1644 GCA_045128735.1 Eubacteriales bacterium | reverse complement strand
GGATTGGAGTCTGTAACCCGACTCCATGAAGCTGGATTCGCTAGTAATCGCGCATCAGCCATGGCGCGGTGAATACGTTCCCGGGCCTTGTACACACCGCCCGTCAAGCCATGGGAGTCGGCGGTACCTAAAGAGCGGGGTATATCCCGTTTTAGGGTAAAGTCGGTGACTGGGGCTAAGTCGTAACAAGGTAGCCGTACCGGAAGGTGCGGCTGGAACACCTCCTTTCTGGAAGCCGGAATTTTTTTTGATTTTGGTATTTCATATTATGGTTAGTTATAAGTTTTTTCTTAGTTGTTACAGCCTATCTGTTTGGAATGCGCAAGGATAATACTTTTGGGAAACCAAAAATTTTTTCTGAATTAATTTGCGGTTTCAAAAAAATAGTATTACCTTTGCAATCCGAAACCAAAGGGTGCAAGTTTCCCAAATGGAAGTTTGAACACAGTCCTATAGCTCAGTTGGTTAGAGCGCTACACTGATAATGTAGAGGTCGGCAGTTCAACTCTGCCTGGGACTACCGACGGAAACACGTCGAAGGTAGGAGACGGCACCCCGAGGCCCGGTCGTCACGCCCCAACCCCGTGACGCCCTATAACAAAGCCCCGTGCCGCGGTCCGCAAAAAACGGTTCGAGTCCGTACCCTTCACCCAAATTACTCCATAGTGAGTAAGTTCGCTCCTTGACATGATGTACAAAAAGAGTAAATTTTTTACGAGTCAAAAAACAAGTAAACAATTTCACAGAAGTTATTAGAGAGTAACAAAAGCGTAGAGTAGAGCAAAGCTGGAAGTATAGTTCAGAGCAAAAAGAAAAGCAAAGAAGGGCGACCGGTGGATGCCTAGGCTCTCGGAGGCGATGAAGGACGTGATAAGCTGCGATAAGCTCGGTTTAGGTGCAAATAACCTTTGATACCGAGATTTCCGAATGGGACAACCCACTCAGTTGATGACTGAGTATCAGCAAATGCTGAGGCATACGCGGGGAACTGAAACATCTTAGTACCCGCAGGAAAAGAAAACAACAGTGATTCCCTTAGTAGTGGCGAGCGAACGGGGAACAGCCCAAACCAATCCTGTTTCGGCAGCATTGGGGTAGTAGGACACCGCTGTACAAAGGACCAACGAAGAAGAATGATCTGGAAAGTTCAACCATAGAGCATGAAAGTTGCGTATTCGTAAGTTGATTCGGCGTTAGGTGTATCCTGAGTAGCGCGGGACACGTGAAATCCTGTGTGAATCCGCCGGGACCATCCGGCAAGGCTAAATATATCCGAGAGACCGATAGTGAACCAGTACCGTGAGGGAAAGGTGAAAAGCACCTCAAATAGAGGAGTGAAATAGACCCTGAAACCGTTCGCCTACAAGCGGTCGGAGCACCATTTTTGGTGTGACGGCGTGCCTTTTGCATAATGAACCTACGAGTTACTGTTACGTGCGAGGTTAAGTACTTCGAAGTACGCAACCGAAGCGAAAGCGAGTCTGAATAGGGCGCATAGTACGTAGTAGTAGACGCGAAACCGAGTGATCTACCCTTGACCAGGTTGAAGTTTGGGTAAAACCAACTGGAGGACCGAACCGATAAGCGTTGAAAAGCTTCCGGATGAGTTGAGGGTAGGAGTGAAAGGCCAATCAAACTCGGAGA
>JBGVRT010000012.1:0-2468 GCA_045128735.1 Eubacteriales bacterium | reverse complement strand
GGAATTGAGGGTGAAGAACTCAACGGCGTATACTCCGCCAACGAGTTTTTAACCCGAATCAATCTGATGAAGGGATATAAATTCCCTGAATACGATACGCCCATTTATTGCGGCAAAAAGGTTGCGGTATTCGGCGGCGGTAATGTGGCAATGGATGCCGCAAGAAGTGCCAAGAGGCTCGGCGCTGAAAATGTATATATCATTTATCGGCGTGGCAAGGAAGAATTACCTGCAAGAGCGGAAGAGGTTGCTCACGCCGAAGAAGAAGGTGTAGAATTCCTGTTGTTGCAGAATCCGACCAAATTCATCGGAGGTCTTGACGGCTGGCTTACCGGAGTCGAGGTTGTAGATATGCAACTCGGCGAACCCGATGCCAGCGGCAGAAGACGCCCGCAAGCGGTTGAAGGCTCCGAACACATAATCGAAATTGATACAGCGGTCGTTTCCATAGGTCAGACACCGAATCCGCTTATCAAGAAAACAACAAAAGGACTGGATACCAATACACGAGGGTGTATTATTGCTGATGAACAAGGTGCCACTTCCAAACCGTTTGTATATGCAGGCGGTGATGTAGTAACCGGTGCCGCAACGGTTATTCTTGCAATGGGTGCAGGTAAAACAGCAGCCCTTGCGATTCACGATAAATTACAGAACAAGGAGATAGATCATGACTAACAGATATGAATCCCCATTATCTTCAAGATATGCGTCCGAATATATGCTTGGACTCTTTTCCTCCGATACCCGATATCAGACCTGGCGCAAGCTTTGGGTAGCTCTTGCAAAGGCAGAAATGTCTCTTGGACTTCCTATTACACAGGCACAGGTAGATGAACTGTCAGCACATATCACAGATATAGACTACGAGTGTGTAAGCCAGCGTGAAAAAGAAGTGCGCCACGATGTTATGGCACATGTTTATGCCTACGGAAAAGTTGCTCCTACCGCCGCAGGAATCATCCACTTGGGTGCTACCAGCTGCTATGTTACTGACAATGCTGATCTTGTAATTTATCGAGATGCTCTGACGTATTTACGCTCAGAGCTTTTGGGCGTTTTAGCGAACCTTTCGGATTTTGCCGAAAAATACAAGGATATGCCTACTCTCGGCTATACTCATTATCAACCGGCACAGCTTGTTACGGTCGGCAAGCGTGCCACACTCTGGATGCAGGACTTTCTTTCCGACCTTAAAGAAATTGATTTTGCAATAGAAAACATAAAATTCCTCGGTTGCCGCGGCACAACAGGTACCGAAGCCAGCTTTGTGGACCTGTTTGAGGGCAATACGGAAAAAATAGATGAAATGAACCGTATGATCGCCGCAGACTTCGGTTTTGACGAATGCTTCGATGTGGCAGGTCAGACCTATCCCCGCAAGGTGGACAGCCGTATCCTGAACGTACTTTCCTCTGTGGCACAGAGCTGTTACCGTATGGCAAACGACATCCGCCTCCTACAGCATGACCGCCAGGTAGAAGAACCCTTTGAAAAGAATCAGATTGGCTCCTCAGCAATGGCATATAAGCGGAACCCCATGCGCAGTGAACGTATTTGTTCCCTGGCGAGATACCTTATGGCGGATGCGATAAACGCACCAATGACCGCCTCAACACAGTGGTTTGAAAGAACCTTGGACGACTCGGCGAACCGCCGTATTTCTCTTCCCGAAGGCTTTCTCTGTGCCGATGCGATTCTTCGCCTTGCGCAGAATGTGACCAATGGACTTCAGGTAAACGAGAAGATCATCGAAAAGACCGTAAAGGAGTATCTGCCTTTTATCGCAACCGAAAATCTGATGATGGAAGCGGTCAAGCGCGGCGGCGACCGTCAGCAGCTTCACGAAATCATTCGCAAGTGTTCCATGGAAGCTACTGCAAAGATGAAAAACGGCGAAGAATGCGACCTGCTTGCACGACTTGCAGCGGAGAAGGAATTCGGTCTTACCGAAGCGGAAATGACGGAGTTACTTACCCCTGCCTTATATATCGGCAGATGCCCCGAGCAGGTGTCGGCATTTGTAGAGAAGATCAAGCCGCTTCTTGCGGATGCTGACGGAAAATCAGCAGAAATCAACTTATAAGAAAGAGGTGAACACAGTGGATAAGATTCTTGTTTTGGATTTCGGCGGTCAGTATAACCAGCTCATTGCACGCCGTGTGCGTTCGGAGCAGGTATATGCCGAAATCAAGCCCTACAACAAAATTACGCCCGAAGAAATAAAAGAGAATGACTACAAAGGTATCATCTTTACCGGTGGGCCGAACAGCGTGTATGACGAGGCATCCCCTCATTACGATTCAGCCATCTTAAATTTAGGCATACCGATTCTTGGTATCTGTTACGGAGATCAACTGATGGCGTATATGGCGGGCGGTGAGATTGCTTCTGCTGAAAACAGCAGCGAATACGGCAAAACCACTGTGTTTACCGCAGATAATGTTTTGTTTGAAGGACTTCCAAGT
>JBGVRT010000011.1:0-1528 GCA_045128735.1 Eubacteriales bacterium | reverse complement strand
GATCATTTTTTCAAGCTCCGCAAGAGCATCTGAAAGACCGCCGATGCGGTCTATAAGTCCGTTTTTCACGGCTTCTTTAGCATCAAGCACCGTGCCGACGTCGGTCGCGAGCATATCGGGACGCATCATAAATTCGTTTATTTTTTCAGCGCTCGCGCTTGAATTCCGACAGATAAAATTCACTATCCTCTTCTGCATATCCGCAAAATAATTATAGGTCTGCGGCGCGCCCACCACAAGACCCGTCACGCGAACGGGGTGGAGCGTCATCGTCGCGCTTTTCGTAATGAACGACCGCTTTGCCGCCACAGCTATGGGTACTCCTATTGAATGTGAGCCGCCGATGACGAGCGAAACGGTCGGCTTTTTCATCGTGGCGATCATTTCCGCGATCCCAAGCCCCGCTTCAACGTCGCCGCCCATCGTGTTTAAAACGATCAGTATTCCCTTCACCTCCACGCTCTGCTCAAGCGCCACAAGGAGCGGGATCAGATGCTCGTATTTCGTGCTTTTCTGACTCTGCTCGGACGCAAAATGGCCCTCGATCTGCCCGATTATCGTTACGGTGTGTATTCCGTTTTCCTTGCTTTCGCTCGTTCCAAACTGTGCTATCTCGTCTTTTTCACTCATTTTATCGCTCCTTTTGTGGTTAGTTGGATTATGTACCTACTTTTTTCGAGAAGTTAGTTAAATTATAGACCGTACTTTTTTCGAGAAAAAAGTAGGCAAAAAAGCTTAATGGAGCTACGCCCAATAGCCGTTTAGTATGTGCTAAACTGACTAATTCCGCGCAAATTGTGTTGCACCGCGCCTCGCGTCACAACACATAACGATTTTGCTCATACCTTCGCAAAATCTGTAATTTGCTGCTGTGTGAATAGCCATATATAACGCAAAATGGCTACGCTCTTACCCGTGTAGGGGGCACTCCGTGCACCCGCCGTTGCCCTTAACGTAGGGCGGGGGTTTACTCCCGCCGTTTGCAGGAAAGTTACTTTTCCTTTGAAACAATCCTTCCGGCTCGCGGGCTCGCCACCTCCCTTTACACAAGGGAGGCTACTGTACAGCAATCTTTGTACGTAACCACCACGGCTACTCACAAAACATCACCTTACAATAGCCCTCTTCCGCAGAAGAGGGTGGCATTGAACTCACGAGCTTGCTCGTTAGTTCCGCTGACGGGTGTAATTCCTCTTTTAAAAGAAAAGTTACTTTGTGTTTGGAAGGGGAACTCCCTCCGGCTCGCAAGCTCGCCACCTCCCTGTCGGAGGGAGGCTGGTTGGCATATGCCCTTTCACAAGTGCGTCGCCGCACCGCAACCCCCACGGCTATGCGTCATCGCGCCGAGCGTAATATTAATCGGTTATCCAAAATAATAGTGGCGCACCATCAAAACGGCTATACGTCATCCTGAGCGCAGCGAAGTTTTGCTGAGGGAGCCCTGTATTTTTGAACGCACCATTACAATCAGCAGAAGCGAGCCGATGCAAAACCCGTGCTTCGCACGGGGATCTACGAAGGAGTCTTT
>JBGVRT010000010.1:0-5495 GCA_045128735.1 Eubacteriales bacterium | reverse complement strand
CCGCTTTTTCTTTTGAACCAAAAGGCGCAAAAGAAAAAGCTCACAAAAAGAAAACGCCGATGCGCCTGCGGGCGCGAGATTGTCGCTTTTTGAAAAAAGCTCCGCAAAAACTTTTCTCGCGGGCTGCGGTGCGAACACACCTGTAAACAATAATTTATCAGCATATTGACAAAAAATCGGGACTGTCTCCGAAGAGGCAGCCCCTTTTCTGTTCAATACGTCGGATTATCAAGCCGCCAGCCGTCGTCTGTCAGCTTGAAACGGAGGGTGACCTTCATCTGCTCGGTCTCGCCCTCAAGATGCGAGTTTATCTCTACGTTGAGATACTTCGCTGTGGAGGGCTTTACTATCTCCATTGTGTCGAAGTCGTACACGCGCTTTCCCGGCAAAATGTTGAACGGGTCGCTGTCGCCGTAGGCATATTTCATAAGCCAGCCGTTAACGTCAAGATATCTCGCGGTTGTCACCGCACCCGTGTTCTCGTCAGCGTAACCGTCAAACGCCATAGTGTAAATTCCCGCAAGATAATCAAGGGTATAGACCTTCTCGGCGTCGGTCTTTATCTTCTCGGTGAAAAGATAGCCGCAGTCCTCGGTAACGTATTCGTAGCTTGCGTATTCGCTGTCGTTACCGTCATAAAGATGATGCTCCTTGTCAAACTTTCCGCCGCGCGCATAGGTCTCAAGACCCTCGCCGAAGAAAATACCGTTTATCCCATACGAAGCCTCTACAAGCGCCACAAGCTCGTCCTTCACCTCGCCAAGCTGAGGCGGCTCGCTTGCGCAGGACGAAAATACGCCTGCCGCCATAATCAACGCAAGAAGCAATATTGCTGTTTTTTTCATTTACTGTACCTCGTCACTCTTCTTTTTTTGCTTTGCCGCCTTTTCGCTCTTGGATTTCTCCTCTTTCTCCGCCTTTATGCGTGCCTTTTCGGCTTCAAGCTCGGCGCGGCGCACCTCGTCAAGGTCGGGATATCTCTCCTCAAGCAAGGCTATTGAAATATTTTTCAGGTCCGCCGACAGAGACACAAGACCGAGCAAAAAGGCAAAAAATCCGTCATCGCTCTCTATGTCAAAGCCGTTATCCTCTATGAATTTGTTTACGATCTCAAGACTGCGGTCTCTGTTGTCCGCCTTAAGGTCTATATACCTATCGTAGCCCTCGGCAAGCCGCTTGCCGTCAAAGCCCTCGCCGTAAACGCCCTGAAGCACTCGGCGTATGGAACTGATGGAAAGCGTGTTCTTCAGCGAGTAAACAAGCAGCATCTGCACGATGTGCTCCTTTGAGTACTTCTTCCCTTTTATGGGCTTGATAAGTCCGTCCTTGGAGTAGTTGTTTATCATCGTCTTTGTAAGAATCCTGTCGGCAAACATCTCACTGCCCTCGGAATTCTTCTCGCTGACGAGGTTGATTATCTGATCCATATAAAGGTCTATTGAAGGTATGTCGCTGCTTTTGAGATCGGCGTCGCCTACCGCATAGGCTACCGTTTTTTCAAGCTCTGTCTTTTTCATAGCTTTCCCCTTTTCGTCGTTATCATTACTATTATACACGACTACGGTAACAAAATCAAGAGGTATTTTTTCATTTTTGTTGACAAACACCCAAAAATCTGCTATAATTTGCCTGTACTATTATTGGGAGGCTCGATATGAACGAATTTTCAACCTATGAATACGTTGTGCAAAGAAAAAACAAGGGAAAGCAAAGGCTTTTGCCCGCCCTTCTTATTGTCGGATACGTGCTTTTCGCAATTCTCGCCCTTACCTTTGCGGTAACCTCGCGCCTTGGTGCACCCCTTGTGGCACTTGCGCCGCTTGCGCTTTTGCTTATAATCTTTCTGACCTGGAGATACACCAAAATCGAATATGAATATTCCATAACCTCGGGGGTCCTCACTTTCTCCGAGATATACGGCGGCAAGAGCCGCAAGACGGTGACCGAGTTCAGACTCAAGGACTGCGACGTAATAGCTCCGCTCTCCGACCCTGCCAAGCGCGAATACGCTGACCGCTACGGTGCGGATATAACCTACTCGGCATTGCCCGACAAGGACTCGCCTCACGGCTATTTCGCCGCATACGAGGACGAAAAAGGCAGACGTTGCATTTTCCTTTTCGAGGCAACCGAAAAGGCGGTAAAAATATGCCGCTTCTACAACGCCGCAGGAACTACGGTAATTAAATTCGACTAAATTACAAAGGAGCTGTTCCCTCAGTGAAACAGCTCCTTTTTTGTGTTATTTCTCAAGCACCCAGACCTGCATATCGCTTTCGCCGCGGTTGGCGAACGCCATATAGGGAATGAATTTTATTATTCCCTCGCGTATTTCGGGGGCTTTGTTGGTATAAAGCTCGTTGTGCGGTACGGCGAACACCGCTTTTGTGAATATTACGGGGAGCTTGAGTGTCGCGTCGTAGCCCACGTCAAGCTTTGCGCCCTTTACCACCGAGATGAAATCAAGATTGCCCGCAAGCTCGAAGATTTCCTTATTATCCACAGCCTCAACGCAATAAATCATCGGACCCATTGAAAGCGCAACTCTGCCCGCGGTTGAGGAAACCTTGGGGTTGGAGTAATTGACCGTCGGTTTGATTTCCACACTGTAGACAATTTTGTCACCGTTTTCCGCGCGCAGTCTTGCGTAGCCGCCCGAAAGCTCGGCTTCCGCCCTTTTGCCGTTCTTTGTTATCTCGAAATTCTCACACCAGGACGGAACACGAAGCGCAAGTATTCTGCTCTCGCCACCGTAGGTTATCTCAACTCTGCCCTCGAAGGGATAATTGGTTTTCTGGGTTATCTTCACGCCCTCAAACTCGCCCACGCTCTCCATAAACTGATTTACGCGAAGCGTTTCGCCGTCGCAGGTGTAGATGAAATTTGCGATTGACGGAATAAATCGGGTGATATTTGGAGGACAGCAGGAGCAGTTGAACACCGAAACGCGCTCGGCTATGGGGTAGTCTATCTTGAAGCGGCCGCCCATTTTGCGCTTGCGCGCCTCAAGGTCGATTTTTATCGGGTTTTCGTAGAAATATCCCTTTCCGTCAAGCGACAGACCCGAGATAAATCCGTTATAAATAACGCGCTCGACCGTGTCGGCGTAGCGCGAGTCGTCGGAAAGCTCCTGCATTCTGTGGGCGAAAAGCGCAAGCGACAGCGACGCGCAGGTCTCGTTGTAGGAAACCACGTCGTCAAGCATATAGTCAGCCTCGAACGCCTCGCCGTGGGGCGTTGAGCCTATGCCGCCCGTGATGTACATTCTTTTGTTTATGATATTGTCAAACACCGCCGTGCAGGCTTTTTGGAGCGCCTCGTCGCCCGTGCGGTAAGCCACGTCGGCAACCGCGGTGTAGAGGTAGCAAAGGCGCACCGCGTGACCCTCTGCGGTGGTCTGCTCGCGGATTGGCAGGTGGTCTTGGAAATAGGTGTGGGTGTAGGGTGTGCCGTATTTAACGAGATTTTCGGTGTCTCTTTCGTCGGTTCCGCGCTTGTCAACAAAGAACCTTGCCATATTGAGGTAGCGTTCGTCGCCCGAATGGTCATAAAGCCTTACAAGGGCAAGCTCAAGCTCCTCGTGACCGGGAGTTACAAATTCCGCCGAGCCTTCGGTGATAAACACGCGCTCGATAAGGTCAATATATTTAAGCATACAGTTGTAGAGCTTATCCTTGCCCGTAGCCTCTTTGTAGGCAATAGCCGCCTCAAGAAGATGACCCGCACAGTAAAGCTCGTGGTTGTTTCGCCTTGTAAAGCGCTCGCCCGGCTTTACCACGGTGTAATATATGTTGAAATATCCGTCGTCAAACTGATTTTTCTCCACGTTGTCGATAATCTTATCGGCAAGCGCTTCAAGCTCGGGGGATTTTTCTGTGCGCGTGATGTACGCTACAGATTCGATCCACTTTGCAACGTCGGAATCCCAGAAAAAGTGAGGCTGTTTCGGCATTCCTTCCTTCCAATCGCAGGCGAAAGCGCCAATTCTGCCCGTTTCGTCAAAGCGATTGTAAACGTTTATTGCCGAGACGTTGCGGATAAGCTCCTGCTTTTCTGCCCAAAATCCGCCCGTTATTCTGATATTTTCAAATCCTACGTTTTTGATTTTCATAACGAATATCCTCCGTATTTCGAATTTTACGATTTCATTATAAAACCGCATTGAGCTCAATTCAATTGCAAAAACCGCACATAATATTGCAAAAATCGACCTGTGCTTTTTTGGCTATTGAAATTGTCAAAAAAATGTGATAAACTCAAGACAGAAGGAAGTGATGTGAGTGTTTCTTGACCTGAATAAAAAAATCGAATACATAGGCGGCGCGTATAAAAGGTTTGTAAGGGACGAGCTTCACGTCACCAGATACAGCCGCACCGACATACTTATTCTTATGCTTGACGGCACGCTGTATTTTACCGAGGACGGAAAAGAGATTGCCGTCTCGCGGGGCGAATATTACGTACAGCGCAATGGGCTTTTTCAGTCGAGCACCCGTCCGTCTGACGACGCATACTACATTTATCTTGATTTCAGAGGCGAGTGGAGCGAGGACGGAATATACGGTCTGCCGCCTTTTGGAAGCTTTGATATTGAAAAAATCTACCGACTTGCTGATTCGCTTTGCCGCGCGGCTCAAAGCCGCGATCAGCCCCTCGTCATCACCGCACGGATTTTCTTTGAGATACTTGAACAGCTTTACAGCGACAACAAAAGGGTAGACGACCGCTTGCTTGTAGCGGTAAAAATTCACGGTTATATTTCGGAAAATTGCACCAAGCCCATAGATATCACGGCAGTGGCGGAGCGTTTTTCCTATACTCCCGATTACGTTATCCGCGTGTTCAAGCGCGCCTACGGCGTAACTCCGCACAGCTATCTTACAAGCTGCCGCATTGAGTACGCCAAGCTTTTGCTGCTCAATACCAACCGCCCTGTGGGTGAGATTGCCGAGGAGTGCGGATACGCCGAATTCACTACGTTTTTCCGCGCTTTCCGCACCCATACGGGCGTTTCGCCCAAGGCGTGGAGAAACGGCACGGGGGAGACGTGAGAGGCGTGAGTGGCGTAAGAGGCGTGCCGCTTTTTGTAAAAAGCGGCGCAAAAACTTTTCTGTATGGGGTCTGTTATGGTTGCGCGGCTTACCGATAAATTGGTGTTTAGCGGTGTGTTCGCACCGCACCCCTCTATAAAAGTTTTTGCGGAGCTTTTTTCAAAAAGCGACAATCTCGCGCCCGCAGGCGCATCGGCGTTTTCTTTTTGTGAGCTTTTTCTTTTGCGCCTTTTGGTTCAAACGAAAAAGCGGAGTTACGGTTTGTGCCTTATAAAACGGCTGTAAAATAAGAAAAACAATTAGTTTACACCACGCAAATTGTTACTTTTATTTGTGTACAGATTTTTTAACACCTGAATGGGAAATCCACTTTTCTTTTTGAAGCCAAAGGCGCAAAAAGAAAAGTTCCCAAAAGAAAAACGCCGCATGGGGAGGCGGTCGCTT
>JBGVRT010000009.1:0-12353 GCA_045128735.1 Eubacteriales bacterium | reverse complement strand
AGAAAAACGCCGCATGGGGAGGCGGTCGCTTCCCCAAAAGCTCCGCAAAACTTTTGTGTCGGGGTGCGGTGCGAACACAGTGCACCAAACACCAATTTATCTGCCGCCCAAGGCTAACGACTCGGTGTTTAGCCGAGGAGTGGGTTGCGTGACGCTATGTTCGCACAAACAACGGTGCGCTGACCTTTCGCCCGTCCGCCAGAACCGCCTCCGCCGCCCTCAATTCAAAATTTAATTTGCCGTAACCCCTTGACATTTCGGCGCAGATGTGATAAAATATCTTGGTATGAAGTATCTCGGGGTGTGCATGAGCGAAGCGAGTAGTGCGCTTGGTTCGGAGCTCGCTTCGATAAGATTTTTATTTCGATAACATTTTTATATAAGTATCTCGGGGTGTGGCACAGTTTGGTAGTGCGCATGGTTCGGGACCATGAGGCCGCAGGTTCGAATCCTGTCACTCCGACCATATCGAGTGTTCATAGCCAAAGTGATGAACGCTCGATATTTTTTTGCCCATATTGGATTGCTTGGAGCAGGGATTCTACTCTTTTTGTTATGCCGTAGTGGGCAGACAGTTGACCGCTACACCTTACGAACACAGCAGTAAGAAGCATAACAGTAAAACCGTTAATTTCTTCATTCTATGCCTCCTTATTTATCCTCGCAAGAAACTGTAAACGTAACGGTATCGGAATATTTTCCTACATATGCGGCATTCCCATCGCCCAATGTAATGGGAATGAAAAGCTCGGTCAAATAGGGGCGATCAAAATAACTGCCAATAATTTTTCATTTTCCTTTGCAAAATGATAATTTATTATTGCAAATACTCAATGTTTGTGCTATAATATGCGGACGTGACTTTAAAAATTAGGATCAGGTATAATATGAACAAATATCGCTCTCATTACATAAAAAATCTTCTTATCCCCTGTCTTGTGTTTTCTATCATCACGGGAGTTGTTTCATCGCTCTTTGTTGTTGCCTTCAAAATTGCCTCAAGCTATGTTGTGGAATTATCCGAAAGACTATATGAAAAGGCACAGCTTGAGCCACGGTTTCTCCCATTGCTGATTGTCGGCGCTCTTCTTATGGGATTTATCGCAAGCCTTATAATAACATTCTCACACAGTTGTCGCGGAGGGGGCATCCCCACGTCGATTGCGGCAATACGCGGAATCGTAAATTTCAACTGGGTAAAAAGCATTTTCTTTCTTCCTATTTCTGCATTGATCACGTTTCTTGTCGGTGTTCCGCTTGGAACGGAAGGACCTTGTGTGCAGATGGGTACCGCGATCGGTGACGGCGTTATTCAAGTTGTCGGCAGAAAAAAACACCGAGGATGGCGACGTTATATGATGGTCGGCGGTGCTGCTTCTGGCTTTGCATTGGCAACGGGATCACCCCTAACCGCGGTAATGTTTTCGATGGAAGAATTACACAAGACCTTTTCTCCGCTTCTTTTTTCGGTCGTTTCCGTTTCTGTTATTATCAGCCAATTGATGTCACATCTTTTAGCTGCTTTTGGCATGGAATCTGCCGCTCTTTTTGAAACGAGCCTGCTCCCCCCACTCTCTCTCAATTTGATCTACATACCTATAATTATCGGACTCTTGTGCGGTGTATGCTCAATACTCTTTATCAAGATCTATAATCTCGTAGATGTTTTTGTAAGAAAAAAGCTTAAATCCCTTTCTGTAAAGGTCAAGCTTCCTGTTATTTTTGCGCTTGTCTCCCTTGTGGGCTTCTTTTTCTCGAAAATACTCGGATCAGGACACCATCTTATAGAGCATCTTATCGGCGAACATCGCCTTGAGACGGAAAACTTCTGGTATCTTCTCATCAGCTTTTTCATCATACGCGCTATTTTTATGATGGTATCAAATACTGCCGGAGTTACGGGCGGTATTTTCCTTCCCACGCTTGCCTTTGGTGCTATTTTGGGCACGATTTGCGCCGAGCTGTTTATAGCGCTCAACTTTATAAGTGAAGAATACTACGCTCTTTTGGTTGTCATCGGTATGGTGTCGTTTTTAGGAGCATCTATGCGTATTCCTGTGACTGCATGCCTGTTCGCATTTGAAGCACTCGGCGGTTTTAATAATATTCTTTTGTTGACCGCTGCTGTTACGGCTGCATTTATTATTGTTGAGGTATCCGGCCTCTCCGACTTTACAAGTACGGTCATCAAATCAAAATCGCATGCGATCCATAAGGGAAAAATGCCTCATGTTATCGAGGTACCGCTGACTGTATACAAAGGATCCTTCGTAATCGACAAGGACATCCGTGACATTCTTTGGCCCGCTTCCTGCACTATGCTGTCAATAGAAAGAGGGCCAAACAAAACAAACAAGATAGGAATTGCCGAGGGGGATATCCTTACCGTACATTATACAACCTATGATCCCGTGGCAACCGCTAACGAATTTGAAGTGCTGGTCGGAGACCAATGCGAAGAAATTGACAAAATCATGCGTCTCGAATAGAATCCGGCTTTAACTTCAACTTTTGATTGGTTTCGTCGTGAACACTCGCATCAATAAGAAACAGGACGGCAAGCCATCCTGTTTCTTATTACTTGAAAATACATATCGAACCGTCGGCTCCGAAGGGGACGAAAGACTTGCGTGCGCCTGCGGGCGCGCGGCGAGAATTTTCGCCATTCGTCCGCCGTTGGGCATTCAGAGGCAGCCCACAAAAAACATTTAGACGGTCACAAAACCAAAAACGGAGGAATTTATAAAGATGCTAAAAGAAATCATGGACGGAAACACGGGCAATTACATTGCTCCCTTTCTATGGCTTCACAACGAGGACGACGGGCTCATCGTCCGCGAGCTGGAGCGAGTGCGCGAATGCGGCATCGGCGCGGTATGCATAGAATCGAGAACCCACGAGGAGTTTTGCCGCGACGATTGGTGGGACGACGTAAGGCTTATCATCGACACCTGCAAGCGTCTTGATATGAAGCTTTGGATCCTTGACGACAGGCACTTTCCCTCGGGTTACGCCAACGGCATATTTGAGGATAAATGCAAGCATTTACAGCCCAAAAACATACGCTCAAGGCGCATTGACGCAGTGGGACCCATACGCTCGGGTCAGGTACTTGCCGACAGTTGGAAGATGCTTCCCAACGACGAAATTCTCGGTGCGGTAGCCTTCAGACGAGGCGAGGACGGAGAGTTTGACGGCACTCATATCGACATTTCCGACAGTTACAAAAACGGCTGTTTTTACTTCGATTTGCCCGAGGGCATTTGGGCTATTATAATTCTGATTGCCTCGCAAGCCGACATAAATCCAAGATTCCGCGCATATTGCGACAAGCTTTCAGCCGAGGCAACCGACGCGTACATCGAAGAGGTTTACGAGTCTCACTACAAGCGTTTTAGCGAAGAATTCGGAGAAACTCTGCTCGGATTTTTCTCCGACGAGCCCGCATTCCACAACGGTTACGGAAAATCGGGCTTTATGGGCGACCAGACCGCGGGCTACCCCTGGCACAAAAACGTTTACGACGCGCTCAAAGCCAAATGGGGCGACGACACCTACGCAATGCTTTGCCGTATCTGGCTTCCCTTCTCCGACGGCACCACCGAGTCGGCGCGTCAGACCTATATGGACGTGATAACGTCACTCTACCGCGACAATTTTTCGTCGAGAATAGGGCAGTGGTGCGAGGCGCACGGCGTTATGTTCATCGGTCACGTTATCGAGGACAACGGTCTGCACAAGCGGTTGGGCAACGGCTGCGGACATTATTTCCGCGCCATCGAGGGTCAGCAGATGGCAGGCGTTGACGTTGTACTTCATCAAATTATACCCGGGCTTACCGAGGTGTCCTCTACGGGCTCTGTCTCATATTGGGAGATGGATAACAAGCTAAATCACTATATACTCGCCAAATTGGGCTCTTCGGCGGCACACACCGAGGCAAAAAAGCAGGGGCGCGCCGTGTGCGAGATATTCGGCGCCTACGGCTGGGCAGAGGACCTTGGCACGATGAAATATCTTGCCGACCACTTCCTTGTCCGAGGAACAAACTATTTCGTTCCCCACGCCTTTTCGCCGAAGGAAAACGACCCCGACTGCCCGCCCAATTTCTACAACAGCGGCAAAAATCCTCAATATAAGTACTTCGGAAAGCTGATGGACTATCTCAACCGCACCTCCGCGATAATCAACGGCGGAATTCACGTGCCCACCTGCGCCGTGCTCTACGACGCCGAATTCACTTGGTCTACGGGCGATTATTACGACAACAAGGATATCTGCAAGGCGTTGTACGACGCTCAGCTTGACTACGATATCATACCCTTTGACAGACTTTCGGATATGGATGCCAACGGCAGGCTTTGCGGCGAGGAATATCCTGTTCTGCTTGTTCCCTACAGCTCCTGCATTTCCGTCGAACAAAAGGAATTGCTTGCCCGCCACGCCCACCGCGCGGTGGTTGTCGGAGAAAAAGGGATTGACGGGTTCGCTCACGTTTATCCCCACGAACTCGTTGAATTTATGGAGAAATACCGAGACGTGTCTGTGGAAAACGGCGGAAAATTTGTAAGGTACTACCATTACAAGCAGGGCGAAGCGAGCTATTACCTGTTCTCAAACGAGGACGCCGTAAGAGCCTGCGAGGCAACCGTACGTTTGCGCGGCTTCGGCGGCGGAGATTATACGGTTTACGACCCGTTCGAAAACAAAGCTGTGCGTCGGCATAGCGAAAACGGCGAGGTTCCGTTGACTCTCGCTCCATACAATCTGATTTGTGTGGTTATCGGCGATGATACCGAGTGCGGTGACGGCTCGTTTGTATTTGAACGAAAAGCAGGAAGCTCCGAGCCCATTTCGCCCACCTGGGAAATTTCGGTGTGTGAGGAAAAGGAATTGCCCTCTTACCGCCATTACAAAACTACTGCCGAGCTTGAGAGCATAACGGGCGCGGAGGCGCTTTATAACTTCTCGGGAAATATCCGATATACCGCCACGGTTAAGCTTGACTCTGCAAAGGGCGCGCTTCTTGACCTTGGCGAGGTGGGCTCTACAGCCGAGGTAAAGCTTAACGGAAAGCCCGTGGGAGTCCGCGTGTATCCGCCCTACCGATTCGACCTTTCGGGCGCGGCAGTCTGCGGAGATAATACCCTTGAAATTACGGTGACGAACACCTGCGTGTTTGCCCAACGCGATAACTTCTCCCGCTATTTGCCAATCCGCGCAAGCGGACTTATGGGTCCTGTTACCCTGACTGTTTTTGAAAAATAAAATCGGGAGCTGTCTCACGGGGAGACAGCTCCTTTACGTACCGACAAATTGGTGTTTGCGCGTGAGCAGGCGCAGGCAAAAGGTCAGCGCACCATGGTTTGTACAAACATAATGCCACGCAACCCACTCCTCGGCTAAACACCGAGTCGTTGGCTTTGGGTGACCGATAAATTATTGGTCACCTCTAAAAACTCACGCGAGGCGAGCGGCGAGGGAGTTTTTTCGTCAGTCTAAACAAAAATTCGCGCGTATAGTTGACCCTATGCGAAGAATTTTTGTGACGAATGACGGAAAAAGCACCGCCGATTCGTCCGTCGACGAGTTTTTAGAGGTGACCTTAAGAATTACCCCGATGCCATGAGCCTCTCCCAGGTTGCCGAGTGCCTTGGCATCAGCAAAAAACTCGCCTCGCGCCTCATCAGAAGCGAAGAGATAAACGCCGTAAAGATTGGGCGCGAATACCGAATCGCAAAATCGGTGCTAATTAAATACATTGCAAAGCCCCGCGAAAAAAATTGTGTTGAAAGTGTTACTTCGAACCCAAAGGGCTGGACTTCCGAAGAAAAATGTGGTATGTTGTGTGGTAACGAAAGGAGACAAACGATATGACAAAACACGAAAAAGGTATTTCGGGCAGCATTCAGGCAAAGAACGGAAAGCTCTACTTTGTGGCAAGCTTCAAAGACCCGATAACACAAAAACGCAAGGTGAAATGGAAAACCCTCGGGCTACCCGAGGGTACGCCCAAGGCGGTTGTGGACAAGGCAAAACGCGACGCTCAAGCAAAATTTGAGGACGAGTACAAGCGTTACCTTGACGGCTACGACGACCCGCGAAAATATCCACTCGTTGACTTTCTCAACGAGTGGCTTGACACCGCCCACGTTCACAAAATCCAACAGTCGACCTACAACAGCTACAAGGGGCTGATAAAGAAAATTGAAAGGTTCTTCGGCAAAAAAGTCACCCTTGCCGATTGCCGGCCAAAGGTGATTCACAAATTTTACGACAGCCTCAGAGCAGAGGGCGACCGAGAACAGACGATACTCCATTATCACAATTTGCTCCACAAAGCCTTTGAATACGCAATCAAGCAAGAGATAGTTGACACCAACCCCATGAACCGAGTTGAACGCCCACAGCCCAAGCACTTTGTGGGCACTTCATACTCGGTGGACGAGGTGCGGACGCTGATTGCCCTTGCCGAGGACGACGAGCTTTACATTCCCATAGTCTTTGCGGTCTATTGCGGAATGAGACGGAGCGAGGCTCTCGGCGTGTCGTGGAAAAACGTGGACTTTGAAAAGGATATTATTCACGTCTGCCAAAAGGTGATTGAGGTCAGCGAGAACGGCAAAACCAAGCGAATTATAAGCGGAAAGATGAAAACCGAGTCGTCGCGCCGTAGCTTCTATATGGTGCCCGAGCTCAAAGAAATATTGCTCAAGCACAAAGCAAAACAAGAGCGATACCGAAAGCAGTTCGGTCGCTCCTACTCAAAAGAATATCTTGATATGGTCTGCGTCAATCCCCTCGGAGAGCTGACAAAGCCAAGCTACGTGACCTCGCACTTTCCCGAGCTTCTCAAAAAGTACGGTCTGCGTGACATTCGATTCCACGACCTACGGCACACCTGCGCTTCGCTTCTGCTGTCAATGGACGTGAATATGAAAGTCATTCAGAAATATCTCGGTCACAGCAATATGAGCACCACCGCCGACATCTATTCGCACCTTGACGTAAAAGCCACGGGCGAGGCGGGAATGAAGCTTGGCAAGCTATTGTCGGAGGGAGAGCCGTAAGGGAGCCGAACGCACAAGTCCTTCGACGATAAATTTTAGTATCTTTCGTCGTGATTAGTCTTGTGGAGTCCACACTCCACTGCGACAAATCACACCAAAATCTATCAAAAATTTATTCGCCGAAGGATGCGAAGCAGTTTTGGGCGAAAAAATAGCGAGGGGAGGCGACGAAAAAATACGAAGCGATATAAAATATCGCGAGAGTTTTTTCGGAAGCATACACCGTTATTTTCCGCCCAAAACCTTATGTGTTCGACTTCCTTACGGCTATATGATGATACAAGACGGCGAAATATCGCTTGAACAGCTATACAAAATGCTCCACGTCAGCAAACGGAAGGCGGCGTGGATGCTTCAAAACGGAATAATCCCGTGTCGGATGAGGAACACCAAAACTCACCGTTACGCCGTGCGGATTGAGGACGTTGAGGCATACCTCAAAAAGACAAGCAAAGAACGGCGAAAGGAAATCCCCGTGGGCGAATTCAACGTCAAGCCCACAAAAATGGCGGTATCGGCGGAAAAAGCTCCGCGCGATACCGTCGCCCTCACGGGCGGTTACATCTCCCCCGAGGGCAACGAGCTCCGAGCTTTCAAAGCCTACGTAAAAACAAGGCTGCACTACGCCAACGACGCACTCACAATCCCCCAAGCCGCCTCAGCAATCGGCTACTCGGAAGGAATGGTGCTTGACCACATTGAGAAAAAGCACCTCGAAGCCGTCAAAATCAGCGGCAAATACATAATCGCCAAGCCCTGGCTCGTCGATTTCCTCGCCGGCGACACCGCCTTCGAAATCGTAAATAAATCAAATTGGCATATGAATACTATACTCAGATTCAAGAAAATGTAAAAACACTACATTATGAACCACCTCACCACCGATAAGGCGTTTAAGAATACGCACAAAATTGAGAGATATATAAAATTTGAGCACTCTTTCTCGATGAAAGAGTGCTCAACACTATCATTTCACATATATAATTTTGCACAAAGGATTCATTTTGTTGTTAGGATCCAGTACTGCTTTAAGTTCAAATTTCCATTCTTTCAGTAGGTCAGATAACTTTTTCTTTCCAAAGTTTCTTGGGTCAAAATCAGGATATTTTTTTGTTAATAGTAATCCCAAAGCACTCACTAACATATATCCATCTTCTTCGGAATTTTCCTCTATGCACTTTCGAATATAGTCTTGGATTTCAACATCTTTGGTAACGCCAGAATCAACTTCATCTGTTTCTATTGGATTTGTTGTAGGTTGTTTTTGGGTAGAAGATATTTTGGTTGATGTTTCAGTTTTTTGAGATTCAACTACCGACGCAGGCTCGTCACTAATTAGATCAATATACTTAAATTGGCTACACGCAGTAACAAAAGGACGTGGCGTTTGTTGTTTTCCCATTCCTACTACAATCATACCGGCTTCTCTTAATCTTACAGCCAATCTTGTAAAATCACTGTCTGAAGATGCAAGGCAAAATCCGTCTACATTTCCGCCATACAGTATATCCATAGCATCAATAATCATTGCCGAGTCGGTGGCATTCTTTCCCGTAGTGTAAGAATACTGCTGCATAGGTGTAATAGAATAATCCAACAGAATCTTTTTCCAACTCTCAAGCTGAGGTTTAGTCCAATCACCATAAATTCTTTTGTATGTAACAATGCCGTAATTAGCAAGTTCGTCAACAATTGTCTTAATATATTGACTTCCAATATTATCAGCATCAATTAAGAGGGCAAAACGCTTATCATGGTTGTCCATAATACATTTTCCTTTCGTTGCAAACAGCCTAAACCAAACATCTAAGTTCAATTTAGGCTGTATTTTGGCGGAGGGTGTGAGATTCGAACTCACGTGGGCAGAGCCCAAACGGTTTTCAAGACCGCCTCGTTATGACCACTTCGATAACCCTCCGTATATGAAACTGCTTTCGCAGAAATCATCGGTTTTATTAAATTTTTAGATATTTGGTTAGATTGCTTGTTTTTCTGCTTCTTCGGAGCGCCGACAAAGTCAAGTACCGCAAGGCTTTCTCGGATTTTTGCGTCCGATTGGAGCACAAATTTTCAAGACCGCCTCGTTATGACCACTTCGATAACCCTCCGTGAAAAATATTAAGTTGTTTTTTGTGTTATGAAGCAACCGTTTCGGTTTTCAAGACACGTGCCCTTCCGAAAATATAGTCGCCGCGCGTCGCTCATTCGCTCCTTCGGCTCCTTATTTTCGTTACACGCTTCAAAAAACGATACGTAATCGTTTTTTGCTCGCTTACCCGTTATGACCGCTTCGATAACCCTCCATAAATATGATGCAACAGCGTGCATCATATTTACGGAGCTTAAGAGACGCGGCTCGGCGAGCTTTGCTCGTCGAATCCACTTCGAATACCCCACCCAGAAGATTGGCGCAGGGTGTGGGTATCTTCGCCGCAGGCGAAATAACCATCCGTGATGCATACTGCACATATTTAATTTTTCGGTCAAGCACCATACTTTTCACAAGGCGTATTATACCACAAGTTTCACAAATTGTCAAGTAGGTAAACGAAAAAAAGGGGCGTCACGGTTTATTTGCAGTTTTTTAACGTTATCTCATTGACGGTGGGCGGTTTATATGCTATACTATGCAAGAACACGCGGCGGTTTTGACCGTCCGTCCACACCCAAAAAGGAGAATCAAAATGTCTGAATTTTTATCATCGCTTCACCCAATCGCCGTCTGTCTCATTGTCTGCGCGGCGAAGATTGTGGAGATAACCATTCAATCGCTCAAGACCTGCATGATGGTCAAGGGGCAGCGTCTCAAGGCGGCGGGGCTCGGCTTTATCGAGTGCGCCATCTGGGGACTTGTTATATCAACCATAATAAGCACCCTTGGCGACAATCTGTTTTTATTATTATTCTACTGCGTCGGCTACGCCACGGGGCTTTTCCTCGGTTCGACCATAGAGGGCAAAATCGCCCTGGGCACCTCAAATCTTGAGCTTATTGCAAGCGACGCGAGCACAAAAAAGATAACCGAATACCTCAAAGAGCGCGGAATGGGCTACACCGTTCTCGAGGGTCACGGCTCAAAGGACAAAATGAATATGATTTTCATTGTTCTTCCGAGAAAAGAGACGCAAAAAACGCTTCGCGAGATACGCGCGATATGCGAAAACAAGGTTTTCGTGGTTGCCTCTGAGGTAAGCAAGTACGCGGGCGGCTACGGAATGATGAAATAATCTTGACAAATTGTGTCAATTGGAGTATAATTAGTGTAAATTCTTTTATTTGCAGGAGTTTGACTATGAATTTTTTGGAAGAACGCATACTTAAAGACGGAATCATAAAAGAGGGCAACGTACTCAGAGTTGACAGCTTTCTCAACCATCAGATGGACGTAAAACTACTTGACGAGATAGGTGAGGAATTCCACAGGCGCTTTTCCGACCTGAAAATCACCAAGGTGCTTACGGTTGAGGCATCGGGAATTGCCATTGCATACGCGGTAGCGCGCTGTTTCGGCGTGCCTATGGTCTTTGCAAAGAAATCCAAGAGTATCAACATTGAGGGCGACATGTACACCGCCGAGGTTGAGTCCTTCACACACAAGAACAAAAACACCGTCATCGTCTCCAAAAGATTTCTGAATGCCGACGACAGAGTGCTGCTTGTCGACGACTTTCTCGCAAACGGCTGCGCCCTGCAGGGACTTATCTCCATAACCGAGTCGGCGGGAGCTAAGGTCGAGGGCATTGGAATAGTTATCGAAAAGGGCTTCCAGCACGGTGGCAGAACAATACGCAATTTAGGCTACCGCCTTGAATCGCTTGCCATTGTTGACGCGATGGACGCCGAAAAGCAGACAGTCACCTTCAGAGAGCAGAAGTGATTTTCAAAAAATTCGCGTACCCCCTTTACAAACGCGGAAAAGTCGTGTATAATATTAACGTAGATATCTAAAGTCGCTGAACGGAAAGAAAAGCGAGGAAAGCGTATCAAGAGAGCGGTCGGGTGGTGAGATGACCGCATACGCCGTCGCTATGTGCGTCCGTGAGACTCGAGGGTGAAGATTTTTTGTGTAGCCCCCGACGGTAACGCCACGTTACGGCGCACGAGGAGGGCTTTGCTCTCGAATCGGAGTGGAACCGCGATACTGTCGCCTCCGTGTGCATAGCACACGGAGGCTTATTTTTTTGGAGGAATTATGAAAATTGACCTTAAAAACAACTTAAAAAAGGCTGTTGTCGGCACGCTCAAGTCGGCGGGCAAGGCGGCGGCTCGCATAGGGCGCGAGGGCGCAGACGCGGCGCTTTACGGGCTAAAGCGCTTAAAGGAGCTTGCAAAGGCGGTTGAGGCAGAGATACGCGCAGACGTTGAATCGGTAAAGGCGCGCGACCCCGCGGCAAAGAACGGAGTGGAGATTCTTCTGCTTTATTCGGGCGTGCACGCGATTTTCGCCTACCGCGTGTCGCACAAGCTCTACCTTGGCAAGCACTACTTCTCTGCCCGTCTTGTGAGCCAACTTGCAAAATTCTTTACGGGCATCGAGATTCACCCCGGCGCGACCATAGGCAAGGGGCTGTTTATTGACCACGGCACGGGAGTTGTCATAGGTGAGACTGCCGAGATAGGCGACAACTGCACGCTCTATCAGGGCGTTACCCTTGGCGGTACGGGAAAGGACGTAGGCAAGCGCCACCCCACCCTCGGCAACAACGTGATGATAGGCGCGGGCGCAAAGGTGCTTGGTCCTTTCAAGATAGGCGACAACGTAAAGATTGCCTCCAACGCAGTAGTACTTG
Organism: Eubacteriales bacterium; assembly: GCA_045128735.1. Classification (GTDB taxonomy): domain Bacteria; phylum Bacillota; class Clostridia; order Oscillospirales; family CAG-272; genus RGIG8775. The sequence continues at coordinate 493 of JBGVRT010000009.1, read as the reverse complement.
AGGAGATACCTGCTGACTCAACGGCTGTGGGTATCCCCGCAAGAGTAGTCAAGCGCGGCGGCAGAAAGATAGACAACATGGACCAGATACACATTCCCGACCCCGTTTCTCAGGAACTGTGCAAGCTTGAGCACAGAATTGCCCAGCTTGAGAAGGCGGCAGAGTCGTCGCAGCCCTTTAAGTCAACGCAGGACTGATTGTGCAAACACAGTGCCACGCGTCCCACTCGGTGGCTGAACACCACCTTGTTGACGATGGGTGACAGATAAATTATTGTTTGAAGGTGTGTTCGTTCCTTTGCCCCCCTTGTCAAAGGGGGGGCGGACCACGATAGTGGTGGGGGGATTCCCGCAGAGAGTTACGGAGCGCAGAAACCAATAAAACATAATGAATCTTTATATTTTTTATTGAAAAATCCAAACCAAAACCAAAGCAGAGAATCCCTCCACCGCGTTCCGCGGTCCCCCTCCCTTTGACAAGGGAGGCAAAGGAG
>JBGVRT010000008.1:0-10391 GCA_045128735.1 Eubacteriales bacterium | reverse complement strand
AGATTTTTTAACACCTGAATGGGAAATCCACTTTTCTTTTTGAAGCCAAAGGCGCAAAAAGAAAAGTTCCCAAAAGAAAAACGCCGCATGGGGAGGCGGTCGCTTCCCCAAAAGCTCCGCAAAACTTTTCTGTCGGGGTGCAGTGCGAACACACCGCTAAACACCAATTTATCGGTAGCTCACAGAAGCATCTTAAACCTCAAAAAAGGCTAAGCCTCAGCTTAGCCCTTTATTCAAAATACAGCACTATTTTCCCTTTTGCTCTCGTTGCATTCAAATCGATAACTCTTTGATTAGACGAGCCTCTGAAGCGCAGTGAAATGTCTTTGAGCGAATTGACAAATCTGCCGTCAACAAGCACGTCGATAAGCGAAAGCATTTCGTCGGTATACTCCGTGCGCGGATATGCGCCCTCTCTCTGCAATTCTCCGTCAAGAGTAAAGCCGGTAAAGCACCACACGTTTTTATCGGGTCGTTCGGCGCGGACACGGCGCAAAAGCTTAACCAATTCGGGCTGATTTTTCGGCTCAAAGGGCTCGCCCCCAAGCAGAGTCAGACCGTTTACGTAGTAAGGCTCAAGCGACTTTATTATCTCGTCCGCCACCTCGTCGGTAAAGGGCTCGCCATACCCGAAATCCCAGGTTTCGGGCTGAAAGCAATGCTCACAATGATTGGTACATCCCGACACGAAGAGGGTGGTTCTCACACCCTCTCCGTTGGCAATATCAAATTTCTTTATATTACAGTAATTCATTACAGATGAAGCACGCGCTCCTTTATTTCCTGCGTTCTGCCCTGATTCCAATACTGCGTGCCGATATATCCGCAGGTGCGTCTCGCCACGTTCATTTTGGACTGGTCGGTATTACCGCATTTGGGGCATTTCCACACAAGCTTGCCGTCCTCCTCGACGATAACTATCTCGCCGTCGTAGCCGCACTCCTGGCAGTAGTCGGACTTTGTATTAAGCTCAGCGTACATTATGTGGTCATAGATAAACTTCATAACCTGAAGTACCGCCTCAAGGTTCTGCTGCATATCGGGCACCTCAACGTAGCTTATGGCGCCGCCGGGCGAAAGTGCCTGGAATTTCGACTCAAATTCAAGCTTTGTAAAGGCATCGACTTCCTCGGTAACGTGGATGTGATAGCTGTTTGTGATGTACCCCTTATCGTTGATACCCGTAACTACGCCAAAGCGCTTCTGCAGGCACTTTGCAAACTTATATGTGGTGGACTCAAGGGGCGTTCCGTAAAGGCTGAAGTCAATATTGTGCTCTGCCTTCCACCTCTTGCAGGCGTCGTTCATATACTGCATAACGTTTAGCGCAAAGGGTGTTGCCGAGGGGTCGGTATGCGACTTGCCCGTCATATACTTAACGCACTCGTAAAGTCCCGCGTAGCCAAGCGAGATGGTGGAATATCCGCCAAAGAGAAGCTTATCTATAGTCTCGCCCTTTTCAAGTCTTGCGAGAGCTCCGTGCTGCCAGAGTATAGGCGCAACGTCCGAGGTCGTCCCCTTAAGCCTTTCGTGGCGGCACATAAGCGCTCTGTGGCAAAGCTCAAGTCGCTCGTCAAATATCTTCCAGAATTTCTCGATATTACCGCCCGAGGAGAGCGCAACGTCGGGAAGATTGATGGTTACAACGCCCTGATTGAAGCGTCCGTAATACTTGGGCTTTCCGTTTTCGTCAACGTAAGGTGTAAGGAAGCTGCGGCATCCCATGCAGGTATAGCAATGTCCGTCGCCGTTCTTATCAACCTTAAGCTCAAGCATTTTCTTTTCCGAAATGTAGTCGGGAACCATTCGCTTTGCGGTGCATTTTGCCGCAAGCTCGGTAAGATAGTAGTAGGGCGAATCGTTGTGGATATTCTGCTCCTCAAGAACGTATATAAGCTTGGGGAATGCGGGAGTAACCCAAACGCCCGCCTCGTTCTTTACGCCCCCATAGCGCTGCTTGAGAGTTTCCTCTATAATAATGGCAAGATCGCGCTTTTCCCGCTCGTCCTTCGCCTCGCCGAGATACATAAACACGGTAACAAAGGGAGCCTGTCCGTTGGTTGTAAGCAAAGTTACCACCTGATATTGGATAGTCTGAACACCGCGCTTTATCTCCTCGCGAAGTCGGTTTTCAACCATTTTATCAAAGTGCTCGGCAGATATGGTTGCCCCCGCCTCCTCAAGCTCGGCGCGAAGCTGTTTGCTGAGCTTTTCGCGGCTGACCTGCACGAAAGGCGCAAGGTGAGTCAGCGATATGCTCTGTCCACCGTACTGGTTACTTGCCACCTGCGCGATGATCTGCGTCGCGATATTGCAGGCTGTTGAAAAGCTGTGGGGGCGTTCGATCATCGTGCCCGAGATAACCGTGCCGTTCTGAAGCATATCCTCAAGGTTAACGAGGTCACAGTTGTGCATATGCTGAGCGTAGTAGTCGGTATCGTGGAAGTGGATAATTCCCTCCTCGTGCGCCTTTACTATTTCTTCGGGAAGAAGAATTCTGTTTGTGATATCGCGGCTGACCTCGCCTGCCATATAGTCACGCTGAACGCTGTTCACCGTAGGATTTTTGTTGGCGTTCTCCTGCTTTGCCTCCTCGTTACAGCACTCGATAAGGCTGAGGATCTTGTCGTCGGTGGTGTTGGAACGGCGCACAAGATTTCTCGTATATCTATAGGTAATATATTTTTTCGCCACCTCATACGCGCCGTGAGCCATTATCTGGCTTTCCACCATATCCTGTATTTCCTCAACCTCGGGGGCGCGGTTGGTGCGGATACAGCTGAGCTCCACCGCCTCAGCGATACGCTTTATCTGCATGGGCGTCATTCTTGCGTCTTCTTCAACCGCCTCGTTTGCCTTGGTAACGGCGGTGATTATTTTTGTTATGTCGAAAACCACTTCCGACCCGTTTCGCTTGATTACTTTCATTTAACTCCTCCTTCGTCGTCATTTTTCGGGGCGTTTTCGCCCTCTCGTCTGCTATTATATTTAATGTAGCTTTTTCCGATTTTTCCGCCGATTTCGCGGTCGGAAACTCCCTTTTTGGGATTCAAAAGCCGCGTTTTCGGGGCGCGGCGTGCTCTTATATTATACTATATATTCCGATTTTGTCAAGACCCAAACACAAGATATATTACACATTTTTTCTACTCCAAGCCTCAAAAAAGCCTTGAAAATCAAGGTTTTTCAAAGAGTTTTTTGTCGTTTTTGGCATAATCACGATTTTTCGTGCCGTTTTTTGTGCATTATGGCAAAAATCAATATTTAGGATTATTTTTATTGACAAACACACTATATTGTGGTATAATTAACCCTGCTAAGCACTTTTTGGAAGTGCAAAATACTATATTTTGAAAGGGAAAAGCACTATGTATAAGGTTGTCAAAAGAGACGGTCAGACAGTAGATTTTGAGCTTAGCAAGATAAGCACAGCTATTATCAAGGCTTTTGAAGCTCAGCAGAGACAGTATCACCCCACGGTTATCGATATGCTTGCACTTAAGGTTTCGGCAGATTTTGAGCCGAAGATCAAGGAAGGTATGATTGCAGTCGAGGACATTCAGGACTCGGTTGAGTCGGTTCTCGTTCAGGCAGGCTACGCCGACGTGGCAAAGGCGTACATTCTTTACCGCCGTCAGCGCGAAAAGATGAGAAATATGAAATCCACGATCCTTGACTACAAGGAAATCGTGGACAACTACGTTAAGGATAACGACTGGAGAGTTAAGGAAAACTCCACGGTTACCTACTCGGTAGGAGGACTTATCCTCTCCAACTCGGGCGCGGTAACGGCTAACTATTGGCTCTCCGAGATCTACGACGACGAGATTGCAAACGCGCACAAGAGCGCGGATATCCACATCCACGACCTCTCGATGCTTACAGGCTACTGCGCAGGTTGGTCGCTCAAGCAGCTTATCAAGGAGGGTCTTGGCGGCGTTACGGGCAAGATTACCTCTGCCCCCGCAAAGCACCTCGCTACGCTCTGCAATCAGATGGTTAACTTCCTCGGTATTATGCAGAACGAGTGGGCAGGCGCGCAGGCATTCTCCTCATTCGATACCTACCTTGCTCCCTTCGTTAAGGTTGATAACCTCAACTACGATCAGGTAAAAAAGTGCATCGAGTCCTTCATTTACGGCGTAAACACCCCCTCGCGTTGGGGTACACAGGCTCCCTTCTCCAACATCACTCTTGACTGGGTATGCCCTGCTGACCTTGCAGAGCAGAACGCTATTATCGGCGGCAAGGAGATGGACTTCTGCTACAAGGATTGCCAGAAGGAAATGGATATGGTAAACAAGGCGTTTATCGAGACTATGATCGAGGGTGACGCTAACGGACGCGGATTCCAGTATCCCATTCCCACATACTCTATCACAAGCAATTTCGACTGGTCCGAGACCGAGAACAACAAGCTTCTCTTTGAGATGACCGCTAAATACGGTACACCTTACTTCTCCAACTACATCAACTCCGATATGGAGCCCTCTGACGTAAGAAGTATGTGCTGCCGTCTCCGTCTTGACCTTCGTGAGCTCCGCAAAAAATCGGGCGGTTTCTTCGGCTCGGGCGAGAGCACGGGTTCTGTGGGCGTTGTTACGATCAATATGCCACGTATAGCATATCTTGCTGAGGATGAGGCTGACTTTATGCGTAGACTCGACCGTCTTATGGACATTTCTGCTCGTTCGCTCAAGATAAAGAGAACAGTTATCACCAAGCTTCTTGACGAGGGACTTTACCCCTACACCAAGCGTTACCTCGGCACGTTCAACAACCACTTCTCCACAATCGGTCTTGTAGGTATGAACGAGGCAGGTCTCAATGCAAAGTGGATAAAGAAGGATATGACAAACGCCGAGACTCAGGAATTCACCAAGCGCGTGCTTAACCATATGCGTGAGAGACTTTCCGACTACCAGGAAATGTACGGTGACCTTTACAACCTTGAGGCTACTCCCGCAGAATCTACCTCCTTCAGACTTGCAAAGCACGACCTCAAGCGTTACCCCGACATCGTTACCGCGGCAAAGACCGAGGACAGCTCGCCTTATTACACCAACAGCTCGCATCTTCCCGTTGGCTACACCGACGATATTTTCGCAGCTCTCGACATTCAGGACGAGCTTCAGACTCTCTACACATCGGGCACTGTTTTCCATGCTTTCCTCGGAGAAAAGCTGCCTGATTGGAAGTCGGCTGCCAACCTTGTCCGTAAGATAGCTGAAAACTACAAGCTTCCCTATTATACAATGTCTCCTACGTATTCGGTATGTAAGACCCACGGATACCTTTCGGGCGAGCACTTCTCCTGCCCCGTTTGCGGTGCTTCGGCAGAGGTTTACAGCCGTATCACAGGTTACTACCGCCCCGTTAACAACTGGAACGACGGTAAGAGCCAGGAATACAAGGACAGACTTGTTTACAACATCGACCACAAGGCAATTACAGAGAACATCATCAAGGCAAAGAACGCCGAGGCGGCTAACTGCCCCATCGTTCCCACAAGAGTTATGCTCTTCGCGACAAAGACCTGCCCCAAGTGTAAGATAGCCGCTTCCATGCTTGACAAGGAAGGCATTGAGTACGAAAAGCTCTTTGTTGAGGACAACGAGGAGTTGGCGCGCGGATACGGTCTCAAGCAGGCTCCCACTCTCGTTGTTGAGAGCGCTCAGGGCACAGCAAAATTCGTTGAGATCGCAGGCGTTAAGGAATTTATCGCAAATCAGATAAAGGCGTAAACTATATGAAAGGACGGAGAGCCGAAAGGCTCTCCGTATAATTAACTATGTACGATATTATAGTAATTGGTGCGGGACCTGCAGGACTCACGGCAGCAATTTACGCAAGAAGAGCGGAAAAAAGTGTTATTGTCATTGAAAAATCCAGCTTTGGCGGACAGATGACACACTCTCCAAAAATCGAAAATTATCCCGCTTTTCCTCAGATAAGCGGACTTGAGCTTGCCGACAAAATGGTGGAGCAGGCTCTTGAGCTTGGCGCAGACATCGAGATGGACGAGGTTACCGCTGTCCGCGATATGGGCGACTTTAAGCGCGTTATCTGCGAGGGAGGCGAATACGACGGAAAGGCAATTATCGTTGCCGTCGGCGTCAAGCACAGACAGCTCGGTCTCGACCGCGAAAACGAGCTTTGCGGAAACGGCGTATCTTATTGCGCGGTTTGCGACGGCGCATTTTATAAGGGCAAGACCGTAGGCGTTGTCGGCGGCGGAAACTCTGCCCTTCAAGAGGCTATACTCCTTGCCGAGACCTCCGAAAAGGTAATCGTTATACAGAATCTCGACTTTCTCACGGGCGAGGTCAAGCTTCAGAATAAGCTTGCCACCCTTGACAACGTTGAGATAATCGTCGGTGCAACGGTGGAGAAGCTTGTGGGCGACCCCGAGCTGACCGCTGTAATCATCAAAACCGAAGACGGAGAACGCACACTCACACTCGACGGACTTTTCGTAGCAATCGGACTTCTTCCAAAAAACGACATATTCGCTGAGATTGCAACACTCAACGAGGGCGGATATTTCGCCTCCGACGAGGGATGCAGAACAAAGACCGAGGGCGTGTTTGTGGCAGGCGATTGCCGCAATAAATCCATAAGGCAGATAACCACCGCTACCGCGGACGGCGCCGTTGCCGCCCTCGCCGCATGCAGGTATCTCGAAAGCTTATAAAAAATAAAAGGGGATGAGTCACCAACTCATCCCCTTTGCGCATCGATAAATTATTGGTCACCTCTAAAAACTCACGCGAGGCGCGCAGCAAGGGAGTTTTTAGAGGTGACAGTTTATATACCTATTTCAACGCCTCAAGTATCTGCTCTTTGATTTCGCGCATTCCCTGCTCGGTAGGATGACCGTTGACCTTATCCACGTCGTGGAGAACGACCGAGTCAAAGCCGAAATGCTTTGCGGCATTCACAAGTGCTTCGCTAACGGCAGGCTTCAAATTCGTATTGACCACAAAAACCTTTCTCGCCTCGGGAAGCTCCTCGTTAAGACGTTTTGCGAAATGTCCTATGGCGGGAAGTACCGTGTAAAGCTCCTTTTTATCATCTACGTCGATTTTGAATTCACCGAGAGGTACATTCGCCCAGCTATCGTTTGTGCCGCCAAAGACAAACACTGTGTCTATTTTGTTCTGATTGAAGAACCCGTCTGAAAAAAGCCTTTCAAGGCGGTATATAAATGAATTTGTCTTGGAGCAATCAACTCCGTTATAGCCCGTGTAGCAAATAGTTGAGCCAGACCAGCTGTTGTTCATTACAAGCTCCGAGCCTGTCTCACTTATAAGACTGTGCCACCACGTGCGCGAAACATCGCTTACGTCGGGTGGATTTTCTCTTTTTCCCGAATAATATACAGCATATCCCTCGGGGATATATCCGCTGTAGGTAGAATAGCTGTCTCCGAATATTATTACCTTTCCGAAATTCATATTTTGTTCTCTCATCCCAATCATTCTAAAATATTTTTAAGTCCGCCTTGAATATGCATATCCCACCACTTCCATGAGTGGTCGCCCTCCGAGGTCCTATATGTATGCGCTACGCCAAGCGCGTCAAGATGCTCGTGGAATCGATCATTGGCGGATATAAGCGTGTCCTCTGTACCGCACCACATATATATTTTGGGAAGCTCAGCACCGCTTTTTACGCACTTTTCCGCAAGGGCATACAGGTCATGCTCTCCCCCCTCAAGCTTATCGGGGCTTTCCATAGAGTAGTCAAACAGCGAACGCCACAGTGCAAGATTATAAGGGCGGTTCTTGCGTGTTATATCAACAGCTCCCGAAAGAGATATGCAGGCAAAGTAGTTTTCGGGCTTGGTCAGCGCAAATTTAAGCGCGCCGTAACCGCCCATTGACAGCCCTGCCACGATATTGTCCTCGCGCTTCGCACTCATTCCCTTAAAATGCGAGCGAAGCAACGCGGGAAGCTCGTCTGCAATAAAGCTGTAGTATTTATCACCGCCCACAGTATCGGTGTACCAACTTCTGTCGGCATTTGGCATTACCACCGCTATCCCAAGCTTTTCAGCCACCTTTTCAATGGTACTGTTACGCAGCCACGCCGTGTGGTCATCGCTAAGTCCGTGCAAAAGCCAGAGAGTCTTGTAGCTTCCCTCGTAGCTTTGAGGCAAAAGCAGATTAAGCTGTACGTTTTTCCCAAGCATCCTTGAATGCTCGTGCATCTGTAAATATATCATACTTTTTCCCTTTCCTTTACCTCAAAGAGTACTGTGCCGCACTCGGCAAGGTCAAATTTCACAACGTCGGGCGGCGTGGCTCTGCTCCCCGAGTAATAGACTGCGTATCCCTCTGGAATATATCCTTTGTATGTAGAATAGCTGTCTCCAAATATCATTACTTTTCCAAAACTCATATTGTTACCTCCAATAATATCTGTATCAAAGTATACCACAAAATTTCACCATTGTCAACCGAACATCACCTTTCCGACGGTGAGTGACCGAAAAATGACAGGTAGTTGCGATAAAAGGTTGTATAGTCGCCAAAGCCACACTGCTCACAGACAAGGGTAGGCTTTTCGCCTGCAATTATCTTCTTTTGCGCGAGCAGAAGCCGCTTTTCCATAATGTAGCGTTTGGGAGTCTGGTGCAGCTCCTTGCGAAAAAGCTTAAAAAGGTATCCCTCGTTTATAAAAAGCCGATTTGCAATCTCCTCCACTCCCGCAAGAGTACATAGGTTTTCGTTTATATATCTGAGTGCTTTTGAAATAGTGGGCGACAGAGACGAGCCCTCGTTTGACGCTACGCGCGCATAACTGACTATATTATAAAAAAGCTCCGAAATCAAATGCGTAAGCAGTTTTTCAAAGCTTTCACCGTCGCATCTTCCTCGGTAAAAGTCGCATCTTTTGAATATATCCTGTGCCATAGCATTATCCGAAAGATTTACAAGCTCCATATCGTGCGGAACAAGCGCGGCAGCCTCTATTCCGTGCCTCTCAGCATCGAAAAGTATGTCGTAACGCTCATATCTTGCGGGCGCGTCTATCTGTATAAAATGATATCTGAACGGGCGGATTATTATATCGGCGGTTGTGCAGCATTCGCGTTACAGTGTTAAGGGTGATCTTCGTTCCTCTGACGGTGCGAATGCCTTTAATGTTTAGCTCGTCGGTGATCTCCTGCATCGTCGCACCCTTGGCATATTTCTTAAAGGCATCAAGAACGGCAGGTGCGGCAACGGGATCAATTTGGAAGAACTGATTTTCGTCAACGGTATATCCGATGGGAAGTGTACCGCCGTTGTATTTGCACTTGAGCGCGTTTTCGGTCAGACCTCGCACGACCTTCTCGGAGAGCTCTGCAGAGTAGTATTCCGCTATGCCTTCAAGCACCGACTCAAGCAAAATGCCCTCGGAACCTTCGGAGATGGATTCGGTTGCCGATATGACCTTCACTCCATTCTTACGAAGAATATATTTGTAGTGCGCCGAGTCAACACGGTTGCGCGAAAATCTATCAAGCTTCCACACGATAACAACGTCGAATTTTTTAGCCGCGCTATCTTTGATCATTTTCAAAAAATTTGGTCGGTGATCCGTCTTTGCCGACAAAGCGCTGTCAATGTACGGCTCAAGCAAGGTGATGTCATTTTTCTTTGCGAACGCTTGACATTCACGAAGCTGACCTTCAATGGATTCCTCGCGCTGATTGTCCGAGGAATAGCGGGCGTATATTACTCCTGTCATTTGCTCTCCTTTCTGTCACGCCTATGTGACGATTATGATGCTTTATCTTTTTTATTGTTTTGCAGTAATCTTTCGTTTTCTTGCTTGCGCTCCAAGAAATGCTGCTCTTGTTCTTGCGCCAACTTCATCTCACGTTCTTTTTTCCACGCGAGAAACTCCTCCCGTCCTTCCTTGGTGGAATAAAACTTAATGATACCGGGGAGGATGATATCAGCCAATGCTTCAATATCTTCTTCGGGGATATCCCAACCCGTGCCATCTCCGGCGTGCCTATCTGTAAAGATAACCTTGGTTCTTTTGCGAAGAGCTCGCCAATTTATCTTGGGCAGTTTTATATAAACGCGGATAGAGAAAAGGGTCTTAAAGAATTCTTTTGTTTTCAACAACTGACCTCCTATGCTTTAATCAAATCAGTACGATAAACAGCTTGCTGTGACTCATATTTTTCTTTCGATTGGATTTGGGCGTCCAACCGCGATGCTTGCTAAGACAAGCAGACACATTGAGTGTATTTTTATCTTCCGTTGGGATTTGGCACACAACGGCGATGCTTGCTAAGACTGAAAGACCGTTTGTCATGACAAACGCGATGCTTGCTAAGACCAACGGACATATTAGCAAGAATGGCTTTTGGATATCCAAAAGCAGTGCTT
>JBGVRT010000007.1:0-95690 GCA_045128735.1 Eubacteriales bacterium | reverse complement strand
ACTGAACTACCGGGCCATAAATTTGGTGGGAACAATAGGGCTCGAACCTATGACCCTCTGCTTGTAAGGCAGATGCTCTCCCAGCTGAGCTATGCTCCCACATCCGTCTCGCGACGACTTTGTTATTATATCACACTCTTTTTGTTTTGTCAATAGCTTTTTGCAAAATTTTCTTAAAAATTTTTATTTAATTTTATAAACAAGGCGGTGCTCTGCACCGCCCCAATTTATTTTGCGTGATAAAGTTTTTTTACTTGATAACGAGGTTCACAAGTTATATTTATACCAAGCTTTTTGAAGGTTTTACTATCGGTCTGTGCCAAAATAACCGAGGAATGAGCCTCACAGCCCGCAAGCTTACCTATCTGATCAAGCGCTATTGCCGCTGTCTCTGAGGTTACTGCACTTATAGCAAGCGCGATAAGCACCTCGTCAACGTGAAGTCTCGGGTTATGATTACCGAGGTGGTCAACCTTAAGTGTCTGCACAGGCTCAATGATTGACGGAGAAATCAGCTTTATACTGCGGTCGATTCCTCCCAGCGCCTTAAGGGCGTTGAGAATAAGTGCAGCAGACGCACCGAGAAGCGATGTCGTTTTTCCAAGGACAATTCTTCCGTCGGGAAGCTGCAACGCCGCCGCGGGAGAACCCATTTCCTCTGCTTTTGCATTTGCCGCTCCAACAACAGGTCTGTCATCAGTAGAAATTCCCGCCTGCTTCATAAGCAAGTCAAGCTTGCCGACTGAATCTGAAGTTGTCATATTCTCTCTTTGCTCGCAAAGTGCGGCATAATAGCGTCTTATTATCTCTTGCTTTGATGCCGCCTCAGTCACCTCGGCATTCACGATGCAATTGCCCGCCATATTAACACCCATATCCGTGGGTGACTTATACGGAGAGGTTCCGTATATTTTCCTGAACATTGCATCAAGCACGGGGAAAATTTCAACGTCTCTGTTATAGTTTGTAGCGGTCTGACCGTACGCGTCAAGGTGGAAGGGGTCTATCATATTAACGTCGTTAAGATCGGCAGTTGCCGCTTCATAAGCCAAGTTGACAGGGTGCTTAAGAGGAAGATTCCAAATCGGGAAGGTCTCAAACTTAGCATACCCCGCCTGCACTCCCCTTTTATGCTCGTGATAGAGCTGAGAAAGACAAACAGCCATCTTTCCGCTTCCGGGACCCGGCGCGGTAACGACAACGAGCTTTCTTTCGGTTTCAATAAAGTCATTCTTTCCGTATCCGTCGTCGCTAACGATTCCTTCTATATCAAAAGGATAGCCCTTAATTGAATAGTGATGATAAACTTTTACTCCAAGGCTTTCAAGCTTATTGGTAAAAGCGGCGGCGGCACTTTGCTCTGCATATCTTGTCATAACAACGCTTCCAACGCTAAGCCCTACACTTCCGAAAGCATCTATAAGGCGCAAAACATCAAGGTCATAGGTAATTCCCAAATCACCTCTCACCTTATTCTTCTCTATATCCGCAGAGTTGATTACTATAACGATCTCCGCGTCATCCTTAAGCTGAAGAAGCATCTGCAGCTTACTGTCAGGCTTAAATCCCGGAAGAACTCTCGACGCATGAAAATCGTCAAAAAGCTTTCCGCCAAACTCAAGATACAGCTTACCTCCAAACTGAGATATACGCTCTCTGATATGCTTTGACTGTAATTCAAGATATTTGTCATTATCAAAACCTATCTTGCACATTTTGCTCCACCACCTCTGCTGAAAATCCAAACTAACAAATTATATTATATCACATATTTCTCCAACTTGCAACACAGTTTTGAAAATTTTGCAATTATTTTTTCAAAACAAAAAGGAGTCTTGGACTCCTTTTTGTCTCTTCAAATAAATTCGGTTTCAAATCCGTAGCTTCTCGCATATCGGTGAGCATAAGAATTTTTCACGCAGTGCACAACTACGCTGTGTGCGCCGTTAAAAGCGCCATATTCAATTTTCTCCATCTCGGGCGGAATTGTGATTTTTTCAAGGCTTAAACACTCCGAAAATGCAAACCAATCTATTTTTTTAACGGTTGACGGAATCACAACCTCTTTGAAAGTAGCATTCTTGAATGCCTCTCTACCTATCTCAGCAACCTTCAGCCCGTCGATTTCGGCAGGTATCTTCAGCACATCGTCCGTTCCCGAATACCCTGTAAGAGTTATCTTATTGTCCGATACGGTGTATGTATATTTTGCATCACTTGCAGGAGTTTTATCGGTAGAAACGACTACCTCGTTCTTCTCCTCAAGTTTTAACTCAAGCTCCTCAATCTTTTCCTCATATGCCTGTTTATTTACATACTGTTCTTCCTTAAGCTCATTAAGCTTTTTTTCAAGCTCTGCGACCTGCGATTGATACATTTCCATCGCGCTTTGTGTAGCAAGGGCTTCTCTTTCCTCCTCTTCCTTTTTCTCTTCAACCGCCGACACAATAAGGTTCAGGCTCATCACCAACACAGCCACTGTCAGAACCCCTATCACGCCTATTCTAAGTTTGCTCATACTTTTGCTTCTCCTTTGTTTTATTTGAGCGTTGCTCTGCATATAGTATAAACTTCTCGCTTTGAGAAACAAAGCAGAATATGTCGATGTCGAAAAAATTTAATTAAAAACAAAAAATTTTAATTTTTTTCCAAAAAGCTATTGACTTTTTCGCTTGTATGTTATATAATATTAAAGTCGCATAAAGAATGCGGGCCATTAGCTCAGTTGGTTAGAGCTACCGGCTCATAACCGGTCGGTCCTAGGTTCGAGTCCTAGATGGCCCACCAAAGCACTTGCATTTGCAGGTGCTTTTTTACCGCAAAAAACCATTAACACGCCTATTTCAACAAAGATATTGACAAATCAACAAAAATGTGGTACAATATCGGCGTATGAGGATTTATAAGTTGAAGCCGTTTTCTAAAAACGGGAATCCTCACCACTCAATTTTATTTGGAGGAAACATCGTATGTTTGAGAAACTTAAGGAACTGCTCGTAGAAGAGCTCCAGATCGACGCAGAGGATATCACTCTTGACGCTGAGCTTTCAAGCGACCTCGGAATCAACTCCATTGAACTTGCTGATCTCGTTATGCTTTGCGAGGAAAAGTTCGACATTGAAATCGAGGACACCGACATCAACAGATTTGTTACCATCGGTGACGTAGTTAAATATCTCGAGACTCTCTAATTCAAAAAAGATAAAAAATATCCGATGCTGCGGCATCGGATATTTTTTATTTGTTAAGTATTCTTGCAATCAGCGTGCGCCTTACTTTCATTGCGCCTTTAGGACAAAACTCCTGACAGCAGAAGCATCTTATGCAGAGATTTCTGTCTATAACAGCCTTTCCCTTTTCTATTTTTATAGCTTTTGCGGGACATATATCTCGGCAAACTCCGCAACCCACGCATTCACTGGCTTTAAGCGTGGGCACAGAGCGAAGTGCCTTACCCGTAATAAATCCTGCCATTTTCCCAAAAAACTTTGTTGAATCCTTCTTGAACTCAACGCTTGTATGAGCGGGGATATTTTTGAAGTCATCTACCACAAAGGAATCAACGTTTCCGAAAACGTTCAGCTCCTTGACATCAGCAGGAATAAATCCACGCTCAAACGCCGCCTCAAGAGTCGGAACATCAGCTTTGGTCAGTCCGATTATCTTAGCACACACCAAATCTATTTTATGGGGCGACTCGGACGCTATCACCGCGCCTATCTTCCGTGGCATTCCCATAGTTGGTCCGTTACCTTCCATACCCACTACCGCATCGCAAATGCAAAGCCTGACCTTGAAAAACTCGTCAAGGTCAACCATCATTCTTGCAAAATCGTCGTGATTCGGAAATCTGAAATGGTATTCGGGTTTAAGCGTTCCCGGAATCACCCCGAATATGTTTTTTGCCGCCGCGCTCATTCCCATCATACCGTGAGTTTTCAGCTTGCAAAAGTTAATTATTGCATCGGCTTCGTCAAGCCACGAGGTATAAATAAAGCTCTTTAACACTTTACCGTTAGGGTTCTTAACCTCGGTTTGTCCGAAATCGCGGTTTAGCCTTCCGCCAACCTTTTCGACATCATACATTCCCGTCGCCTTGTATACCTTGTTAACGTAAACATAGTTATAAATGCCGCCGGGGCTATCCCCAACAACAACATCCGCCCCCTTTTCCACAAGCATTTTTACAAGCTCACACAAAAGTGCGGGATGAGTTGTTGCCGCTTTGTCGGGGGTCATAAACGATACAAGATTAGCTTTAATAGCAATCTTCATACCTGCTTTTACCCAATCAAGACCGCCGATGGCTTCAAGTGCTTCGGAAAGTGCTTTTTTTACTTCGTCGCTATTATAGCTGTCACATTTTGTTACAGAAACGTCGTACATAGCTCTCCCTACTGATTCATAGACTTAAAGGTACGCTCCATAGTGCGCTTAGCATCGTTTTTAGCGATATCGTCACGCTTGTCGTAAAGCTTTTTACCTCTGCAAAGTCCAACCTCCATCTTCACGTGTGCACCAGAAAAATAGAGTGAAAGAGGCACAAGCGTAAAGCCCTTTTGGGAAACAAGTCCGTGAAGCTTTAATATTTCCTTTTTGTGCATAAGCAATTTTTTTTCACGCAAGGGCTCACGGTTATATATATTTCCCTTTTCATATGGGCTGATGTGAACGCCTACGGCAAAAAGCTCTCCGTCCTTAACCTCGCAATACGAGTCCTTAAGATTAACCGCACCTGCTCTGAGGCTCTTGACCTCTGTGCCGAAAAGTGCAATTCCCGCCTCGAATTTCTCGTCAACAAAATAATCGTGGTAAGCTTTTTTGTTTTGCGCAATAATTTTGCCCTGTGTTTTCTTTTCTGCCATTATTCTCCTTCTTTCAGATCAGACCGCCTTCTCATACGCGCATCTTGACTGTCCATCTGTAAGATATATAGTGCCGCAACACTTATATCCGTTCTTTTCAAGCATCGCTCTCATAGGAATATTGCCAACGTGCGTATCAATTCTGACACTGGCATAGCCTATATCTTTAGCGCGCTTTTCAACCTCCTGCATAACCGCGGAGGCGATTCCGCATCTGAGCTTATCCCCTGCCACAGCAATTCTGTGAACCGCTATATATGGCTTTCCCTCAGCTATCCATTCGCCTTCATATATTTTATCGTATGTAGGCTCACCGTCATCAAGCATAGTAAGAGTTGCACAAATGCAGCCCTCCTCGTCGCGAGCGACAAAGGAACGGTGAAGATTAACGTCCTCAATAACTATATCTCTGCTCGGATAACCGTATTGCCACTGGTCTATTCCAAGTCTGCCTATTCTTCCTCTTGCATCCAAAAGTATCTGCATTATGGTGTCCACGTCTTTGATATTTGACCTTTCGATCTTCATAATTACACCTCTCTTGATTTTATTCTTTTTCGCATCCCGAACAAAGCTTTGCTTTACCCTCGGCGAGCGCATTTTCTTCGCTTCCGCATATTACCCTACTACCGTTTCGAATATAGCCGCAGGTTAACGACGTATGCCACACATTTCCGTTTTCCAACCAATAGACAGGTTAGGATACGCTTTCCGCTGAATAAGTCTCAACAACAATATTTCGCGGATTCTCGGCATCCTCCGAAAACTCATTTCGCATTTCGGTAATATCGCCAAGCGAGAGCTCTTCTTCATTATATGTTATTTTTGCGCTTCTGTCAAGCACACTGCACGAAGTAATTGAAAAAATTATTACAAAAAGGGCTAAAATTCGCAATTTTTTCATTAAGAAAGTATCCTTTCGAGTTGAGACACCTTTTGAAGCGCATACGAGCCGGCACTTTTGGCGTTGCCGAGATTTATACAACATTCCTCAAGATCGTTGAAAATATTGAAAAGAACAACTCCCGACAATCTCTCGTCTATACGCAAAATATCGTTCAGCATACTGAATGCCTTTTCGTATTCGCCGTTTCTCATAAATTTACTGCATTCGAGGTGTCTGTCATACGCCGCAACTCCCGTCTCCCCAAAAACTTCACCGCCGCGTTTTACTATACTCACAAAGTAAACGTATCTCAAAAAGCTGTCATCAAGATAATAGCTTTTCTTGCTTTCGGGTTCAAAAGAATCCATGTCTGCGTTATCCGCCACAAGCGAGGGCGAAAGCACACTGAGGTAATCTAAAAGCAACATAGCTCTCGCGGTAATATGAGAAGAATTATACACTGTTTGCCCGGCGTAAAGAACCGCATCGTCAAGATAACTCCATGACGAACGCACTCTGTCAGAAAAAAGCTCCTCAAGAGCAAGGTGAAACGCCGACTCAGCCATTATAAGCTTTATTTCATCATCGGCTTTTTTTCCGTATTTAGCACAAAGATCCATGCAAATGCGATAATTTTTTTTCTTGAACGCAAGCTTGATATCCGCCATAAGCGAATACTTTGACAGCATATACTCCTCGCTCTCGTCGGAAAGAAGAAATGCCGCGGTAACGTTAAGCCTTGAAGCGATATAAAGCAAGGTCTGCAAAGACGGAACTGCTTTTCCCTTTTCAATAAGGCTCAACATATTTCTCGTAACCTGGTCACCTGAAAGCTCGGCTTGGGTCATCATTTTTTCTGTGCGCAGTTTTTTTATTTTTTCTCCAATGTTCATTTTCTGTCAAATATGTTTCCTCCGTGGCTGTCTATTGCAACAAACACGGGAAATTTCTCAACGTACATTTTTTTCAATGACTCACATCCGAGCTCGTCAAAGGCTATGACCTCACAGGACTTGATACAGTTGGCGTAAAGTGCTCCCGCACCTCCAAGAGCACAAAGATATACCGCCTTATTTTTTACAAGCGAATCAACCACAGTCTGATTTCTTTCGCCTTTTCCGATAATCGCGCCAAGTCCTCTGTCAAGAAGCATCGGCGTATTTTTGTCCATTCTCGATGATGTGGTAGGTCCGCAAGAGCCAACCGCCATTCCGTTTTTGGCAGGGGTAGGACCTGCGTAATATATCACCGCACCGCTCAGGTTGATAGGAAGCTCTTTTCCATCGGCTATAAGCGTGGCAAATTTTTTATGCACAGCATCTCTTGCTGTATAAACGTAGCCGCTGAGGCAAATCTCCTCGCCTACAGTAAGTTTTTCAACCCATTCGTTTATTTTTGAAATATCAAGCTCTTTCACGTCTTACCTCTTTAAGTTTATCTTGAGTATAACTCGTTGTAATATCTGTATTTTTCCCTATCTATCTTCCAAAGCTGTTCGCGGGTTATTCTGTATCTCCAATTACCGTCGGGGCTCCCGGGAATATTCATTCTCGTGTCCGAACCAAAGTTAAGGAGATCCTGAACAGGAACTATGACAAGTCCCGCATGGCTTGCGAGCATAGCTCTTATTATGTTATCGTACGACTTATCCCAATCATCGCCCATATATCCGCAATAATCAACAACTCTTCGGCGCACCTGCTCATCGGCTTCCCACATATAACCAAGCAAGGTATTGTTATCGTGAGTGCCCGTATACGCAACGCAATTATGAACGTAATTGTGAGGAAGATGAGGAGAATCGGACTCACCGAGAAATGCAAACTGAAGCACTCGCATCCCCGGGAAACCGCTGTATTTGACAAGCTCGACAACCCTTTCGCTGATATCGCCAAGATCCTCGGCGATTATAAGATTGTCTCCAGCCGTTGCGCGAACACAGTCAACAAAAGCTTTACCGGGACCTTCAACCCACTTTCCTTCTTTGGCAGTCTTTGCTTCGGCGGGTACGCTCCAATAGGATTCTATACCTCTGAAATGATCTATTCTCACGCCGTCAAAAAGCTCGAGCATATATTTCATTCTTTCACGCCACCACGAAAAATCGTTTAGCCTCATTGCCTCCCAATCGTAAAGAGGATTGCCCCAAAGCTGACCGTCTTTCGCAAAATAGTCGGGCGGAACACCTGCAACCGCCTTTAATCTGCCTTTTTCATCAAGCTGAAATTCATTTTTATTTGCCCACACGTCACTGCTGTCATAAGCGACGTATATCGGAATGTCCCCGATAATCTTTATGCCCTTAGCATTAGCGTATCTGCGGATTTCGTTCCACTGCACCAGAAATTCATGCTCTATAAATTCCCACGCAAATAAAACCTCCGCGTCATAGCTGTCATTTGTCCATTCGTGCCACTCTGCATAATTGTTTGCTTCTTTAAGTGCCATAAATCTGCAAAAGTCAAATATGGGACGCTTGGCAAAAACAGTGCGTTCTATCTTGGTGCGCTCCTCATGGCAAACGCGCAATGCCGCTTTTTTTAAGAGTGCGAGTCTATCTTCCTCAAGCTTTTCAAACTCGCAGGAATAAGGGGTGTGCTGTTTGGCTTCCGAAAGCTCGGCAAGAGTTATAAGACCCTTTTCAAAAAGGATGTCGAGATCAACGAAATAAGGATTACCCGAAAAAGCACCGTAAGATTTATACGGAGAGCCGCAGTCATCAGACATATTAAACGGCAACACCTGCCAATACGAAAATCCGCAATCCACGAGGAAATCAACAAACTCCTTGGCGTTTTTTCCAAACGAGCCTATTGAATAATCGCCGTAAAGCGTTGAAATATGCATAAGAACTCCGCTTGCGCGCTTCATAATTTCCCCTCCAAATCACTTGCAATCGTACCAATTTTCGCCAACTCCAACCTCTACCTCAAGAGGTACACTCAGCTTCACGGCATTCTCCATTTCATCACGGAGTATATCAAGAGCTTTGTCAGCGCATTCGGCACCCGCCTCTACAAGCAGCTCATCGTGCACCTGAAGAACGAGCTTTGCATCTATACCGCTTTCCCGAAGCTTTTTGTCAACGTTTATCATTGCAATTTTTATTATATCAGCAGCAGTTCCCTGAATAGGGCTGTTCATAGCCACACGCTCGCCAAATTTCTTTAACATTTTGTTGTGTCCAGAAAGCTCGGGAATATATCTGCGTCTGCCGAATGCAGTTGTAACATAGCCGCATTCGTATGCTGAAACAATGATATTCTTAAGATAGGAATCCACACCCGCATAGGTGGCGAGATAGTTGTCTATATACTCTCTCGCTTGATTTCGAGTTATTTTAAGATCCTGTGAAAGCGAGAAGTCGCCTATTCCGTAGACAATACCGAAGTTTACGGCTTTTGCCCTTTTTCTGAGCTCTATTGTAACGTCGTCGGGCTCAACGCCAAAGACCTTCGATGCGGTAGAGGTGTGAATATCCTCGCCCGACTGAAATGCCTCAATCATATGTCCGTCACCCGAAATATCGGCAAGCAACCTAAGCTCGATCTGTGAATAGTCGGCATCTATAAGCACTCTGCCCTGCTTGCTCGGAATAAAATATTTTCTGAATTCACGTCCAAGCTCGGTCTTTATCGGGATATTCTGAAGATTGGGTTCGGTTGATGAAAGTCTGCCCGTAGCAGTCCCCGTTTGCTTGAAATTGGTGTGTATCTTTCCGTCACTGTCGGCAACCTTTACAAGCCCGTCAGCATAAGTGCTCTTAAGCTTTGCAACCTGTCTGTAATCAAGAATATCCTCGATTATGGGGTGATATGGCTTAAGCTTTTCAAGCACGTCGGCGCCCGTAGAATATCCGCTTTTTGTCTTTTTCCCTGCAGGGAGCATCATACGTTCAAAAAGCACCTCACCAAGCTGCTTAGGTGAGTTTATATTGAATTCACATCCCGCGTGATAATATATGCGCTCCTTAAATTCGTTTTCAAGAGCTTCAAGATTTTCGCCAAATCGCGCAAGGCCGTCAACATCAACGCAAAATCCTGCATCCTCCATAAGGAACAGCACACGTGAAAGCGGCATTTCGATATTGTACAAAAGATTCTCTTGCCGATTTTCGGTTATTTTGGCATCTATCGCCTTGAATGCCGCCCAAACGTCACCTGCATCAACATTGCCCTCGGGCATTCCCGCATATATGGTACAAACGCGCTCAAGCTCGAAAGAGCCCGCGGCAGGGTCAAGAACGTACGCTCCGAGCATAATGTCGTGATAGCAATTGGAGAATTCCATACCAAGTTCCTTAAAGTGCTTATATATTTGCTTGACGTCGTAACAAATAATTCTTTTGGAAGTATCACTAAAAATGAAAGAAAGATCTGTTATATTCCCCGAGAAATTATATATAGCCTCTCCGTCGCAAAGCTGAACTGAATTTTCGACTTCAAGAAAGGCAAGAAGATTATCCGAGCTTGTTTTATTCATAAGTTCAGCGGCAGAAACCTGATAAACCTCAAGCTTCTCTCTCACATCTGCTTTCTCATCAGCAGACGAAGTATCTGACGCATCCAAGCCGAAACGCTTTACAAACGCCGAAAATTCAAGCTTTGAGAAAAGTCTGTACGCCTCCGCCTTATCAAGCTCACGAGTTTCTACTTCATCAAGCTTACCAATAATCGGAACTTCACAATTTATGCGCGCCAATCTCTGAGACATAAACGCGCTGTCTTTTCCTTCGTTAAGTTTTTTATTATTCGAGGGCGTAAACGGGTTGCTCGGGACGACCTTGTAAAGCTCCTCAAGAGAGCCATACTCGGATATAAGCTTCAGTGCAGTTTTTTCACCGATACCCGGAACACCCGGAATATTGTCCGAGCTATCGCCCATTAAAGCCTTTACATCCACAAACTGATTGGGGTTAACTCCGTATTTTTCGAAGAAAGCATCCGTGTCCATTTTAACTGTATCCGTATTGGTAGCGAGCAACACGGTAGTTTTATCGGTTATTAACTGCAGAGAATCTCGGTCACCCGTCAGCACATATGCTTCACAGTCGTTTTCTTCGGCTTTTTTTGCAAGAGTACCGAGAATATCGTCCGCCTCATATCCTGCCAGCTCAAGCACATTAAATCCGAGTGCACGCAAGCAATCCTTAGCGTAAGGAATCTGCTCAAGCAATTCCGGTGGAGTGGCGTGTCTGCCTGCCTTGTATTCGCTGTAAAACTCATGTCTGAAAGTGGGTGCTTTAACGTCAAACGCAACTGCAAGATATTCGGGAGAAAGTGCCTCGACCTGCTTCATAATTATGTTTATCATACCGTAAATGGCATTTGTATGGATGCCCTCACGGTTAGTAAGCGGTCTTATTCCGTAAAACGCGCGATTTATTATACTGTTTCCGTCAATAGCGAGTAGTTTTTTCATTTTTGCTCATTCCCTTTCAGAAATCTTTGTACATTCTTTAGTATACACTTTCAGACAGCTTTTGTCAAGTAAAATGTAAAAACAATTTACCTTTTACCTTTTATCTACAAAAGATCGGGGCGGCTCTCCGACCCGATCTCATATTTATTTTTACTCTGCCGAAAGACTTTTAACCATATCCGCAATTATTCTCGCCGTCTCGTCAATGCCAAGGACTCCGCTGTTAAAGGTTGCGGCATATCTTTCGCTTGCGCCCCACTTATGACCGGTGTAGAAATTGTAATAGTTTGCGCGATATTTATCTTCTTTTACAATGAGATTTTCCGCTTCCTTCTCCGAAACGCCTTTGAGCGCGGAAATACGCTTTATACGTTTTTCGAGATCGGAATGAATGAAAATGCTGATTTTATTTTCAAAATTACGAAGCGCATAGTCACCGCATCTGCCAATGATAATGCACTGCTCTTTTTCGGCAAGCTCCTTGATTATCTCGGTCTGAACGATAAAAAGCTTATCGTTTATCGGGATATCGTAATGTCCCGCAATACCGCCTGCCATCGACGCGCCCACCGCAAGACTGTAAAGCAAGCTTCCTGCCGCTCTCTCGTCAGCCTTAGTGAGCATTTCAGGATGATAACCGCTCTTTTCTGCCGCCATATCAATAAGCTCTCTGCCGTATGCCTTTATACCAAGCAACTCGGCAAGCTTTTCTCCTATCTCGCGTCCGCCGCTTCCATACTGTCTTGCAATTGTTATAATGGGGTTCTTGTACATAGTTATCTCTCCTTTGCACCATTGTTAACATAGTTATTTTACCATATTTTTCTTAATTTGTAAAGATTTTTTCTAAAAAAAGTATTGCCTAATTTATATTCTTTATAAACATCACGCCGCATAAAATATTTTATAGGCTACGTTTTGGGCTTTTAGTACCGAGAAAGGACGAAATAATGAAAAACATTAGAAAATTTTTCCTCAACGCAATAATATTATGTACCGTTTCAATTCTCATGAGAACGGTCGGAGTCAGCTTCAACGTTTACGTTTCCAACCGAGCTGGTGCGGAAGCTATGGGATTGTATTCCCTTCTTTCGGGAATATACGGCTTTGCAGTTACCTTTGCCACATCGGGAATAAATCTCGCAACCATGCGGCTTGTTGCAAGAGCACTTGGAAAAAACGACGGTACCGAAGCAACCGCTGCCTTAAAAAGATGCGTATTATATGCGCTGTTCTTTTCATCAGTTGCAACGCTGTGTCTGTTTTTTGGAGCAAAGTTTATTGGAATAAAGCTCTTAGGCGACACAAGAACTGTCTTATCGCTTCGAATGCTCGCAATTTCGCTAGTGCCCATAGCATTGTCTTCTGTTTTTAACGGATATTTTACTGCCGTGCGACGGGTGTATAAAAACGCGGCAATTCAAGTTTTTGAGCAAGCAATAAAGATATTCGCGGTTTCTGCGCTCTTGTCGCTGTTATTAAACAGAGGTGTTGAATTTGCCTGCGCGTCATTGGCGACAGGCGGTATGCTCTCCGAGTGCTTTTCATTTTTACTGTCCTTGCTTGCATTTGTGCTCGACAAACGGAAGAACGTCAAAAGTTCAAAACAAGGTGACAGCACAGGACTTACCGCAGAGCTTTTAAGAACAGCTTTGCCTATCGCATCAAGTGCATACGTCCGTTCGGGACTTGTTTCCATAGAGCATATGCTGATTCCTATAGGGCTTGAAAAGAACGGTCTCGACAGAAGCAGGGCTCTTTCGTTATACGGTATAATACAGAGTATGGTTCTCCCTATCGTTTTGTTCCCTGCGGCTCTTATAAGCTCGTTTTCAGGTATGCTTGTTCCCGAGCTAACAGAATGCGCTGTAAAGGGAAACAAAAGGCAGATACGCTACATATGCGAACGTTCAATACAGCTTGCTCTGATTTTTTCGCTTGGAACAGCGGGTATAATGATTTGCTTTTCCACCGAACTCGGAGCCGTCATATACCCAAAGGAAAACACGGCAACCTACATAAAAATGCTTGCACCGCTTATTCCGATAATGTATCTTGACACAACAGTTGACCATATGCTCAAGGGTCTTGGTGAACAGTTTTACAGTATGGTTGTAAATATTGCCGATTCATTTCTATCGGTAATTCTTGTTTGGTTGTTACTTCCTCGGGTGGGAATACAAGGATACGTTATAACAATTTACGTAACAGAGCTTATAAACGCTTCGTTCAGCGTTGTCAGATTATTAAAAAAGAGCGGCTTTGCTCCAAATCTTATAAAATGGATCGCAAAACCGCTATTCTGTATCGTTGGCGCAACCTGTCTTTGCCATATGATGTTCGAACTATCAAAACCTCAAAACTACTCGGCACTTTCACTGACAGCCCATATTCTTATCACGGTCGGCGTTTACGCCATTCTGTTGATATCCACAAACACCTTTGACAAAGATGATATAAAGTGGGCAATAAATATAATCGGCAAGGATAGATCAATAAAATCTTATGCTGGCGATAACTCTGCCAAGAACTGACATTTCTTTTACTATTATAGGCTCAAGCGTGCTGTTTTCAGGTTGAAGCCTGAAGTGTCCGTTTTCTTTATAAAAGGTCTTTACCGTCGCTTCATCTTCAATAAGAGCGACAATAATGTCGCCATTTTCGGCGTAATCGCATCGGTCAACTATAACGTAGTCACCGTCAAGTATTCCCGCCTCTATCATACTTACCCCCGACACCTTAAGCGCAAAGAGATTTTTGGAATCGTATTTCTTGCTTTCGGTGACAAAATCCACGTAACCTTCAAAATTCTGAGAAGCAAGAATAGGCGCGCCGGCAGTTACTTTTCCAAGTATCGGAACCTTATTTTTACCCGTGGGTGAGACACCCGTAAGAGTTATGGCTCTGCTTTTTCCGTCGTTCTTTCGGATCAACCCAAACTCCTCAAGGCGGTTAATATACATGTGAACAGTAGACGTACTTTTGAAGCCCAACGCGTTTTCAATATCTCTTACGCTGGGGGCATATCCGTTCTCGGTAATCGCCGTTGCAATATAATCGTATACGCTCTGCTCTCTGGGTTTTAATTTTCTCATAAATTGCCTCTTTCAATAAATAAAGCTCTTGTTTCACCACAATTATACCACATTTTTCTCAATTTGTAAACATATGTTCTAATATTTTTTCTTCTAATTGTTAACAAAATGTAACTTTCGATTTTAGACTTGAAAAAAAGCAAAAAATGTTGTATCATATATAATGGATAAAGTTTGATTATTGTTTAACAAATTACGTCAAACATTACATTTAATATACAAGGAGAATTGAAATGGCAAATCTTACAAACAACAAGTATGTCAATAGCTGGATCGACGAAATGGCCGCTATGACACAGCCTGACAAAATCGTTCTTATCGACGGTTCCGAGGCTCAGGCTGAGGCTCTTCGCGCTGAAGCTTGCGCTACAGGCGAAATGATTAAGCTTAACCAGGATAAGCTTCCTGGTTGCTACCTTCACAGAACTGCTATCAACGACGTTGCTCGTGTAGAGGGCAGAACATTTATCTGCACATCCAAGAAAGAGGACGCAGGTAACATCAACAACTGGATGGATCCCAAGGAGTGCTACGCAAAGCTTTCCAAGCTCTACGCAGGCTCTATGAAGGGTCAGACAATGTACGTTATTCCCTACTCTATGAGCGTTGTTGGTTCACCCTTTGCTAAGTACGGTATCGAGCTTACCGACTCTATCTACGTCGTTCTTAATATGCTTATCATGACTCGCGTAGGTCTTGACGTTCTTGAGGCTCTCGGCGACAGTGCAGACTACATCAAGGGTCTTCACGCAAGAGCTGAACTTGATGAAGAGAACAGATACATCGTTCACTTCCCCGAAGACAACACAATCTGGTCTGTTAACTCGGGTTACGGCGGAAACGTTCTTCTTGGTAAGAAGTGCTTTGCCCTTCGTATTGCTTCCTACCTTGGTCGCAAGGAAGGCTGGATGGCTGAGCATATGCTTATTCTTGGTGTTGAGTATCCCAACGGTGATACAAAGTACGTTTGTGCCGCTTTCCCCTCTGCTTGCGGTAAGACAAACCTTGCAATGCTTATTCCCCCTGAAATCTATCAGAAGAAGGGTTATAAGGTTTGGTGCGTAGGTGACGATATTGCTTGGCTCCGCGTAGGCGAAGACGGCAGACTTTGGGCAGTTAACCCTGAAAACGGATTCTTCGGTGTTGCTCCCGGTACAAACCTCAACTCTAACCCCAACGCTCTTTATACAACTATGAAGGACACAATCTTCACCAACGTTGTTCACAACACTGCTGACAACACAGTTTGGTGGGAAGGTCTTGACAACAATCCTCCCGCAGAAGCAATCGACTGGAGAGGAAATGCTTGGGACTACAAGAGCTACGATAAGACAAGAAAGCTTGAAACATCCGGCGCTCATCCCAACTCCCGTTTCACAGCAAAGGCCGTTAACTGCCCCTGCATCTCTAAGGAATTTAGCAATCCCGCAGGTGTTCCCATCTCCGCTATCGTATTTGGCGGACGCCGTGCAAAGACCGCTCCCCTTGTTTACCAGTCCACAAGCTGGCAAAACGGTGCTTTCGTTGGTTCGATCATGGCTTCCGAGACAACCGCAGCAGCTGCAGGCGCAGTTGGTGTAGTTCGCCGCGATCCTATGGCTATGAGACCCTTCGTTGGTTACGATATGGGTGACTACTGGGCACATTGGCTCAAGATGGGTACAACAATTCCCCACGCTCCCAAGATTTTCCACGTTAACTGGTTCCGCACCGATGCTGAAGGCAACTTCATCTGGCCCGGATTCGGTGACAATATGCGTGTTCTTATGTGGATCCTTGACCGTTGCGAGGGTAAGGTTGATGCTGACATCACTCCTATCGGTTATGTTCCCAAGGCTGAGGACATCAATATTGAAGGTCTTTCCGACGTTTCGCTTGATACAATCAAGGATCTTCTCTCTGTTGACGTTGAGTCTTGGCTCGAGGATATCAACAATATCAAGGAATTCTACGCACAGGTTGGCGCAAGAGTTCCCCAGACTATGTACGATGAGCTTGCTGCACTTGAGGCAAGACTTAACGCTGCAAAGTAATTTGAGAAAAAACCGTCCGCTTTTTGCGGACGGTTTTTTTGATAATGGGCTGAGTTGAAAACTCAGCCCATTGTTTTTATTTCGCGTTTTTATTTGCAAAATAATCTATAATATTATAGACATTCTTGTTAAGCACTGCCATACGGTCGGTAAGCTCGGTGTAAAGTGTGAAATCACTTCTGTAAATGCCCTTGTTGGAGTCGACACTCGACTTATCACCCGTTCCGCTGTTAGGATCGTTGTCCATATACTGGAACCACTCCCATCCAACACAGTTGGGGCTCTCAAGCATTCTGATTGTAAAGGTTTCATAGAAGTCGGCACGGTCGGTCTGCGTTGCAACGTACCTACCTGCACCCGATGTATTTCCGAGACCCGAGTCTCCTGCCTTAGTATAGAACTCAGTTACAATAAAGGGCAGGTCACCGTTCTTAGATATTCCGTAAAGTGCGTTGACATCAGGTTCCCAATCACCGTACCAGTTGATTGTCATACAATCGAGGTACTGTGCCGCAAAGCGGTAAACCCACTGAGAATCTCTCGACACTGTAAGGAAACGTGTTCCCAAATACATATGGTCGGGGTCATACTTCTTGATTGCGGGAGCAACCACGTTAAAGTATCTATCCCATACAAATCCGCGATAAAGGTCACGAAGCTCATCGGTAACGTCATCCATTGAAAGTGATTCTTTGCCTGTCATGTTTCTAAGCCATGTCCATGTGCATGCATAGGTATACCAGTTAACATCCTTAGTGTGGTTAACCGTCAATGCTCGGTCAAGCATATCAACATTCATAGGAAGCTCGTTATCAGACATATAACCGATAAATCTGTCGTTACCTTGATATATAGCATTCGTCTTTGCCCATCCGTCAGCGTACGTAACAAAATCGGGGTCGAAAACGGGCATAGTATTGTTTTCAGTAAATACCGTGCTTCCGTTACCATCGCCTCTTACGCCCTTTATATTACCAAAGTTGCTCATAACACCCTTCTGCACTGCAAAAGGCATTCCGTTTTCAAGGTCAATAATATTCTGCACAGGACGGAAGCTATTATTGAAATAAAGCTCGTCAACAACCTGTCTTGTGGTTGCAAGCGCCCAGTTGTCGTAATCACCGTAAAGCTTGATAGCGTTATCTTTCTGAAGCTTGGATCCGAGCTGTGAATAGTGAATATCACTAAGTCCGATAGCAATATAGGGATATCCGAGGGGGTCGATCAACCACCATCTGCCGTCTATCTTTGCGGTATAGAAGTATCCCGTTGCATTCTGCTTAAGAGATTCTATCATAACACCGCCGTACTTATCAAGCTTAGCATTCTTGAATTCCTTGCTTACGTACTGATCAAAATCGGTAAGTGCATCAAGCGGACGGGATTTATGTTCTGTCTTCTGCTTATTGTACAAGGTAGACTGACCTGCCATATAGTTGGTCTTAGTGTACTGGCTCTCATCTCTGCCAAGAAGGACCGCATCTTCATTTACCGCAGGAAGCGCCTTGTATCTTGCGTACCACTCGTCGTACATCTTTTGGGCATAATCCCAAATTTCTTTATTCTTTGCCTCGTCATCGGAAAGCTTTGTGAAATATCCGTTTGCTGGGAACTCGTCATAAATGGTAATCACAGGCTTCTGATCGTCAGTGAAATAAATTCTTGTCTGTCCGTCGGTAGGCTGATTTACGGGAGAAATTTTAATCGAGAAATATTCATCACCGTCGCCGAGAGCCTCTTTGATAACGGGAGCAAGATCAATTGTCAAACCAATTCCGTTGAGCTTGACGGCTTCAACAATTTTTTCACCCATAGGCATATTATTGTAAGTTAAGGTATCACTGCTCCAATCGGAGTCGACCCAATAAATATCGAAAAGGCAATTGGCGTTGACTTGAGCAACGGTTACGCAAAGAGAAGCAATCTTTATCTCATCACGCTTAAGCTTGGAAATATCGAATTTGAAAAATCCGTGGCGATCGTAGCTTTTATCGCCGGATTTCTTGATATCAACGTAAATTCCTTCTGCAAGCTTTTGTGGCTCGTTTCCGTACGAGCCTCCGCGAACATATGCTCCGTCAACAGCTTTAGCAAGTCTGTCGGTACTTGCGTTCATAGCTGCGCCCGTGTCAATTATAACAACGTTATCGACCCACATATCGGCACCTCTGGAATTTTCCATAAATCTGTAGCACTGATAATCTCTGGGCTCCTGCTTATAAGAAGGAGAAACCAACAAATCACCATCTATGTAAACAGAAACTTTTTGATCTTTATTATTCACCTCAAGCTTGTAGTGATATGTCTTTCCCTTTTCTATCTGCACCTTAAAATTATTTGCGCTGTTATGATAAACAGTTCCGTCCATATCCATTTTAAGCGGCACATAGAAACTGGATTCACCGTTAAGGGTTCCGTCATCATCAGTTATAAGAGAGAAAATAGAAGTGTTATTCTTATTTACATAACTATTAAAGCAAAAGTCAAACTCAACGCTGTAATAATCAAGCGAATATATACCCATATCGTCTTTAATAGCAAGAGATTTGCCGGAATACACCCACTTACCATCTGCAACTTCTCCGCCGTTAAGCCCGGGATTTATTTCTATTCCATCAACCGAAGCAATATAATCAGCCAAAGCAAGGTCGGTTTCAAAATCGAGCTTAAGAAGTTCATATGTAGGCTCAGGCTCGACCACCACGGGAAGTGTCTCGGGAACATCAGTATCGGGGGTGTCGGGTATGTTTGTTTCGGGCGCATTTGTTTCGGGCGCTTCTGTTACTGGAGGATCGTTTTCAATGGGAGGAACCTCACCACCGCAGGAAGCCAATAGCGCAACTGCGGTCAAAAGCGCAAATGCTAACACAAAAAACTTAACGTTTTTCATAAAAATAAATTCCTTTCTTTATAGAAAATTTGATTCCGCAAATAAATTATATCAAATTATGACGTTTATGTCAATAACTTATATCCTCGAAGTTGTGACTTTTTTTAAGATTTTATACTTGTTTTGTAAGTTTTTTTGTTAAAATGTATAAAAAGAGCCGCACAAAGTTGTGCAGCTCTACGATTTGATATTTAATCACATAAGGTAGATAACGAGTGTATCGCCGTCGTTAACCTTCTTGTATTCGTCGATGTTTCCGTCAACAGGCTCTACCTCTGCAACACCCTTGGGTGCAGAAGCCTGGCTGAAGCCCCAAAGCTGAGTAGCCGAAGCTTCGATATCGCCAACCTTAACAAGCTTGCCGTTTTCGTCATATTCGATTACAACGTCGTACTCGATAAGCATAAAGTCCTCAAGGATTGTAAGTACTGTGCGGTCAGCAAGTGTATACTCGTATCCGTTAGCACCACTCTCGTAAACGTTCTCACCGTCTGCAGATGCTCTTACAACGATGTTAAGGGTGATAGGATCTACTGTACCCTGCTCGTCATTATCAACAACGGGGGGAGTAGTTTCATCGCCATTACCGCCGCAAGCTACAAGTGTAGCCATAATCATAAGCATAGCAACAAACAAGCAAAGTAATTTCTTCATTTTTCATTCCTCCAAAAGAAAATTTCTATATGTTGATTATACTACATTTTTTTCTATTTGTCAATAAATTTAGCGGTTTTAATTAAAATTCTTATTTATATCCAAAAGAAAACGAATATACTGAACAAAAAAATGTAAATACTCCAAGCTCCGCCCAATGCAGAAAAAAGCATTGCCACTTTTGATACTCTCGCAAAATTCACCGAGGCAATTAAGATAAAAAAGCATACCGCCATCGAAATAAGCGCAGAAAGAAAGAATCCAAGAAATGAAAACAATATAACGTGGTGAAGATATGCAAGTACTACCCCGATTATAAAATAGAACGCACCTCTGTACTTTTCCACCTCACACCGCTGTTTATTACTTAAAGCAGTTCCAAGCGCAGCGCCAAAAAGTGTGAACGCAAGCAAGTCGAAAAGCCCAAAAAGCCAAAGCGGTAAAACGGGAAGTTTGTCGGCAACTGTACGCAACAAATAAAGCGGACTTGCCGACACGCACCAAACCGCAAAATCAACCGCAAGAAACAAAAACGCCAAAATCGCAACGAAAACTAAGTTTATTTTTTCAATTTCACAGCGAATCTTATATCCAATCAAAAAAATCACCTCGCAAAAATATATGTGAGGTGATATAAAATTTATTCTATTTGTTCGGCTTCGCCATCAAGTTTTTTCTTGAGAATCCACTCGGCATAGTTAAGATGCAGAGCGCACCCACGGTTGAATTGCTGTTCTGTATTTGACATTCCGCAGTAGCTGTTTTTAGCGAGTGACCTTGAAAAATACGCACTTCCGTCGGTTGATATTGGTGTATCGGCAGGAACATCGCGGCAAACGTATTGGGCATCGGTAACGTATATCTGCATCGGGAAATTGCGAGTTACCCTGACAAGACCGATATCCACTATTCCCTCGTAATCGCAATCCTCGCAAGCAACACCTGCTCCGTCTGCGTCATATTCAATTATCTTATGGCGGTCACAGTAGCTATTCGGCTCGCTCCCCTTGATGAAATATCCCGTTTCGGCTCTGTTCAGGCGCGGATCAAGATAGCACGCACTTGTCATCAGCTTGCCCGAGTCTTTACAATACGTAACTCTTGTAACATTTTGGTTTTCATCAAAGCTCTTGCGCCCATAAGTCGGTATGAAATAGCTTTTATGAAGCTCGGTCATCACGTCGTTCCATATTTCAAGATAAGCATTTTTTTCATTTTTGCCTATCGGAACAGGGTATTCGTAGCCATACCAAACGCCGCCCAAACAATAGGGAGTATATGCAACAAACCACTTGTCGCAATCGTTTTGTGTTGTGCCCGTTTTTCCTGCAACAGGCACCATATTATCCAGCGTTATCGCGCGCGCTGTTCCCGTGGTTATAACGTTTTGAAGCATTTTAGTCATAATAAACGCATTTTCGGGGCTTATTGCATATTCGTGGTGCTCGGAATTATCAAGCAAAACCCTTCCCTTGGAATCACTTACCGATATATAAGAACGTCCGCGGCTTGTCTGTCCGCCGTTTGCAAAAATCGAATATGCTTCAGTCAACTCACGAAGTGTAACACCGTAGTTCATTTGCCCAAGCGCCAACGCCGCGGGGGCTTTATCTGTAAGATAGCCTGCAGGCGTAACCTCACCGTCTATAAGACTTTTCATACCAAGCTTATTTTTAAGGAAATCGAAGGAATTTCCGACTCCGACCTCATAAAGGACCTTCAACGCCACAGTATTCAGGGAATTTTTAAGCGCGTAATTTACGTTAACAAGCCCGTTATAAACAAGATTTGCGTTTTGAGGCCACAGCTTGTATCCGTTGTTCAGTTTAATAAATTCAATGGGAACGTCATCATAAACGCTTGCGTAATCGGCAATTCCCTTTTCAAGCGCGGGAGCATAAACTGACAATGGCTTTATTACAGAGCCCGAAGGACGTTTTGAATCGGTTGCAAAGCTTTGTATTCTGTTTCCTTCCTTATCACCTATTGCACCAACCACACCGAGAATATTTCCACTGTGTGGATCAATCACTATCATAGCAGATTCAGCCATAGCTTTTCCGCCATATTTGAAATTCGAAAGATTTGAATAGTACTTTTCAAGAGTATTCTGGACAGTTTTATTCATTGCGGTAACTATTCTAAGTCCACCATTATAAACGGTACGAGCCGCCGTTTCGTATGACATTCCGTATTGAGAAACAAGATCTGCGACAACGTCGTCGACTACCATATCAATATACCAAGAATTGGTAATCTCAGCCAACGCAGTCTCATTTACGTTGAGACTCACTTCACCGCCGACCGCCTCAGCGTACTCACTCTCCTCAATAAATCCCTGCGCAAGCATTTCTCCGAGAATCAAATCCCGACGTTCCCTGTTGTTGTCGGGATTTTTTATAGGATTATAATAGGTCGGACTGTTTGTTATTGCGGCAATTGAGGCTGATTCAGCAAGAGTAAGGTCGCTTACGTTCTTCGAGAAATATATATCCGCCGCCGCTCCCACCCCGTAACATCCTTGTGAGAGATTTATTACATTCAGATAATTTTCAAGTATTTCTTCCTTGCTCATTTTCTTCTCAAGGTCAAACGCCCACAAAATTTCCTGAATTTTACGTTCCGCAGTGATTTCATCCTTTCCGCTGACGTTTTTTATAAGCTGTTGAGTTATTGTAGACGCTCCGAAACGCTCATCAAATCCAAATACATAGTTTGCCGCCGCCCTTACTGTTCTTAAAATATCAACGCCGTTGTGCTCGAAAAAGCGCTTGTCCTCTATAGCGACAAAGGCATCCTTCAAATTTTGAGGTATCTCGTCATAATGGCTGTATAAAATTTTCCTGCTTCCCCTCAAGGTCTCCTCAAGCTCCTCTGGCTCTCCGTCTGCACCGAGAAGATAAAATCTTGTTGTTGAGTCGAGAATCTCCGTGCCAAACATTGACATATCAACCTCGGTTTCAAAGTGAGTAAAAATATACGCTGTAACTCCTGCTGAGGCTACCAGCAAAAGCACAAGCATCGCTAATGCAATGCGAACCAAAATATTCCTTTTTCGCGGCCTTACTTTCATTTTTATTCTCCCTGTTTTTTTCAAAAATAGTATTAACCGCAAAAAGAATTTCCAAACAGAAAAGGAGACAAAGTTTTTTACTCTGTCTCCTTATTTTGTCAACCGAGAACAACGTTTTCGTCTCCAAGTAAGGTTTTAAGCTCAGAAACAAGAACGCCAGAAACGTCTGCCCGTGATTGAATTGGCGTATACTGCTTTGTACTGTTATCAAAAAGCATTACCGCAGTATCGCCCTCAAAAATCTCCACAAGATTTTTTGCTTTTTTTGCCTGCTCACACTCAAGACTCGGAAGCCTTATGAAAAGTTTTTTTACTCTTTGCGGTGAGGACGTTGCAGAACGATGGATTTGTGCGGGCTGTGCCGTTTGAGCTGTCCGTTTAGGCTTTTCTTGATAGGTGGAGTTTTCTTCAAGCTCGTTGATACCCGATACAAGAAGCTTCACGTCATCATCTCTCGTTGTTACGTTGGCGTTCAATGCTATACAATTATCAAGTCTCAAAATATGAGCAACGCGCTCGTAAATCTTCGGGAATACAATACATTCGATTTCTCCGCTGTTATCTTCAAGCGAAACAAACGCCATTCTATCTCCGTTTTTTGTGTTTTTCAAGGTTATGTCGTTTATAATTCCGCAAACGGTAACACGCGTACCGTCAGCCGCGCCTTCTTCCTCCTCGTCACCCAAAAGCTTTGAAATTGCAGTTCCTCCTATATCAGCCATATGCTTTGAATACCCATCAAGAATATGTCCCGAGAAATACATACCCGAAACATCTTTTTCAAAGTTGAGAATTTCCCTCGGAGAATATTCAGGCATATCGGGATACTCGTATTTTGGAGCAATATCAACATCGGGAACGCTTGAGAACATATCAAGCTGTCCTTCAAGATTGCTTCTGCCCTGCTGATTTACGCCGTCTACTATTTTTTCATAAACCGCCATTATCGCTTTGCGCGGAACTCCGAGGCTGTCGAAAGCGCCCGCCTTGATAAGCGTTTCAACCTGGCGCTTATTAAGGTCCTTGCCCGACATTCTGCTGACAAAATCGTCAAACGAAGTATACCGTCTGTTCTTTCGCTCATTTATAATCTGACTTGCGAAAAGCTTTCCGATATTTTTCAAAGCAAGAAGCCCGAAGCGAATGTTGTTGCCGTCCACGTGGAAATAAATGTTACTGCAATTTATATCGGGGGGCAAAACCTTTATTCCCATTTTGCCGCATTCGGCTATATATTCGCTCACCTTGCCCATATTTCCAAGCACAGACGTAAGCAAAGCCGCCATATATTCGCGCGGATAGTGCACCTTAAGATACGCAATGCGGTACGAAACGATGGAATAAGCCGCCGCGTGACTCTTGTTGAAGGCGTACTTGGCAAAGTCAGCCATATCCTCAAACAAAGCAATTGCCGCACTTTCATCAACTCCGCGTTCTACCGCGCCCTTCACAAAGCCTTCTCGCTCTGCCTCTATCTCATCGGCGTGCTTTTTTGCCATAGCGCGGCGCACAACATCCGCGTGACCGAATGTGTAGCCCGCAACACTTCTGAATATCTCCATTACCTGCTCTTGATAAACTATACAGCCGTAAGTCGGGCGAAGTATAGGTTCAAGCAGCGGAGTTACATATTTTATGGCTTCTCTGTTGTTTTTATTTTCAATATACTTGGGAATCGAGTCCATTGGTCCCGGGCGGTAGAGCGATATTGCCGCAATAATATCCTCAAGGCAATCGGGGCGAAGCCCCATAAGCATCTGTCTCATTCCACCCGATTCAAGCTGGAATATGCCCGACGTATTGCCGTTTGCTATTGTTTCAAAGGTAGGCTTGTCATCAAGCGGAATTTTTTCAATATCGAAATCGGGATATCTTTCCCTTACCTGATCTTCCGCGTCCTTAATAACAGTAAGATTTCGTAGAGAGAGAAAGTCGAATTTAAGAAGTCCCAAATCGGCAATGGTGTTCATATCATACTGCGTTACCACCACGTCATTGCTTTTGGCAAGCGGAACGTACTCGGCTATCGCCCTATCGGTTATCACCACTCCCGCGGCGTGAACCGATACGTTTCTTGGCATTCCCTCAAGAGCCATTGCTGTATATACAAGCTCGTGAATATTGTCGTCTGAGTCGTACAGCTCTCTGAACTCGGGATTTTTCAGCGCATCTGCAATGGTTATATCAAGTTCCCTCGGTATCATTTTCGCCACTGCATCAACCTCGGAATACGACATTCCAAGCGCTCTGCCCACATCGCGTATTGCCGCTTTAGCCGCAAGCGTACCAAAAGTAATAATCTGCGAAACACGCTCATTTCCGTAGTGTTCGCCCACGTACTTTATAACTTCGTCGCGTCGTGCGTAGCAGAAGTCAATATCTATATCGGGCATGCTTACACGCTCGGGGTTAAGGAAACGCTCGAAAAGCAGATCAAACTTGATCGAATCCACATCGGTAATTCCGATAAGAAATGCTACCAAGCTTCCCGCCCCCGAGCCACGCCCCGGACCTACGGGTATGTCCTTAGCGCGCGCGTAATTTACGTAATCCTGGACTATCAAAAAATAGTCCGAATATCCCATCTGATCAATTACCGAAAGCTCGTATTTAATTCTATCCTCATACTCATCGCGTGTATGTGAATCAAAAACAATTTTTCCGTCGCTTACGCGTTTTTCAAAGCCGCTTTGAGCAAGCTCGAAAAGATATTCGCCTGCCGATTTTTCGTTGGGACATTCAAACTTCGGAAGCAGAGTTTTACCAAACTCAAAATCAAAATTGCACATATCGGCAATTTTGACCGTGTTTTCAATAGCCCCCTCATACGCTCCAAAAAGCGCGCGCATTTCATCGGTTGTTTTATAGTAAAACTCGTCAGTTTCGAATCCGATAGGTCTACCGTTGGTTATAACGTTGTTGGTCTGTATGCACATAAGAATCGCCTGAGTACGTGCATCCTTCCTACGGAGATAGTGACAGTCGTTAGTCGCTACAAGTGGCAAACCGCATTCGTCGGCAAGCTTTACAAGCAACGGTAAAATCTGTTTTTGTTCTTCTATGCCGTGGTCTTGAAGCTCGATATAAAAGCTGTCTTTCTCGAAATAAGACGCCATTTCCCTGGCGTATTCGCAAGCCCCTTCGTAATCCCCCGCCAAAAGCATTCTCGGTATTGCCCCGGCAAGGCATGCGGAAAGTGCCACAAGTCCCTCTGAATGCTTGGAGAGCAAATCTCTGTCAACTCGCGGTTTAGAATAAAAACCTTCGGTAAAGCCTCTTGAAACCATAGCTATAAGGTTTTTATAGCCTATTTCGTTTTTACAAAGAAGAACAAGATGATCGGATGGATTTTCCGCATCCGCATTTTTCCCAAGACGCGATTTGCGCGCTACGTACACCTCGCATCCTATTATCGGCTTTATACCGTTTTCACGGCACACGCGGTAAAACGCAACCGAGCCGTACATAGCGCCGTGGTCGGTTATCGCAACCGCTTTATGTCCGCACTCAGCCGCTCTTTTCGGTATTTCCGAAATTCGGCAAGCACCGTCAAGCAGGCTATATTCACTGTGCAAATGAAGATGTACAAAGTCCGACATATGTTTTTCCTCTCTATTTTAACTTTTCTGCTTCCTCAATAAGCTTTGAAAGTCTATGGTTTAAGCCCGATTTTGATATAGGCGGAACATGCATCTCCGCAAGCTCCGAAAGCGAAATATCGTCATTGGCAAGTCTGAGCTCCGCTGTTATTTTCAAGTCATCACTAAGATATTCAAATTTCCCATGCTCCTTGAGTTTAAGTATCGCGGCAATCTGTTTTCCCGTAGCGTTTACCGAGCGCGATATATTGGTCGCAACACAGTTTGTGGCCCTGTTCTCATTGCCACGTATCTCGCTTTGTATTTTGGAATCGGCAACCATAAACACAATATTGTTGACCCCTATTCTTCCAAACAGGTCTTCAATATCGTCGCCTTTTTTATAATACAAGCCTATTTTATTCCCCCTGATTACCTTTCTTGCAGGAACACCGAATTCCGCAAGAAACGCATCAAGCTTTTCAGCTCTCTCCTCATCATAAAACAAGAACTCGGCGTGAAGCGACTTAAAGGGATCGTTAACAGTTCCTACAGCAAGAAAACCCCCTTTCATAAAACTTGCACGGCACTGAGCACACTTGAACTGAACAAGAGACGAGATAGATTCCTCTTTTTTGTCGTAATCCTTTACGAGATTTCTGAGCGGCTTAGAATCAAAACTAACAATAAACTTTTCGCGCCCGTACATTACTTTTCTGACTATTTCGCATTCTTTCGAAAAAAGATCGTGCACAAGGGTCGCCATAAGAACAGCAATTTCCTCTGCTTCAAACGCAACAGAAACCATATTTTCGTTAAGCTTTGCCGCTATTAGCAGCCCAGAAAGCATAGCGCGACAGCAACATTTTGACCGTATAGGCTGAAGCGCAAGGTCACGCTTTGAATCGCTTGAAAAAGACATATTCGCCTCCTTAATTTTCCGCGAGCTTATATCTGTCGCTTACAAGCTCAAACTTTTCTGCCATTCGGGGCGTGACAATAATATGCTCATCTGTAATAATAAGCGCCTCGAATTCAACCTTTCCCGAAGAGTAAAGTTCCGTTGACTTTTCTATTCCCATAGCAAAAATTGCGGTTGAAAGAGCGTCGGCAACCGCTGCACTTTCACACACGACCACAACGCTGTGAATACCGTTTGATACCGGTAGTCCGCTGTGTGGGTCGATAATGTGGGTATAATTCTTGCCATTGATTGTATAAAACCTCTCGTAATCGCCCGAAACCGAAAGAGCCTGGTTACGCATAGTTATATAACCTGCCGTCTCACCGCTTGTGTCGGGAGTTCTGATAGCAATTTTGAAATCGCGTTCACCGAAAACCGAAACAGTGCTGACAAACGTTACCATGCCTACGTCAACTCCGTTATTCTTCAGCTCGTCTACCATTTTATCAGCAGCGTACCCTTTTCCGACAGCCCCAAAATCAAGCTTGGCGTCGCCTTTTTTTGTTATAGAAAACTGCCCGCCTATCTGTATTTGCGTGTTTTCAATATTTACAATCCGTTCTGTAAGCTCGTCTTGTACAGGAATTCTTTGATCTCTTT
The DNA here is from genome assembly GCA_045128735.1 of Eubacteriales bacterium. Lineage (GTDB taxonomy): Bacteria > Bacillota > Clostridia > Oscillospirales > CAG-272 > RGIG8775. The sequence goes on along the minus strand of JBGVRT010000007.1, from coordinate 67,631 downwards.
CGCAGTTTTCCCACAGCTCAACCAAACCGCCGCTCAACGGATTAAAATATCCGTCTGTAATCTCGGAAAGCTTTACGGACATATCAAGAAGCTCCGTAAACCACTCGTCAGTCTGAATATTTCCATCAGAAACAGTATTTAATATATGCGTAAAGCTCGCTTCAAGTGTTTTTGACACAGAGCCTTCTATACTGTCCGAGACACGCTGTGCCGATTTGAGGGTGGCTATAGTGTCATCGACCTTTGAATAACTACGCACCTCCGCAAAGGTGTCCATCGAGAAAAAGCTGTGCTTTTCATACCCGTTTTTCTGCGCGCACGAGGTTAGCAACAAAGCGGCAAGAAAAACCAACAAAATTTTTTTCATTTATTCACCGTAATTTTTTTAATTTTAGAATAAACCGTATTTACTACCGCACCGCATATTCCGCCGAACAAGGTTGAAACGACAAGCAATAAAGGTAAGTAGGCAAACACTATTTTCAATCCGAATAAGAAGCTTGCCGCAACTACCTGCCCGAGGTTGTGTGCCGCCGCAGACAGCACAGATATTCCGACAAAGCTGAACCTTTCACTTGACAATTTATTCAAAACGAACAGAGTCAACATCGAAAATGCTGCGCCGCCCATAGAAAACCAAATACTTACGGGATTTCCAAAAAGCAAACCCATTACAACTACTCTGACAAGCGATATAAGCGCTGCGTCTCCAACAGACACACACCACACGGCAAGCATAATCACCACATTGGCAAGACCAAGCTTAAAAGCAGGCAACGGAATAAACGCCGTTAGCGGAAAGATCGACTCAATGTAGGAAAAAATAAGGGCAATTGCAAGAAAGAGTGCATCAAGAGTCAGTCTACGAGTGCTTTTTTCAGCCAACCGCATAATCAAACTCCTCCGTTTCTCCAACTATTTCAATGCTGACAAGCGCAGGAGCGCAAACAACGACCTCGCCTCCGCGATTTATCTTCCCGCTATTTACGCAAACCTTGTCGGGACAAGTGGAATGCAATATCGAAGCCTCTCCGTTTTCAACTCTAACTGTGAGGGAATGGCCGTTTGAATTTATGACGTATTCTTTATCCTCATAAACCGAAACAAGCTGTTCTTCACCGTCTGCAATTATCTTAACATATTTTGCGGAATTACTCGCCGACAAAGGTGCGAGAAAAAGTGCAAGAGCGACAAGTAACACTGCCGCAACCGCTATAAAATCATTTATGCAAATTCTCGTTTTCATAGCCTTTTTCTCTCCGAACACAATAATCTACTATAATTATATCACTTTTTTACGGAATTTCAATATGTAATTAAAAACTTAGCTATTTTTTTACACTTTTTTTCAAAAAGGTATTGACAAAAGATAAAAAAGTGGTATAATAGAAATGTTCTCGCGGGAGTGGCGGAACTGGCAGACGCGCACGTTTGAGGGGCGTGTGGTGAGAATCGTACGGGTTCAATTCCCGTCTCCCGCACCAAATAAATATCCACCCGCGTAGCGGGTGGTATTTCATTTTCGGGCATAGCCCTAATAATACTGGCGGCGCACAAGTGCGCTTTAGATTGGCCTGCCAGCCATGCAATTATTACTTACTACCCATAAATGGGTCCCGTGGGTCGAACATCGCTAACTGGTCGCTTTCTTGATCCCTTTTCAATTGATCTGCAATATACTGCTTTATTGCCTTTGTGTTCTTCCCCACGGTATCAACGTAATATCCCTTACACCAAAATTCGCGGTTTCGGTATGCGAACTTCATATTTCCATATTTCTGGAATATCTGCAATGCACTTTTTCCTTTGAGGTATCCCATGAACCCCGAAACGCTCATTTTGGGCGGGATACTGACCAGCATATGTATGTGGTCTGGGCACACCTCTCCTTCAATTATTTCTACTCCTTTCCATTGGCAGAGTTGGCGGAGTATTTCTCGTATCTCTAATCGCTTTTCGGCGAAAAATACTTTTCGCCTATATTTTGGCGCAAATACAATATGGTACTTGCAATTCCAGCTTGTATGTGCTATACTATTATTGTCTATGGGTACATTCTTCATAGATAAATCCTCCAAATATGTTTTTTAGTTTTGACTGGCAGGTCGAACTAATTATATCATATTTGGAGGATTTTGTCTCATCGGTTAACCTCTATTGAACCACGCGACTATCGCGTGGTTTTCGTTATACAACCGAAAAGGCAGGCTTATAAAGCCTGCCTTTTTGGTTATTAAAGCCTTAAAATTTTATGCATAATTTCAGAGAATTATATTGACTTTCCACTCACCTTATAGTAGAATGAAGATATGAAAAGCAAAGGAGTAGGAAAATGAAAAAACAAATTTTTAATCCCTATATGCCTTCGTGGGAGTACGTTCCCGACGGAGAGCCCCACGTTTTCGGCGACCGTGTTTATGTTTACGGTTCACACGATATCTTCAACGGTTGGGCGTTCTGTATTGGAGACTACATATGCTATTCTGCCCCTGTCGATGACCTTACCGATTGGCGCTATGAAGGAGTTATCTATCCCAAAACATCTGACCCGCTAAACAAAGACGGCAGAATGAATATGTATGCTCCCGACGTAACTCAAGGTCCCGATGGCAGGTACTATCTATATTACGTGCTTGACATGGAGGACATTGTTTCGGTTGCAGTATGCGACAGCCCTGCAGGCAAATACAAATTCTACGGATACGTTCACCATCCGGACGGAACTCCTTACGGCAGATGCGCAGGTGATTATCCTCAATTTGACCCCGGAGTTATGACCGAGGGCGACAAGACCTATCTTTACACGGGATTCGGCCGTCACAGAGGACCGGGTGCAATTGCTACCACACTTGACAAGGATATGATTACCATTATCGAAAAACCGAAGCTTATCGTTCCATCTGTTTCATATAATGGCAATGAGCTTAGCCTTGAAGAATACAAAAGCCACGAATTTTTTGAGGCGTCCTCAATAAGAAAATTTAACGGAAAGTATTACTTTATATATTCATCCGACGTTTGCCACGAGCTTTGTTACGCAACAAGTGATTCTCCAACTGAGGGCTTTAAGTACGGTGGTATTCTCATAAGCAACGCCGACTTCAACATTGATACATATAAACCCGCCGACGTTAAGATGAGACACAGCGGAAACAATCACGGAAGCGTTGAACTTATAAACGGTGAATATTACATTTTCTATCACAGACAGACAAACAAAACATCATACAGCCGTCAGGGATGCGCCGAAAAAATAACTATGAATCCCGACGGAAGCTTTACACAGGCTGAAATATCCTCATGCGGGCTTAACGGCGGTCCTCTTGAAGGTAAGGGTTTCTACCCTGCACACATTGCTTGCTACGTTTTCTCGGCAAATTACAATCAAAATTCATTCCCCAAAATTACGCAAGACGGCAAGGACGGCGACGAAATTCTTGGTCACGTTGCTGACATAACAAACGGCTGTACGGTAGGATTCAAAAACTTTGATTTTGACGGTACAACAAAGGAAATAAAGCTTTGGATCAGAGGCTACGGAATAGGTGAGTTCGAAGTAAGAACAGCACTTAACGGTGAAATTCTCGCAAAAATCCCCACAAGAAGGGCAAATGTTTGGGAGACAGTCTCGGCACAAATCAAAATCCCCGCGGGAGTCCACTCCCTGTTCTTTACATACAATGGCGTAAATTCAACGTCAATACACGGCTTTGAGCTTATATAAGAGAGGTATTTATGAAAATAGGAATTACATCGCCCGCATACAACTATTTGGGAGACGACGGCTACAAGAAATTGGCCGCTATCGGATACTCCGCCGTAGACTTTGATTTTGTCGATACAACAAAGCCCGTATATTCAATGTCTGACGATGATTTCACAGCATATCTTCTGCGTCAAAGAAAGCTTGCAGAAGACGCGGAAATAGAGATATCACAGGTGCACGGTCCGTGGCGTTATCCACCTCAGGACAATACGCCCGAAGACAGAGCCGAGCGTATGGATAAAATGAAAAAAAGCATTTACGCCTGTTCCATGCTCGGATGCAAATATTGGGTCATACACCCGATAATGCCCTTTGGATGCAACAATCCTCCCGAGCTTGACGGCGAATTTTGGGAGCTGAACCTTAAATTTATGCGCGAGCTTCTGGAATTTGCAAAGGATTTGGGTGTTACCATCTGCCTTGAAAATATGCCGTTCAAGCAGTTGCCGCTTTCAAAGCCAGAGGCAATTCTCAAATTCGTGCGCGAGATAAACGACGAAAACTTCAAGATATGTCTTGACACGGGGCACGTTTCGGTATTTGACGAGCTTGATCTCGCCGAGGAGGTTCGTCGTCTCGGAAGCGAGATTAAGGTTCTCCACGTTCACGACAACGACGGCAAAGGCGACAAGCATATGGCTCCATATTTCGGAGTTATCGATTGGGCAGAATTCGGTAATGCACTTAAGGAAATCGGATTTGACGGAGTGTTCTCGCTTGAAACCTCTCCTTCTACCAAATTACCCCCTGAAATTTTCGAGGAGATGTGCAGAGCATATTACAAAATTGCAAAGTCAATCGCCAAATAGAGCGAACATAAAATTTTTGTTGCTTCTATTTTACAAAACATTTACACAAATTACAACAAATAATATTGATTACTTCAAATTGTTCTTTTATAATATCGTTGTAAATATCTCAAAATTCTTTTAAGAAATGAGACCTTTATGGGAATTTTCAAAAAACACGACCCATATTATACAAAAGAAGGATACAAACAAGTATACCGCCCCAATAGTTCAGAGGCACGCAATAATGGATACGCTCCCGAACACCGTCATAAAATGAGTAAAAAATTAGGTAGACCGTTGAGTTCTAACGAAATTGTGCACCACATAGACGGGGACAAACACAACAATAAAACTAAAAATCTGCAACTAATGTCACGAAAAGAGCATTGGAAAACACATCACCCAAAGTAATATGAATCACTATTATTACGAAAAAAGGAGCTGTTCCACAGAACAGCTCCTTAAAATTTAATTATACGCTGTGAACGCCGAGTGCGGCATCCGCATTGTCACCGTCAAGTCCGTATTTCTGAGCTTTTCTGTACTCAAAGAACTTGACTGCAACCTGCTCAAAGAGAGCATAGGAAAGAACGTCCTCGTCCTGCTCAATGTAGTTCGCGATCTTTGCGCGAAGCTCATCAAGCTCTGGCTTAAGAGCATCTGCGGGACGGCAAGAAATTCTCTCATCGTCACCAATTATCTTCTTAACAAATGCGGGATCGATCTCAACGGGGGTCTTACCATACTCACCCTTAACGATACCCTTGAATTCCTTGGTTACCATCTTGTATCTCTCGCCGCCGATAACGTTGAACACAGCCTGCGTACCAACGATCTGTGAAGAAGGAGTTACAAGAGGAGGATATCCTACGTCAGCACGTACGCGCGGAACTTCCTCAAGAACCTCGATAAGCTTATCTTCCTTACCTGCCTGCTTAAGCTGAGACATAAGGTTGGAAAGCATTCCTCCGGGAACCTGATAGAGAAGCGCATTAACGTCAACGTTAAGAGCCTTGGGGTTAAGCAGACCCTCAGCAAGATATTTCTCGCGAAGAGGTGCGAAATACTTAGTTACCTTATCAAGCTCTGCAAGGTCAATACCCGTATCATACTCTGTGCCTGCAAGAGTTGCAACAAGAGTCTCCGTGGGAGGCTGTGAAGTACCCATAGCCATAGGAGAAATTGCCGTATCAACAATATCAACACCTGCCTCAATACCCTTGAGAAGGGTCATGGAAGCAAGACCTGCTGTATAGTGAGTATGAAGCTGAATCGGAACCTTTACGCTTTCCTTAAGTGTCTTAACGAGCTCATATGCATCGTAAGGCTTAAGCAGACCCGCCATATCCTTGATGCAGATAGAATCAGCGCCCATCTCCTCAAGCTGCTTTGCATACTGCGAATAGTAGTCAAGAGTATAAACGGGACCCGTTGTATAGCTGAAAGCCGCCTGAACGTGACCGTTCTCTCTCTTGGTTGCGTCAATAGCCGTTTTAAGGTTTCTGGGGTCGTTAAGCGCATCGAAAATACGGATAATATCAATGCCGTTTGCGATAGACTTCTGTACGAAGTACTCAACAACGTCATCCGAATAGTGACGGTAGCCGAGAATATTCTGACCTCTGAAAAGCATTTGGAGCTTTGTATTCTTTACCTTGTCGCGGATTTTGCGAAGTCGCTCCCAAGGATCCTCATTAAGGAATCTCATACAAGAGTCGAATGTTGCACCGCCCCAAGCCTCAAGAGAATGATAGCCGACTTTATCAAGCTGCTCAAGAATGGGAAGCATCTCTTCGGTAGTCATTCTTGTAGCAATAAGTGACTGATGAGAGTCACGCAAAACTGTTTCTGTAATTTTTACCTTTGCCATTTATATACCTCCATAAAAATTCATTCACGCGGCAAACCAAGACAGGAACACACCTGCGGCAACCGCAGAACCGATAACACCGGCAACGTTTGGACCCATTGCGTGCATAAGAAGGAAGTTGGAGGGATCCTCCTGCTGTCCGACCTTTTGCGATACGCGAGCCGCCATCGGAACTGCCGAAACACCTGCAGAACCGATAAGAGGGTTGATCTTTCCGCCCGATATCCAGTTCATTATCTTAGCTGTGATAAGTCCTCCGCAAGTAGAAATGCAGAAGGCTACAAGACCACATACGATAATAAGGATAGTCTCGCCGCGAAGGAAGTTCTCTGCGCTTGCAGTAGCTCCGACGGTAATACCGAGGAATATCGTAACGATATTCATAAGCTCGTTCTGCGCCGTTTTGGAAAGTCTGTCAGTAACTCCGCAAACGTTAAGGAGGTTACCGAACATAAGACATCCTACAAGCGGAACAGCGTCGGGAACGATCATACCGACAACGAAGGTAACGATAAGGGGGAAAAGTATCTTCTCGGTCTTGGAGACCTGACGAAGAGTTGTCATCTTTATCTGACGCTCTTTCTTATTCGTGAGCATCTTCATAAAGGGAGGCTGTATCATAGGGATAAGAGCCATATAGCTGTACGCCGCGATAGCGATAGCACCGAGAAGTGCGGGCGCAAGCGTCTTTGTTACAAGAATAGCCGTAGGACCGTCCGCGCCGCCTATGATACCGATAGCTGCTGCCTGCTCGGGAGTAAATGCGCCCGAAAGAAGTGCCGCCGAAAAAGCAACAAACACGCCAAACTGTGCGCCTGCACCGATAAGCAGGCTCTTTGGGTTTGAGATAAGGGGCGAAAAGTCTGTCATCGCGCCAATTCCAATAAAGATAAGCGAGGGATAAATTCCAAGCTTAACGCCGAGGTAAAGAAGGTCAAGAAGTCCTCCGTGATGAAGAACCTCGCCGAAATCCACTTCGGTCTGAATAAAGTATTCCAAATGGAAAAGATTTGCGCCGGGAAGGTTTGTAAGAAGCATACCCACGGCAATAGGAAGCAAGAGCAGAGGCTCAAACTGCTTTACTATAGCAAGATAAACAAGTACGCCTGCTATAACGAACATTATGGCGGTCTTCCACCAATCAGGTTCGCTAAACAATCTCGCAACGCCTGTTGTTTCCAGGAATTTTACAAAACTATCAAGCATTTCTTACTGTTTTCCTTTCAATAGATTTTTATTGTTTCAGAAAATCAGTTAAGAGTTACGAGAACAGCGTCGGTCTCTACTGTTGCACCCTTTGCAACGTCAACGCTTGCAACTGTTCCGTCCTCGGGAGCACAAACGTCGTTTTCCATCTTCATAGCCTCAAGAACTACAAGAACGTCGCCCTTCTTTACTGCATCACCGGGCTTAACGTTAACTTTCATAATGTTACCGGGCATGGGAGCCTTGATAACTACAGAGCCTGCCTTACCTGATGCCTTGGGAGCTGCAGGAGCTGCTACGGGAGCCGCCTTAGGTGCAGCAGGAGCTGCTGCGGGAGCTACGGGAGCGGCAACGGGAGCAGACGCCACTGTGCCAACCTCTTCAACCTCGACTGCGTAGGTTACGCCATTTATTGTGATGTTATAAGTTTTCATTATTTGTACCTAACCCTTTCAAATCAATATTTTGAATTCCAAGCCTTACCGCCCTGAACTCTGCGGAAGGACACAACTCTGAAGCCGCCGTTATACGAGCCATCGGTGTTACCCTCAGCCGCCATATAAGCCGCAACAGCCGCGGCAATAACTGCCGCAATTACTTCATCATCCGACGATGATGCGACGGGTGCCGCCTCTGCTACGGGAGCAGTGACAGAAACCTCTGCGGGCTTTTCAGCAGGTTTTTCAGTTCCCTGCGCCATTGCTTTTTCGAATATAGCAAGAACTCCCCAAAGGATAGCGAGCACAGAGAAAACCATTACCATACCGAGCAGAGTCATCTGACCTGCATATGCCCAGCGCTCGGGAGAGAACGCTCCGCCGAGATTCTCGGTTGCGTTAACCACCTGAGCTACGTCGCTTACAACGTCGTTCAATACTGTATTTTCCATTGTATATCCTCCTATAATTAAAGAGGCATATTTGCGTGACGGCGAGTGGGAGCAACGTCTGTCTTAGAGAACATCATGCCGAGAGCGGCACAAATTCTCTGACGAAGCTCAGCATTTTCGATTATATCGTCTATCTCACCCTTCTCAGCCGCATCAACGGGAGAAGCGCACTTCTCTTTCCACTCGTTTTCAAGGTCCTCGCGGGACTTGTCCGCAGTGATCTTATCATTCCAAGCAAAAGCAACTGCCGCCTCGGGAGGAAGAATACTGATGCAAGCACTTTCAAGTGCAAACGCGATATCCGCACCAACAGACTTGGAGCCCATAAGCGTATAAGCCGCACCGTAAGCCTTGCCAACAACAACGGTGACCTTTGCGTTCTTAGCCGCTGTATATGCAAACGCCAGCTTTGCAAGCTCACTTGCAAGAGGGGCATTCTCAGATTCCTTATCACATGCAACGCCCTCACTGTCAACGAGAGTAAGCACGGGAATATTGAAGCTGTCGCACATAGAAACAAACTTTGCAGCTTTTCTTGCACCGCCAACGCCTATCTTTCCGTTAGCATAAACAACGCCCGTACCGATTCCGCCAAAGCTTGCAATACCAACGATCATCTCGGGAGCATAATCCGCGTAAAGCTTAACGAACTTATTGCAATCGGCAATTTCAGTGATAATCTCCTCAGCGCTTCCCTGTGCGCTAACAGTTCTGTTAAGGTCATCCTCATTAACTTCGAGAGTAGTGCCCTCGGCGTTATTGGAAGGAATAAGAGCGATAAGCTCGCGTACCTTTTCATTAGCCGCATCTTCGTTCTCAGTCGTAAGAGCCACAATACCTGTTGCTGCCGCGTGAGCTGCAGTTCCGTTCTCCTTACCGAGAACAAAAGGAGGATTTACGTAAAGCTGAGCCTTGTCCCCTGCGGTAACCACAAGGTCAAACATTGCGGCGATAGTTGCGGACATACCTGCGCAAATACCGTTAACGATTGCTATCTGAGGAATCACACCAGAAGCATCCGAAACGCATTTCATAACGCGTCCGTAACCCGAAAGAGCTGCCGCTCCATCGTAAATAAGCGCGCCTGCGCTATCAAGCAATGCAACAACGGGAGCTCCGTTCCTGATTGCCATTTCATAAAGTTTTTCGATTTTCTTTGCGTGAATCTCATCGAAAGCGCCCTTCATTCTGTCGCTATCCTGCGAGAATGCGAAAACAAGCTTGCCGTCGATTGCTCCGTAACCGCAAACAACACCCTCGTACTCCTCGGGATTGCCATTTCTGCGAACGTAAGAACCGAGCTCAACAAACGTGCCTGCATCAAAAAGCGCATTGATCTTCACTGCACCAACTGTGCTGTTCTTCTCCATAAGTTGCCTCCATTTTCTTTAGTTTTTCGAAGCAATGAAAAATGAAATTTCATCAAACACCACTTCTACCCCTATTATACTTAATAATATCACATAATGCAAATTTTGTCAACAGATAAACGCAATTATTTTGATATTATTTTGACTTTTATAATATTTTTACACCTATATTATGGAAAGACCGCTCCCTGCGGAGCGGTCTGATAAATTATACGTTTCTGCTTGGGTCGGAATCAAAGAAATCTATAAGCTTGTAACAATTTCTGTTCACGATCTTCATCTCATCGGTGAGCTCGGTATATTCTATATAATCGTTATCGTAAATACCCTTGTTGGAGTTTCTGTTGGACAGGTCTGTCTTAAGATTATCGGGGTCGTTATCCCAACACTTAAACCAGTCAAAGCCCGCACATCCCTTGCATTCCATAAGCTTAAGAGTATAATTGTGATAGAAATATCCCCTGTCCTTCTGAGTCTTTACGGTAAAGCCCGCCCCCGACATATTGGTAAGTCTCGGATCTTTTGCCTGAACATCCATTCCCTTTGCATACCACTCGGTAATAATAAACGGAGTTCCCGACCATTTTTGAATATTTTTCATAAGCTCGCTGTCGGGTGTCCATGCACCGTAGTAGTTAAGGCTTATTACATCACACCACTTACCCGCTACGCGATGAACGTACTCGTCGCGGTAGCATCCGGGCAGGAAGCGGCTTCCCATAAACATATGGTTGGGCGCATACTTTTTAACAGCACTTGAAACTATACGGAAATATCTGTTGTATACCATAGCGCGGAAAAGCTTGCGATGCTCGTCGGTAACGTCCCAAAGTCCTGCGTTTTCTTTTCCCGTAACCGTACGAAGAAAAGTCCAAGCCGTTGCGTAAGAATACGCAAACCAAGGATTTTCAACGTTGGCCATAAGATAAGCGTCAAGCATTTTTAGCTCAGAATGAAGCTCGTTGTCACTCATCCATCCGTATATATGACGATCGTTAGCGTAAGGAGTTACAACCTCTGCCGCTCTCTTATCGGCAAAATCCTCAAAGGTAGGATCAAAGACAGGCATAACTCCGCCCACAAAGGTTGTACTTCCCCCGGTGGAATTATTCATGTCGTGCGTTCTTGCGTACATTGAAACGAAATTGACTATCTGAGAAAGCACAAGCGGCTTTTTAACGTTTGAAAGCAGATTTATTGAGGACCAACCGCCAAGCGCATTGTAACCGAGATCATCGCGGAGATGCACGGTCTCATATTCAGCCCAATTTTCAAGTGTACCGTGCTTAGCCATAACGGCGTTATGCTGTCTGCCCTCACCTCCGGGAGAGATAGAAACCATAGCCATTCTGAAGAATGGATTACCCTCGGGAGTAACCGTCCAAAGTCTGCCGTCCTTCTCCTCTACGTGAAACCAGCCGGTTGCATTGAACTTCTTATCGCATATGTATCCGCCGTATTCATCAAGCTTTATTTCGCCCTTCTTGACCTGCTCGTATCCCTTGATATTTTCAACCAATCTTGTAGGACGCTTTACATAAGGCTTATCTGGCTTGGAGGAAACGTCAACCAAGTTTGCGTATTCCTCGGGCTTTTCCTTGACAAGCTTTGCGGGTGCATCGCCTCTTTGGAGCACGTCGTACCAATCATCTGCCCATTCCTCAACCATTTTTGCGGCACGTTCCCAAACCTCGCCTGCACTTGTATTGGTTGCTATTTGAGTCAAAAATCCATTCTCGGAATAAGAAACAACAAGAGAAGGACCATATTCTGTGCCGTGTCTGCTTGAGGCAAACTGAACGTGGAACGGCTCTTTTTCATCACCTATAAGTACGAACGAAACAATCTTTTTTCCCTCTGCAAGCTTTTCTGTTACATAATCACTTATATCCCAGAAATTATGACTCTTACCGGCTTTGGCAACCGTTATAAGTTTACCTTCTTCAGGTGCATTGTTAAAGGTTATCTCTTTTTCATTCCACGCCTCCGCATCGGTTTCATAAAGAAATGCGTCGGTATTTTCAGCGCCCTGCGCACTGACGCCGTAAAGTCTGAGCGAAACTCTCTTTACAGGTTCGCCTACAAGACCAGACAAATCAAATTTAATAAAGACCTTGCGGAACAACTTGCCGTTTTTGGAATCGCCCTTAAACTGTAAAACCTCCGAAGCACCGAAGTTGCTGTCTCTTAATTGATTGCTTCCGCTTACTTCATCTCCGTTTATAACGTAGCAATCCTCAATTGAGCTTATGACGAGAGGTTTCTTTCCAACAATACTCTCATCAATCTTTACGGGTAAAACTTTATACTTTTCCATAACAAAGCTCCTTTCAAGTGTATTCTTTAAGTCATTTTACCACATAAAAATATGTTTGTAAAGTCTTTTAAGAAAATTTTGTAAAAAGCCCCACCCAATGGGTGAGGCTTGAGATCTTTAGTGGCTTCTTGTCTTATCGGCATCAAAGAAATCAATAAGCTTATAGCAGTTTTTGTTGACTGTCTTCATCTCGTCCGTAAGCTCGGTGTACTCGTTGCAGTCGTTATCGTAGATACCCTTATTGGAGTTTCTGTTGGAAAGGTCAGCCTTAAGGTTATCGGGGGCGTTATCCCAGCACTGGAACCAGTCAAATCCCGCACAGCCCTTACACTCCATAAGCTTAAGAGTATAGTTGTGGTAAAAATAACCGCGCTCTTTCTGCGTTCTTACCGTAAAGCCTGCGCCGGTTTCATTGGTAAGTCTTGACTCTGGAGTACAAGCATCCATTCCCTTTGCATACCACTCAGTAATAATAAAGGGGGTGCCCGACCACTTCTGGATATTCTGAATAAGGTCGCTTTCAGGTGTCCATGCGCCGTAGTAGTTAAGGCTTATTACATCGCACCACTTGCCTGCAACACGGTGAACGTGCTCACTTCTGTAGCAACCGGGAAGGAAACGGCAGCCAAGGAACATATGATTAGGAGCATACTTCTTAACAGCCGAAGCAACTACTCTGAAATATCTATTGTAAATCATCGCCTTGAAAAGGTTTCTGTGCTCGTCTGTAACGTCGCTTGCGGAGACCTCTGCTTTGCCGGTAACGCTACGCATAAACGTCCAGGCAGTCGCGTAGGAGTAAGCGAACCAAGGATTCTCAATATCAGACATAAGGTACGCATCAAGGAGCTTATGCTCTGCGTGAAGCTCGTTATCACTCATCCAACCGTATACGTGAGGATCATTAGCATAAGGGGTAACTACTTCTTTAGCTCGATTATCCGAGAACTTCTCAAATGCGGGATCAAACACAGGCATTACGCCGCCGACAAATGTTGTATTACCGCCTGTGGTATTATTCATACCATTCTCTCTTGTGTACGGAGAAAGGAAGTAAATGATATGAGAAAGTGCAAGAGGCTGTTTTGCCTTGGCAAGAAGCTCTGTTGCACTCCAACCGCCAAGCGAGTTATAACCGAGGTCATTTCTCATATGTGCAGTCTCAAGCTCTGTCCAATTTTCATAGTTTCCGTATTTCTTAAGTATCTTTTCACGCTGATTAGGAGATGCGCCGGGAGAAAGTAGAACCATTGCAATTCTGAAGAAGGGATTTCCCTCGGGAGTAACCGTCCAAAGGCGACCGTCCTTCTCCTCTACGTGGAACCAACCCGTAGCGTTGAACTTCTTATCGCATATGTATCCGCCATACTCGTCAAGCTTTATCTCCCCGTCCTTAACAGGCTCATATCCGAAAATGCTGTCAACTGTTCTCGTAGGATATTTAACGTAAGGAACACCGGGAGTCCTTGTTACGTCAACCATCTTTGTATATTCTTCGGGCTTTTCGTAAACGTATTCAGCGGGAGAATTGCCTCTTTCGGTGATTTCTTCCCAATCACCGAACCACTCCTCAACCATTTTTGCGGCGTGATCCCATACCTTTGCCACGTCATCATTGGCAGCAATATTGGTAACAAAGCTATTCTCGGAGCACGATGCAACAAGAACAGGACCCTGATTCCGAGAATTTCTGCTTGACGCAAACTGCACGTGAATGGGGGCTTTGTCATCACCCGCAAGAAGCACGGAAATAACTTTTTTTCCTTCTGCAATCTTTGCCTTGACGTAATCAGTAACATCAATAATATTATGATTTATTCCAACATCTGCAGTTGTTATAAGCGCGCCAACTTGCGGAACGTTGTTGTAGGTTACCTCGTTCTGCTTCCACGAGTTCTCGTCAACCTCGTAAACATACGCAGGGGTACATCCTGTCATCGACTGACAGCCAACACCGAATATCCTTATTTCTGCATGAAGAAAAGACTCATTCGCAAGCTTGGAAATATCGAACTTAAGGAGAACGCGGCGATAAAGACAACCTGTATTATCATTTGCCTTGAAGTGAAGTATCTCGGTATTGCCGAAATTGGAGTCAACGAGCTTGTTGGCACCGCTGACAGCATCACCGTTAATTACATAAGCGTCTTCAAGCGACTTAATTACTATCGGTTTCTTTTCAACAATTTTATTCTCGTCATTTGCGAGAACCCTTACGGGCAAAACTTTGTATTTTTTCATATCTAAAGCTCCTTTCAAGTGTTTATGTTACGGTTATTTTACCATATCAAATTTACTTTGTAAAGTATTTTTTGAAAAAATACGGGAAAATTCTTGACTTTTGAAAAAATAGTGATATACTTGTACAGGAATTATTTTGGGGACGGTACATATATGACAAAAATCAAAAGCTTTGCGAAGAGCAACGCAGTGTTTCTCATCGCACTATCACTTGCAATAATAACATCGTTAATCGTAAAACCCGACAAGGAGTATCTTGGATATTTCGACATTAAAACGCTTGCCTGCCTTTTCTGCACCCTCGCAGTTGTATGCGCGCTTAAGGATATCAAATTCTTCACCATTCTTGCAAGAAAAATAGTCAGTGCTACGGGCAGTCTGCGCGGCGCGGTCATCGCACTTGTGTTCATAACCTTTTTCGGCTCAATGCTTATCGCCAACGATATGGCGCTTATAACCTTTCTTCCTCTTGGATATTACGTTCTGTCATCCACAGGCAAGGAAAATTATATGGCATTTGTATTCGTTATGCAGAATATCGCCGCGAACTTGGGTGGTATGCTTACTCCGTTCGGTAATCCACAAAACCTTTATCTTTACTCAAAATTCAACATAAGCAATTCTGAGTTTATCTCGATAATGCTTCCGCTTTTTATAACCGCAACAGTTATAATTGTAATTTGCTGTATGTTTGTAAAGAACGAAAAAATCGAGCCCTGTGAAAAGCTTGAGCTTCATCTCAACAAACCTCTCACAGTCATATATGCATTGCTTTTCATTATTTCTATCGCAATAGTTTTCAGAGTGATTCCCTATTATATAGGAACTATTCTGGTGTTTGTCGGAGTATTTATTTTTGACAAGCACGCGCTGAAAAACGTTGATTACGGTCTGCTTTTAACCTTTGTCTGCTTTTTCATTTTTGCGGGAAATATGTCGCGTATAGAGTCCGTAAGAAATCTGTTCACCGCACTTCTCAATGAAAACACACTTTTGGTAAGCATTTTCTCCTGTCAGTTTATCAGCAACGTTCCCAGCGCGATTCTGCTTTCTCAGTTCACCGACAACTACCGCGAGCTGCTTATGGGCGTAAATATCGGCGGAGCGGGTACGCTTATAGCTTCGCTCGCAAGCCTTATTACCTTCAGAGAATACACCTCTCACAACAAAGGCAAAGCGCTTTCATATCTTGCGGTATTTACGCTTTTGAACGTACTCTTTCTTGCAATACTGACTGCAGAAGCGCTTATTATTTAAGGAGTCAATATGAAAAATAATTTTCTTTCAAAGCTTGGGCTCATCTCCTCAATGACAATCTTTGGAACAATAGGATTGTTTGTAAAACACACACCGCTCCCGTCATCGCTGATAGCTATGATTCGCGGATTTATCGGAATGCTGTTTTTGCTTGCGGTTGTTTTCATCAAGCGTGACAAAATCAGTTGGCAAATTATAAAAAAACACGCCGTTCTGCTCTTCACTTCGGGGGCGTTTATCGGTGTTAACTGGATAATTCTGTTTGAAAGCTACCGATATACAACGGTTGCCACTGCAACACTCTGCTATTATATGGCACCTATCTTTATTATTCTCGCCTCTCCTATTTTCCTCAAAGAGCGTTTAACACTAAAAAAGCTTCTCTGCGTTACGGTTGCGCTTGTGGGAATGATATTTGTTTCGGGAATACTTAACCTGAGCGGTTTTGCAGCAGGAGAAACAACGGGAATACTTCTCGGCTTGGGTGCGGCGGTGTTATACGCCTCCGTCATACTGATGAACAAAAAGCTTGCGGAGGTTCCCACCTATGACAAAACTCTTATTCAGCTCGGTGCCGCCGCGGTTGTTATACTTCCCTACACGCTGCTTACCGAAAACCTTGGAGAAATCAACTTCACTCCCACAATCATCATTTTGCTTCTGATTATGGGAATAGTTCACACGGGTATTTCTTACGCTCTTTATTTCGACGCTGTTGGAAAAATACCGTCTCAGACAGTTGCAATATTCAGTTACATAGACCCCATTGTCGCAATAATCCTTTCGGCGATCTTTCTCAAAGAGCCTATGGGATTATTCGGAATTATAGGTGCGGTTATGATACTCGGAGCCACATTTATAAGCGAATTACCCGAAAAGAAATAAAAAATCCTGCCGCAGTTGCGGCAGGATTTTTTATTCAATTTGCGGATTACTTTTGAACACCGCAAAATATGCTATTCCACATATGGGCAAGGCAATAAGTATATCTATTAACGAATGTTGCTTCACAAATACGGTTGACAGGCATATAAGCACTGCAACAACCGAAAAGCTTAGCTTTATCCACCATTTCTCAAGTCCCTTTGCGTGCCACGATGTAAACATTACCGCAAGCGAGCCTGCTACGTGCAACGACGGACACACGTTGGTATGCGTATCCATAGCGTAGTAATCAGCCATAAAGCGAGTGAGGAAATTGTCTCTTTCAAAGCTTTCGTGGCGTAGATTCTGGCAGGTTGGAAATATCAGATATATCACAAGTGTTGAAGTATATGTTAATATAAACAGCCACATCATTTTTCTGAATGCTGTAACGTCGAAAAGCAGAGTATAAATATGCATTCCGACTATATACGCAAACCAGAAAACATATGGAATAACAAATATCTCAAGAAACGGGATAAAATCGTCGAGAGGCGAAAACACGCTGATATAATGCTCCACAGGATAATATTTTTCTACCCACGCAAAGGATATACCAAACAATGGCCAGAATACAAGCAGAAACAAGTGGTTAAATTGGCTTGTTGCAAGGTTAGATAATCTTAATTTTCTGTAATCTACTTCAATGTTTTTCATTCTTCTGTTTTAACTGTCTTTTCGTCGGCTTCACCGTAAACTCTCTGCATTATGGCTTCTATCTTAGCCATATTTTCATCGCTGATACTTACGAAAACATCCTCGTTTATATAGAAATTAGTGTCATAGTGAACCGTCTCTGCGTCGGGCACCGCTTGGACCGAGGTTATACCCACAAGGTCAGCAGAGGTGTGATAGGGGGTTACAACAATAGGTGTGGTTTCCGCACCCTTCTCATAGTCCTCAACAAGATTTACGTCAAGATGGAAATTCAATTTGTATATCTTTGAGGGGTCAGTATAGACATATGAATTTTTATCATCTGTTATAAGGACTAAAACCTCATACAACGCATCAACCATTTTGGGATTCTCATACTTATATACGCGCTCTATGCTTCCGTCACTGAATCTTCCCGTCACCTTAGCGAACGACAGTGCTCCGTATGCATAATCTATACTCTTGGTAGTAAGCTGTGACCTGCAAGCTGAAAGCTGAGCAATTGCATTATCCAAATTAAATCCATAGTATCCGCCCTCATCGCCTTGCTCTAATATATTCATATATTCTATGGCAGTTTTGGGCATATAATCGAAAACAATCTGATAATAAGCACTGTAATCCACACCGTTCAAATATCCCGACAAAGATATACCCGAAACCGAAACATAATCACCCTGAGGCTTCTTAACACGCAATTTATCCTTATTTGAAAGCGAATTATATTCATCATAGAAAACACGGTAAAGCCTTTTAACCTGAGCATCGCTCATATCGTGTCTGCAATATGCATTTGAAATCTCGTCGGGATGAGGTATCTGGAGGTATGCTTCACAATAATCGGGTGAGTTATAAAGAATATTGTCAAGCTCAACGTACTCCGAATCGGGAATATGGAGATTTCTCGCCATTATTCTACCGCTTTTCAGCTTTATAAGCACGCGTTCATAGGTTGTGCTCTGATAATTGTAGCCTCCGTCAAGCGAATAATTGAGAGCATCGGAAAGAATTTCGCCCGCTCTGTCGCTCTTGACAAATACTTCCTCTGTCATATGACTTTCGTAAGTGCTGAGATATGGAGAAGTAAAGCAGAAGCCGTCAAACTCGTCCGAAGTAAATCTGTCGTTATATATTGCGTTTCTTGTGATATATATACCGCTAACCATAAGAACGGTTACAAGTACGGGAATTATCATAAGAGGAAGCGTTTTTACAACACTCTTAAGTTTCTTAGTAGTTATAAGCTCGTAAAGCACGTAAACAAGCACGGCTACAAGAGCGAGAATTATCTGATATCCCTCTACACCGTCTATCATCATAAAGAAGGCAACCATAAACACAAACGGAAGAGTTACAGCAAATCTGTAGACGTGCTGAAGAAGCTTGCTGGGCGCGCTCTTGGACCCGCTTTCGCTTCGGCGGTTTTTATATGCAAATCCACCGATAACAAGGAAAATTATACCGACTAAAAGCGAATAAATCTGAAGCTTTGCGTCGACAAACACACCTGCTTCTCCGTCGAAAATTCCAAGCAAAAGTGAGAACGGAAGGAAAAATTCAAGTCCGAAATATTTGTAAGCGCCGTAATTGATGTTTATTACGTTTGATACCTCGTCAAGTGCGGTTACACAGAAGGTACTCATAGCTCTGAAGAAGAGGAAGAAAAGTATCGCAACAAGGAAGTTGGATATTTTAGTTCCCGTTACCGTCATGGCAAGTATCATCACTCCAGCCATCTGCACAGAAAGCACAAGGAACGGCAACATGCCGAGGATTATTGTACTTAAGGAAAAGCTGTAAGAGCTCGCCAGACTCCAAAGGATTGTGTTCACAAGTGTGCTGACTATTATCGTTCCGAACGCCCACGTAAGAACCGCCGCCGTAAAGCTTACGTAAACGCAGGTTCTTTTTTGCGGAATAGAATGATAGAAGTCAGACTGATTGCGTTCGTTAAGGAACGAAAACATATCGTGCGCAAGAATTGGAACAAGTACGATTACAAGCATACAGAACGGAACGACCATATTGTATTCGACAACGCTTGCAACGTGATAAGGCGAGCTATAGTTGGCACTGTCAATTATGCCTATAATAGGCAGGAACGCGTTAAGAAGTATAATTATCAGCGCAAACGCAGTTCCGCTGATACGTATTTTTTTAAGTCCCTGAAAATAAAGTTTTGTTGAAAAGAAATTTGCCACGGTATTATCCTCCTTACATCAGAATTTCCTTAAAGGCGTAACCGAGACTTTCCATCTCATAGATAAACACTTCCTCAAGATTGAGAGGAAGAACGTCAAGAAGAACGGGATTCAGTCCGCGAATTTTTGCCACAACCTCTTCCTTGTCTCCGCGTGCAATAAAGGTTGCAACAGAGCCCATTTGGTTATAGTCAAGCATTTCCACGCCTGCAAAGCGTTCTTTCGAATACCCCCCATTAAATGCAACCTGCACCTTGAACAGCGTTGTTTTAAGGTCTTGAATATCGCTTTCAAAAACGATACCGCCCTTATGAAGCAAAGCGAGCTGGTCGCAGGTATCCTCAAGCTCGCGAAGCGAGTGAGAGGTGATTATCGTCGTTGTCTTTCTTTCGATAACGTCGTTGTAAATCACCTGCTTTACAAGATTTCTCATTACGGGGTCAAGACCGTCAAAGGTCTCGTCAAACAAGAGAATTTCGGGCATTGAGGAAAGCGCAAGAATGGTTGCTGCCTGCCGCTTCATACCCTTAGAAAAAGTATTTATATTTGCCTTGGGATTAAGCCCAAAGGTTTTTGTAAGGTTATAAAAGCGCTCATAATTAAACTTTTCATATATTGAGCTGTACAATTCAGCCATTCTTTCCATATTTGCCTGAGGTAAAAAATACAGCTCGTCGGGAACGTAAAGTATTCTATTCTTAACCTCGGGATTTTCGTAAACAGGCTGTCCGTCTATAGTTACCTCACCGCTATCCGGGCGGTATATTCCGCTGATAAGTCTTAAAAACGTTGATTTACCCGCGCCGTTACTGCCAACGAGTCCATATATACACGCTTCGGGAATCTCACAGTTCATTCTTTTAAGTGCTGTGAAATCATCGAATTTCATTGTTAAATTTTTTGCACAAATCATAGCTCTCTTCCTTTCTTGGTTTATTTTGCTTTGTAGGCGCTTTTTACAGCTTCAAGCACGGCTTTTTCATCTATCCCCGCGTTTGCAAGCGTTTTGGCAAGCTCTTTGATTTCGTCAATCTTACTCTTCAGCCCTTCACGAATCTTCTCTACCGCGTTATCAGCTACAAAGCATCCGCGCCCGGGAGTTGAAACTATTATTCCGTCTCTGTCAAGTGCCATAAAGGCTTTTTGAACGGTATTGGGATTTGTGGTAAGAATAACAGACAGCTCTCTTATTGACGGAAGCTGCTCTCTCTCCTTAAGAATACCCGTAATAATTTCTCTTTTTATTCCCTCTTCTATCTGTTCGTATATAGGGATTCTTGACATTTTATCTACTACAAGCATTTAATATCCTCCTTTCACAAACTGTACTATATGTGTTAGTACAGTTGCATTATATCACCAAAAACTTGTTTTGTCAATATCTTTTGGAAAAATAATGAAAAAATTAAGGGGCGACTTTCGTCGCCCCTATGGGTTTTATTTATATACCGCGCTTTACATAGTGAGTGTGAAGAATCTCGTGAGCCTTGTGGCTGTTGGGTTCTCCGAAGTACTCGTCGTAGAGCTTCTTTACAGCCGAGTTCTCATGAGACTTTCTGAGGTCTGCATTAGCGTCATCGTTGTAAAGAACCGCCGCACGAACTGCACGAAGGTCAACTGTCTCACGAACAGCCGCGGGCTGATGAGGCTGTCCGCCGCCGTTTACACAGCCGCCGGGACATCCCATAACCTCAATGAACTGAACGTCAACCTTGCCTGCCTTAACGTCGTCAAGGAGCTTTCTCGCGTTGCCTGTTCCGCTTGTTACAGCAACGTTAAGAGTAATGTCACCAAGCTTATAAGTAGCAAACTTAACCCCCTCAGTTCCTCTTACCTCTGTGAAGTCAAGCTTCTCAAGAGGCTTGCCCTCGATAACCTCAGCCGCTGTACGGAGAGCAGCCTCCATAACACCGCCTGTAGCACCGAAGATAGCGCCTGCGCCCGATCCGATATCGAAAGGAATATCAAATGCTTCGTCATCAAGCTCTCTGAACTTGATGCCTGCTTTTTCAATCATTCTGCCAAGCTCACGGGTTGTAATAGCAACGTCAACATCAGGAACACCTGCAGCAGATTCACCATCGCGTCCAACCTCAAACTTCTTAGCAGTACAAGGAATTGCGGATACGAAGAAGATATCCTTGGGATCAATTCCCTCTTTTTCAGCGAAGTAAGTCTTAACAACTGCACCGAACATCTGCTGAGGAGACTTGCAGGTAGAAAGGTTTTCTGTCATCTCGGGATAGTAGTGCTCGCAGAACTTGATCCATCCGGGAGAGCAGGAGGTGATCATAGGAAGAACACCGCCGTTCTTAACTCTGCCAAGGAACTCTGTTGCTTCTTCCATAATGGTAAGGTCGGCAGTAAGGTTCATATCGAACACACCGTCAAAGCCGAGGCGCTTGATAGCGGCAACCATCTTACCCTCAACGTCTGTACCGGGCTCGTAGCCGAAGCACTCACCGATCTGTGCACGAACAGAAGGAGCTGTGCAGATGTAAACCTTCTTTGAAGGATCCGCGATAGCTTCCATAACCTTATCTGTATCATCTCTCTCATAAAGAGCACCTGTGGGACAAGCAACGATACACTGACCGCAGTTGATACAAGCGTTGTCGCCAAGCTTTGTCTCGAACGCGGAAGCGATATGTGTATCAAATCCACGGTCGTTTGCACCGATAACACCAATGCCCTGAACCTTAGAGCAAACAGCTACGCAACGACGGCAAAGGATACACTTGTTATTATCACGGATAATGGGCGAGGAATCGTCGATCTCATACTTGTTCATTTCGCCCTTGAAGTAGCTCTCGTCTACACCGTACTCATTGCAAAGCTTCTGAAGCTCGCAGGTGGTATTACGTGTGCAAGAAAGGCACTTCTTATCGTGGTTGGAAAGTACAAGCTCAAGGTTGAGCTTTCTGGACTTGATAATCTTGGGGGTATTTGTGAGGACCTCCATTCCCTCGGTTACAGGATAAACACAAGCAGTAACCATTCTAAAGGGCTTACCACCCTCAGAAACCTCAACAAGGCAAAGACGGCATGCACCGATTGCGTTGATGTCCTTAAGGTAGCAAAGTGTGGGGATCTCTATCTTTGCAGCGCGAGCTGCTTCAAGGACTGTCGAACCCTGAGGAACGGCATATTCCTTGCCATTTATTTTAATATTTACTGTTTCCATATTGGGTTCTCCTTTCTTACTTCTTGGAAATAGCCTTGATCTTCTTACAGCTATCAAGACAAGCTCCGCACTTCACGCACTTGGTAGGATCGATAGCAAGCGAAGGAAGCTTATGACCGGGAGCAACGTAAGTTGTCTTGGAAATAGCATCTGCGGGACAGTTCTTAGCACACATTCCGCATCCGATACACTTATCCTGATCGATTGTGTACTGAAGAAGGCTCTTACATACGCCTGCAGGACACTTCTTGTCAACGATATGAGCGATATACTCATCCTTGAAGTAACGAAGTGTAGAAATTACAGGGTTAGGAGCGGTCTGTCCAAGTCCGCAAAGAGAAGCACTCTTTATGTAGTTACAAAGCTCTTCCATACGGTCAAGGTCTTCAAGCTCACCGTTACCCGAGATGATCTTATCAAGTATCTCAAGAAGTCTCTTTGTACCGACACGGCAAGGAGTACACTTACCGCAGGACTCATCAACTGTGAACTCGAGGAAGAACTTAGCGATATCAACCATACAGTTATCTTCATCCATAACGATAAGTCCGCCCGAACCCATCATAGAACCGATTGCGATAAGGTTATCGTAGTCAATGGGAGTGTCAATAAGGTGTGCGGGGATACATCCACCGGAAGGTCCACCTGTCTGAGCAGCCTTGAACTTCTTACCGTTGGGAATACCGCCGCCGATCTCCTCAACAACCTCACGAAGAGTTGTACCCATAGGAATCTCAACAAGACCTGTATTCTGGATCTTACCACCAAGAGCAAATACCTTAGTACCCTTGGACTTCTCTGTTCCCATAGAAGCGAACCAATCAGCACCCTTAAGGATGATCTGGGGAATATTTGCATATGTCTCAACATTGTTAAGAACAGTAGGCTTACCAAACAGACCCTTTACCGCAGGGAAAGGAGGACGGGGACGAGGCTCACCTCTGTTACCCTCAATAGAGGTCATAAGAGCTGTCTCCTCACCGCACACGAACGCACCTGCGCCAAGACGGATCTGCATATCAAACTTGAAGCCTGTTCCAAAAATATCCTCACCAAGAAGACCCATTTCTCTTGCCTGCTCGATAGCAATGTTCAAGCGGTGTACAGCGATGGGGTACTCAGCACGAACGTAAACGTAACCCTCGTCAGCACCGATAGCGTAAGCGGCAATTGCCATAGCCTCGATAAGAGCATGGGGGTCACCCTCAAGAATGGAACGGTCCATGAACGCACCGGGATCACCTTCGTCTGCGTTACAAGCAACGTACTTCTTAACCTGACCGCGGTTATTGGAAGCGAACTTCCACTTGAGACCTGTGGGGAATCCACCGCCTCCGCGTCCACGAAGTCCGGAATCAAGAATTGTCTGGATAACGTCATCGGGGGTCATTTCGGTAAGCACCTTGTGCAGTGCGAAATAACCGTCCATTGCGATATACTCTTCGATATTTTCGGGGTTGATAACACCGCAGTTACGGAGAGCTACACGATGCTGCTTTTTGTAGAATACAGTCTCGTTAAGCGAAGCGGCTGCAGCCTCTTCCACGCCCTTAGAATCTCCTGTATCGTTATATACAAGACGCTCAACGATACGGCCCTTCATAAGATGCTCGTCAACGATTTCGGGAATATCGTCAACAGTTACTCTGCTATAGAATGTGCCTTCGGGATAAACGATCATAATCGGACCAAGAGCACAAAGTCCGAAACAACCGGTCATAACGATCTTTATTTCTTCGTCAAGACCTTTTGCTTTAAGCTCTTCAGCGAGCTTATCGCGAAGATTTGTACTGCCGGACGAGGTACAGCCTGTACCGCCGCAGATAAGTACATGAGAACGAATCATTTGTATTTATTCCTCCTAATTTACTTTTTAAGAATTACTTTTTGAGCGCGCCGATGGTGTACTCGGTAACAACGTTTCCGCCCTTGATGTGCTTCTCAAGAACTTCCTTTGCACGCTCGGGGGTCATCTTAACGTAAGTAATCTTTTCAGCGCCCTGAACATATACCTCAACAACAGGCTCATACTGACAAATACCGATACAACCTGTCTGAGTAACCATAACGCTGTCTCCGATGCCTGCCTCTGCTACACCCTCAACAAATGCGTTGAGTACGGGGCGTGCGCCTGCAGCAATTCCGCAGGTTGCCATTCCGACTACGATACGGGTCTCGCCGCTGGAAGTACGCAGAGCAACCTTGTCCTGCATTTTGGCTTTTATTGCCTTCAACTCTTCAAGTGACTTCATAGTGATCATCCTTTCGTTTTATATAAAAAATTTTTAACAAGATTCAACGAAGCTCCGCATACTGCTCTTTAAGGTTTTCGCCTATCCAGCTCAGTATTTCGGGCTCGTTTAAGGGAATGTCTCCAAGCACCTCTCGCATCTCCTTACAGGAAAGTGTCACTTCCCCGTTCTCGGTCTTGTGCCGATAGGTAAAATTGATATCGGGAGATCCCTGAATAAGTGTTTTTACTGTTTCGACCATATCTCCAAGCGGAATAAAATCAATGTGATTTTTTCCAAACTTAGCGCAGGTCGTTGTACCGTGGTCAGTAGATACCGACTCGTGTACTGAGGTTATTTTAACCTCTCCGCCCGTCATTTCAGCAAGCATTTTCAAAAACGGAATACCAAGTCCAACCTTTCGGGTCTTTCTTGTTGTGAAGAACGGATTTGAGAGCTTATCAAGCTGTTCATCGGTCATTCCGCAACCGTTGTCGCCTACCGTAAAGGTAAGCCACTCACCTTCTTCAACAAGCTCGACCGATATTTCGGTTGCTCCCGCTCTCACAGAATTCATTGTGATATCAAGAACGTAAAGCGAAAGCTCATCCATTTTTGTCACCGCCCTTTTTGATTCCGAGTAGGTAATCTATAAGATTATTTCTGACGATATCCGACGAGTACGGCTCGTCGTCAAGCTCAACAGCAAATCCTTCCTCGGAGATATCGGTAAGGTAATGGGCATCTGATGCTGCAACGTGCACGAGTTCGCGTTCCTTAAGTATTGGGAATCGACTCAAGCACTCCTCGTATGAGGACGCATCGTTAAGCTCAAAAGCAGTAAATCGCGGTTCAGGCGGGAAATCACCCAGCATTGATATTATACCATTTGAGCTTCGGTCAATATGTGCGGGATAGCACACACCGCCGCGCTTGCTGACCTCCACAAAAGCTTCTTCAAGCGAAAGGTCAACCGCATTGATAAGCAGATATTCCTCTTCGCCGATTGTTTTATCGTTTTCGTCGATCAAAAGCTGTCTTCCGAAAATTCCGGGATCATTCTTTATACGGATACGTTTACTTTCAATATACTCTCCAAAATCCATTGCCGCGTCAAGCGTTCTAAAAAGGCAGACCGCGTGAACATCTTCGTTGGTAGTAAGCTCAACGCCAGCCACTGGAATTATTCCGTGTGTCTTAGCCAGCTTAAAAAACGACGGACAGTTTTTCACAGTATTATGGTCGGTAAGCGCAACGATTTGAAGTCCGTTCAAAAGCGCTATTCCGACAATATTGCCGGGAGTCATATCCTCGTCACCGCAAGGTGAAAGGCAGGAATGGACATGAAGATCGCAACGGTAGAGGCTCATATGCCGTTCTCCGTTATGGCTTTATTAAGCTCAACTGCAATCTCATATGCAGAAAGTGCTGTTGAAAGCACAGTAATACCGTTTTCTTTTGCGCTTGCAAGAGCATCCGACTGAAGCTCGACACCCTCGGCAAGTATCACAGCCGCAGGCTCGGTAAGAGTTGCAACGGCAACCACGTTAACGTTTGACATTATCGTGATCCAAAGGTTGTCACTCTCAACGTGACTCATTGCCCGGCTGAGAAGATCCCCGACGTAAACACCGTCGAAATGCGCCGAATCATCTCCGCACACAAGCTGTGCTCCGATTCTCGCTTTAATCTCACTCACCGTCATTGGCGCCGCCCTCCTTTTTGAAGGATTCAAAATTTTTCAATTCCGAATCAAGCAATTCCCTGTCAATACCGTGCGCCTTCAAAGCACGTTTGAGGATAACGGTACATTCATCAATGCTCGTTTCATTCTTCACAACGTCCTCTGCAAACGCCATACACGTGGGTGCACCGCAGGAGCCGCAATCAAGTCCGGGAAGCTTTTTGGTAAGCTCTTCGATGTCGCGCATCATACGCATCGCTGTTTTTCTGTCGGGTGACAGTGAGCTGTAAGGATTGTACTCAACGTTTTTCTCATGGAAATATTCATCGGGTATCCAATCGCTTGCAGGTCTGTTAGGTGAAACGGGAAGATAGCGTTTAAGCGACTGAAGCCGCGCCTGCGCAATATAGGCATTTGCGACCGTCATTGCGCCGCCAACGCAACCGCCGTTACAAGCATTAAGTTCTACAAAATCAAGAGTGGTAATGTCCGCGCTGTCTATCTGGTCAAGAACTCTTATACAGTTCTCAATTCCGTCTGCGGCGAGATATCTGTCATTAAGTATGGCAGAGGATTCGCCTCCCGTAGAAGCCCAACCGATACCGATAATTCCCGATTCGGTAGACTCAAGCGGCTCGGTCTCCCCCTTCTTCATTTTGTCAAGTAAAGCAAAATACACATCGCGCACCGAAACGGCAGCTGAAATGTAATTTCGTTCGCCCGCAAAGTTATTCTTTATATAGCTTACCTTTGCAGGACAAGGCGAGATAAATATTATTCCTATATCCTCGGGCGCAAGCTCGGGATGCTCCCTGAGTGCCTTTTCGCGTGCCAGCATTGCGGCAACGTCTATGGGCGGAAGTATTGGCATAATATTTTCGCACAAGTAAGGATAATTAGTGCTGATCAGCCTGGTTATCGTTGGACAAGCAGAACTGATTATCGGCTTTTTGATGTCAGCGCGATTGATGTATTGGCGAGTATAAGCACTCACTATCTCAGCCGCGCAAGCCACCTCAAAAACATCGTCAAAACCAAGATCCAAAAGTCCCTTGATAATGTAGCCGATATTGTCGAGATTGTCAAACTGCCCGTAAAAAGACGGTGCAGGAAGCGCCACGGTATATTTGTAATCATTCAGAACCGAAAGGCTGTCGTGAGTTGCTTTCTTTGCCTTTGAATGGCAAACTCTTATACACTCACCGCAGTCTATACATCTGTCGGAATTGATTACAGCGTGTCCTTCGTGGATACGAATAGCCTCCGTCGGGCACCGTTTAAGGCAGGCTGTACAGCCTTTACATTTTTCAATATCAAGTGATACCGAGTGTTTGTAAGCAGCCTTCATATGTACCTCGATAGATTCATTTGTTTTTGGGCAAGTTACAGCTTAACCTTCATAGTAACTGTAGTTCCCTCACCCACAACAGTATCAATATGCATATAGTCCGTATATTTTTTCATATTGGGAATTCCCATACCTGCTCCGAATCCGAGATTGCGGATGTTTTCGTGAGCTGTGGAATATCCCGCCTGCATCGCAAGCTCCACGTCGGGTATACCCGGTCCCTTATCGCTGAGGATTATGACTATTTCATCATCCGACAGCTCTACATCAGCAGTTCCGCCGTTTGCGTGAATAACCATATTTATTTCACCCTCGTACATCGCTATTGAGACCTTTCGTATAACCTCGGGGTTGTATGAAAGTTGACGCAGTTTTTTCTTAACCAGAACAGATGCGGCGCCCGCACTTGAAAAGTCGGAGCCGTCAACATCAAAATGAAATCTTAAGGGTTCAGACATATTCTAACCCTCAATATTTCTTGAAAGACCTGCCATATAAAGAATACCGCTTGTATCAAACGCACGTTTTTCGGTGAGTAAAACAGCAATGTCGAATTCTTTCGCAAGCTCTATCATCTCTTCGGTTGGCGCCTTACCTCTGACAAACACGATACAAACTATATCCATCATATTTGCAGTGCGAATGACCTGAGGGTTAACAAGACCTGTAACAAGAACACCCTGATCTTTAACGTACGCCAGAACGTCGCTCATCATATCGCAACAAAAAGCCGACAATACTTCACGGTCAAGCGCTTCCTCCCCTGTCATCACCTCTGCTCCGAGAAGGTCTCTGATTTCACTAATCCTCATACTTTTTCTCCAATGCGTTATGTAACGCAGAATAAATCAAGAAAAATTATTTATACTTTGCAAGAATTCCGGCAACGTCTGCTTTGGTAAGTCTGCCGTATACGTCACCGTTAACCGTAAGAACGGGAGCAAGACCGCAAGCACCGATGCAACGAGTAGCTTCGATAGAATACTTTCCGTCGGGAGACGTGCTTCCTACGGGAAGGTCAAGCTGTCTGGAGAACTCTTCGATAATATCGCCCGAACCCTTTACATAGCAAGCTGTACCAAGACATACGGCAATAGATACCTCGCCGTTGGGGTTAAGCTTGAACTGTGCGTAGAAGGACGCGATTCCGAAGATCTCCTCAAGCGGAATTCCTGTCTTGTCTGCAATTATCTTCTGAACCTCGATGGGAAGATAACCGTAGATGTCCTGTGCTTCCTGGAGAATAGGCATTGTCTTTCCGGGAACACCGTCGTACTTCGCAATTACCTCAAGAAGCTTTTCTTCCTGCTCCTTAGTGCCACGAAATTCGACTGTCGTCAATTTCTTTTTCATTGATAGTACCTCCTGATTGATATTTTTTTAACTATCGCGGATAAAAAAATAATTTGTCGGTCGGCTGTGCTTGCCTTACACAACCGCCGCGATTGTCGGTCACACACTTTCGCGTATAACTATACCGCTTTATTATATAATATTTTTTCAAAAATGTCTATAGTTTTTTGAAAAAAGTTTCGATATTTTATCAATTTTTTTGATTTGTTGACACATTACGGCAAAAAAATTCAAAATTCGTAATCCAGATTGGCTTTTTCGCCTCTTAAGACTGAAATTTCCTTGGGCAATGATCAAGTACTTCCCTTTTTTGAACAAATCTCGGATTTGAAAACTCCCTCTTGCAAGCAAAACAAAAAGGTGCGCTCGGACAAGCCGCTCGCACCCTTTTATCAGATTTCAGAAAAGCTTATATCTTCTCTTTAACCTTAGATGCCTTACCAACTCTATCACGGAGATAGTAAAGCTTTGCACGTCTAACCTTACCTACGCGGATAACGTCAACCTTCTCT
This sequence comes from Eubacteriales bacterium, assembly GCA_045128735.1. Classification (GTDB taxonomy): domain Bacteria; phylum Bacillota; class Clostridia; order Oscillospirales; family CAG-272; genus RGIG8775. The sequence goes on along the minus strand of JBGVRT010000007.1, from coordinate 37,830 downwards.
ACGTTGGGAGAATGAATGGGGAACGTCTTTTCCACGCCACAGCCGCAAGAAACACGTCTTACGGTGAATGTCTCGGAGATTCCGCCGCCGTGCTTTGCGATAACGGTACCCTCGAACATCTGAATTCTTTCACGAGAACCCTCCTTGATCTTGTTGTGAACACGAATTGTGTCACCAACGTTAACAGTAGGAACGTTCTCCTTGAGCTGCTCACTTGTAAAAGCCTTGATAATATCCATTTTTTTGGCCCTCCTTAATAATCAGAACATTCATGCAGAGCATCGCAGCGGACTGTTCTTTAATTGTGCGCCAAAAGCACACAGTGTGAATATTCTACCACACTTTAAGATATTTGTCAATAGATTTTCAAATTTTTTTCGACTTTTTCTTGAATTTTTTTAACATTCCGATTACACCGCGAAGTATATCTCTGCCATTCACCGCTAAAACCGTCGCAAACATTACAATTTCGATAGCTATCCAATATTTTATCTCAAGCACCATCACAGTAGCTTGCACAACCACGGCAACGGTATTAAAAGCCAGCCGTATAATTCCCATATTGAACGGAACATATTTTTTTGTGTTTATACTTCTTATTATCATAACGGTAAAGTAGCTTGCAAAGGTAGCTATTGCCGCACCCATTGCCGAAAAATGGGGAATAAGCAAAAAGTTAAGTACAACGTTTACCAAAGCGCCTATGGTTGCGGTAACGAACGACATAACACTTTTCTTTTTAACAAGGTACACGCTTCCCATAAAGGTTACAAGAGCAGAATACGCCATTGCAACAGCGAGAACGGGAATATATTGCCACGAATCGTAATAGCTGTCGTCAAGCAATATTACTGTAGCAACCTTTGAGAAAAGAATAAGTGCAGAAGCAGCCATAAACATTATTCCCTGATAAGCCGAAAACACCGATGTAAAAAAGTCTGCCCTTTCCTTTTCGTCGCTTTCGCTTACCGCAGAGAACTGCCACGCTTCAATAAATACCATACAAAGCAGAGTTAACAGCGTAGGAATTTTATACGCTGCGGAATAAAGTCCGTTTACGTCATGACCAACCATAGCCGAAACCATATACCTGTCTGAAACGTTTGTGATCCACCAAAATATCGTGGTCGGAATCATAGGTATACTGTATTTGAGCATTTCGAATATTTTGTTTTTGTCAACAAGCCTGAAATCAATATCACGGTACAGCTTTGCTACAATAAAAAGTATCACTGTGATAACCACGTCGGCAATCACAACCGAAAGCACGTAGCCAAGCACGCCCCATTTGAAAACTATGAGGAAAAGAATATTAAACGCAACGGTTAAAAGCGTACCTATCATTCCGCCCACAGAAAACAGTACGGTGTTCCCTTTTGCTCTTATATACTGAGCCACCGCAGAGTGAATATTAGCGGCAATAACGTAAAATGCGACAAGCCAGACGTATTCGCCCATCTGTCCGGGTATTCCAACAAGGTCAATAATAACCGCTATAACCGCAAAAATCGCGGACGATACAAGCAACACGGCAAGCCCCGAAGAAAAGGTCTTTTTTCTTTCGCCCTCTCCGTCGAGCGTGAATCTGAATATTCCGTCCACAATACCGATACACGCAAGCGGGATAAGCAGATTGGCTGTTTGCGATATAAGATCGGCAACGCTGAACTGATCGCTTGCAAGGACCGCTGTATACAGCGGCATCATAAGGAACACAAGCAGCTTTGAGCCAAATGTGCCGAGTGCAAGAATCAAGGTATTTGATAAAAGCTTTTTATTTCTATCCATTTCGGTCTCTCTTTCAATTTCAGTCAAGTATATTTTACCTCAATGACGCGAAATAATCAAGCCCTTATTGTAAACTTTTGGACAAGTTTTCTTCCCAATGTGTTAAATTATCTTTTTTCCCCCAAAAAAGTACGGCAACATTCTGCATCCCGCAAGAATATTCCCCTCTCTCACGTTGGTGTTTTTATCTGCGATAACAAAATCAAGCTTGGCGCCCTCGGAAACCGTAACGCTTGGGAAGAGTATTGAATTTTTCACCACAGCCCCCTTCTCTACCCTTACACCGCGAAAAACTATGCAATTTTCAAGCCTTCCGTCTATGTGGCACCCCTCCGAAATAACTGATGCCGTTATTTGTGCCTCACTACCTATTCCCGTGAGTGAATAAGGGGTTCTGCGGCTGTTTATTCCATCAAGCATATTTTCCCGAAGCGGGGTATCAGCAAGCAATCTCATATTGGTTCGGTAATAATCCGAAAGACTTTTTATGCGCAGAATATCACCACGGTACACATACTCAAAAAATCTGTCCTTCATAAGATTTCGCCCCATTACGTCGCAGGTCATATCGGAGTAACCTCGCGCGGCGGCGTTTTTAACCATTCCGACAAGATAGTCTCTGTTAACCACCCAAAGGTTTACGTTAAGATCAAACGCCGCAGACGGACTTCTGTCAAGCTCGGTTATCCTGCCGTTTTCATCAGCGCAAAGCCCCGATTCGGTACATACCGTTATGTCGGCTCGGTTCTCAACGTGGAACTCTATCATCTCAGTTATGTCAATATTAAAAACACAGTCACAGTCGCACATAACTATGTATTTTTCTTTCATTCGCTCAAGGTTATTGCAAATGCTTTTCAGCGTTTCAAGACGTGAGGTGTAAAGCTCCTCACTGCTTTTGGCGTATGCCGTCATATAAGGCGAAATAATTTTTACGCCTCCTCTGTCCACAGGAAAGCCCCACTCCGCGCCGCTTCCGATATGCTCCACAAGCGACTCGAAATTATGGTGAGCAATAACGCTTACGTTACGTATTCCCGCCTTCGCCATTACCGAAAGGGGAAAATCGATCATTCTGTAACCGCCGCAAAAAGGGATAGCCCCCATAGTTCTGTTCCCCGTAAGTTCGGGAACGCTTCTGTCGTGCAGGTTTGAAAAAATAATACCCGCTACATTGTTAACGTTAATATCTATCACTCCTTAAAATATCATTCTCTTAACATTATAGCAGTCGCGGAATGCAAAATTTATCGAAAAATACAAAAAAGAAAAAAAATAAAGTTGACATTTAGTTTTTTTTATGTTATAATTACCAAGAAGATTCAATCCACAACTGCTAAATGTCGTATTAGTATCTAAAACTAAAAAATTCAAAGGAGAAAAAAATGAAATATTGTTCAAAATGTGGAAATCAGTTATATGACGAAGCTGTAATTTGCCCAAAGTGTGGTTGTATGGCAGAAACTTCATCTCATACTACATATAACCTCCAAAATGATCAAAAAAAATCTGGTGCCTTTGTTGAAGCAATCAAAATATTTATGATAATTGGAACCGTGGCAAACGCTTGGCTCTTTTTACTTGTTCCGCTTGCTTGGTGCATCCCTATGACAATATCTTACTATAAGAAGATAAAAAACAAAGAACCGATTGGCACAGCTTTTAAAATATGCACACTAATTTTTGTTAACTTAGTTGCTGGCATCTTAATGCTAATTGATGACAAAGAGAATTAACAAAAAAGCCTATCTTATTCAAAACAGATAGGCTTTTTCTTTATCAAATAATGTCCATATTTCAGAATTAAAAAGAAGAACTCGTATGGCGTGATACTTTTCATCAAAAGGTGAACTAAATTCTATTTTGTATGAAAATAAATGTATTTTGTTATTATTTGCTACCGACGCGCCGTAACGGCGATCTCCGACTATGGGAAAACCGCGAGAGGCAAACTGCACTCTTATCTGATGTGTTCTTCCCGTATAGAGTTTGACCTTGACAAGCGTAAGCTCTTTGCCGTTTTCGGAGACGCGTCCGAGCGTTTCATACGAAAGCTTGGCTTTTTTCACTCCCCGACGTTCCTTTTTCACAACGTAGGTTTTATTTTTATTCTTATCGTGGTAAAGAAGATCCTCAAGAACACCCGATTCTTCGGGGCTTCCCTCTACCACGGCAAGGTATTCCTTTATGAATTTATCGTGTGATGCGGTTAGCACGGACATTTTCGCCGCCGCAAAAGAGCTCTTGGCAAAAACCATAACACCGCCCACCTCTTTGTCAAGTCGGTGAACGGGAAATATCTCACAACCGCATTGCTCCGCGAGCAGTGCAGGCATATTATCTCTCCCTTTTTCATCGCTTTGGGAGATCACCCCCGCAGGCTTTACGCAGAAAAGAATATTTTTATCTTCATAGAGAATTTCCATTTTGCCACCTATATGTCAAAGAGCTTTATTGCCTTTATTGCCGTTCCGTTCTCATACTCGCGTACCTCGCCGAGAGCGTAAAATTCGCCCTTTTTAGTAAGCATTCTTACGCGAGCTCCAACGGGAAGGTTTGTTTTTATCTTCCTTTGATATATCTCACAGCCATTACGCGAGAGTCTTTCGTAAAACTCCTCTAAGCGCACAGCTTCGAGCGAGGCGAAAAGGCTTTCAATTGGAATAAGCAATGCCTCTCGCTCGACTTCGCTCATTTTCTCAAGCTTTTCTATGCTATGGCTGTTTTCAATATCGAAACCGCCCGCTTCACGGCGTTCAAGCTCTGCCATTACCGCACCGCAACCAATTCTCGCACCAATGTCGGCGCAAAGCGTGCGGATATAAGTTCCCGACGAGCAATACACGTCGAGAATATAATCTGTTTTGCTGTCGGTCGCCGTTACGTCAAGCGAATAAACGGTAATATCCCGTGCTTGGCGTTCTACAGTTTTTCCTTCTCGCGCAAGGTCAACAAGCTTTCTGCCGTCCACCTTAAGTGCGCTGTACATAGGCGGTATTTGCTTGATATCTCCCACAAACTCCGCGCATATACTTCTAACACGCTCACAATCGGGTATATCCGTACTTTCGGTAAGTATATTTCCCATTATATCCTCGCTGTCACTTGTAAGCCCCAAGCGCATTGTTGCGCGGTATTTTTTACTGTCGCACACAAGATACTCCGCCGCCTTTGCGGCGCGCCCTATAAGCACCACAAGGATACCTGTGGCAAGCGGGTCAAGCGTACCCGTATGTCCCACCTTTTTCGTGCCGTAAAGCTTTCGTATCTTGTACACTATATCGTGCGACGTAACACCCTTATGTTTATTTACAAGGAGAACGCCGCACGGCTCGTTTTTCATTATTTCAGACATACTTACCTCAAAGAATTATCTCGTCAAGCGAACGCTTAGGAACGTGATGCACGCCCTTTTCATCGCGGTAATAGTTGCTTCCCTTCTCGTCTATAGACTCAACGGTAATTTTCTCGTCGGGCTTGCCCAATCCGAGAACAAGCGAAGGAACAACGCCGTCGGGCAAATTAAGGGCTTCGGCAACCTTTGAAGGAGCAAAATTGCCTATCATACAACCGCCAAAGCCAGCCTCAACCGCAGAAAGCATTATTGTCTGCGCGGCAATTCCCACATCCTTTTCAAATATGCTTTTATCGCTGACATTTTTATCTATACAGATAACTATATAAGCTGTGGGCGCGTGCCCCTTGGGGGGAATTTCGTACTCCTTAAGAAGTGCCGCCCATTTTGTAAGCGACAGCACAGTATCGCATTCTGATTTATCTGTACATATTCTGTACTTGAGAGGTTGAAGATTGACGCTTGACGGTATAAGCCGCGAATTTTCGACAAATCCCACAAGAGTTTCGCGATCTATCTTTACGCTTTCGTCAAAGCTTCGGTAGCTTCTCTCTTTTTTCATCAGCTCTTTAATCATTTTTAATCTCCTTACGGAATATTACTTTAGCAGAGCATATCGGATAACCCTGCGACGAGAAATTCGCTTCGTACTCGGTCATCACGTTACCCACATTGTATTCAGAATTATGAAGGTCGCGTGTCATCCATACAAGCTCAAGTCTGCACGCCTCGAACTCCTCAAGACTGAAGTCAAACAAGCCCACGTTATCGGTTTTAAGTATAAGCTCACCGCCGTCCTTAAGTATCTTGCGGTAAAGTTCAAGAAAAGCGCGGTAAGTAAGTCTGCGCTTGGCGTGTCCCGCTTTTGGCCACGGGTCGCTGAAATTAAGATAAAGTCTGTCTGCACAGCTATCGGGAAACCACTCCGAGAGGTTTTTGGCGTCACCGATAATAAATCTGAGGTTGTCGGGAGTAGGGCGCTCATCAGCTCTCGCCTTTGCTTTTTCAAGGGCAAGGCAAGCCACGTCGGGTACCTTTTCCATGGCGATAAAATTCGCCTCGTGGTGTACCGCCGCGATACCGCAGGCAAAATTGCCCTTTCCGCAACCTATCTCGATATAAAGCGGTCTTCTTTCGAGGAATGAATACTGTGGGTCTTCCTTAAGTACTTCAACGTCGCTTATAAGCAAATCACTGCAAGCCGCAATTCTTGCCGCTCCGTTTTTCTTTTTTCTCATTCTCATAATTTTTCTCTCTTTTACGATAAATATTGACAATATTGTTGTTTTGTGATAAAATAAATTGAGCTATTATTTAGCAAATATATTTTGGAGGTATTTATATGTCTAACTACGAAATCAGAGCCAAGTCGCGCCAAGACCTTGGCGGCAATATTTTCAACAACAATTGGATGATGGCGCTTCTCGCTTATCTTATCTGCTCTCTTATCGTTGGTATTTGCGCCGCTACCGGTATAGGAATCATCGCATTATTGCTCATAACAGGTCCTTTAAGTGTAGGTCTGTTCGGTTACTTTATGAAGCTTGCAAGAGCCGAGACTCCCTCTATCGAAAACATTTTCGACGGCTTTAAGGATTTTGCGCAGAACTTCCTGCTCTATCTTATGATAACCATCTTCAAATTCCTTTGGTCGCTGCTTTTCATCATTCCCGGTATCGTTAAGGCTTACGCGTACTCAATGGCTTACTACATCAAGCGCGACAATCCCGCGTACGATTGGAAGCAGTGTATAGACGAAAGCAAGGCGCGTATGGACGGTCACAAATGGGAGCTTTTCTGCCTCCACTTCAGCTTTATCGGCTGGGCTCTCCTCTGCATTTTCACTTTCGGAATCGGATATCTTTGGCTTGTACCCTATATGCAGACGGCTGACGCTAATTTCTACGAGGCACACATCAAGGTGAACGAGCAACCCGCAAGTGCTGAGTTCACAATTGAAGACGGCACAACAGAGGGCTAAAACATATAACACCTAAAATAAGGGGCGTTTGAGACGCCCCTTTATTTTATCAAACGTTAAATCTGAAGAGGACGATGTCTCCGTCGTTTATAACGTATTCCTTGCCCTCGCTTCGCATAAGTCCCGCATCCTTTACTGCGTTTACCGAACCGAGTCTTGTAAGGTCGTCAAATGCAACAACCTCGGCACGTATAAAGCCGCGTTCGAAGTCGCTGTGTATCTTTCCTGCCGCCTGAGGCGCCTTTGTGCCCTTGGTGATAGTCCAAGCGCGAACCTCCTTGGGACCTGCTGTAAGGTAGGAGATAAGACCGAGAAGTGCATAGCTTGCCTTGATAAGTCTGTCAAGACCGCTTTCGGCAATTCCCATATCTTCAAGAAATGCCGCCTTTTCCTCTGCATCAAGCTCGGCAATTTCCGCTTCAATGCCCGCACAGATAGAAATTATCTCGGAGCGTTCACTTTCTGCATATGCCTTAAGCGCATCGTACATTGCATTGCCCACGGGTTCGCTTCCCGCCTCGTCCTCACTTACGTTGGCCACGTATATAATGGGCTTGAGTGTGAGGAGCTGAGAGTCGCCGAGAAGCTCAAGCTCGTCCTTTGTAAAGTCAATGGTTCTCGCGCACTTGCCCTCCTCAAGAACTCCCTTGATTTTCTCGAGAAGCTCAACCTCTGCCGCAAGAGTCTTATCACCCTTCATAGCCTTCTTTGTGCGGTCAATACGGCGGTCAAGGATTTCTATATCGGAGAATATAAGCTCAAGATTGATTGTCTCAAGGTCTCTCATAGGATCAACGTTTCCATCCACGTGGATAATATTGTCATCCTCAAAGCAACGGACAACGTGAACTATTGCGTCTACCTCTCGAATGTGAGAAAGGAATTTGTTACCCAAGCCCTCTCCCTTTGACGCCCCTCTTACAAGTCCTGCAATATCAACGAACTCAATTACCGCAGGAGTATATTTTTCGGGATTATACATCTCAGCAAGCACGTCAAGTCGTTTGTCGGGCACTGCCACAACACCAACGTTGGGCTCTATGGTGCAGAACGGATAGTTAGCCGACTCTGCGCCCGCACTTGTAAGCGCGTTAAAAAGTGTGCTTTTTCCTACATTCGGAAGTCCTACTATTCCTAATTTCATTTTACAATATACCTCTCATTATTTAATTCCTTTTTGATGACATACAAATTCAATGTATATTATATAACAAAATTTTGTTTTTTGCAAGGGGTTTTGTTAATGAATAATGAAATAATTATCAAAAAATGAAAAATATTCATAAATTTTTTCAAAAAAGTATTTTCAAATTGAGGAAATAATGTTATACTATATATTGAATATTTGCGCTTTCACCAAATTTGCAAATTTTCTCAAAATTCACAATGCCGTCACAGCGCTATTCCATTGACGGTGTAAAATGATTATTGTAAAAATTCAACTTGGAAGAAAGGATATAAAAAGATGATCGACACGAAAATTCTTATTGTTGACGACGACCCTTCCATATGCGACGTTCTTAAGATTTACTTCGAAAAAGAAGGCTACGACGTAAAGATAGCAGGAGACGGTGTTGAGGGCATCAACTATTTCAAGATGTATGACCCCGACCTCGTATTGCTCGACATTATGCTCCCCAAAAAGGACGGCTGGCAGGTTTGCCGCGAAATAAGAGAAATGTCCTCCAAGCCCGTTATAATGATAACGGCAAAGGGCGAGGTATTCGATAAGGTACTCGGTCTTGAGCTTGGCGCTGACGACTTTGTGGTCAAACCCTTTGACCTCAAGGAGCTATCCGCACGCGTTAAGGCTGTGCTTCGCCGTTACCAATCTCACGACAACCAGGACGAGGATGAGGTTATAAAATTTGACAACATTGAGATAAGCTTGCAAAAATACGAGCTTAAGCTTGCGGGAAAGTCGGTTGATATTCCCCCCAAGGAATTGGAGCTTCTCTACTTCCTTGCTTCAAACTACAACCGCGTTTTCACACGCGACCAGCTTCTTGACAAGGTTTGGGGCTTTGATTATCTCGGCGACTCGCGCACGGTAGACGTTCACGTTAAGCGTTTGCGAGAAAAGCTTGAGGGTGTCTCGGATAAATGGTTTCTTCAGACCGTCTGGGGCGTTGGCTACAAGTTCAAGATTGAGGGCTGAAAGCCGCTATAGTTTATGTCAAAAAGCATTTTCGCAAAATTTACCGTTACCTTCATTCTGATAATACTGACTATATTCTGCATGATGATATCAATAGTTGTTGCTCTTGTAAACAACTATTCTGCATCGCTACAAACAGAAATCGCCAAAAGTGCGGCTAACTCTGCCGAGGACTACATTGAGCTTCGCTATGAATATTCGGACAAGGAAAGCTTTGCGGATTTCACAAGCACCTACGTGCAAGACGTCATCAACATAATTACGTCGGTTTCCGAAAACTGTGAGGGCATCTCGATAATACTTACCGACGAAAACGGAAAAATGCTTCTTTACGCAAAGGACGAGCAATACGGCACCTTTGAAACCGAGCAAAGACTTAATGATGAACACATTACACTCTTAAAGAAGGGTGAGGGTGTCAAAATAATCGGCAATGTGGGAACGCTTGCGGACAAATCTCAGATATCCTTTGCAACACCCGTTATAGTAGACGGAACTACTAAAGGCGCGGTTATCGCCATATCGTCAAGTGACGGATTGGCAACTCTTGTTGACACCATGACAAACGCCATTCTCGTAGCCTCGCTGTGGCTAATGCTTGCCTCACTTATCGCCGTTTATTTTATCACCGAAATGATAACTCAGCCCTTGAGACAAATGAGCCGTGCGGCAAAGAAAATGGCTGTAGGCAAATTCGACACGCGCATTGCAGTGAGAGGTAAGGACGAGGTGGCAGAGCTTGCCGAGTCATTCAACCATATGGCTGACTCGCTTGAAAATCTTGAAACTATGCGCAACAATTTTATGGCAAACGTTTCTCACGACCTGCGCACACCTATGACCACCATTTCGGGATTTATTGACAATATTCTTATCGGAGCTATTCCCCCCGAAGAACAGCCCCATTATCTTGGAGTGATAAAAGAGGAAGTAAGGCGTCTTTCAAGACTTGTTTCTTCCCTGCTCGACATCTCAAGACTTCAGGCAGGTGACAGAAAGCTTACTATGTCAAGCTTCGACATATGCGAAATGGCAAGGCTTATCCTTATCTCCTTTGAGCAAAAGATAGACAGCAAAAAACTTGACGTTGATTTCATTTGTGACGATGACAGAATGTTTGTTTTCGCTGACAGAGACGCTATTTATCAAGTGCTTTACAACGTCTGCGACAACGCGGTAAAGTTTTCATCACATGGCGCAAAATACGAAATAAGAATAAATTATAGCGACGATACCAAGGCGAAAAAGGTAATTGTAAGTGTATTCAACCAAGGCGAGGGAATTTCCGAAGAAGACCTCCCCTACGTTTTCGAGCGATTCTACAAGGCTGACAAAAGCCGAGGAATCGACAAAAAAGGCGTTGGTCTTGGAATGTTCATTTCAAAAACCATAATAGATGCTCACGGCGAAAGCATTTCGGTGGAAAGCAAGAAGGACGAATTTTGCAAATTCACCTTTACACTGAGCACAGACGATCATCAGAAGCAATTACAGTAACGGTTTTATAAGAGGTTAATTTTATGGAAGAAAAAAACATTAGCAATAACACAGGCAACGAAGCGCTTGATGAAAACGCCGTTGCCGTATCCGCGGAAGAAAGTGCCGAGCCTGCCGTGCAGGACAGCAAGACCGCCGTTAAGGAAGTTGAGGAGTCAAACGAGGCTATCTTGATCGCGGATGAAAAAACAGTTGAGAGCGAGGATAGCTCACTTAAAGCCGACGAAAGCGGCACAGAGGTTGAAAGTCTTGAAGAGAAGCAGACCGAGGAACTTGTCACGGATATTCCAAGTGCTCCCCCTGCCGCATATGCTTTCCGTTGGGATTACAGCGAGCAGAAAAAATACGACGACGGCAAAAAGTCATCGTCGGGACGTTCTCGCGGTGCGGTAACCTACGCAATAATTCTTACGGTTACACTTTTAATTTCGCTTGCGGCACTTGCAGGAGCAATTCTTCTTGGAGAAGCACTTCCCGAGCAAAACACTCCCCCTATGGCATTTTCCGACGAGCTTGCACTCGACTCGCTCTATGAATACTGCCTCCCCTCTTACGTTGCCATAAGCACAATAACACAAAGCGGCACAGAAGGCGCGGGCTCAGGCATAGTTATAACCGAGGACGGATATATCTCCACCAACTATCACGTTGTTGAAAAGGCAAAAAAGATAACTGTAATAACCTCCGACGAAAAGAAATACGATGCCAAATACATTGACGGTGACGAGGTTAACGACATTGCAGTGCTCAAGATATCTGCACGCGGACTCAAGGCAGCAACACTTGGAAATTCAAGTGATACAAAGGTTGGTGAGCGCGTTATGGCTATCGGAACCCCTTACAGCGTCAGCTATAAGGGCTCTATGACGGCAGGCTACATTTCGGGCGTTAACCGTCAGTATGCAGTAAAGAACAGCAACGGAACTGTAAACAAGATTCTCACACTGCTCCAGACAGACACAAGCGTCAATCCGGGTAACTCCGGCGGACCTCTCTTCAATATGAACGGAGAGGTTATCGGTGTTGTTACTATGAAAATATCGGGAAGCAATTACGAGGGTATGGGCTTTGCCCTTCCCATTGACGGTGTAAGAGGTATGATATTCGACATCATCGAAAACGGCAAGATAACCGACGGAAACGCAGGTAGCGCCGTTCAGGGGGCAGCACTCGGCATCAGCGGTCACGCCGTCGAGGGCGGTCAGAAGTATCTTATCACCGAAACAAGCTGTTATCCCGTAAAGACCGATGACAACGGTGACTATATTGAGTATCAGTATTCAGCCTATTCTTCTCTCACAGAAAAGGTTTATGTTTCGGACGCAGACGGTCTTGAGGACGTAGGAATAGTCAATCCCCGTCCCTACAAAGCGCCTTGTACGGGAGTGCTTGTAAGAAGCACCTCAGAGGGCTTTGACTCTGCCGACAAGCTTCGTGAGGACGACGTGATTCATTCGGCAAACGGAATTGAATGCGAAACCATGTCGGTTCTTCAGGATATTATCTTTAACAGCAAAATAGGCGACGAGCTTGAGCTTGAGGTGCACAGAGACGGAATGTACTACAACATCACTGTAGAGCTTGGCGAAGCAAATTCAATGGATTAAACTAAAAAGGGGCTGTCTCAAGTTTGGGAACGATTTCCATTTAATTGACAACCTATACAAAAACACTTGCTTACCGATGGGGGTTAGCAAGTGTTTTTTGTTTAATTATCACAATAGAATTTCATAAAAAATCAATTTGAGACAGTCCCTTTTTCATCCAACAAGCTCGTCCTTTAGGAATGCCATAATCTTCTTTTCCTCCCGAGAGACCTTCACCTGTGAAAGTCCGAGGCGGTCTGCCGTTTCCTGCTGTGTCATATTTTTATAATAGCGCAAAACCACTATCTGCCGCCACACGGGCGGCATTTTTGATATTGCCTGCGAAAGTGCGATATAATCAGACATTCGTTCTATCTCGTTGTCATTGTCGGCAATTCTGCTCTCAAGGGTTATTGCGCTGTCATCTGTGCCGAGGGTACTTGACAGCGACATTACGGGCGATATTGCGTCCATCGCTACTGCGGCATCCTCCGAGCTTACTCCGCATACCAAGGCAAGCTCTTCAATTTTCGGCTCTCTGCCGTCCTCGCTTATTATTTTATTTCGTGCGTTCATCAGCTCCATACCCAGCTTTTTGTGATATCGGCTGATTTTTATAAGTCCGTCGTCGCGCAGATGCCGTCTTATCTCGCCTATTATAAGCGGAACTGCATAGGTAGAAAAGGTGTTTTCCCTTTCAAGGTCAAAACTACGTATTGCTTTTATCATTCCAATAGTGCCTATTTGGATGAGGTCATCCATATCCACGCCGCGCTCCTTAAAGCGCAGAGCTATGCTTCGCACAAGTCCGATATTTACCTCAAGCAGCTTTTCGGTGGCTTCAAGCGCTTCGTTTTCGTTGCCGTTTTGGGCAACATGGATAAGCCGTCGGTTTCCCGAATATTTTTCACACGGTTGCATTTGTCAAGCCTTTCAAAATTTTATGTATAATTGTTCAGCTTTTTGCACATCGTAACGCTCGTTCCCTTTCCCTGTCTCGAACGAACTGTAAGCTTATCCATAAAGCTCTCCATCACCGTAAAGCCCATTCCGCTTCGTTCACCATCCGCATCTGTGGTAAACAGCGGCTGACGTGCCTGTGCTACGTCGGCTATTCCGCACCCTTTATCCTTTACCGTTATTCTTACTGTATCGTCATCGAAAAGCTGTGCGCTTATGTATACGTCACCCACACACTCTCTGTATCCGTGTACAATACAGTTTGTTATTGCCTCGGAAACTGCGCACTTTACGTCGGCAATATCCACCGCCGTTGGGTTTGCCTGCGCGCAAAAAGCCGCAATAATCGAACGCACCACACCTTCATTTACCGATAACGAAGGAATAACTATCCTCATTTCGTTTGTTTTTTTAGCTTTCATCATTTTCACCTCACTTAACAATTTTAACTATTCTTTCAAGACCAGCCAAACGGCAGATTCTCTGCACGTTTCTACTTGGACTTTTAACCACAAGCGTTCCGCCGTTTTTCTGAACCAGAGAATATCTGCCCATTATAAACCCAAGCCCCGAGCTATCCATAAAATCAATTTTTTCAAGGTTAAGCTCAACATTTTTTGGCTTGTACGTATTTATAAGCTCATCAGCCTCCCGACGCATCATAACCGCGTTATGGTGGTCTATTTCACCTATGGGCTTCAATTCAAGGCTATCGCCGCTTAGTAAAAACTGTATATTTTGTGTTTTCTTTTGCATTTTTTCACATCCCTCTTTTTTATTGATTTTATCACAATACACGCGCAAATTCTGTCACAGTATGGCAGGCAAAAAAATAAAAGCCGCAAAACGGCATAAAAAAGGCGGTCGATTTCTCGACCGCCAAGTATTTGGCTTACGCCTCCTGAGATTTCTTATATTCCTCAACTATCTTTGCCGCGATGTTACCGGGTACTGTTTCGTAGCCCGTAACCTCGAAGTCGAACGATCCACGTCCCTGCGTCATAGCGCGAAGAACGATAGGATACTCGGCAAGCTCAGCCTTGGGAGCTATCGCGTTAACGGTTGTATATCCCTGCTTTTCAGCAGTATCCATACCCATTACGCTTCCGCGACGCTTGTTAAGGTCACCGATAATGTCACCCACAAGGTCTTCGGGAACTGTTATGGTAAGATTTCCAACAGGCTCAAGGAGAACGGGAGCTGCCTGCTTCAAGCATTCCTTATAAGCGAGGTTAGCAGCAAGCTTGAAGGAGATTTCGTTAGAGTCAACGTCATGGTAAGAACCGTCGAAAAGGTCAGCCGCAAGATGAATTACAGGGAATCCTGCAACACCCTTAAGCATAGCCTCCTGAAGTCCCTTCTCTACTGCGGGGAAGTAGTTCTTCGGAACCGCTCCGCCTACAACAGACTCGGTGAACGTAAGACCTTCAGCCTCACCGGGAGAGAATGTGATCTTTACGTGACCGTACTGACCGCTACCGCCCGACTGCTTCTTATGCTTACCTTCAACCTGAACCTTCTTTGTTATCTTTTCGCGGTATGCAAGTCTTGGTTCGCTGAGGTTTACGGAAACACCGAAGCGAGCCTTAAGCTTGGATACAAGATATGCGAGATGCATATCGCCAAGACCCGAAATAAGCATCTGCTTTGTCTCGGCATTGTTCTCGTAATTAAGTGTCAGATCCTCTTCAAGAAGCTTTGCGATACCCTGAGAGATCTTACCCTCGTCGCCCTTTGCCGCGGGAGCCATAGCCTGTGTATAGTAAGGCTTGGGATAACGGATAGGAAGATATGCTCTGCTTCCGTCAAGCGAAAGTGTATCGTTTGTATCTGTATCGGTAAGCTTTGCAACCATACCGATATCACCGCAAGCAAGCTCGTCAACCTCTGTCTGTGTCTTACCTCTTACGGTATAGATGTGAGCAAACTTTTCAGCCACACCACTACGATTGTTCTTAAGAATCATATCACGCTTAAGCGTACCGCTCATTACCTTGAAGAAGGACATCTTTCCAACGAACTGGTCTGCAACTGTCTTGAATACGAATATGGAGGTATCACCGTCAACCTCAATAGGAAGAAGCGTACCGTCAGCAAGCTTCTCGTTCTTCTTTGCTGTGAAGCGGGGGAAGGACTCGGAGATTGCGTCAAGCATTGCGATAACGCCCCATACGTTTGTTGCGGAGCCACAGTAAACGGGAGTGATAGTACCGTCGATGATACCCTGGTGAAGAGCCTCGATAGCCTCTTCCTTAGTGATTTCTTCGCCGTTGAAATACTTTTCCATAAGCTCGTCGCTTGTACCTGCGAGAGCCTCGTTAAGAGCTTCCTTATACTGAGCAACAACTTCCTCGAAGCGAGCTTCCATAGGAATCTCCCAACGCTTACCGCAAGAGTCGTACTTATACGCCTTCATAGCAACAAGGTCAAGCATCGTTACGTCCTTACCGTACTCAACGGGTACGAAAACGGGACATACCGTTCTACCGAACTTATAGTCAAGCTCCTTGAACACGCGGTCAAAATTAGCCTCGGGATCGTCGCACTTATTTACGAAGAACACCTTGGGAACGCCGTATGCCGTCGCACTATCCCAAGCAAGCTCTGTTCCGACCTCTACGCCCGCCTTTGCATCAACTGTAATGACAGCACTTCCCGCAACTCTGAGCGCCTGATTAGCCTCACCGACGAAGTCAAGGTAACCGGGAGTATCGATAATGTTGATCTTTATATTCTTCCATTCAACGGGGGCGATAGACGCCGAGAGAGTAAATCCTCTCTTAACTTCTTCTGCATCATAGTCGCAAACGGTATTTCCGTCAGCGATCTTTCCGAGTCTGTCAGATCCTCCCGTAATATAAATCAAAGCCTCTGCAAGCGACGTCTTTCCGCTTCCGCCGTGTCCAAGCAGCGCCAAATTTCTGATTGATTTTGTATCAAACTTTGCCATAGGAATGTACCTGTCCATCTCTCCGTTATTACGATGAGACGGCCTTTCTGTTAGATTTAATCCACAAAGAACTTCAAAATATTTATATGTTTTTGTTCACCTTGCTGATTATATTTATTATATAACAAATTTCAAGATTTTTCAAGAGTTTTTTAGTACTTTTTTGCCGTCAAAACGTAGAAAGACACCCACATTTTTTGTTAAGTTTGCACAACATTGTTGAAAAAACAATACTTTTATGTACATTTTGCACACAAAAAGTATTGTCAAAAAGGTGCAACGCCGCGGCGTTGCACCTTTGTTTTATCTTTCGTCGAAGAACTTTATAAGGTTATATTTCTGAGTGTTGAGCTCTTTCATATAATCGGTAAGCACTGTATATTCGTCAGCGTTATTATCGATTATACCCTTATTTGCGTTTCTGTTGGATTCGTCTGTAGAAAGGTCCTCGGGGTCGTTATCAAGGAATTTGAACCAGTCAAAGCCTACACATCCCTTACACTCAAGAAGCTGAAGCGCGTAGTTCTGATAGAACAGTCCTCTGTCATTCTGGTTCTTAACAGTCCAGCCCGCACCCGACGTGTTGGTCATTCTGTTATCCTTTTCCCAAACGTCCATTCCCTTTGCGTACCACTCGGTGATCACGAAGGGCTTTCCGGCATACTTCTGGATGTTTGCAATCACCGTTGCATCGCCTTCCCATGCACCGTAGTAGTTAAGCGTAATAAGGTCGCACCAATAACCCGCAACGCGGAGAACGTACTCGTCCTTAAAGCAGCCTGCAAGGAAACGACAGCCCATAAACTGATGATTGGGGTCATATTTTTCAAGCGCACCGCAGGCAAGCGAGAAAAGCTTATCGTAAACCATTGCGCGGTATTCCCTGCGATGCTCATCGGTTACGTCGGCAATAGACACATTTGCCTTACCCGTTTTCATATACATAAAGGTCCATGCGTTGGCATAGGTGTAAATATAGCGAGGATCATTGATATCGAAAAGCAAGGAGCTATCAAGCATATTAAGCTCATCGGGAAGCTCGTTATCGCTCATCCATCCGTAAACATACGGTGAATTTGCATATTTCGAAACGGTGCTTGAAACCTTGCTGTCAACATACACGGCAAAGTCAGGGTCAAACACGGGAAGAACGTTTCCTACAAGGTCGGTACTTCCGCTTTTACTTACGTTAAGTCCAAGAGACGAAGCGTATGTGCCTACAAGCCCAATTATCTGTGTCTGTGAAATGGGGTTATCCGCCTCAATGAGAGTAGCTATTGTTGACCAGCCGCCCGCAAAGTTAAAGCCAAGCTCGAAAAGTCTGTCGGTAATTGCCTGCCCCCAACCGCTTACGTCTCCGTATTTAGCAAGGAACTTTGCTTTCTGTGCAGCATTACCTATGGTAATGCTTACAACCGCCGTACGGAAGAAGGGATATCCGAGGGGGTCTATCGTCCACCATCTGTCGCCGATCTTTTTTGTGTAGAAGAAGCCTGTTGCTTCCTGCTTCAGAGACTCGTCCTTAAGTCCGCCGTATTCATCGTACTGCTTGACCTCGGATTTATTGGGAGTATATCCTTTGAGCGTGCTTACCGCCCTTGTGGGATATTGAGTGTACGTTGTACCTGCTCCCTTAGGATTACGTGTTGCACCTACAGAGATGGAATATTCCGCGGAATCCTTTACAATAACCTCGGTATCGGGGTCACCGCCTTTTTTGATTGTCTCCCAACGAGCTACCCACTCGTTGTAGTTGTTCATAGCAACTTCCCAAGGATTTTCACTCTTATACTGAATGTAAGTTATAATACTTACATCCGAGTTTGAGCAAATAAGCTCGGGCGCGGGATTTTTGCTTTCCTTTGTAGAAAACTTAAGTCTGCGCACCGAGTCCTGATCACCTTCAAGATAAAAGGATATGGTAGAATCACCGTATTTAAGGCACTCGTTTACGTAGTCGGTAACGTCAATGTAAAAGATTCCGAGTCCATTAACCACGGCAGTGCCGACAATATCCTCTTTCGTAGGAGCTGTGTTATACGTGACTGAGTTTTCACTCCACTTTGAGGAGTCACAGCTATAAGCGTGAACTGTTACAGGAGTATTATTTTCTCTGTAAGCACAGTTAAGAGAAAGATTTGCGTATCCTATCTTACCCCCGCTAATCTTACTCAAATCAAATTTTACAAGACCTATTCTGTAATAGTTATTTGCCGTTCCCGCCATCGCTTTGAACTCAATGACCTCAGCGGCACCGAAGTTTGTATCGGCAGAGGTGCCTGCCTCAACGTAGGTATCCTCAAGTGCTTTCAAATGGAATGCCTCTACCTTGTTCTGTCCGAGAATGGCATCAAGACCGTTCTTTGACACCTCGGGATCTCCGAGAATAGTCTTTCCTTCATACACTCCGCTATCCACCTTAGTTCCGTAATATACCGAAAGCTTGGGGATATTAGTTCCCGCTTCGCTGGCGGTAATCTTGAAACGAAGCGGAACCTTGGGAGTTGCCTCCTTTACGTAGAAAGCTACCTCGGTCTGTCCGTTTGCAAGCGCTTTTCTTACGTAATCGGTAACAGGAAAGCTTCTGGTGGTTTTCTCTGTTGTTATATCATCAAGTATGCAAATGCGCTCAAAATACATCGGCTGAGAGTTAAACGTAACCTCTTTAACGTCCCACGCGGTATCGCATCCGTAAATTTCAAGCGCTCCAAGCTCGGGGTTACCCGCATCATTCTGTCGCCACTCAATGAAAAGATCGAGCTCGATAGCCGTAAAATCACTGTCACCCTTAAGCGAAGAAATATCAAACTTCAAAAATCCGTATCTTGTAAGATTTCCCTTATTTGATTTGACGTCAATCAAAAGGTCGCTCGAATAGTTATTTTTCGACTTATCGCCGTTTGAGTCTTTATTAAGAACGTATGTGTCTTCCTTTACGTCGATGGAGTAATCAAATCTATCCACAGGTACAGGAGGATCGGTCTCAACAGGCTCTGTTACCTCGGTAACGGGAGAACTCGGTTCTGTCGCTTTATCCGAATCGACCGCATCGGGGGCGTCGGTTACATCGGATGCATCGGTTACATCGGGGGAATTTGTCTCAGGGGCATCGGTTATTACGTTGTCGGCAGTTGTATCCGTGGGAGCGCCGCAACTGCTAAGCAGCATAATCGACACCAATAAAAGTGCAACAAATTTCTTCATAGCAAAACTCTCCTTGATTTATAATTATACTTCATTATAACATTTGACAAATAATTGCTTCCTTTGTTATTTTTCCTTTTTTTCTTTGTTTTTTTAACTTATTAGCATAACACCCCCCGACAATTCTGCCGAGGGGGATATTTTATCTTTCGTCAAAAAACTTTATAAGTGTATATTTCTGATTGTTAAGCTCGCTCATATACTCTGTAAGCTCGGTGTACTCGCTTGCATAGCTATCAACTATACCCTTGTTTGAGTTTCTGTTCGACTCATCTGCAGAAAGGTCATCGGGGTCGTTGTCAAGGTACTTGAACCAGTCAAAGCCAACGCAACCCTTGCACTCAAGAAGCTGAAGCGCATAATTCTGATAGAACAGTCCTCTGTCGTTCTGATCCTTAACCGTCCAGCCTGCGCCCGACTCATTAGTCATTCTGTTATCCTTTTCCCAAACGTCCATTCCCTTTGCGTACCATTCGGTAATTATAACAGGCTTGCCTGCCCACTTCTGCTGATTTGCAAGAAGCTCGGCATTGCCTTCCCATGCTCCGTAGTAGTTATAGGAAATCACGTCACACCAATAACCTGCAACGCGCATTACATACTCATCGCTATAGCAAAGCTGAAGGAAACGGCATCCCATAAACTGATGATCGGGAGCGTATCTGTCAAGTGCTTCTTTTACAAGCTTGAAGTATCTGTCGTAAACCATTGCGCGGTATTCACGGCGAAGCTCGTCGGTTACGTCATCAAAAGAAACGTTTACCTTACCTGTCTTGAGATACATAAACGTCCAAGCGGTTGCGTAGCTGTACGAAAAACGCTCGTCGGTTACGTCAAGGTTAAGTGCGTTATCAAGCATACCCGTAGCGTGGGGAAGCTCATTGTCGCTCATCCAACCGTAAACGTAGCTTGCTTTTTCATAGCCCTTTACTCCTGCCTGAACGGTAGGTCCTACCGATGCGGCAAAGTCGGGGTCAAATACGGGAAGTGTATCGTGAAGAAGCGTTGTGTTTCCGCCGGTTGAAATATCAAGTCCCTTGGTCTGGCAATACTTTTTAAGAACGTAGAGAATACCCGTCTGTGAAATGGGGTGCTCAACCTTAGCAAGGTTTGCCGTGCTTGACCAACCGCCCGCAGAATTATAACCAAGCTCCCACATACGGTCGGTAGTTCCCTGCGCCCATCCCGCAAGATCTCCGTATTTCTCGTACATTGCGGCTTTTTGCTTTGCATTACCTACAGAAATAGCAACACACGCAACTCTGAAATAAGGATATCCGAGGGGGTCAATAGTCCACCAACGGTTACCAATCTTCTTTGTGTAGAAGAAGCCCGTTGCTTCCTGCTTCATAGACTCATCCATAAATCCGCCGTACTCGTCGTAAAGCTCGGACTCGGTCTTGTTCTCCGTAAAGTCGATAAGTGTATCCACCGTTCTTGTTGGATACTGAGTGTACGTAGTCTTTGCGCCGTTAGGACTGCGGGTTGCCCCCACAGACAGCGCGTATTCGGCATTTATCTTTTCAATAGTTTCTACGTTTGTGTCTCCGCCTTGTTTTATGACTTCCCATCTGTTAAGCCAGTCGCTGACGTTTTCCATAGCGTAATCCCAAGGATTTTCACCCGTGAATCTGAGCCTTGTGGAGAACTGTGTTTCTCCGTTGTCGAGAATGATAGCGGGTGCGGAAGCACCTTCTCCAGATGTGAATTTAAGGCGGCGAATATTTGTACTGTCACCCTCTAGATAGAGTGAGATATACTGAGTGCTTGAGTCACCGAATCTCTTTACGTAATCGGTAATATCAATTCTCACTACGCCTGTTGCCTTAACGACGTGACTGGTGATGAAGTCTTCCTTCTCGGGGATAGTGTTATAGGTTACACTCATTTCATCCCAATCGTAGGGGAAACAGCCGTAAACGTTCACACGGGTGGGGTCATTGGGGTCCTCCATAGAGGTACAGGCAAGCTGAAGATATGCTTTCTCGAATTCTTTTCCCTTAAGAGACGAGATATCAAACTTAAGAAGTGTTATTCTGTAATAATTATTTGCCTTTCCTGCCATTGCCTTGAAGTCAAGCTCTTCGGAGGCGCCAAAGTTGATTTCAGCCGAAGTACCTGCTTCAACGAAGGTATCCTCAATAGCCTCGGTCTTTACAAGCTGAGACTTACTGAGACCCACAATGGTATCAAGTCCGTACTTAGAAAGCTCGTCGGCATAATTCTCCTCGCCCTTGCTGTTTACGCCCTCATAGGTGCTTTCATCGGTCTTTGTGCCGTGATATACCGAAAGCTTGGGGGCGCCATCGCCCGATTCCTTGGAAAGGAACTTAAGGTGAAGAGGGGTTTCTGTAACTTCCTTGATATAGAAGGCAACCTCGGTCTTTCCCTGCGCAAGCGCGGTTCTTATGTAAGCGGTTACTGCAAAGGAGTAAACCTCGCCCTTGGTTTTAATATCATCGCGCTTAGCCGCTACAGAATACACCTCGGGCTGTTTATTGAAGGTAATGGTACCCTCCTCCCAGCTTGTATCTGCAGCATATATCTCAACAGCCGCAAATTCGGGATTTCCGGGGTCGTTCTGCTTCATTTCAAGCTTAAGGTCAAGCTCTACGCTTGTAAAGCTGTCATCACCCGCAAGCTCGGAAATATCAAACTTGAGATATCCGTATCTTGTAAGTGAACCCTGATTGCTCTTAACGTGGATCTCGGTTTCAGAGCCGAAATTGTTATTTGACTGATCGCCTGCACTGTTCTTATTGAGAACGTAAGCGTCACCCTTTGCTGCTATCGAATAATCCTCGCGCTGTACGGGAGGATCGGTTTCGGGGGCGTTAGTCTCGGGAACATCGGTTGCGGGTGCATCTGTTTCGGGCGCATCCGTTACGTTTGGTTCATTTGTCGCGTCGTCAATCGCCGTTGTATCCGCGGGAGTGCCGCAAGAGCTAAGCAGCATAATTGACACGAGCAAAAGTGCAAGTATTCTTTTCATATCTTTCTTTCCTCTCTAAAAATATACGCTGTAATTTTACCATTTTTTCGAATTTGTTTCAATTCGCAAAATAAACCAAATAACCGATACATAATTGTGCAATATATCACAAAACCGCCCACGGCGTTGCCGTGGGCGGTTTTGCTTATCTTTCGTCGAAGTATTTTATAAGTGTATACTTTTGCTTGTTAAGCTCATACATATAGTCGGAAAGATCGGTATATTCCTCGCCTTCATTCGAGTACATACCCTTATTGGAGTCTATGTTGGAGGAATCCGCCCCTTCCCAGGTGGGGTCGTTATCCCAATACTTGAACCAGTCAAAGCCAACGCAACCCTTGCACTCCATAAGCATAAGCGCGTAGTTCTGATAGAACTTACCTCTGTCAGCCTGAGTTCTTACTGTCCAGCCTGCACCCGTCTTATTGATTATAGCAGGATTCTTTTCCCATACGTCCATTCCCTTTGCGTACCACTCGGTTACAACGAAAGGAGTGTCGCCGAGCCAGTTCTGAATATTCTTCATAAGCTCGGGGCTTCCTTCCCATGCGCCGTAGTAGTTAAAGGTAACAACGTCGCACCAATAGCCTGCAACACGCATAATGGGCTCACGCTTATAGTTATTACTTACAAAACGGCAACCCATATAAAGATGATTGGGGTCGTACTTATCGAGAACCGAAGTAATAACCTCGAAATATTTATCGTAGGTCATTGCGAGGAACTCAAGGCGAAGCTCGTCGGTAACGTCAGCCAAAGATACGTTAGCCTTGCCTGTCTTAAGATACATAAAGGTCCACGCGGTTGCGTAGGAGTAATGTCTGCGAGAATCTTCGGGATCCAGCATAAGTGAGTGATCAAGAGACTTGAGATTCTGGCAAAGCTCGTTGTCACTCATCCAACCGTAAACCTCGGGATCGTTTGCGTATGCGGAGACTATACCCTTGATCTGATTGTCGGCAAAGGTAGCAAAATCGGGGTCGAAAACGGGAATAATATCAGCCTCTTCAAGCAATGAGCCGCCCGAGTTTACCTTTACACCGATAGAGCTTCCGTATCTTGTAGCTGTATTGAATATTGTTGTCTGTGAAATTGGATTATCAACCTTAGAAAGGTATTCGAGATCAGACCAACCGCCTGCGGAGTTAAACCCAAGCTCGAACATGCGCTCTGTTGCCGCTACAGCCCAGTTATCTCTCGAACCGTACTTAGCAAGGGTAATCTCCTTTTGATTGGGAGATGCACCGTGAGCGACCTGAACTACTGCCGTTCTGTAGAAGGGATAGCCGAGCGGGTCAATGTTCCACCAACGGTCACCGATCTTCTTTGTGTAGAAGAAGCCCGTTGCTTCCTGCTTCATAGACTCGTCCATGAGTCCGCCGTACTCGTCGTAAAGCTTCATTTCCTTGGAGTTGCCCTTGAAGTCCTTAAGAGTGTCAATGTTTCTTGTGGCGTAAGGAGTATAAACGGTATTCGCACCGTTAGTCTTTGCGGCTGTGGAAACGTCAACCACAAGGCTGTACTCAGAGGGATCTTTAACGATAAGCTCAGCATCGTTTCTGCCGTGAGCAACGATGTCGTCCCATCTGTCAAGCCAGGTTGTAACCGCCTTCATAGCCACGTCCCAAGGATTCTCACCCTTGTACTTAAGCTTTGTAACAAAAGTAGTATCGCCATAAACCACGTCAAGGCAAGGAGCAACACCGTCCACCTTATTGGAAGAGTCTATACGGGTACGGTACATAGATGCGGGATTACCTTCAAGGTAAAAAGCAATAAGGTCTTCTCCGCGCTCATACGCTTTCTTTACGTACTCGGTAACGTCAATGTACTTTATTCCCTTACCCGAGATAAACACCGAGGTTATAAGCTCTTCCTGACCCTCTATAGTCTTGTACGTAACCTCGTTCTCCTCCCAAGCGTAAGGATCACAGCCGTAAACCAAGATTTCACGCAAGGTATTTATTTGTTCCATCTCAAACACGTTAAACGCAAGCTGAACGTCGGCAATCTTCTTATCCTTCATCTCGGAAAGATCGAATTTGAGAAGAGTTATTCTATGCGTGCCCGCATTTCCCGAGGTATTATTTGCTTTATGCTCAAGAACATCGGAAGTACCGAAGTTCTTGTCAGCAGACGCCCCCGCCTCAACAAAAGTATCCTCAAGAACAGTGATTTTCTGAGTCTCAATGTCACTAAATCCGAGAATCGTATCAATTCCCGTCTTGGATTTTTCAAGCTCGGGAGCCGAAACCAAACCTTCGTACACGTTTTTATCCTCCTTGGTACCGTAATACACGGAAAGCTTGGGGGCGTCATTTCCCGCTTCCTTAGAGTGGAATCTTACGTGAAGCGGTACGGGCGAAGCCTCCTCAAGATAAAGAGCTATCTCTGTCTTGCCTGCCTTAAGTGCTTTTCTGACGTAATCTGTTATGGGGAAGCTATTTACTACCTTATCGGCAGTAATATCGTCCTTTGTAGTGATAAGACCGAAATGCTCGGGCTGACTTGCAAAGGTAATCTTATCCTCTTTCCACTCGGTATCTGTTCCGTAAACCTTAATAACCGCAAAGGGTGAGCCTGCATCCTGCTGTCTTACGTTAAGCGTAAGGTCAAGGTCTATTTCGGTAAAATCGTTATCACCTGCAAGTGAGGAAATATCAAACTTAAGATAGCCGTAACGGGTAAGGTTTGTTCCGTTGCTCTTAAGGTGAATTTCAACATCACTGCCATAGTTATTTGACGATGTATCAACGCCACTGTTCTTATTTATAACGTAGGCATCAGCAGCAACGTCAATAGTATGGTCAAAGCGCTCCACGGGAGCGAGTGGTTCTGTAACAATCGGGTCTGTTGCCTCTGCCTTGTCCGAGTCATCGAGAACATTTGTAACCTCGTCACCGCCCTGCAACGTGGTATCATCGCTAACGGGGCCGCACGCAGGAAGCAGCATAAGCACCGCAAGCAAAATCACAAGTATTTTTTTCATAAATATTTCCTCCAAAAATACGAAATATTAAGGTAATTATACCATATTATTCGGCAAAATTCAATACAACAGATGTCAGAAATTCAAGTTCCCTTTTTGTGCAAATTTTACAATATAAAAGCTGTGCGGCATTGCCGCACAGCCTAAAATTCACTTATCTTGCGTCGAAGAAGCTTATAACGTGATACTTCTGATTGTTGAGTCTGTTCATATGGTCTGTAAGAACAGTATACTCCTTATGGTTATTGTCATAAATTCCCTTATTAGCGTTTCTGTTAGAAGAATCTGCATTAAGGTTATCGGGGTCATTATCCCAATACTGGAACCAGTCAAAGCCTACGCATCCCTTGCACTCCATAAGCATAAGAGCATAGTTTTGATAGAAGAGTCCGCGGTCGTTCTGCGTTCTTACCGTGAAGCCCGCACCCGACTGGTTGGTCATTCTGTTATCAGCTTCCCAAACGTCCATTCCCTTTGCATACCACTCGGTTATGATGAAGGGCTTGCCCGACCACTTTTCCATATTGGACATAAGCACGGGATCACCTTCCCAAGCACCGTAGTAGTTAAGCGAAATCACGTCGCAGTAGTAGCCCGCAACTCTCATAACGTACTCGTTTTTATAGCAATTAGCAAGGAAACGGCAGCCCATATACTGATGTGTGGGAGCGTATCTCTCAAGTGCATCGGTAACAACCGAGAAATATCTGTCGTAAACCATTGCCTTGAACTCATTGCGAAGCTCTGGAGTTACGTCAGCACGGGAAACGTCGGTCTTACCTGTCTTAAGGTACATAAAGGTCCATGCTGTCGCGTAAGAGTACACCAATCTCTCGTCCATAGGATCGAAGGAAAGTGCGGAATCGAGCATACTGTTTTCATCGGGAAGCTCGTTATCGCTCATCCAACCGTATACGTAATCCTTGTTTACATAAGGAGTAACCTTGGACTTTACAACGTTATCTGCATAAGGTGCAAATGCGGGGTCGAATACGGGAAGCATATTTCCGTACATTTCTGTCGAACCGCCGCTTACCTCGTCAACGCCTGCTTCTTTGACATAGCTGCTGAGAACGTTCATTATCTGCGTCTGCGCGAGAGGCTGTTCAACCATGCTGAGGTTAGCGATTAACGACCAACCGCCCGTAGAGTTATAACCGAGAGTTCTGAGTCTGTCGGTTGTAGAAATCGCCCACGCTGAGTTAGTGCCAAACTGCGCTTTTACCGCCGACTGCTGCTTAGAAGAACTACCGGGGCTGATCTGAACGCAAGCAACGCGATAGAACGGATATCCGAGGGGGTCGATAGTCCACCAACGGTCGCCTATCTTCTTTGTGTAGAAGAAGCCTGTTGCTTCCTGCTTAAGAGACTCGTCCTTAAGTCCGCCGTACTCGTCGTAGATAGCAACCTCGGAGTTGTTCTCGGTAAAATTCTTGAGAGTATCAAGCGTTCTCGTTGCGCGAGGTGTATACTGTGTCTTATAACCGTCGGTCTTGCCTGCGTTGGTTGCGTCAACGCTAAGGCTGTATTCGGCGCTGTCCTTTACAACGGTATCGGTTTCCATATCGCCGCGAGCCTTGATAACCTCCCATCTGTGAAGCCATGTGCTTACGTAGTCAACCGCAACCTCCCAAGGGTTCTCACCCGTATACATAAGCTCTGTTGCAAAGTTAAGGTCGCCTTGGGTTACCGTAATCATAGGAACGTATCCGTTCTCTGCCTCTCTTGATTGGAAGTTAAGGCGGAGAGGCTCGCTGTCATCGCCCTCAAGCATAAGAGATATCATATCGTCACCGTTAACGATCGCCTCGTTAAGATAATCGGTGATATCAAGCTCAATAACACCTGTCTTAACAACGTCGTCGGTTGTAACAAATGTCTCTCTTTCGGGACGGTCAACATATGTAACTGTCTTTTCTTCCCAAGAATAGGGGTCACAGCCATAAACATCTACAAGCGTGGGCTTGGAGCTATCCTGCATAACGGTACACTTAAGGCTGAAGGTTGCTTTTGTAATCTTTTCGTCAAGGTCGGAAATATCAAACTTGAAAAGAGATATTCTGTGAAGCGCTCCCACTGTATCGGACTTAGCCTTAAAGTCTATCATCTCAGACTTACCGTAGTTTGTGTAAGCGTTGTTACCGCCCTCTATGTAGGTGTCTTCCTTAGTGTTTATAACGGTTATTTTGGTATCAGCTCCGATAAAGGTATCGATTCCGTGCTCGGATGGAACGTAAACGTAGGGTACTTCCTCGGGAATGCCCGCGTAAACCTGATCATCGGTCTTTCTACCGTAATGCACGTTAAGCTTAGGTGCTTTCGCGGAATCACCGTTTTCCTTGGAGTGGAATCTTGTGTGAAGATTAGTTACGGGAGTGTTCTCCAGAAGATAGAGAGCAATCGTCTTTTCACCGTTGGCAAGTGCTTTTCTCACGTAATCGGTAATAGAAAAGGTATAGGGTCCCTTTGTTGCCCCCGGCGCGGCGATATTACTGTTAACGGTAATAAGTCCCTTAAGCTCGGGTTGGTCATCAAATGTGATTTCCGCCTCATTCCAATCGGTAGCAGCACCGTAAACCTCTATAGTACCGAGTGCAGGGTTTCCTGCGTCGTTCTGTCTTGAACTGAGAGTAAGCTCAAGGTCAATACACGTGAAGTCATTGTCTCCAGCAAGCGCGGAGATGTCGAACTTCAGATAGCCGTAACGCGTAAGAGAGCTACCGTTGGTTTTAACGTGTATCTCCTTATCGGCGCCGAAATTGTTTGATGCCTGACTGCCCGAACCGTTGGCATTCATTACGTATGCATCTGCGAGAACCGCAATAGAAAAATCCTCTTTTGCGGAGACGCTTATGCAACATCCAACCAACATAAGTGCGGCAAGCAAAAATGCTGTAAATTTTCTCATAAAAAGCAAATCCTTTCTCTTTTTATACTTACAATAATAATATCATAAAATGCCTTTTTTTTCAATACGGCAAAAAAACGAAAATAAAAGCTCAGTTTTGTATGACTTCCACAAAAGACTTCCTGTTTTCATAAAATTATGACCGTTAATCGAAAAAGCAAAACGAAAAGCCACCGAACGGTGGCTTTGTTTACAGCTTAAAAAGTCTTTTCGCATTTTCAGTAAGAGTCTGCGCCATAGATTCAAAGCTTTCGCCGAAAATCTCGGCAAGGGTCTCTACGGTATAGTGCATAAGCCCCGAATGATTTATCTTACCTCTCATTGGGTGAGGTGCAAGATAAGGACAGTCGGTTTCAACGAGAATTCTGTCCTTCGGCACGCTTGCGGCTACCTCTTTAACGCGGTTTGCGTTTTTGAAGGTAACTACGCCCGAAAAGGAAATATACCATCCTCTTTTTACAAGCTCTCCCGCCATTTCCGCACTTCCGCTATAGCTGTGGAAAACACCGCGGACGTTTGGAAATTTGCAGGTGACGTCAAAGCAATCGCCGTGTGCCTCTCTGTCGTGGATTATAACGGGAAGCGAATATTTTTCGGCAAGCTTCATCTGTTCCTCAAAGAAAAACCTTTGATGCTCCTTATCGTAAGGCTCCCAATGATAATCGAAGCCTATTTCGCCTATTGCAACAATTTTTTCTTTTTTGAAATCTCTGTGAGCCAAGAGGAAAGCTTCAAATTTTCCAAGCTCTTCCTTGCCGTAATCGCGGCAATCGGTGGGGTGAATGCCAACCGCGGCATACATTCCGCCGTATTTTTGCGCCATTTCAAGACAAGCGAGATTGTTTTCGTTATTAGTGCCCACGTTCACTATATATTCAACGCCGCCCGAAAAGATATCAGGCAGAATCGAATCAGCGCCATTTTCAAATTCCTCGCAAAAACGCTGGTCGAAATAGTGGGCGTGGGAGTCAAAAAGCTTTGTCATCTTATTCTCTCACCAAGAGGAGTTTCGGGATCAAGGAATACGACTCTTACGTCCTCCTCACCCGATGCGAGTATCATTCCATTGGATTCGATACCGCAAAGGGTTGCGGGCTTAAGGTTTACAACAAGAATTATTTTCTTACCCACAAGCTGTTCGGGCTCGTAGAACTTTGCAATTCCCGAAACCACCTGTCTCTGCTCGTAGCCAAGGTCAACCTGAAGCTTGAGAAGCTTTTTAGCCTTCGGAACCTTCTCGCAGGCGAGGATCTTTGCGCTTCTAAGCTCAACGTTCATAAAGTCCTCAATGCCGATAAGCGCACAGCCCTCGGGTTTTTCCTTCTGCTTTTCCTCAAGCTCTGCGGCTTTCTTTGCCGCTTCTGCCTCTGCGGCAAACTCGGCGAGCTTCTTTTCCTCGTCGATTCTTGCGAAAAGCACCTTGGAATCCTCAACTGGCGAACCTGCCTTTACACCATCAAAGCCCTTGTTTTCAAGCTCTGCATAGCCATTGTACTCACAGCCAAGCTCGCGGAGAATTTCAGCGGCACTTTCGGGGATAAAGGGCATAAGAAGTATCGCGCCGCGGCGGATAGTTTCAAGCAGGTTATAAAGAACCGTACCAAGTCTTTCCTTCTTACTCTCGTCCTTTGCAAGTGACCAGGGAGTTGTCTCGTCGATGTACTTATTAGCGCGGCGAAGCATTGAGAAGATAGCCTCAAGAGCGTCCGCGACACGGTATCCGTCCATAAGCTTAACCACCTGCTCGTAGGTATCGAAGCAGACCGCCTTAAGCTCATCGTCAAGAGCCTCGGGAGCTGTGGGAGCCTGGACCACCTTATCAAAGTACTTCTTCTGCATATCGAGAGTACGCTTTACAAGGTTACCGAGGTTGTTTACAAGGTCAGCGTTAAAGCGTGTAATAACAGATTCATAGGTTATTGAACCGTCGTTTGCATAAGGCATTTCGGAAAGCGCGTAATATCTTACGCCGTCAACGCCAAAGTGGTCGGCAAGCTTATCGGCGTATATAACGTTTCCTCTCGATTTTGACATCTTATCCACACCCGCGATAAACCAAGGATGTCCGAACACCTTTTTGGGGAGAGGAAGGTCAAGTGCCATAAGGAATATGGGCCAATAAATAGTGTGGAAGCGAAGTATATCCTTGCCGATGATATGCACGTCGCAGGGCCAATATTTCTTGAAATGCTCGCTCTGCTCTTCGTAGCTCTTGTCGGGATCGTATCCGAGTGCGGTTATATAGTTTGTAAGAGCGTCAAACCATACGTAGACCACGTGTCTGTCATCAAAGTCCACGGGAATCCCCCACTTAAACGACGTTCTTGACAAACAAAGGTCTTGAAGCCCTGCTTTGAGGAATGTGTTTAACATTTCATTCTTACGAGATTCGGGTTGAATGAAATCATTATCGCTCTCAATATGCTTTATAAGGCGGTCAACGTACTTGCTCATTTTGAAGAAGTACGCTTCTTCCCTTGCGTGCTCAACAGGTCTGCCGCAGTCGGGGCATTTGCCGTCTGTTATTTGGGTATCGGTAAAGAAGGACTCGCAGGGAGTGCAATACCAGCCCTCGTAGTAATCCTTATAAATGTCACCCTGCTCGTAGAATCTCTTGAAAATCTTCTGAACAGTGCGCTCGTGATAATCGTCGGTTGTACGGATAAAATAATCATAGCTTGTGTTCATCTTATCCCACACGCCCTTTATTTCACCTGCAACGCCGTCAACGTACTGCTTGGGTGTGATACCTGCCTCGTTAGCGAGATTTTCTATCTTCTGACCGTGCTCGTCAGTACCCGTGCAAAGGTAAACGTCATAGCCCATAGCGCGCTTATATCTTGCGTAAGCGTCAGCCATAATGATCTCATAGGTATTGCCGAAGTGCGGCTTTCTTGAAGCATAGGCAATAGCCGTAGTCATATAAAATTTCTTTCTCTGTTCCATTTTTATATCAGTCCTTTCGTATATAGGTCAATTATTATCAAGCTCCTGCGCAAGGCTTGCGTATCTGAGGAGTGCAAGAGGAATCGTGTGCAAAACGGTAATCACGCCCACACTTAGAAGCGACAGCAAAAGCTTAAGCAGAGTTGAGTAGGCAAGAGAAAACACAAGCGAACTCTTCCCTTTCCGTGCTTTTCTAGCCCGTTTGACGGCTTGGCGAAGGCTCTGCTCTCTATGCATTTCGGCAAATCCGACAAAGCCGAAGGATGACGCCACGGGAAGAACAATAATCAGCGCTGCAACGATTGAAATTACGCTTCCGTAATCAGCAAAGAATTTTGGAATTTCAAGCCACCCAGACAAGGCTCTTGCGGCATATGGCAACCGCAAAATCAAAACAATGGGCAAAATACGCAAAAACATATTTAACGCCAATCCGAGCGCTCTGCCGTAGCTTCTTGATGAGCTAAAGCTGTCGAACACATCGATTATCTCCACGCTCTCGCCACGAAGCATTCGCGCCGCCGCAAAGAAAACGCCGAGATAAACGGGAGAAACGACGAAAATCAACAAGAAATAAAGCAATCCGTTAGCGACAAGATAGCACGCCGTCGGATCTGACACAAAACAACCGACAAGCAGCTCCACCGCGTCCGACGTATTCCACATCACAAAAGTTATGGCAACGCAGATGATAACGCTCACAGCCAGCTTAAGACGGTTACCCTTGCGCTCAAGCGCCTCACGCGCACGCGCCTCGGAATTTCTTTTTATATTCGATTTCAAGGGGGTCAACGTACCACCTCCATTCGGCAATATGAATAGTATAACACATTTTTATATTTTTTTCAAGTATTTAGAAAAACTTTAGAAAAAAATGGAGATAAATTTGCAAAAAAGCCGCCGCAATTTTGCGGCGGCTTATCTTAAAACCGCTTATCCAGCTATAAAGGATATTTCGTCAAGCTTATCGATAAGCTCTTCGAGAGAGGTCTGATATTTGATCTTGTTCTGTTCGTATCTCTGCGCGATATCTGCGTCGATATCTCTGAAGAGAGAACCTATACCCGAAAGGCTCTTTGTCGAATAGCAGAAACCGAACGTATAAACAAAGCTGTTTATAATTCTGTCATACATCTCGGCGTCCTGAGGCTCATCCGAATATTTACCTTGGAGACAGATTTCAAAGTACGCGGGAGTAACCTGCTTATATCCCTCTGCCGCCATAAGCTCAAGGGTTGCGCCAAGCTTTTCGCCTTCCTGACAAGTAGAAAGAACCACAAGAAGAGATGCGGAGTTATGGAAGGAGGAATGGTAATCATTCTGCTCCTCGTTAAACTTCGGGATAGGAAGAACTCCGTAATCGTCCTGCATATCGCGATATCCCTCACCCGAGTTGAATATGCTCATATTGAACATCTGATTTCCGTTCAAGAAGCTTGTCTTTGTAACACCGTCTGCTCTGAGCGTACCCGAGTTATTGATGTAAAGCTTCTGCACCTTCTCATAAGCCTCAACGGTATGCTCGTTGTAGAAGGTAAGTTCGGGATAGCCGTCAACCATAGTCGTAAGTCTTATGCCCATTGCGGGAACCCAGCAATCCATATATCCGCTGCCCGACATACTTGAGCCTGCAACCAATCCGACAGCGTCACCGTCACTTGCCACACCGTCGTTGTTCTCATCTGTCCATACGTTTGAAACAAGATTGGTCATATAGTCAACAGTCCACTTCTGGTCTTCTACGACCTGATAAATATCTATGCCCTGCGAGCCGAAAAACTCGTTGAACATATCCTTGTTATAGAAGAAGCAAAGACCCTGAGCGATTTCGGAAACGCAAATATCACCCGCAAGGAAATAGAGGGTATCAAAAAGAGTAAGTTCATCTCTGATTGTCTGGTTCCACCAAGGCTTATCAAGATTTATGTATGGAAGGTCAAGCACGTTATAGTACAATCCCTCAACCGCAAGAGCCGAGCTCTGCGAGCCGTATATTGCGGCGGCATCGTAATCACCGCTCTTGGTAAGCACCGCGTTACGCAGAGTTGAGTTCCAAGGGTCGGTGTTTGTGTAAGGGCAAGCCTGCGCCACCTGCGTAATCTCAACGCCCAAACGGCTCTCAACCGTAGTATTACGGTAGTAAACAGCATCCGAAAGAGTGTTGTTGGTAGTCTTATCAACGTCCATTTCGTTATTTGTCAAATCGTTATCGCTACGCACGAAAAACGTTACCGTTTCTCCGTTAAATCTAAGGTCTGCAGGAACGGTATCCTTTACCGAATTTCTGCCTCCGTCGTCCTCAACGCCTTCTGCCTTCAGAGCAGTAGTATCGTCGGCAAGACCTCCGCAACCCGCAAGAAGGAACAGTACCGCCATAATAAGTGCAATAAGTTTTTTCATAAGCTCAAGTACCTTTCTTAAATTTTTACCGTTTTAATTATAGCATTGCTGACCGATTAGCTTCCTTTGTTTTTTTAACCAATATTCTTTGTTTTCTTATCATACGGCAATCGGGTATTAGACATCTTTCAACACAAGGTCACTTATTTTTTCTGCTGTTTACACCATATTTTCATAACTAATTTATGCGGCAACAGCTTCGTAAGTCTGACCTGCATTCTGATGGGAAAGCCGCAAACAGATACGTCTCTTCCCTTTTTCATATCCTTAAGTGCTCTTTTTACCACCTGGTCAGCGTCGTAATATCTGTTGTAATATGTAATAGTATCATCGGTTACCGCACGGTCAAAAAACTCGGTTCTGACCCAACCCGGGCAAATTGCCATAACCCTTATTCCCCGCTTTTTGAGCTCGACGTTAAGCGCGCGGGAAAAGCTGAGAACAAAAGCTTTTGTTGCACCGTAAACACCTATATACGGCACGGGCTGAAAAGACGAAAGAGAGTCAATCTGATATATCCGTCCGCCCTCGCGCATATAGGGCAAGGTGATATGTGTCATTGCCACAAGCGCCTTATCGTTAAGGTCAATCATATCAAGCTGAGTTTGCAAATCTATATCGGCAAACGCTCCGAATCTTCCAAATCCGCTGCCGTTTACAAGCACAGCCACGTCGGGCTTTTCAGACTCAAGCAACGCCTTGTATTCTTCAAAGCTTTCCTGCTTCATCAAGTCAAGCGGGATTGGACGAATTTTATTGTTTGAATCTTTTCCAAGCTCCTCAAGGCGCTCTTTGCGTCTTGCTATGACCCATATTTCGTCAAAGCTTTCGGTTGCGTCTATCTGCTTTACAAATTCTCTGCCCATTCCCGACGATGCGCCGGTTATAATTGCTATTCTCATACCAATCTCACAAAACAATATGTACGGGAAGACCGTTCTCGTACTTGATATCTCTTTCGCCCGCTATAAGGGGGAGCAGATATTTACAGCACTCGTCGGTAACATTATTTCCTCTTTCATTGATATATTTACTGTCCACGTGCTTGGTTTTATTTGCAATTTCCGAAACGTCGGAGTGGTCGATTATAGAAGAATATTCCTCACCGCCGTTGCGCAGAATCGTCATCATTCTACGGGTAACGCCCTGCGCCGCCGCAAATACCGCGCCTCTACCAACTCTTACCGACTCGTCAATATCTGTTCCCGATGCTATGTGCGAAGCGCATCTCTGCGAAATATTAAGCTCTACCGAGCGCACCTTACATCCTATTTCAGCCTTGACAGCCATTTCCAGCGCCTTGCCCGTACCCGAAAGGTATTTGTGACCGAAAATATCAACCGCGCCGCTTTGAGTTCCCTCTCCTACGTAGGTTCCGTCGGCAAACTGAAGCCCCTCGGAAACAGCAACTACAACGTTGGGCTGTTTTTCAAGCTCCGCCTTTACGTCCTCCATAAACTCCTCCATACTGAAGGTTCTCTCAGGAAGATATACGAGGTTGGGAGCCACTCCGTTTACAACGCGTCCGATAGCAGAGGATGCGGTAAGCCAGCCTGCGTCGCGTCCCATTATCTCAACAATAGTAACCGCCTTCGTGGTATAAACCGCGCAATCACGGATTATCTCCTGCATTGTTGTAGCTATATACTTTGCCGCCGAACCGAATCCGGGGGTATGGTCGGTTACAACCAAATCGTTATCAATAGTCTTGGGAACGCCTATTATGCGCATTTCGTAATCGCACATAGTGGTGTACTCCGAAAGCTTTGCGACGGTATCCATCGAGTCGTTTCCACCTATGTAGAAGAAATATCTTATATCGTACTTTTTGAATATAGAAATAAGATTTTCAAAAAAAGCGGGGTCATCCTGTGGCTTTGGAAGCTTCTTTCGGCAAGAACCGAGAGCCGCCGCAGGCGTGCTTTCAAGTATTTCTATATCCTCATCGTTTGCAAAACGCGCCGAAAGGTCAATAAGGCGCTCTGCCATAAGTCCCTCAACGCCATTACGCATACCGTAAAGCTTGCCTATTGCACCGCCGTGCACAGCTTCGTCCTTTACTCCTCTGATAACTCCGGCGAGGGTTGCGTTTATTGCCGCGGTAGGTCCTCCCGACTGACCTACAACTGCGTTTCCTATAAGCTTGTTCATAATTTTATCCTTTCTTATTCGCCAAATGCGACAGCGTATTTTTTAAGCATTTCTCTTATGGGCAGATTGTACGGACATCTTGTTTCACACACGCCGCACTCTATGCAAGCACTTGCCTTGTTGGGAAGTGTTGCATATCTTGCCCTTGCCCAATCCTCAAGTCCGTATCTCTCAAGGTATCCTCCAAAAAGGAACACTCCCGAAATGTTTATGCCTGCCGCACAGGGCTGACAGTAATTACATCTGCGACAGAAGTTTGTGCCGAGCGTCTTGCGGATATTTTCTATCTTTTCAAGCTCGTCCTGTGAAAGCGGCGAAGTATCACACACAGACGCCACATTCATATCTACTTCTTCCTCACAGCACATACCCGGAATAACGATATCCACGTTTTTATTTGCGGCTATAAAGCGCATTGCAAGAGCGGCGTTTTCAAGCGCACCGCCCGCAAGAGGCTTCATACAGATAAATCCGATATTATTCTCTCGGCACTTCTTTATTATTTCCTCGCCTTGGGTTTCAACTATATTGTAGGGGAACATCAAGGTTTCCACCCAATCAAGCGTGGTAGCGTATTCAAAAACCTCAAGCGAATGCGCGGTAAGTCCGATATGTCCTATCTTTCCCTGTTCCACAGCTTCTTTCAATACCTCAAGGGCACCGCCTTCGCCACACACAACAGCAAGCTGTTCCATTGTTACGTTATGTATCTGATAGATGTCAATATAATCTGTCTTAAGATTTTTAAGGCTTGTTTCAATATCCGCACGCATTGCATCAGCTGTACGTGCCATACTCTTGGTGGCAATAACAAATTTGTCTCGCATACCCACAAGAGCGTTACCTATAAGCTCCTCACTTACCGTGTAAGCGCGGGCGGTATCAATAAAATTGATTCCTCTGTCCACCACAGCTTTCATCAGCTTAACCGCGCCGTCAGCGTCAACCTTTTGTATGGGTATTCCGCCAAAGCCAACGCGTGAGACCTTCAAACCCGTTTTTCCGAGTGTTATATATTCCATACAAAGTCTCCTTTTCAAAATGCGTTAATAAATTTATCGTAGGCAAGCTTTTCGCCCTGGAAAACTATTATACCGCAGTTCACAAATCCGTTTTTTGTCATTACGTGTTGCATTCTTTTATTTGGGAAGTCGGTATCCATACGGATATATTTCACGTCGTTTTCAAGGCAAAGCTTTTCGATAAGTCCAAAGGCTATCCCCGACAGTCCTTTCCCTTGAAAATCCTTGCTGAACGCCATACGGTGCACTACGGCGTACTTCTCGTCGGAGCGCCACTCGCCCTTGATATTCAAATAGGCAGGCTCACCCGAAAAGTCAATAAACATATAGCCAGCGATAACGCCGTCTATCTTGAGCACGTAGCCCTTTCCCATCTTTATATCCTCGCGTATCAGGTCAAGAGTGGGATAGGTGTCATCCCATTGCACAAAGCCCTGCGCGCGCTGAAATTCTCTGCCATCGTTAATGATTCTGCCGCAGATTTCGAGGTCTTGCGGCTGTGCTACTTCCAAAGTGTTCATATCTTCTCCCGCTTGCAAAGTTTACTTGGTTATAGGCGAAACAACAGGCTTACCCTCGCGGTCAAGCAAAGGCGTCATTCCTCCCGCATATCCGCTTGCGTGGAATAGATAATTAACACCGGTTTCTTTGTCAACCCATATTTCGGTAACGTTTATCGAGCCTTGCGCGTATACCTTTTCAAATCTCTCTTTTTTTGCCATTATCTACACCTCGCAAAATTTAAGTTTGTTTAACAGGTACATTATAGCATATTTTTTGCGAAAAGTAAATAGGGCGGCAAAGTTTTTACAAAATGAACCGTCTTACGTCAAAAAACAGCACCCACAAAAGTGAGTGCTGTAATTTTTGAATTGAAATTCCGCAGAAATAAGAACTTATCTATTTGAGTTTTGGCAAAGCCGTTTGGTATCGTGAATATCGT
>JBGVRT010000006.1:0-2771 GCA_045128735.1 Eubacteriales bacterium | reverse complement strand
AGATTTTTTAACACCTGAATGGGAAATCCACTTTTCTTTTTGAAGCCAAAGGCGCAAAAAGAAAAGTTCCCAAAAGAAAAACGCCGCATGGGGAGGCGGTCGCTTCCCCAAAAGCTCCGCAAAACTTTTCTGTCGGGGTGCGGTGCGAACACACCTATAAACATCAATTTATCGCTGTTTACAGTTAAAAACGGAGGTCTAAGACCTCCGTTTTTGGTTTTCTGATCAATGGTATTCGGGAAGCCAGCCCTTATGTGCCTCGATGAGGTCGTCGCAAAGTGCTACGATATCGTCTATCGAAAGCTCGGAGGATGTGTGGGGATCAAGCATTGCCGCCTGATAGATTGCATCCTTCTTCTTTGTTACAGCCGCCTCGATTGTGAGGAGCTGAGGATTGATGTTGGTCATATTCATAGCCGCAAGCTGTACGGGAAGCTTTCCGACAACCGTGGGCTGAATTCCAAGCTTGTTAACAAGGCAGGGAACCTCAACGCAAGCCTCGGGAACAAGGTTTGTGATAAGTCCCGTGTTGAGCACGTTACCGCCAATCTGCGTGGGAACGTTGGTAACGATAGCCTCCATAATGCGCGAAGCATACTCGCGTGAGCGTGTGTGAGTAACGTTTCCGTTAATGTAGTTCTCGCGCTCGGACGTCCACTTTGCAATCTGATTTACACAGCGGCGGGGATACTCGTCAAGGGGTATTCTGTAGCGCTCGATAAGCTCGGGGTACTTGGACTTGATAAAGAGATTGTTATACTCTGCGTTGTGCTCGCTGGACTCGGTGCAGTAGTAGCCGAAGCGGCGGATGTACTCGTATCTTACAAGGTCCTTGTTGTCGGGGTAGTCGGCAGGATTCTCAAGCACCTTGATAGCACGGCGGCGAATCTCGGGGTAGAGGTCGTTTCCGTCTGCGTCCTCAATTTCAAGAAGCCAAGCCATATGGTTGATACCTGCAATCTTCTCGCGGATGGGGTGCTTTATCTCATCCCACATACCGAGCTTTTTAAGTATGCCCGAGGAGCAAACCTGAACGCTGTGGCAAAGACCTACAGTTTTAACGCCCGTGTATCTCTGCATATAACCCGTAAGCATTGCCATGGGGTTGGTGTAGTTGAGGAAGAGCGCGCGGGGGCAGACCTGCTGCATATCGTTTGCGAAGTCCTCAAGGACGGGAATCGTGCGGAGTGCGCGGAAGATACCGCCAATGCCGAGGGTGTCGGCGATGGTCTGGCGAAGTCCGTACTTCTTGGGAACTTCAAAGTCTGTAACTGTGCAAGGCTCGTAAAGACCTACCTGAATGGCGTCAACTACGAAATCCGCGTCGCGGAGCGCGTCCTTGCGGTTCTCAACGCCAAGGTACTTTGATACCTTTGCTCTGCCTTCGTTTACGTTCTTGTTGAGCGCGCAAACCATTGCGTAGGACTCGTCGAGTCTGTCGGCGTCGATGTCGTAAAGCGCGTACTCAAAGTCGCGGAGCGCGTCGGTCATCATAGAGTCGCCGATTACGTTCTTGGCGAAAACGGTGCTTCCTGCGCCCATAAATGTGATCTTTCCCATAATTTTTCCTCCTTACCTAAAAATCTATTGATTTTTATTGCAATTTGTATTATAATACAATTATATAACTATCCGATTGGCTAAAAATATAATTATATTGCCTTGTTTTGTAACTATGTTGCCAAATTTTTCGCAAAGGTGGTGCTTTTTATGATTATTACCGACTCAAGGGGCTACGAATATATGAAGTGGAAGCGCGGAAGCACCTTTCCCGTCTCGTCGGGAATCAGCGACATTATGCGTTTCTGCAACAACGCCTTCGAGTGTCATTGGCACGACGGTGTGGAGCTGCTTTACGTTATCGATGGCGAGCTTGAGCACAGCGTAAACGGCGTGCGCCATATTATGCGTGAGGGCGATTTTATGTTTGTAAATTCGGGCTCCATGCACGAGGGATGCGCCACCGAGGCACGGCGCGGAAGATATATGGTTATCAGCTTTTTGCCCTCCTTTCTCTGTGCCGAAAGCAAGGGGAGAATTGCCGAAAAATATTTCGGAAGCGTGATGGACAGCGAGAATTTTCCGCTTCTCTACCTGCCCCGCGAGAACAAAAAAACGGCGCGTATAAACGAGGTGTGTGACGAGGTGGCGCGTCTTATGCGCGACCGTCCGCCCTGCTACGAGCTTAACGTCAAGGCAGACCTTTTCAAGATATGGGCGTTGCTTTTTGAGGAGGCGAGCAAAAACGAGGGCGAGCACAGGTCTGATATCGCCATAGACCGAATGAAGCAGACGGTTGAATATATCGGCGCGAATTATCAGAATAAAATAACTCTTGAGGAGATAGCCGCCGAGTGCAACGTCAGCAAACGCGAGCTTTGCCGAAGCTTCAAACGCGTAATGCACCGCACGCTTTTTGAGTATATAATGGATTTGCGGATACGCAAGTCTATCGAGTTGCTTGAGGAGGGCAGAAGCGTGACCGAAGCCGCTCTTTCCTCGGGATTTTTCGATTCGAGCTACTACACAAGGACTTTCAAAAAATACCTCGACTGCACTCCGAGAGAGTACGTAAAGCGGATGACGAGGTGAGGGGCGGTAATAAATAGGTTGGCTGAGCGATAAATTGGTGTTTGAAGCACTATGTTAGCACCGCACCCCTCTAGAAAAGTTTTTGCGGAGCTTTTTTCAAAAAGCGACAATCTCGCGCCCGCAGGCGCATCGGCGTTTTCTTTTTGTGAGCTTTTTCTTTTGCGCCTTTTGGTTCAAAA
>JBGVRT010000005.1:0-74757 GCA_045128735.1 Eubacteriales bacterium | reverse complement strand
CAGGCACTTTCTTATACGCTTGGCGGTTCCAATGTAAAAGACTTTTTCTCAGGACTTCTATTGGGAATATCAATCGCTGAAATGCTGGTTGGTATTTATGTGGTTGGAAAAGGCATAGCTGGTCGATAAATTCCAATTTGTCGAACAGATTTGCCACGGGTTTAATGATCCGTGGCTTTTCTTTTACACAGCACAATTAAGCAAATAAATTGCATTGTTTGTATTGCTTTCTTTCAAAAACACAATATATTGGCAAAACTCCTTGACAAACTCCATATATTGTGATATAATTCTTTTGTAATTGATTTTTTGTGCGTGTCCGCAAGGACAATTCGTGATTGATTCACATTGCACACGTTGTTATTTTTGTATGTAGTCAGTATGTATTGCTACCCTTATGCTCTTTAGCTTTGGGAGATATATATTGGCTTTTTTGTTTTTATAGGGCTTTTTGCCCACACATAGCGAGAATGAATTTTGGTTTGCATAACCTGCAAACACCACTGCCGATTTAGGTTTTGGAAGTTCATTCTCGCTTTTTTTATTTGTCCAAGAGCCACACGGCTATGGAAATAAATAATGAAAGGTGGTTCAGTGAAAGAATGAACAACAACCCCAAAAGGCATTCCCGAGGAAAACGAAATGCCAAAATGAAGCAGCAAATTTTAAGAAAGGAGAATCGAAAACAAGCAAAGTATCCCCAGCGTCCCGAATACAGACAAAACGTATTCCTGAAGCAAGCTCGAAAGCGAGGTGCGTGATATGGCAGATGCCTCTACCTTGAGCTACAAACCACAAGTGCTTGTAGATACGGCGGATTTGCCGGAAAAAGATTGGCTTGAATACCGCAGGCGTGGAATCGGTGGCAGTGATGCTGCATCCATTCTCGGTGTATCGCCCTTCAAAACCGCGCGGGATCTGTATTACGATAAGTTAAAGATCGTAACCTACGAGGACCCCGAAGAAAATTGGGTACAAAAAAAGATGGGACATCTCCTTGAGGACTTGGTGGCAGAAATATTCCATGTGAGAACAGGATATGAAATCTATCAGGTAAAGAAGATGTTTTATCATCCCAAGTATCCATTTATGTTGGCAGACGTGGACTATTTCATCACGATGCCAAACGGTGAGACGGCGATTCTTGAAATCAAGACGACGAACTACAATGCAACAGACCATTGGTGGGTAAACGGTGTTGAAGCTGTACCCGTCAACTACGAGATCCAAGGACGTCACTATATGGCGGTTATGAATGTCAATCACGTGTTCTTCTGTTGTCTATATGGCAACAGCGAACAAGAGACCATCATTCGCCACATCGTGAGGGATATGGACTACGAGGAAGAATTGATTGCTCTTGAAGGCGACTTTTGGAACAATCACATACTCACAAGAACGCCGCCTCAATACGTCGAGGATGGTGATCTGGTAATCGAAAGCGTTAAAAATCATTTCGGCTCTGCGGATCCTAACGCTGCGGCAATCGAGCTTAGTCTTACAAGCTTCAGCAGTGTCGTGCGTTATTTGGAGTTACAGGCAGAAAAGTCATCACTTAATGCCGAGGTAAAGCGAGTGGAAAATGAAATGAAACGCCTGCAAGGAAGGATCATTGATGAGATGGGTAGGTGCTGTACCGCTGTTTACAGTCGGGATGACACCGATTATACCATCACATACAATCCCGTTCAAAAAGCCACAATCAGCAAAGAGGATCTGTTCAGGTTGCAAATGCAGCATCCCGAGATCTACGAGCAGTTTGTGAGCGTTTCTGAGTCAAGAAGATTTTATGTCAAGAAAAAGGCACAGAAAGCCGCTTGACAGGAGAGGAAACAAAATGAAAAACAACAATGAAACCAAGGTAAGCGTGCTAAACCCTCTGCTGATCGCGATGAGTGTATGTTTTGCCGTTCTTAAGCTTGCTGACATCACATCTATGAGTTGGTGGCTTGTGGTAACACCTCTAATCATCATGGCAGGTATTTGGCTGTTGATCATTATCGGTATGCTGCTTGCCGTCCCTTGTGTCAACTTGATTGATAATATCAGATGGCGTTGGAGGAGACGGAGATGAGCTACACCGGCGTTTATGATAAGACAATCTACTACAACCCTGTCAGTAAGTATTGTGTTATCAGCGTAAAAACAAATGATCAGACCATACCGCAAAAAGCACGTAGCGCCTTTCAGCACCGCGACAGACTCATCCGATTTACCGCAGTGGGATATGAGCTTCCACAGACGGATAGAGTCAGCATGATACTGAACGGCGAATGGCAAAACGGCAAGTACGGACAACAGTTGCAGGTTGAAAGCTGTGAGGAGATCGTTCCTCAAACCCTTGACGGTGTTAAAGGTTATCTTTCTTCTCGCTTAATCAAGGGCGTGGGAGATGTGACCGCGGAGCTTATTGTAAACCGTTTCGGTGCAGATGCTCTTCGGATACTCGAAAACGAGCCTGAACGACTTCTGGAAATCAGAGGGATCACACCGCAAAAGCTTGAGGAAATCAAAAGCTCTTACGTGGAAAGCAGATGCTTGCGGGATTTGATGATTTTGCTATCTCCCTACAACATCACACCGGCAACGGCAACGAAGATCTATGAGCATTTCGGTGCTCGCAGCGTGGACATACTCAAAAACAATCCCTTCGAACTTTGTCAGATATCGGGATTCGGCTTTAAGAGAGTAGATGCCATTGTCCGCAAGGGCGAATGCGCGCTCAACTCTCCGATGCGAATTCACGGCGCAATTTACGCAGCCCTCGATACTAAGCGAAACGACGAAGGACACTTGTATTTGGAGGTGGAGCCGCTAATGAAGGAAAGCTTCCGTTTGCTTAACGACCGTATCCTAAAACCCGAGCAACGTGTTTCTTCTGAAGAAATTGCCGCGGTTCTTGAAGATATGGTACAGAACGGCGAGATCGTAAGCAACAAAGGGCGTATTTATCAAAAAGCTTGTTTCTCTCAAGAAGATGAAACGGCAAGAAAAATCGCTCAGATGCTTGCAGTTCCCCCCGAAAGCCTTGATATTGGAGCAGTGCTCGAATCCATCAGGCAGAACCTCGGTATTGCTTTGTCGCAAAGGCAGAGTGAGGCGGTTTATATGGCATTTCGCAGTAATCTCTCTATTATTACAGGTTCTCCCGGTACAGGTAAAACAACCGTCCTCAGAGCCATTATAGAGGTGTTCTCGCGAATCTACCCTGACCGCAAAATACTGTTGGCAGCACCTACGGGACGAGCAAGTAGACGAATGGCGGAAAGTACAGGCAGAAATGATGCCAAAACCTTGCACAGCCTTTTAGGATTGCTTGGCGAAAGCGGATTTGTCCGTGATAAAAACCAAGAGCCGCTTGATGCAGACCTGATTATCGTGGACGAGAGTTCAATGATCGATATGTGGCTTGCAAAGCAGTTTTTCAGTCGGCTCAAGGCCACAACAAAGGTCATTTTGGTCGGCGACGTGGATCAGCTCCAAAGTGTCGGTGCGGGAGACGTATTCCGCGAGCTGATAAATTGCGGCAAGATACCCGTTACTGTGCTGAATGAGATATTCCGTCAAAAGAAGGACAGCTTAATCGCACACAATGCCAAGAGCATCAATGAGGACAGCACCAATCTGTATTACGGTG
This sequence comes from Eubacteriales bacterium, assembly GCA_045128735.1. Taxonomy (GTDB): domain Bacteria; phylum Bacillota; class Clostridia; order Oscillospirales; family CAG-272; genus RGIG8775. Next base: position 71,120 of record JBGVRT010000005.1, on the reverse strand, counting down.
ATGACTTTGTATTTCTCAAGTGCAAAACCCAAGAAGAAGCGGCAGATATTATTTGTCAGCATTTCTGTGAACAGGTAGCGCATTTCGGAATCGAGCACGTACAGATCCTATCTCCCTTCCGTAGTGAAGGACTGACGGCAGTTGATCAGCTGAACAGAACAATTCGTGAACTGGTAAATCCCATTCAAGACGAAGAGATCCCTGACCTCAAGATCGGCAGCCGCTTTTTCAGAGAGAACGACAAAGTAATGCAGACCAAAAACAACGCAAAGGCATCTAACGGCGACATCGGATTTATCCGTAAGATTGCCACGGACGACAAGAATGAGATGAAGGTTACGATAGATTTCGGCTCCGACAGAATTGTGGAATACGGACTTGAGGATATGGGCTACATTGAACACGCCTATGCCACAACGATTCACAAGGCGATGGGTTCGGAATACGATATCGTAATCATCCCGGTGATAAGAAGTCACGCAATTATGCTGAAACGCAATCTTATTTATACCGCCATTACCCGTGCAAAGCGCAGAGTAATTCTGGTTGGTGAAAAAGGTATGCTGTTTATGGCAATTCACAAGAACGATACGGGCAAACGCAATACATTACTCGGTGAACGCATAGGTAAATACTTAACTGCCTTTGCTACCGAACAGGAAAAATTAAAAAAAGTTAGTTAAATGAGATATTTCTGAAGAGATAGTCAGAGGTATCTCCTATTTATTTATTGAGAGGAGTTTAAGAAAATGAATGAAACCACTATGTACAATGCAATCCCTGTAGTATCCGAGCTGAATCGTGTAAAGGGCTTTGACCCCACGAGATTCCTGCGCAAGACCAAGGACGGTCCGAAGCTTGACTTAAGCATAAAAAAGCTTTGGTTCAGGCTCAAATATCCAAACGGTAGAATCAAGTTGTCCGCACTTAAGATCACCGATCAGCTTGCCATTATTGAGGCAAGGGTGTATTTTGACAAGAACGACTCGGCACCCGTTTCAAGCTTTGTTTCTCAGCGGGAAAACAAAACCACCCCCGGCGGACTCTACATTGAAATGGCGCAGCACAGTGCCATTGATGAAGCATTGTCCTCCGCAGGATTCGGAATTCAGTTTATTCCCGCCAATGCTGACAAGAATATTTCGCAGGAGAACTCTGTAAAGGTCGAAAAAGCTGTTGAAGCTCCGTCTGTAGCAGATAAGACAGAAACAGTTGCTAAGGCTGAGGAAATGCCCACGGTAGCAGAAGCTCTTGTTGCAGAAAATACCTCTGTAAATTTGGAACAAGCAACCATTACGGATGCTGTTTCCGAAGCGACCGATGAGGCTCCCGAAGAGGTTATTCCTAAAGTATTATCCGAAGAAGCTTCTGCCGATGAAACTGTTGTTACTACAACCGATGCAGCGACTCCCGAGGTTACCGAGATCCGCGAAGAAGAAACAGAGCTTCCTTACACAAAGGATATGGCTGTGGATGAAATTTGCGCTCGTATGACCGTAGAAGAAGCGGGGGCACTAATTGTACCCATCGGCTCTTGCAAGGGCTGGACGCTTGCACAGGTGGCTGACAGACGCCCCATTTCGCTGAAGTGGTACATCTCCGGATATAACGGTGATGATAACATTCTGCGTGCGGGTGCAACCATTATGCAACGACTTGTAGAAAACAAAGCAGCTTAATGCTGACAAATGAAAAAATCCAACCTTGAAAGGAGGGATTTCGATGAGTAAATCGCACGATTTCCCGTTTGGAATTATGGACGTTGCTGAGCTTCTGCACTTGCGAAGACGGCGACCACATAGTACAGGCGCATATTACGATTGCCCATTTTGCGACGACAAACGCGGCAAGATGAGCTTATGTGCCGATAAAGATGTATTCCGCTGTAATTACTGCGGTGAGCACGGCGGAATGTTGTCTCTTTACGCAAGAATGAATCATATCAGCAATTCTGAAGCCTATCGAGAAATCTGCGAGGCATTGCAAAACGGTGAGTTTGCTACTTACTGCGAACCAAGCACACCTGCTCCTCGTGAGCAGGTGTGTCCGGAGCAATCACCGCTTGCGGATATACGCACTATTCATCAGACCTTTTCCATGATGCTTAATATGCTGACACTCACAAAAGAACATAGAGAGCATTTGCGAAACAAGCGCGGTCTTACCGATGCACAGATAGACAAGCTGATGTACCGAAGTACACCTCCTTTTTATCTGTGCAAAAAGATTGCGAGGCAACTGATTGAAAAGGGGTGTTCTCTGCGGGGTGTCCCCGGCTTCTACATAAAGGACGGAGAATGGACTGTAAAATTCTACTCTAAGACAGCGGGAATACTTATCCCTGTGCGTGGAATAGACGGTCTGATACGCGGTATGCAAATCCGTCTTGATGTTCCTATTAAGGACGAAAATGATTCACCTGATAAAAGCGGAACAAAATACATCTGGCTTTCATCAGTCGGAAAAGAAATGGGAACTTCATCCGGTTCGCCCGTACATTTTGTCGGGGATCCGTTTGCGAGAAGCGTATTTCTTACCGAAGGTTTTCTCAAAGCAGATATTGCACACTATTTGATGAATCGTTCCTTTGTTGCGATTGCAGGCGTCAATAACACAGCTCAGCTTGAATTGATGTTTACGCTGCTCAAGGAAAACGGTACACAGATTATCGTGGAAGCCGCTGACATGGACAAATTCAGAAATGAGAATGTGGACAGAGGTGTGTCAAACATCTATATGATTGCAAAGAAATGTGGGCTTGAATTTCGCCGTCTTACTTGGAATCCCAATTACAAAGGGATAGACGACTGGCAGCTTGCCCTAAAACGAAAACAACTTGAAAAGGAGGGTTGTAGAATGAATTTTAAGAAGCGCTTTATTTATGGTCTGTGCGAATTTGATTGCATAGATGATGAAATTGCCGCTTGGCACGAGTCCACAGAATCGCAAGGTACACTTTACGAGCACCTTGGTTTTACAGCCGAGGAATATGAGTCCTTTGTTCAGGCAGACGAAGAAATATTTGCGAATGACCTATTACGAGAGCGTCGTGAGCAACGATATCGCATTTATCAGCTTGATTTCAGTGATGGCAAGCCTAAATCCTTTGCCTTCGAGGGTATCAAAGCCCTTTTGGATGCGGGATATAGACAGCCCCCTGCTGCTGAATATGCGCTCGTCTGTGAGGATAAAATATTCTGCCACGTCGATGATACGGACAAGGTTCGTCTTGAACTGATTTTTAACCGTTACAGCGATACGTTGCCGGATGGCTATACGGGCAGAAGTATTGCTCCGTCTGACGTTGTGGAGTTATTTGACGAAGAAGACAGATTGTATTTTTATCGTGACAAAGACCATTTTTGCCCGATAAAATTTTCACCAATGCTCGCTAAGAAAAAATGAAACAAGGCAACTATGCCTATAAGTTAAAGGGATACAAGTTGAGTCGCACTCGCTTGTACCCCTTATTTTTTATGTAAAGGAGATATAGATATGGGAGTTTTCTCACAAATGAATCTTGAAATGCAAGAAAGAACAAGCACTACACAATCAGGTATGTTTTCTAAAGCGGAGGAGCTTGACGATGCTCGTCAAGAGGCAGAAGCCGAGGCAGCTAAAGCAACTCTTGCTAAACTCACCGAGGACAGCTCACCTTCCGATGAAGCACCGGCAGAAGAAGCTCCTCCCGAAGAGGATAACGAGGAGCAAAAGCGCAAGGAACACGAAGAAGCCGAAGCAAAACGTAAAGCCGAATGGGAGGCAAAGAAACAAGCAAAAGAGGAAGAAATCCTTTTTGCTTGGGAAAATGCAACTGCACTCGATGATGAGGCTCTCGCAGCGGCATCTTCTAAACGTGTCGGTGACGATTCCGAGCGCTTGACACGCCGTAATATGAAACAGTGCGTCACGGAAATGATACAGATCTTTTGTCATGAGGATCTTGACCTTGCAAGACAGGTTATGCACCCTCGCAAGAATATGGTCAACTGTTTCCGTTACATCACCCGCAAGGCAAAGGAATTTGTATTGCAAGAGATGAAGGATAACGATATCAAGCCTGACCGTGAGGGTTACGGCAGCGACGTTCCCGACGATCTCTGCTATCAGTGGGCAAAGGAATACTTCTTTGATATGGAAGCACCCGAGGATAAGGATCCCAATGAGGAACAGTTTGTTCCCAAGCCCTACGTAGGTAAAACTACAACGTCAAAGGCAAAGAAAAAGACTGAAAAGAAGAAACCGGAGCCGAAGAAAGTTGAAGCTCCCACGCCTGCTCCCACAGCGAACGAGGGACAGCTTGATATGTTCTCTATGCTTGGAGGTGACACTGCCGCATGATTGCATATAAAGGATTTAACAAGGGGCTAATTTGCCGTGGCTATCAGTTTCAACCCGGTGATAATATCACCGCAGAAGCAAACTGCGCACAGAACGGCTTTCACAGTGCGGAAAATCCTCTCGACTGTATCACCTATTACGGAAATATCAAGGATTCAGTTTATTGTATCGTTGAGGTAACGGGAGATATGGACGAAGATGACCGCGATAGCAAGATTGCCAGCACCGAGCTTCGTATCATAAAGCAGCTCACGCTTGAGGAATTGTTCCTTCACGCCCTTGCTTTTATGGTAGACCATCCCAAACGCACTTGGAGCGACCACGTTTCAAAGGACCGTGCAACTGCGCGCGGCGGCTTTGCCGTCGTGCGTGGCTCCGATCCAATTGCCCAGGGCAAGCTTGGGGATATTCTTGCGTTTGCTAAGGAACGTAAAGATAGTTCCGAGATTGAACAGGTTGCCTTAGCCCGCGTTGATGGAAAGGATATTCTTCCCGACGTTTGGTACGGGATAGACCTTCAGGAAAGGCAGGTGGAATGCTTTGAATAAAAAAGAACTTCTTACTATGCCGAAACTCAAGGTCACACCTTCCATTTACCGTGAGGCAATGGCAGACAAACCCGAGATCATAAGATACTCCCGCAACTATGAGAAAAGAGACCACAAAACAGCGGTCTATCTTCGTTGTTGTACGAGAAACGGTATCTTAAAGGTTGCTTGCTTTACAACAGAGGAAATCCGTACCGGGAGTAAGAACCCGTTATATGAGATCTATCTCAGCAAAGAAGAAAAAACGTATCTTACCTATAAGGTTGAGGAAAAGCGTTGGCTTACCGCATCCTTTTGGCGTTTGACGTGGCCCACGTACTTTTACAGCAACAAAATAAAATGTTGCCGTGAAACACAAAAGGCTATACGAAAGTATTTCGGTAGCGAAATGAGAGATGTAGTAGAACTGATCTCCAGCTTCCAGAACGGCATTATGAATGAGCGACTGATGAAGAAGCACAAAAGAGCAACTGACCCGTGGGACGAGGATTTGAAGCAAACGCCCGCCCCGCCAAAGGATTTTGGGAAATGGGTGGCAAAACACGGTATCAACGAACACTATATCTTTTATCACTATGCTCCCAAAAAGCTTCAAATGGGCTATTGCTCTTTCTGTGAGCGTGAGGTCGAGGTTTCCGCAAGGCACAACGATGTCGGAAAATGTCCGCACTGCAAAAGTCAGGTCATATTCAAGTGTCTTGGGCGCTTCAAGAGGCATCTTACAGAAAGGCACTATATGTATCTGTTGCAAAGGTGCAAGGACGGCTTTATGATACGGGAGTTCGTTGGCTACCGCTTCTATACGTCCGAAACGTATCGAGATCCCGAAGTGAGATATTTCGAGGAACGCAGGGTTATCGGCGACCATAACGGCGTTTTACAGCGAGCTTATTACTACGGTCAATATAAAACCGTTGGTGCACGTTGGATCGCTTCCAACGTCTGTGCCTACGACTATCGCGGATACTACAGCGGAAAAGTCTATCCGTACACTCTACCTTCTCTCTTCAAGAAAGAACTGAAAACAACAGGGCTTAAGGAATACCTCAAAATACGAGTGTGTATCGATCCCGAAAAATACCTCGCCGCATACAAGAATTTTCCTTACGTGGAGAAATTCGCAAAGGTGGGACTGGCTCGACTGATAGACGAGATTACCAACAACGGAAGAGGCTATTACTATTCAACATTCCTTGGTGAGTTGGAGCTTGACGGCTCGCAAAACAGTGTAATCAAGGTTTTGAAGCTGACTCCGCAGGCATTCAGGCGATTCCGCGATTGCAACGGAGGCAGAGACATTCTGATATGGTTGCAACACGAGAGCTTGACCGGTAAGGAAATACCGAACGATACGATTGATTGGCTGATAAAAAATAAGCTTGAGCCCTCAAGGTTCAAGTTTATTGGCAACAGAATGTCAGTCGTTCAGATCGTTCACTACCTGCAACGTCAAATGGCTGAAAGCGGAATGAACCTTCGTGAGACTCTCACCACCTGGTCGGACTATCTATCTATGGCAATTCGTCTTGGTTATGACGTGAATGATGAGATCATTTACCGCGCTCGGAAATTAAAGCAACGTCACGACGAGCTCGTTGACATTTGTAACAGCAAGGATGATGCGATAAGAGCAGCCGAGATTATTCAAACCTACCCCAATATAGAAGAAAACTTGGAGGCTATCAAGGAGCGTTATGAGTACGCCGCAGAGGACTATACGGTAATCGTTCCTACGAAAATCGAACAGATCCTTTCGGAAGGACGTGCTCTGCACCACTGCGTTGCCAACATTGATAAATATTGGGATAGGATTGAGCGAAACGAATCTTACGTGTTCTTCTTACGCAGGAGCGAGAGTCCCGGACAAGCGTATTACACGCTTGAGGTTGAACCCGGAGGTACTGTCCGTCAGAAACGAACGATGTATGATCGACAGGAAAAGGATATTGATGCTGCTTCGGATTTTCTGCGCAAGTGGCAACACGAGATACATTCTCGTATGACGAAAAAAGATAAAGACCTCGCAAAGACCAGCCGTATTCTTCGCCTTGAGAACTTCAAGGAGCTGACGGAAAAGAACGTAATCATCAATACGGGACAGCTGCAAGGACAGCGCCTTGTTGATGTTCTAATGGCTGATCTGATGGAAGTCGCATAAGAAAGGAGCTTTATGAAACAGCTTGGTAATTTGGCTGTGGTATGTGCCAAAAAGAAGGACGTGCTATTGCAGATTCATAATGGCGTGGTATCCGTTCATTACGGTGCAGGACCCACAAGAGAAACTGCAACGGCAAAATGGGACGATGATGCCGCTATCAGTGCCATCGTCTATGAGCTAAATTTCGGCAAAGGTGCCGAGCAAAGAAAGGAGTGTGAAGCCGCGTGACGAATGAAAAAGACACTGAAAGGCGAAAAGAGATTTTAACTCTGGCAAAATGCGTAAACCACGCGAGAGCAGGATGGGAGAAATATGATCTCTCGGATTTCGCTATGGGAGATATATCCCGCGAAGGAATGTTAAACGTAGCTATTGCTGCATATCTTTACGACATTGGATACCGAGTACCCGTTACCGACGATATTACCGTAATCGTTGAGGGAGGTCAAGTAATCGGCGTATATTCTTATAACGAGGATATCGCCGCTGAGGTGATTGATCTCGATGTGCAAGACACCGAACTGCTTGAAATTTATAGAGCTTCGGCTGACAAGGTACGAAATACTCAATATTCAATATGGTAAGACTAACGAGGGAGAGGCAATGCTTCTCCCTTTCAAAAAAACGAAAGGAACAAAATATGGAAGAATTAAAAAAAGCCTTTTACGAGGTAATGTATAAGTACGAAAAATCCTTCAGCGAGGAAGGTGTGCTCGCCAACCTTAACGCTTGGTTAAATGCAAAAACTCCGTTGATTGAGCTATTGCGAAGGCATCCTAATTGGAATGAGGAAGCAAAGGCTGTTGTTCTTGAATTTAAGGAAGGCAGAGGTATCGAAAGAGATGTTGTTGATGAAATAGCCTTTAATCTGCTGACACTTGCCGATGAGGTGATCCCCGTAGAAAATAGAAATGCTTTTTATACAGCATTCAATGCAGCAATTGGAGAGTATAGTGATACGCTCAGCGAAAGTAGGCTTGAGATTATCAGACAGACGGGTGGCATCAAATGTGCCACAGGGCAAAAAACAAGCCGTATCATCGGAAAACTTTGCCGAAAGTTTGGTTTAGAAGCTCATGCGTCATACAACAACATATACGCTTCGCTCTCTGATGCCCTAAATCCTTTGCAGATTGCGAAAACAGCGGTACTGTCGGTACATCCTTGTGACTTCCTTGAAATGTCCAACAAAGACAATTCTTGGACCTCCTGCCACAATCTAAATGACGGCAGTTATCAAGGTGGAACGCTTTCGTATATGATCGATGATGTAACGATGATATTCTTTACGGTCGATCCGGATGTTACAGATCACTATTACCGTGCCCCAAGACGAACACGGCAGTTGTTCTTCTATAAAGAAAATTGCCTGTATCAGTCAAGACTATATCCCGGCGAGGTCGCAGACGTTATCACACAAAACCGCGAAATCGTACACAAGATATTGGCAACCTGTCTTGGCGTTCCTAATCTTTGGGTGTTAAAGAGCAAGAGAAATGAGGTCGATTGCTGTGAATCGGCAGAAGAGAGTGCTCAGTATGCCGACTATGACTATTATGGCAACCTTTCATTTATCAAAGGCACAGAGCATATTTCGCATATGGTGATCGGTGCTAAGCCGATCTGCGTATGCTGCGGCAGCTTATTTAGTCCTCGCAGAAGTATCAAGTGTAATTGCGCGGATACGGTCGTCTGCACAGATTGCGGAAGAACGGTTCCGATAAATCAAGCAAGATACGATGCCGAGGCATATCACTGTCACGCCTGTCTTCATATTTGCTCGGCTTGCGGAAGAGTTACGAGAGATACTATGTATCCCGCATTTGACCGCAGGGGCAATATGATCGAGGTATGCCTTGATTGCTACAATGCTTCTACCGAGCCTTGCTTTGCTTGCAGTGTTAAGGGAATTTGCGGTATCATCGGAAATTCGCTCTGCCAACGTGCTGCTATTCAGCATACGACAAGTGGGGTGTTCTGATGGATAATTTGACCAAATTTCAGTTCATACTACGTATGAGCCAACGAGAGCTCAAGAGCTATTTGGAGACCGCTTTACAGGAAATGGGGTATCCTACCGTCAACAAAAGAGGTTATCTTTATGCGGAGGGAGAGATCCCCGTGCTTCTTGTGGCACATCTTGATACCGTGCATAAGGCAAAGCCTGATATTATCTGTATCTCCGAGGACGGTCGCTATATGATGTCCCCTCAAGGAATTGGCGGTGATGATAGATGCGGTGTTTTTATGATACTGCAAATCATCAAGGAAGCCAAATGCCACGTGCTATTCTGTGAGGATGAAGAGATCGGCGGCCGAGGAGCAAATGAGTTTGCGGGAAGTAAAATCAAGCCGGAGGTCAATTATATCGTAGAAATGGACAGACGTGGTGACAACGATGCTGTGTTCTACCGTTGTGACAATCACGAGTTTACCGAGTATATAACAAGCTTCGGTTTCGAGGAAAAATTCGGCACCTTCAGCGATATTTCTGTCGTTGCTCCGCGCCTTAAAACAGCGGCGGTCAACATCAGTGCCGGTTACTTCAACGAGCACAGGCAACACGAGTACATTGATTTGCAGGCTGTCGAAAACAATATCCGCAGAATCCTGCTTATGGTACAGACGGATACAGAGCATTTTGACTACATAAAGAGGAAAGAGAGCAGCTCACAGCTTTCCTTGTTTGGAAACTGGAGACCTATGGATCTTTCTATAATGGATACAGGCACAAAGCAGAAAATGTTGATGGATCTGCCTGAAGGAGCACACCTCATAACAAACGGTTGCGAGATATTCTCCGAATCCACTTATTTGATCGACAAGGAAAGCAAGGTGTATATCTATCTCAAGGATATTGACGCCGCCGTGGAATCTGAACACAGCTATGCTTGTGATGATAACGGTGAGCAAATTCCTTTCTGTATGTGTACGGCAAAAAGACTGCCCATTCTCTCTATGGAGGAGGCTATTGAGCAGTTGGAAATGAAGATCAGCTGAAAAAGCGGTGCTTATAGCACGGAAGGCTACCTTTATCGCATTTGCGGTAAGGGTAGCCTTCTTTTTTTAGAAAGAGTTATACGTTAAATCTTTCTATGCAATAAATGAACCTCATACAAAGCTCCTGATACAGATCCTCATCAAATATGCCGTCAACAATAGCTTCTTTGAACAATAACGGTTTATACATCTCTAAAAGCATTTCAACGGCATCCTTGTTCCCGGACTTCGCTTTTAACAGTATTTCCTTAAAATTCATTCGTAATCTCCTTTCAAAAGTTCTTTCAGCTTAGTTACGGTCCGATAATACGTCGTTGCGACACTCTTCCATTTCATACCCATCTCGTCTGCGATTTGAACAAAGCTCTTTTCATCCAATACGTGAGTAAGAAATATATGTCTCTCCTTGGCAGACAGCTTTTGCAGGGCATATGTAAGGCTGTCGTTGTCGCAAAAGGCGTCAGAAAAGTTTGATGAGTCGGCGATACCAAGGTGTATTTCGTCAAGAACGACTTCAAACTCAAGACGTCTAACTTTTCTTTTTATATACAGCATTCTTTCTCTATGAATTGACATGGAAACATAGGAAGAAAATCTGTTTTGCAATCTGTCATTTTCGCTTATTCCTTCATTTTTCTTATACATAAAAACCTCCGTGTAAATTGAAATTCTTGATGGAAAATCAATTTGACGGAGGACCACGAATAGACACATATTTACAATTTTCGCAAGAAAAAACACACTCTATGACCAGCAGAGATTGCTGGACACAGAGTGTGTCTATCGGTATTTCGGTATTAAGGTGAACTGTGAGTTCGGTATCAAGCCCATATATCCCCATGTGGAAAAAGCTTGCTTTTTCTTTTAGCAAGTATCCATACTATAATCGTCGCTCATTACAAGCATCAATGTTGATGTCTGAGTAGACCAACACACAAAAATCCCCCCCATCCTAAAAAACAGGATTTCGAGAATTTTGATTAAGGCTATACTGTCCAAACCCCGTTTCCATAATAATAAAATATTTGATATTTGATGAGGATTTTCGAACATCCTCACTAATATTCTACCATATTTTTGTGAATATTTCAATAATCGCCAAGGTTCTACTTTTGTCGTATTACTTGTTTTTTGGTTGATTTTTGTATTTTTATTTGAGGTTGCCTTAAATCAAACATATGTTATAAAAAAATAGCACGCCCCTTGCATCAATTTGATGAAAGGGGCGTGCTGTAATATCATTACCTATTATCTAAAAATTCACCGAATATTTGTTGTTCTGCATCTTTACGTGCTTTGACAGCATCCTCAAAATTCTTGTAAGAACCGAAGTTCATAAGTTTCCCCTTGAATTTGAGTCTTGCTCGCCATAGTCCTGTCCGCTTATCAAAATAAACGCCTCGACACCCGCTCGTATTCGTAGAAATAAGCTTGGTGCTTGTCAAACGGCTAATCTGCGTTCCGTCAACGTATCCGGCTTTCTCTCGCATCTTTTGACCCGCATACTTTCCTACGCAATCGTTGCACATACTGAGTTCGGGATTGGTAAGCGTATCCGTCGCTTTATATGTAATGTTGCCGCAATCACAACGACATTCCCATAGCGGAACCGTTCGTGCTCCGCGAGAGCCACGCTTGTCCGAACGACCGATAACCTCTAATTTGCCGAAGCGGCGACCTATTAAATTTTCTTTTGTAGGCAACGCTCTGCTCATAAATTTCTCCTATATTGCGTGTTTTGGACACTCTTCATAATGTTCAACAAAAGCATTTGGATCCGTTTTAAGTAAATTCTCTGCATCTTGCCTTGCTTTGATTGCTTCATCTTGTGTTTCAAACCGTCCGAGAATATATCGCAACTTGTTATAGCAAATACGAGCCTCCCATTTACTCTTCCTAAATGCAACCCCGGTATAACCGCTTGTATTATCAACGCGTTTTGCAGCGGTAGTCGGCTGATTATTTATTACTCGCGGTTCATACGAAAAGTCTCGTCTTGGTGAAGTTACCTTGTTTGGAAGTGCCTCATCATTTTCGTGTATAGCCTCATATATCTTCAATAGCTCAGCGGCATCCTCCATAACAGCTTCTTTTCCTCTTGCACGAGCCTTGACCGCATCCTCCAATTTAGAGTAGACGCCGAGGCTAATGTGCTGTCGTTTGTATGTTATATAAGCTTGCCACTTATCTCTCTTTTTTGTAACACCAACGTATCCGCTTGTGCTACGGGTGCTTACCACTTGATCCTTTAGTGATTGCTCCAAAGAGGTTCCGTCAAAATACTTGTTTACCCTCTTGATCTTCTCTTTCAAAATACAACCACAGCTCAATGTGTTGTTAAGTAGCAGACGAGTTGCAGGCATTTCAACCATTGTCCCGCATCTGCATCGACAGAGCCATACTACGTCCTTGCGGTCTCTTTTGTCGGTTGGCTCGATTGCCGTAAGGTATCCGAACTCGACTTCGGATATATCCTTCATCTTACCGCGATTAAAACGTATGTCTGAAAGTCCTACATAGTCGAGATACAGGTTGATCCATATAACATAATTTTGTACTGTCTGATAGGCGTATCCCTTCTCATTCAAATCTGCACGCCATTCTAAAAGCCGTTCACGAGTAAGAAGCTTGTCCTCGGGCAAAAACTTATAGAGCATTTTCACTGCTGATTTGAATCTGCGTAACATATTGTCCGAAGCACCCTTGTTTTCCTCAAACGCCACAAAGGATTGCATCGATTCAAGTGTCATAGCGAAACAAGATATAGCTTCGTGTTTTGTTTCCATAATATTTTTTAAGTAATATGCGTGACAATCATTCACTCACTTCCGAAGAAGCGGTAGATGATGTGGTATCAATCGTTGTTTCTGTTACAGGGGTCTCTTCTGTATCAGTGGGTTCCGTCGCCGGTGTTTCCGCAGCGGTTGTCTCTTCACTGGGAGCGTCCGATGTCGTTTCTAAATTCGTCGTTTCCGTGGCGGTTGATTCAGTGCTGTTGGGCTGGGTAGTAGTGGTCTCGTCAATTTTTGTTGCTTCAGGAATAATAACAGGCAAAGTTTCCACTACTTCACAGTTTAAATATAATCCGTTATTCGCAAAGTTTCTAAGTTCGTTAGGAACACTTGATGTTCCCCAACAAGTGATGATCTCCACGGGAGTATCATCTTCAAATTGCAAAGTGAAAACGATCCCCGTCTGTGTCGGGATTTGCGCAGTATAATAGTCCGCACCGTCTATTTTCAAAATGCAGTAAGCTGTTTCTGCACTTCCTGTTGCAGTTATTTGTATTTGGTACGCTTTATTCTTTATAAAATTATATTTTCCATCAACAGGATCCAATATATTGTTTTCATTTGCGACGGAAACAGTAACATCACAATATGCGGATTTAATATCACTCGGCGACGATGATATTTCCGTACTAAACCACGCCCAAGTAACCGAACAAAGCGCAACCATACAGAGTAAGATGCCTATAATAGAGATCGTAATACTTTGTTTAAACGCCTTTTCGGTCAATTTGGTTTTATCGGAAATGTATATATCACTCTTGTGTTTTTTCATTTGATGACCTCCTATCACAAGAAAGGAAAAAGATAAATTCGGCAATTAAAACGCACAAGCATCGTTTCTTATGCGCTTTAATTGCCGCCCAAGCCCCGAAGGGCTTGGGGGACTTGATTTGCTAAAATTATTTGGTTACAGTCAACGTTCCGTTGCCATCATCTACAAGGGTATAACCATCCAGAACCTTTCCAATGAACGGATCCTGTGCAGCAGAACAGTTAATATAGATGCCTCGATCGGTCTGTCCGGCAAAGCCACCAACATTAGCAGTACCGCCATCAACAAGAGATACAGTTCCCTTTGCTTCACAGTTAGTGAAGGTTATGTTTTTATTTTTTCCTTCAGAATTCGTACCCGAGCCAACAAAGCCACCTACTGAAGCGTACTTGGTGGTAATATCAACGTCTGCTACGCAGTTAGTAACCTTGTGGTCACCCTTGCTAACATTATCGCCCCAGCCGTAATCGCCGAAGAAGCCGCCTGCATAATTATTAACAGAGGTTACACCCGAAACATCGATCTTACCCTCCACCGTGCACTCTTCTGCATATGTGTAAGAGCCGGGAGCGCACATGAAGCCTCCTACGTTAACCGTGCCCGTTGCGGTAACGTCAAGTCCGCTAACGGAGCAATTGTTAAATCTGGGATTCTGCCAAACCGATTGAGTCTGACCTACGAGACCACCGATATTGCAGTATCCGTCGGTATCATTTGCGATAACCTTGAAGTTCTTAACATTGAGATTCTCAAAAATGTTTGTTCCTTCAGCTTCAGTACCGTTTTTCTGAACAAAACCCGTAATACCGCCGATTATCATCGCACCATTTTCCGCATTAACGGTAAAATTCTCAACGGTGCAGTTATTAACCTCCATATTAGAGTTAACGGTACCCTGACAGAACAAGCCCGCAACAAAAGCCTCAGAACCAGCAGTTGTAACGTTTACGTTTTTAACTGTAACATTATCTACGTTAGTCTGGTTAATGCTGCGTGAAAGTACGCCAAAGCGGTAGTTACCAACAGTTGCGGTGATGTCACTCAACGTTAAATTTTCAATCGTTGCCCACTCCAATACATCGAAGAAACCGGCATGACCCGCTGTTGCATCGATTTCAAAATTGCTGACGGCATTTCCGTTACCTTTCAAAGTACCTGCAAAATTTTTGATAGGAGTCCATTCTTCGCCATTAAAATCTATGTTAGATTCAAGCTCGACGGTTTTACCAGAAAATTTATTTCCTTCGTTTACAAGTTCAGCAAATCCGGCAAATTCCTCAGCCGTTGACAAAGTGAATATCGTATCTGTATCGTTATACCATGCGGTGTCCACGGTTCCATCCCAAACATCCGCAGCATCAGAATACATAGCATCTTTGTCGTAATCGTTACCAAACGCATCGTTTTCGGCATCAAGCTGAGTTGCAACAAGCGTTACGCCAACCTTGACGCTTACTTCTTTGCCCTTATTGCCATTGTTCATATTGAACACATTGTCGTTCTCGGAGGGCTGCCACCAAATAACGATTCCGTAAACGTCATTTTCTGTTTTGTCAAGCTTATCTGCAAGAGTAAAGGTTGCAAGATCCTGCCATTCGTCAGCTGCAATAGCCTCTACGTTCTCACGGGTGTACTCAAATTCATCGTCAACAAGCGCAACCTTCAGCATAGACGCAAAGGATACACCGTCGATTTCGGTTGCCTCAAGCACGTTGAGAGTAAGCTGATACTTAAGAGCAAGGTCGCCCTCATTCTTAACTGTAAGCTCTTCCCATACCATTACACCGGGCTCCCAAAGAGCTACTTCGTCGAAAAGTTTGGTGTTCTCGCCAACCTTGTCATCGGTTACCGCCTTATCGCTGTGATAAAGCTCGATGTCAAGATTACCAGCTTTGATAATATTATTCGCGCTGGTAACGCTGTCTGTGAACCAAGCGAATGTCGTCCCGAGCAGCATCGTGAAGCAGAGGAACAGTGCAAGAATGCTTGTCAACAGAGCAGACTTTGTGTTTCTTGTCTTTGTCATAAAGACCTCCTATTTAGTTTCTTTCAGCATATATGCGAACCGACATTTTGGCTATGCTGAGAGAACCAAAAGGCGGTTTTTAACGAACCTTAATTCCGTTCGGGTGGTTGTGCAATGTGCACAGTCCGAGAGTGACTATACCCCCCCCCGTAGTGCAGATTTGCCATTTGTGAAAGTTGCATAATATTGTCTCCTTTCCGTTCGGCATTTCACCGTCGTTGTCTTAGTCTTCGGCGATCAAAAGGCACAAACGGATTTATACCCTTTGATCGCCGCCTATCCCTCACAAAAAGGGATAGGACGGACTGAAAATAATTATTTTGCCTGAAGTCTAAAGGTGCTTGTAGATGCATCCCAATAGGTTTCATAACCATCGTTCATGCAAACAAGCTTTGCTTCATCGCCTTCGGTGTAGATGTATCCTTCCGCAGGTTTGAAGTTGAACTGAGCAAAGTTGGAAGCGGTCTCGTTTATAGTGAACTTGAAGTTGCCGAATTCTGCC
Organism: Eubacteriales bacterium; assembly: GCA_045128735.1. Classification (GTDB taxonomy): domain Bacteria; phylum Bacillota; class Clostridia; order Oscillospirales; family CAG-272; genus RGIG8775. The sequence goes on along the minus strand of JBGVRT010000005.1, from coordinate 54,981 downwards.
GCAAGATATGCGGTATTATGGTTAGTGGCAAGATTGTAGGTGATAACACCGTCAATCTCTACCTCGCCGAGGGTAAGACCCAAGCCGCCGCTGTAGCCGAAGTTGCCGACGTACTTACCGCCGGTGATGGAAGCGGAGTTGTTGTTGAGGTAGAATGCGTTATCCGCCTCATTGGAAACCTCACCGCCCGTCATAACAAGGCTTGCGTGATCGTGGAATCGGATCTCAGCGCCGAGATCCGCGGCACAGCTATTGTCGTGCATCTTGAAGGTTCCGCCGATCTTAACGGTCTCGTAGTATCCTGCGTAGATAGCACCGCCGGTCGTTGCGGAATAGTTATAAGCCATTTCGCCGCCGTTCAGCACGTACACGTTGTTACTGCTACTCGAGCCTGCCCAGATAGCGCCGCCGTTACCGTCGGAATAGTTGTGGTTTATCTCGCCGCCGTTCATCGTAAGGAGCGTACCAATGTTTGTTACGGCACGAATTGCGCCGCCGATGCCGCCGTGATTGCCGTTGATCTTACCAGCGTTGAGGGTGATTGCACCGCCGCCCCAGATCGCACCTGCTGCGGAATGGTTGTTGATAATCTCACCGCCGTTTATGGTAAGAGTGCATCCTGCACGGGTATTGAGGGAAACCGCGTTTGCACCATCATTGTTCTGAAGTACTGCGCCCTCGTTGAGTACGAGATGAGCATTAGCCTCGGTAGAAACGAGAGCACCGGTTGCGGTAACACCTGCGTTAACGGTTCCTCTCTGAAGAACCTCATTGATTTCACCGGTCCAGATGGCACCACCGTCAACAACCACGTTTTCAAGAGTTAATGTGGCTCCGCTCTTTACGGTAAACATAGCACCAGTATAGATAGTAGAACTTTCATCTTCAGAGAGAGTCATCAATGCCGTTCCGTCAGCGCGAAAAACAGAGTAGCCGTTACCGTTAATGATCGTATTGGCTAAAACATCCATATTTTCATTCAGCTGAATGTTTGCGGAAAGGAAGATATTGGGAATTTTACTGGCAAGAGCCGCTTTCAACTCGTCAGCGGAAGAAACGATAGCCGCTTTTCCGGGCGCAGGAATTCTGATTTCTACTCCATTATTAACGAGTTTGCTATCGGTCTGCTGTCCCTCACGAGCCGGATCTACAACACCAAATCCGATGTTCTGAGCGCAAGTATAACTATCCTTATACCACATCTCGCCGGATTTTGCATTTACAGTACTGTTCTTAATCACACCATCAAGAGCTGCGTTGTGATAACCCGTACCAACACCTGCTGCATGCTGTCCACCCTCGGCGGTGATGATCGAATCGTCGATGTTAATGGTGCACAAAGGCTGAACGGATTGGCAGTGGGTATCATAGCCCGAACCAATACCTGCGCCATATACGCCGCCCTTTGCGTTGATTGTAGAGCCGCTGATGTTAATGGTCGTTCCGTTCTCGGTTGCACCGTTGCTTACACGGCTACCACCGATACCTGCGGCAGAAACACCGCCCTCTACATATGCAATAGCGGAATCAACAATATTAACGGTAACGCCCTTGTGGAAACGAGCACCGATACCAGCTGCCTTAGAACCGCCGATTGCCTTATTTACAATTACGTTATTCAAGGTGATAACCGCGCCGTCAATATCGGAACCGATTGCCGCGCCGCCTTCAGGAGCATCCTTATAATACTTTGTATCAGAACCTACGCCATAAGCAAAGCTACCCGAAACGTAATCAATAGTAACACCCTCGATATTGATTTCGGTGGCATTCTTGCCTCCGATACCGGAGGCACCGTTTACATCAGCCGCAATAGCAGTGAGTTTACCGCTTCCGGAAATATTAAGTACACCGTTTGCGGAAATTGCGGAACCGTCAAATGCATCCGTATCCAAAGCCATCATAGCGATACCACTACCATTAGCATCGACTGTTACATTGCCAAGAACAACAATGTTTGCATCTTTTTCAGCCTGTACGGACTTGACATTAGTATTCACCAAAGTCAACGTGCCTGTATAAGTAGCGGGAACATTCAATACGCTATCGGGCTCATTACAGCCTGCCAAGGTAACATCCTTGTTTTCAACCATCATGGCTTCAGCTTCTGCAACGGTAGCAACTGCGCTGTCCTTGTCGTAATTTTCATCAAACGAGTCCATTTCGGCAGCAAGCTGAGTTGCAAAGAGTGTTACGCCGATATCAAGCGTAAGGGGATCACCCTTACCGTTGTTCATATTGTAATCGTTATCGTATTCACTCGGCTCCCAATAGATTACGACCGTGTATATGTCGCTCTCGTTTTTATTGACAAGATCGCCTGCCTCAACGAATGAAGAGAGTGACATCCACTCATCTACCGCACCAATCAAAGCAACGCGATCGGTGATGGTAGCACCGCCCTCGATAACTCCCACTTTCAATATATTTGAAAGCGTGTTGCCATTGGCGTTTGCCGTTGCATTCGTTACATTGACAGCAAGCTGATATTTGAGTGCAAGATCACCCTCATTTACAACTTCCAAAGTCTCATAAACAACTGCACCGGGCTCCCAAAGGGCAATATCGTCAAATAGCACCGTAGTGTTATCGACTTTTGCGCGATCTGCTTTATCGTCACTATGATAAAGCTCAATATCAAGATTGCCCGACTTGATAATGTTGTTTGCGCTTGTCACACTGTCGGTGAACCAAGCGAATGTCGTCCCAAGCAGCATTGTAAAGCAAAGGAACAAAGCCAAAACGCTTGTAAGCAATGCACGCTTTGTGGATTTTGTGTTAGTCATTCTTTTACCTCCTATTGTTGTTGATGTTGGCTAACATTTGTCGTTTTCAACGGCAATTAAAACGCACAAGCACAAATCTTATGCGCTTTAATTGCCGCCCAACCCCCGAAGGGGTTGGGTGGCGGGGGGAATTACTTCACGACCTTTGCGTTCGTAGCAGTATTCTGGATATCGGGAGTTCCAACAATGGTGGTGTTCACGATAGTCAGGGTCGAATTGTCTGCAGTACCACGGAGAACAACGGCAGCATCGCCATCATCATTCTGGGACTTCAGAGTGCAGTTTTCGATCTTATAAGTTTCAGCAGCACCTGTGCCACCGGAGCTTTCGCCAAAGCGAACTGCATAACCCTTTACATCAACTTCACAACCCTTCACAATAACATTGTCACTGTTGTTAAAGTTGATACCATTCTTAGAATAAACCTTGCAGTTCTCTACCAGAACGCCATCAACACCCTTGAGCTGAGCAAGAGAGTGGGTATTTGCGGTCGCGGTGCAACCGGTGATGATCACGTTCTTGTCGCCGCCGGTGTAGGACTTAACGCCAACTGCGCCGGGAACGTCAAAGGTACAACCGTCAACAGTTACGTTGCAGGTGTAACGGGTTTCATTGGTGCCATTGCCCAACTGAATGCAAGCGTCAGCGGAAATGGTCTCAGACTTGAATACCACACTCTTGATGGTCAAGCCTGCAGTGGTGTAGGTTGCGGACTTACCGTCTACAAGGAGTACACCTGCGAAGGCATGGCCGTTGCCATCAATGGTGATCTTGACATCAGGCTTTTGAGCAACAGTTACGTCGCCGGCGATGTCAGCGCCGAGAGCGATGGTGGTACCATCAGCAACATTATCAACTGCGTATTGCAGAGCGGAAGCATTGTGGACAATCTGCTTGCCATCAACAGTGATAACACCACTATTCTCACGCTTAGATACGTATTCTTCGACACCATACTCCTTTTCACCATCGGTCACAACACAGTTGGTGAAGGTAGCATACGTATTTCCAGCGCAGAGGTCGATCCACTCGTAATCAGCAGTACCGTCAAAGACGAAGGTGCAGTTGGTCATTTCAGTGTTGCCCCACATATTGATGCCGTTGTAGTTGCTCTTACCGTTTGCAACAAAGGTACAGCCTTCAAAGGTAACCAGCTCAATAGAACCAGCCATAGCGTTGAAGCCGCTGAAAGTGCAATTCTTGAAGACAACCTTAGTTGCGCCACCATCGAAATGGACGCCATACGTAGAACCGCTGAAGACACAGTTTTCAAATACGACAACATCACCTGCATAGCCCCAACGCAAGCCGTTGCTGCCAGTAAAGGTGCAATCCTTATAGATACCATTAACAGTATTAGACTGTGCAGCATTAGAGAAGGTAGCGCCTACAATGGTAGCACCGTTAGCATTCAACTTGGCACCCTCAAAAACAGTACCAGGAGCACAGTTCAGGGTCTGACCAGCCTTCAAATCGGCAGCGGGGAAAGTGTAGGTACCAGCAGGAATCTCGATGGTGGCATCATCAGCAGCGCCGTCAATCAGAGCATCGAAAGATTCCTGAGGGAATGCAACAGTCCAAACGCCGTTTGCTTCGGTAGCCTTATAGCCGGAGCCAACATAAGCAGTAGGATCAAAGCCGAAGGTGCCGCCGTTAACAGTCATAGCACCGCCCCAAGCAAGAACGCTCTTAATGTTGGAGAAATCGCCGTCATTAACAGTCAGCTTCGAGTCTGCGAACAATGCAAAGTACGTACCCTCTTGAAGAATGAAGGTACCGCCGTTAATAACGGTTTCGCCGCCATAAATCAACGTGCCGTCGACACCATTGCCGTCGTTGGTGTAGATGCCGCCGTTAACGGTTACCTTAGCGGTGGAGGAGGTGTAGAACACATGACCGGAGCTCCAACCATCTCTGTAAGCAATTACGTTATTAACTGTTGTGTTGGCAGTATTGTTAGTAGCGATGATACCCTGCACGCCGTAAATAGAGCTATCGGTCACAGTCAAAGTGCCATAGTTGTTAACGGTGTAGGAGGGCCAAGTTTCGCCTTCCTGAGGTGCACCGTTCAGGATTACATCCTCAACGGTCAAGGTTGCACCTTCAGCATTATAGATAGCAGAACCGCCGTTAACGCCAGCGGAAGTGACGGTACCGTTCTTGATTACCGCGTTGCCGTTGTTTACAATAACGTGGACACGGTTACCCTCTGCATCGCGTCCAACCGCACCGGTGATGGTCTTGCCGTTAAGGTCGATAACAACCGCATTTCTTGCAGAGTATGTAGCCACTGCGGGTGCGGGAATTACGATAGGCTCTTCAAGCTCTACATCAGCCATCAGAGCAATTTCAGTCTCGCCGTTTGCGATAGCTGCATTAAGATCTTCTGCGCTATAAACCTTATAGCCCTCAACCCATGCGTCCTCATCGTAATCGTTGCCAAATGCATCGTTTTCAGCCTCAAGCTGAGTAGCGAGAAGGGTTACGCCAACCTGAACGCTAACTTCCTTGCCCTTGTTGCCATTGTTCATATTGAACAGGTTGTCATTATCGGAGGGCTGCCACCAGATAACGATTCCGTAAACGTCATTTTCTGTTTTGTCAAGCTTACCTGCAAGAGTAAAGGTTGCAAGATCCTGCCATTCGTCAGCTGCAATAGCCTCTACGTTCTCACGGGTGTACTCAAATCCATCGTCAACAAGTGCAACCTTCAACATAGATGCAAAGGATACACCGTCGATTTCGGTTGCCTCAAGCACGTTGAGAGTAAGCTGATACTTAAGAGCAAGGTCGCCCTCATTCTTAACTGTAAGCTCTTCCCATACCATTACGCCGGGCTCCCAAAGAGCTACTTCGTCGAAAAGCTTGGTGCTTTCGCCAACCTTTTCATCGGTTATTGCCTTATCGCTGTGATAAAGCTCGATGTCCAGATTACCAGCTTTGATAATATTGTTTGCGCTGGTAACGCTGTCTGTAAACCAAGCGAATGTCGTCCCGAGCAGCATCGTGAAGCAGAGGAACAGTGCCATGACGCTTGCGAGAAGTGAGCGCTTGGTTGTCTTTGTGTTAGTCATTTTTTCTTACCTCCTTTTTGGCATATTTTTTGTTAGACTAACTATGTAAAGCAGGCTTTCTGCTAAACATCTTTTATGTTTCGTCCGTTGTGCTTTCCGCACTCACCTCGGACATAGGTGCTGAGGGTGTTCCATCAGATTGGTTTTGTTTGGCAAGCTGTGCTTTCAGTTCAAGAAGCTCCGCCATCATGCGCTGGCTTTCGGCGCGTTCCTCCTCAATCTTTGCTCGCTCGGCGTTCATTTCTTCCATTTGTTCTTTCTTGTACTGACGGAACAGACGGATGCAATTAAGTCCTTGAGAAAGAATAAGAAGCAGAAAAGGAACAAGAATACAAATAATATAGCCGGGTGTCGTTTTAAGAAACTGAAAAAACGTACCTACCTTCGGTATCTTGCCAATGTATTGACCGACAACGTATTCGTGCGTAACAACAGTTTTATCATCCGTATCCGTTGTTGTACCGTAGGTGATAAAACCGGGGCGACCGTTTGCATCGGTCGTCAAACGTCTGATCTTATGTGTGATAATCTCGCCGAAGCTATCAGGATCCTGCGACAAGAACGTAATGATGTCACCTTCCTTTAACACTTTCGGATCAACATTCTTTGAGATCGCAATGTCTCCTGCGTCAAAATCGGTGGCTGACATTGAATCACTCGTTACGATGAAGAATTTGAAGCCAAATATGTTTCTATCCGTTTTATCAAACGTGCTTACCGAAATCAATGTGAATATCATCATTCCAACGGCGAAGGCGACTACAAGCCACACTAACACCGTTTTTGTAATTTGTAATGCTTTTTTCATTCGTTCCTCCTTCAATTACCGAAATCCTTATCGGGATTATTTTGCTTTTGCGTTGCATTTGCGGTAATGTTGAAGGATACCGACTGTCCTTGTGCGGTGTTGCCCGCCTCGGACGAGAAATAAAATTCAATGGTAAGTGTTTTTTTCTCTCCGGCGGCAAGTGAGCTTACCGCAACCTTGTTGGAACCGAGTTCGCTCATTGTTCCCTTGCAGAGAACCGTTCCATCGGCTTCTTTAATTGTGACTGTTATGTAATCCTTCAGCACTCCTTCTACATCGGTGAAATACACGCGATACCACACGTCAAATGTACCGAGATTTGCAATAGGAAACTCACTTTGGTAGGTTTCTCCCGGTGCAAAAACCATATCGGTTACATCTACAACAGGTTTGCCGTCATTGATGGTGAGCTCCACGCCCATACTCATGGCAAAACGATTGTTGCGAACTTGCGCGATAGAGGTAGCTAAAGCAAAGCTGGTAAGCGTGAGTCCTATGGAAAGGAGGACGACGGTTACGATCATCACTGTTAACTTTTTCTTTAATTGTTGCTCATTCATATACCTTTTCCTCCTTTACTGTAATTGCCACGAGAAATCAGCGGTAAGGCTTTCGCCCACATATTCGTTGCCAACCTCTGCGCCATTGGTATAAACGGTTATACGATAATAAATGGGAGTAATTGTTTCAGAAGTAGCTGTAACACTCACATCAACTGCGGTGCAGTCCTTCATCAACCCATCATACAGAATCTTATCCGCCGCATCGGGGATAAGTTGCTCGATTTTTACTCTAAGTACATTTGAGAGCTTTTGAGTCGTGTCAACATTGATATAAAAACGGACAGACTCGCTCTTGTTATGGGTAACCGAAACACAATAATATTGTGTCGCCATGTCACCGGGAAGCATATTTTTTACATCAAAGGGGATATTTTCATACCCATCCTTTGCAGTAAGCTCGATAGATGTTGCTGTTTCGGGCGGTGGAGGGGGCGGAGTAACAGGTTTATCGTAGGCAACAAAGCTATTGCTCGGCACTTTAAGCTGCTCACTTGTTCCACTAAGTGACCAAGAGAGGTCGCAAACAAGCTTTGCTTCACAATAATCCTCAGTCAAACCGTCAGCAACAACGGTAACTTTGTAATATACAGTTGTTTTATTGCTATCGTTTTTAGGAAGAATATGTTCTGCGGTAAGATCTTTCAACAATCCCTCGTACAGAATTGTATTTCCGTTCTCACCCACAAGTTCAACCTTAACCTTGATAACCTCATTAAGCTTGCTGTCAAGAACAACATCATTCTTGATCACAACCTTAATGTCTTCGCCGTGAGTCACCTCAAAAGCAAAATACTTTGTTTGACTATCTCCGTTTTCAATATCCTTCATATCGAAGGCTGTGTTATCACCCTCGTTTTTCTCGATAAATTTCAAATCGGGAGTAATCACAGGAGGGGGCGGAGGATCGGGAGGGGTTACGGGCTTGTCGTAAGCAACAAAAGTATTGTTGGATACTTTAAGCTGCTCGGTCGTTCCGACGAGCGACCATACCAAGTCGCACACCAATTTGTTTTCACAATATGTTTCTGTCAAACAATCTGCGGTAACAGTTACTTTATAATAAACTGTCGTTTTGTCATTTGCGTTCTCAGCAAGTGTGTGTTCAACACTGAGATCCTTTAGCAGACCCTCGTAGAGAGTGGTATTACCGTTTTCACCTACAAGCTCTACCTTCACTTTCAATACGTCTCGAAGATTACTGTCAACGGTAATGGCATTTTTGATAGCAACCTTAATATCTTCGCCATGAGTAACCTCAAAAGCAAAATACTTTGTTTGGCTGTCGCCGTTTTCGATATCCTTCATATCGAAAGCTGTGTTGTCGCCCTCGTTCTTCACGACAAAAATCAAATCGGGAGTAACAACGGGATCGGGTGGTGTTACGGGCTTATAGTAAGCAATAAAGCTATTGTTGGGAACCTTAAGCTGTTCCGTCGTTCCGATCAGCGACCACGAGAGATCACAAACGATCTTCGTCTCGCAGTATGCCTCGGTCAAGCCGTTCGCTGTGACCGTGACTTTATAATAAACTGTTGTCTTGTTGCTGTTGTTTGGGGCGAGGGTATGTTCTACGGTAAGATCTTTCAACAAACCTTCGTAAAGCGTGGTGTTTCCGTTTTCTCCAACAAGTTCAACCTTGACATTCAGCACTTCCTTCAGCTTGCTGTCAGTCACAATGGCGTTTTGAATACCCATCTTTATATCTTCGCCGTGAGTTACCTCAAAGGCAAAATATCTTGTCTGACTATCGCCGTTCATAATATGCCGCATATCAAATGCGGTGTTATCGCCTTCATTTTTCGTGATAAAGCTTAAATTCGGTGTTATGGCAGGCGGATCGGGCGGTGTCGTTTTGGAGACAGTAGTAAATTCGTTGTTGGCAATCGAAATATTGTCCTGCTCTTCGATCCACCAAGACATATCGGCTATCAACTTTTGTCCATAATACTGCTCACTAAGCGGAGCATCAAGATACATAGTGATACGAAACAGATACTCGGTTGTGGTATCCTTGTCGGCAATCAGAGCAATTTCAATAGCCGACATATCGGAGAGCAGACCGTCATACAAAAGCGCATCACCGTCTGTCTTCATAAGCTCAACCTTAATTTTCAGTATTTCAGCAAGCTTTTGAAATTCTTCATCCTCACGGATCGTCATATCGTATTTCAAAACGAAATCCGAATTGTATGTAGCCACTACGCGGTAAAGAATACTCTCACTATCTCCGCCGTTCATCCCCTCTACGTCAAACGAAAGGTTTTCTTCGGCATTGTCCTTATTAAACTCCAAATCTGCCTTTGGCGTTATCTCCGTTGGCTGAGGGTCTATGACGTTACCGGGAATATCGACAGAACCGTGTGGTGGCTCGCCGCCTTGACAACCACGGAGCAGTAGCATAATTATAATAAGGATGAGAATTGCCAATCCAATCATCACAGCAACTCGCTTCATATTATTGATGCGTTTGACGGTAGCGTTTGGATCATCCTTACCAATTACCTTATCAAACTTTATGCCTCTATATATCTTTTGCCCTACAAGCGCAAAAAATCCTGCTATTGCGGTGCCCGCAATCATCGCGCCCTTAATGAGTTTATTGTCAGATTCTTTTCTGTTTTTGGGCATCGCTATCCTCCTCTCTTAAAATTACAATGATAAATATGTGTGGACTTTCAATTAAGGTTTTCTGCGCAAGAACATATCGCTGCATTTCATACAAACGGATTGCCCATTTTGTAGGGGTGTATTACAAAACACACATTTCGGACGAAACAATCCCTGCTCGCACTCCATACAGACAAATATACCTTCAGGTATTTCTCTGCCACAAGAAATACAAGTATTTGTGCTTGCAGCAATATACACTACCTTGCTTTCAGTTTTTTGTTCGATTTTCTTTGCTTCTTCTTGCTTTTTCAATTCAGTCTCCTACGCAATCTACGACGCTTTTACCGACTCCTTGAAATATGTCGCCATCATACAGTAGAGCACATTGAAGATATGGGGTCTGTTAATATCACTATCCTCAAGCTCACCGTTATACACACGAATGGCAAAATCAAACATTGCGGTAAAAACGCTGTGTAATATAGCTTCGACGTCCGCCTCTTCTTTAAAGATCGGAGTCACTTCCGTTATGATTCCCTCGAAAAGTTTCTTGTGAGACATTCGGGAATCACCTTTGAAATAGATCGAATAGTAATATCTAACATAGCAACGGCAACGCTCTTCGTTACCCAAGATGAACCGCCAAGCTAAAATGAAAAATTCATTTAACTTGCGCTTAATGTCACCACCAAAGCCACCGACGATTTCCGTACCGTTCTTAAAGGCTTGAATAAGCTCCGAATCCAATCGAACAAAAGCTGTCTCGTATAGTTTTTCCTTGCTACCGAAAAAACGGTAAATATATACCTCGTTCATCTTGAAATCCGGCAGATGACCTCCGCAGTAAGTAAGTTCCTTAGTTGTCGCTTTTTCAAAGCCGCCTTCGGCAATAAGATGTATGGCATTTTCAATCAGAAACTCTTTTATTTCCGCTTCGTACCTCATTCGGTTATCCCCTCCATTTCACATGCAACCGATAAATTTTCTAAATTAACAAGAAGGCAATTAGTGAACACTACAAAACATTCCTAAAAAATTTCCTATTTACATAGGAAGCTTAATAAATATGCCGTCCACTAAGTAAAAAGCGACATAACGAGAGTTATGTCGCCTTCAAAATAACATAACGAGAGTTATGTGATATTAGGTATCCGACAAATTCCAGATACATAGGAGATTATACCACAAAATCACTTAAAAATCAATAGGTTCGGCAGAATTTATAAGCTCACAATGAAATTTTATTAAAATTGATACAAAAAATTGCATGACAAAAATGCCTTTCGTATAAATTTTTCAAAAAATTATGGCGAAAGGCTTTTTGTTGCGCTCATTTTTTGCTTTGCTTCATTGTTCTTTTGCAACGATTACCAGTTTTTAATAACATAACTCTCGTTATGTTGTCTTTGGTCTCGGTGTGTTCGCATCGGGATTTTTTTTCTTTATATGATGAGCCTCATATGCTCCATTTTGCGCTTGTGCTCCGCACCGGTGGTTACTATATAAATACGTGTCGTGTTGATGCTTGCGTGTCCCAGTATATCTGCGAGTTTGGCAATGTCCTTTTCAATACCGTAAAAGGTACGAGCAAAAAGATGACGAAGATTGTGTGGAAATACCTTGCTTGGCGGTACATTCGCCTGCTCACAAAGTGCCTTCATTTCCTTCCAAATATGATGCCTGCTGACCGGTTTTCCGCCTCTGGTTATAAATATCGTTCCACTACATATCCTCTGCTCCTTTGCATAACGGAGCAGTTTTTTTCTTAATTCGGGAACAATAAATATTTTTCTGTTCTTCCCCTTGCAATTAACGACAGCCTCGCTCCTTTGTACCGCCTCCACGGTGATATATTCAAGTTCACTTACACGAATGCCCGTTCCGCAAATCGTCTGAATGATAAGGTTAAGTCTCTCATTGTTCTTTCTGCTTGCCGCTTCAAGCAAACGAACATACTCCTCACGGGTGAGCTCCTTTTCCTCGGGACAGTAAATGGTTCTTTGCACTTTGAACTGCTTAACGCAAAGATCATGCCAACCGCAAAAGCGAAGAAAACAGTTCAATGCTGCTATCATAGAATTGGCACTTGCCACAGCATATCCATCGCTAAGTTTGTTTTTATAATCGAGTACTTTCTGCTTGTCAATTTCCGTATCACCAACAAACGATATGAAACATCTCACATCACGCATATATTTTTCTATCGTTGCTTTACTCCTTTCCTCGTTTCTTAAATAGATTTCAAAGTCTTTTATTTTCTTTGACGTTACAATTTTTTTCATAAAACACTCTCCTTACGTTAGGTCTTGGTACTATTATTTTACCAAATCTTTGCGAATAATCCCTAAACCTCCGATACAGATAGAGTTTTATACCACACAATTATTTTGTTTTTATTGGTTTCTTGTTCCTGTTTACTATCCTTCCTACATAATCAAACTTCTACGTTTATTCTTCATCAATTACCATTTGGTGCACCGATTTCGTATAGCTCTCCGGCATACCCGAGTAAAAGAACAGTTCCAAGAACATCCTTGCGCCCCATGCTTTATTATGCTCTACGCTTGGTCTGAACAAGTCCATCAGCTCTTGTTCAAAATAATAATCTTCGGCATGATACTTTGCCTCCAAGTCCGAGAGGAAGTCCTGCGTACTAAATGCTTCTTCGCGCGTCTGATCGGGATTGCGGCGCAGGTATATATCTGTTTGTATCCTTGCAACCTCATCATATACTTCTTGATTGTTATTTTCGGCAAGCACATCGGGATTGGCTTTGAGATACACCCATATTTTCCAAGTTATGCGACGATAGGTGGTAAGCACATCTTGCTTGACCTGCCTGCTATTCCATTTCATCTTCTTTGTTTTTTTCAGCAAGGTTGATTACCTCCTTTCCTAACTTCTTGGCATACTGTACGGCTCTATATGCTCCGCCGCTTTCACGCTCGATATAACAGAGTATAAGGTCCGACTGTTCTGCCATCCATTCGTTTCTTTTCGTAATAGCGAGCTTCGGGTGTGCGCTGATCGGAATATTCACTCTGTCATAGTATTTTTCAAAGGCATCCATATCCTTCTTTGGATACGGCAAAACAAGGTTAAATTCTATGGCGTGATAATCGTCATAATCTCTCTGCACTCGCTTAATAATGGTCGCAGCATAGACATCAAATTCGCCGTCACGACCTATATAGATCTCTATAAACTCATGTTTGCGAATCATCTCTCGGAGTATCGGTATCAGCCGTTCTTCCAACTGTCTGTGTCCGTAAAAATCCCTATGCCCGAACAAAGATACGGTATATGGCTTCATACTTGCTCCTTGTGGGTTAATTTCTAACATTTTATCTATTATATCACTTTTCAACCAACATTTCAAGAGAATTACAGCCCAACAACAAATATTTTTCGGTGGTGTGTGGGGTATAATATTATAAAAAGGTTGTGAGGTGATGAAATGGATGTGAAAGATTTTGCTTTAAGGCTTGCGCGATTGCGTGAAAAGAAAGGTGTTTCCGCTCGTGATATGAGCTTGTCGATCGGTCAGAATGCGGGTTATATAAATAACATCGAAACAGGAAAATCAAAGCCTTCTTTGGAGGGATTCTTCTTTATCTGCGAATATTTGGATGTTACTCCAAGCGAATTTTTTGAAATGGATTCTGCAAATCCGTCCAAGGCTAACGAATTATTCGAAATAGCCAAGCGTCTAACAAGTGAACAGCTCGACAACCTGATTGCGTTGGCAAAGGGCTTACAAAAGTAAAAAAATAACCCCTTGAACAGTTCAATGTGAACTGCCAAGGGGTTTTTAATATTCTTTCAAGCAGATGCGTCCGACACTATTTCGCCGCGCTTTTCCTTCAGCTCGGCAATTTTCTTTTTCCAAGCCTTTTTGCTTTCCTCGGCCCGCTTACGCTCAGCAGCTTGTTGTTCCGGAGTAAGGGCTTCAAACTCCCATTGAGCTTGGTCCGTGCGAATATCTCCTCTCATTTTTTCGAGAATAGAGAGCGTTATTTCGTTGACAGTCTTTTCGTGGTCCTCAAGCGCAGCCTTTCCTTTACGGAAGAGTTCAAGGTAACGGTCATATTGTGCCTCGGTTATAAACTCCCAGCCATACGCCTCCTGAATCTCATACTCACTTCGATAGCCCATAACTTCCTCAAATTCCGCATTGCGGGCAGCTTCCTCACGTTTGACTGCATTTTTGTATTTGTTGATCAGTCTGTCAAGTTCTTTTACGATTTTGCCACACGCTGTTGCCTCTGTTAAGTAACCGTTCGCTTCGGGATTTGTATATGTTCTCATTCACTTATCCCTCTCGCTCAAGCGGTTTAGGTGCTAATGCGTCAGCCGTCAGCCTTGAGCCGAGTCGAAATCCGTACTTGAACGCCTGAATAATGAACTTTGAAGTGAGTTCATCCATACACTCATGGTATTTCTCAAATACCTCTTTCTGTTCAGCACTTAAAGTTTTCTCAATGGTCTCTTCATGCCGCGATATGAGCTCGGCAAGCTCTTTCATTTCGGGAGTGTTCACTTTGCATTGAGAATATGGGGTAATATTGCCGTACCACAATTCATCTAATATGTTTCTCATTTTACATCCTTTCTTTATCTTCTCGGACACCAGGGCGGTGACGTGCGTGCATAACGCCCATCAATATGAAGTCCGCCTGTTTCCTTATGCTTAGATAATATTTTTCTGTGTGTGCAGGTGTGTCTTATGCCGCGTTTTCCTTCTTGCAATTTGTGACAGTGCTTACACTCGTTGCAATGGGGGATAGGCTTATCGGGCGGTCGCTTAAGAAGGATAGGGTATTCACATATCAATTTATCCTTCCATACCGCTTTCATGTTGTCATCGCTTTTCATAAACAACGGAACATCGCCGACCTTGCTTATAAATTGCTGAATGTGTTCTTTGTCAGCTATATTTCGCTTGCTCGGGAGCAGAGGTTGACAACCAATGATTATCCACTCAGACTGTGGAAGCTCGTCGGGGATCACATACCGTTCTATCGGCTCTATCCATATAAACGTGTGATAGCCCTCTCGGCAAAAAACTTCTTGGTTGTAGTCAATTCTGCTACCGTACCAGAAGTTGTCCCCTGTTGGCAGCTGCTCTTGGTCAGCAAGCCCGGTATAGCGTCCGGGATTACACGTCATAAATAGATAATTGTGCCAGGGCGCTTTTTTACATGCCTCAAACACCTCTGTTATCCATTCCATTGGAACAGATGCGTCAAACATATCTCCGATACTTCCGACAAAAATATTGGCGGGCTTTTGCTTATATGAAATCATACCAAGCCTGTATCGGTGAAACGTAGGATCAAAGCCCGCGGGAAACAATGACACAGTACCTCTTTCGGAATGGAAGGGCTTCTCAAGAACAAACAATCTGTTTTTCAGATCCTTTTGAATATCAGGACTTCCAATATTTATCCGTATCGAGCCAGACAATCTCTTTGCAATTTTATGTGCAAAGCAGGAATTGCATTTTTCCTTACAGCCTGTGATCGGGTTCCACGAGAAATCACACCAAGGGATACCACTCTTATTCATCATTGTTACTCACCTCTTTGGGCTTTTCTGATTCTTCCTTGACACACTTGCCTTTATCCATACAAATTGGAAAATCCCGCACAGAAAGATCCTTTCCGCTGACCTCCATTCCATAGCTGCACAGCGCAAAGCCTCTGCCAAATGGACAGAGAGCGTGAACGCAGGTATCCCATTTGTGTTGCTTGTTGATCTTAGCCATTCTGCACCTCCGTTGTTTTATGGAGATATTCTTGGCTCGCCCACATAGTTCCTCCGATCCTCGCAAGATAATCAAAATAATTATTACCCGTATGGTCGGAGATTGATTTGCGAAACCTTACATTTGCAATTGGACGGTTATCGTGTTTTTGAAGCTTCAGCTCCAAAATCTCAACGATTGCGGAACAAAGACCGCCCTCTCTCGTTACAAACTCGTAGGTAACTACGTCGCCTACTTTTAATTCATTCGTACTCATTTTCATTCCTTTCTTTACGCTATATTTTGTTCTCCCCAACGTATGTGGAGCTTTCCTTCGCTGTCCGCCTCGCGCCTCATCAGAAGCGAGGGCAAATTGTAGTCAACGCCGAACTTCTCATAGATCTCGTCAAGATCTGCATCCTGTCCCTTCATGAACAAATTGAGCTTTTCCTTAGCCATAACCATCTGCATAAGATTGGATTCTATGCTTCCGGCATAGGTGACGAAATAGATGTCCTTCCACTCGGTAGAGGTATATCGCACAAAGCGCATATAAAACTGACTCATTCGGGAATTATTGTAGTGGAGCTCGGGAATGACGATCTTGTTGACGTACTCAAAATTCACGCTGCTGGGTAAGCTCTGCTGTGTGCAAAGCAGAATTCCGTTTCCGCTTTCCTTGAGGGTTTTCCGTAACGCTCTCCGCTTGGCAAAGGTGGTATTTCCACCCGTGACAACGAACAGAGGTCTGTCTGGGAATGCTTCCTCAATCGCCTTACGGTATTCTTCAAGCACAGGAATGTGCCGCACACCGATAGCCACGATCTCATCGTCCCATTCTTCTACCATTGAAAGCACTTTTTGGATCTTCACGGGAGTATCGCCTACGTATTCACTCATAGAGCTTGGCGCCGCGCTGATACGAAGGAGCGTGAGGATCTGCTGCATCAGGATCATCATAGAGTCCTTTCGGGAATTGCCGGTAGACTGAAAATAGTTCCAACGCATCTCGTAAAATTTCTCGATTGCTTGCTGATACACGGCTTTCTCAGCCTCACTGAACTTCACGGGAATCTGATGGATACGCCGTATGTCCTTGCCCGTGATTTCCTCAAAGGTTCGGGTAATGACTGTTTTGCCAAGTATCTCGCTTAGAACGTCGGCATTGTAGATGTCTTGTGTTCGTTGCCCAACACCGAAAACGGTTATCTTTTCAGGCAAGTGAGAAGCGGAAAACAAGGAATACCCACGCTTGTATGCGGGAATCGGCATACCGAAATAATCATTTTCCTCAGAATTCAAATCTCCGGTTTCCTTATCTCTCTTGTATATGCGGTCACACCAAGAGATCATATTGTAGGAATTGTTGTAGAGCAGTTCCATCTGCGGAGCAAACTCAGAGATATTGTTTCGCGTACTCGTGCCTGTTTCCAACAGCTTATATTTTACGCGGCGGAAGCAATCAAGGCACGCCTTGGTCGTCGCTCCCGATGCGTTGGATATCTCGTCGCTCTCATCAAATATTAGCTGAAGCTTTTCGTTGTGTATGCGTACCCAACGCTTGATCTGCTTTTGATATTTTCTCAAAGCATTCAACGTAATGATAACGAAATCGCCCCTTTGGATACAGTCAAAGTCGGAAAGCTCTTCAACGAACACGTAGGATAGTCCGTAATTCTTCAGAACAATATCCCAGTTGTTTCGGATCGAGATTGCCGAGGATATAACCCAAGTGTGATGCACGTTCTGATATTGCATACGGTAGAGACCAACGGCAATTCCGGCAAGCGTCTTACCGCAGCCCTGCTCCCATTGAAGCAGTCCGTAACGCTTTTGGAGCATCAGATTGATATCCTTCTTTTGCTTTTCGTTAAGGTGTATTTTTTCCTCGTTCTCCGAGTCCCATAGGGTAAATTCGTCAAGAGCGCGGGAAATGTTATCATCAAGCACCATATCCGAGAACTGTTGATTTTGTATCGCATATTCACGCTGCTTTCTTTCTATCAGCTTGGAGTATGGCGTAAATCCGTTATCTCCGTCCGAGGAGGCTAAAAGATACATCGGCACAGGCTTTTTCATTTGATCGCTGAGCTGACGGCTTGAAGCATAGGAATACCCCTTATAAACGAAATCATAATCCCGTTTTACAAGGGCGATCCTGTCCTCCGACGGTCGCTCGTTTTGCTTTTTGAGCACCTTTTTGAGATAGGAAAGCACCTTCGCCTCGGTCAACCTCACACGGCACCATTCGGTATACGGCATACTTTCGGGCTGCTTCTCAGTATAGAAGCGGTGAACGTATGCGCAGCAGCGAGAATGCTCCGAAGATATACGCGGATGCACCCTTATCTGATAGAGCATTTTGTCCACCTGATACGCAAAGCTTGCCGACGTTTCCTTGTTTTGTGCCGTTGCCTTCAGAATATCCATTCTGCTGCTTGAAAGTGCCTCCTTAGCCTCATTTATTCGCTCTGTAAGCTCATAAGTGACAGAGGTGGGGCAATCGGTGCAATACGGCATAGAAACGTCCTCAGCATCCTTTCTTTTCTGCCAGAATTGAAGCTTTGTGGGGAACGACTGCACACCCATAGCACTAAAGGCATTTTCGGGTAAGGAAAACTGACCGAGAAAGCGAAATTTAGCATTCATATCCGCAATTACGTTTCCATCAATAAAATCGTCTGAAAGAAACGAGCTTGGAACAACGATTGCCATAATACCGCAGGGCTTTAGCAGCTCGTGTGCCTTGATGCAGTAATAAAGCTGGGACTTAATTTCCTTGCTACCTTCGATCCACCATTTCAGATTAAAGGGCGGATTGCCGAGCACATAATCAAAGAGGATACCCGGCTGATACAGTCGGATATCCTGATTAACGATATTGGCATCGGGATATAGGTAACGAGCGACCTTATAGGCTTTGTTATCCAATTCACAGCCGTAAAGATTATTTTCTGTAGGCATAAAATTGAAGAAATTGCCTATACCGCAGGTCAAATCTGCGATAAGATCGCCTTTTCCTACACCGATACACTTGGCTACCGTTTGACATATACTCGGTGGCGTGAAGAATTGTCCGTTCTCGATCTCTTTCTTGGCGTCACTATAATCGGAATAGCTGTCGTAGTCCGAACGCTGTAAACCGTGGAGTCCGCCATCCCCCGTGTAAGCATTGTAGATATCCTCACGGGAAACGCCTGATGCTTCTGCCAGATCGGCATCTATCAAGTACAGGATCTTGTCATTCAGCTCGCGGCGCCTATCCTGCGGAATGCGTTCGTCTCGGGCAATATACTTCACAATATATCACCTCCTACGCTACAAGTCCGAGGTACTGCTCGGCGAATTGATGGGCAATCTCCTTGCTTGCGAACTTGACGTCTACACGGTGATTCTTGAACATACGGATCTTTTTGAGCTTCTCATAGTCAAACTCATACGAGGATGAGCATTTGTCGTCATAGCTCACAAGAAACGCAATATCCTTGGGAAGATAACCAAGCTGTCTTGTTTCAAAGTGGGCAAGACCACGAAGAACGTCTCTCATACCGTCATTGAATTTCCAGACACAACGGCTCAACCAGGAGTCATAGCTGCAAGCATAGCCTGTGAACTGTATCGTGTCATTTCTGACCTCAAACTCAGCTTTGCTATGATATAGATTCCACGCAAATTTGTGGCACTTTTCCTTTAGCTCGTCAAGTGCGCGTTGCTCAAACGTGCGTCCTCCGAGCTGAACGAATATCTGCTCCACCACGTCCTCATAGCGCAAGATGAAATCACGCATCTTTTCGTGATACTCCTTTGTGCGGCTCTTTTCCCAGTCATACTTGGGTGACTCGGGCAGTAATGCCTTCTTTGCTGCCTCAACACTTACGGAAACGTGGTATTTATCGTTGAAATACGTAACGAGCGAAGTAATGAACAGTTCCGGTAACAGCTCGATCTTATTGCTCAAGCTACTCGTGGAAAGCCCCTCAACTTTAATGTACCGATCCTTTGTATATTCACTGCCGGATATTTGCTCCATAACAGCCATTTGAGCATCGTAGATAGTTTTCCACTGTTTTTTAATTGATATGAGGGCATCTCTTGCCTCAAGGTATGCCTTTTGATGTTTCTGGCAAAACTCACGATCCGCTTCTGATATACGGGTATCGGGTTTGATTTCTATCGCTGATAACTTATCAAGTAAACTCATTTCTTTTCCTCCTACATCGCATAGTTGTAAAACTCGGCAAGTATTTCGTCTGTGTGCTTGTTTCGCATCTTTTTCCATCGCTGCGCGACGTAATCCGAAAGCTCACCAAGCGGGGTTCTGTTGCTATCTTCAACGTAACAGGTGTGAACCAAGTTCGTGTACTCCCTCAGCCCCTTGAGTCCATATTTCTTTGGGATATCGTTGTAGATACCCGTGTGAAATATGTAAGCCTGAGAACCGTAGTCAAACAGGTAAATCTTGCCTCTGTAGCTTACGCTGATCTTAAAATCGTTTTCATTCTTTTTCAAAAAATCATCTCCTTTGCTTAGCACAGCCGCCGAAGCGACTGTGCCTTGGATTTTACTTATAAACCTTTGTGTAGAGTTCTTCGTTGCTGAGAAAATACACTCCCGTTTCGCCGACCAAGGTTCTGTCGATTTCAAAGGGCAATTCAACAGCAATAAGCTTTCGTGCCAAGGTGTCGTTTAACCCGTTTCCCATACCGTCTATATCAACGGGATGGTTTTCTTGGTCGTATTCGTCTCCGTTGGCAGCCTCGATCAGCAGCTTGATTTCTTGCTCCGTGTAATCGTCGGTCCTCACGTCCCAATAATCACCGTCTTGAAACGGCACGGGGCGTATATTTCGTCCGATCAGTGCTTCTATACGATATTCAAGCAGTTCCTTGAGCTGAAACCAATCCAGAAATACGCTGTTACTTATTTGCCAAGTAGCTGTTTTACTCATAGCAGTCTTCCTTTCTATGCACACTTAGCCAATGTTATTGGTAATGGTGCAAATGTGGTTTGCGGCACAAACGCCACCTTATATACAGAGTTCATTGTTTCGAAGTGAGCATAATCTTCGCTCACCTCAATAATATCTACCACACGAGAGGTATAAATAAAATCACCGCCGTAGGCAATGATCGCTCTTGAACCCTCTCTGAGTGGAAATACAACTTGTCCTGTGATAGATATCGTCTTTTTCATTCTGTTTAACCTCCAATCGCTCTACGAGCTAACCGTAGAGAGTTTTTATTATCGTTGGGTAAGCATCAAGCAAAATAGAATTGATTTGGCGAAACGTCAGATGCTCAGCCTTTGCAATTTCGTGCATTCGCTTGCCATCCACCTTCATCCGTATGATCCGCATCTCGCGTTCCGGTAAAGCCGTAGCCAAGTTATGCAGCAGAAGCTCCATTTCAAACTCTTCCATCATATTGCTTTGATAGGAAACGATTTCTTCCCATAGCAGACCGTTCTCACTCCCAACAGGCTCGTCAAGACTGACAACGTGAGCGCTTCGTTTTGCGCTGTTTATATAGGAATAATAGTTTGATAGAGAGCTTTGCATACGCTTCCACGCAAGAGTTGAAAACTTGTAATTGTGGAGTCGTGGACAATCGCAATATTCCTGCACAGCACGAAGATAACCGAAAATGATCACGTCGTAAAAAACGGTCTCGGGCAACTTCTTCTTGTTCAGAAAGGCATACACCAAATCATGATTTTCTTCTGCAAATTGTTGATGCTTTTTTGTTAATGGGCGTACATCCATATTCCTTTCCTCCAAAGTGAAAAAAGGGATACCGTTTGCTAAAAGGCTAACGGTATCCCTGATTTCTTATGCTATGTAAGGCTTACACAGCATTATCTTTTAGAGAGGCAGGTCATCTTTGTCTCCGTCAATGATATCATTGCTGGAAATCTCAAAATGATTGCCATTCTCTCGTGTCTGATAGGTAGAGTCCTCATAAAACGGCTCTGCGTCCGAACGGCTCATCGCATCAGCGGCACGTGTCTGAAGCATTCCCTTGATCTGCTCACGGAAGCCGGTAGCATACGCCTTGACCTTTGCAAGCTCCTCGCCTGTAAAATCACAGACCTTCTTAAAAGTTGCCACGCTGTAAGTGTTAGCGCCCTCAACTCTCTTAAGTCCGATCTGTACCACGCTGGCGTAAGTAGGACGGCGGCGTGTTACAAAGCAGGCATTGATGAAGTCGGAATAAGGACGAAGGCTTGTGGGAGGAAGTGCGAGAAGAATCGGCATATATTCGCCATCGCGGAGAATATACAAATGACGCATATTCTTGCACGCCTTACCCTTGGCTTGGTTGCCCTTGCTGTCCGTTGCAGTTCCGTACTGATTCAGCTCACAAAGAGCGCAAGAGCCTCCGGGAGTTCCGCAGCCAACCTTGCCGTCAACAGACGAGCAAAGAGGGGTAACCGAATCATCGTACTCAGATCCTTCGGGCCAATAAGCACCGGTCTGATGAGAGTGCAAAATAACACCCTCAATATACTTGGTGTAATCGGGGTTTTCGGGATCGTCGCTGGGGATCTCAAACTGCAAAGCACCGCCCGCAGGGATCTTCACTCGCTGAAAACTGAGCTGCAATCCATCATAGTCATCAGCAAGCTCTTCGCTTGTGAATTCACCCTCAAGCATTTCGGGAAGCATAAAGTTCTTCTTTTCTACCATTGCGTTATCATTGTTGTTATACATATTTTCATTACTCCTTGTTAATTAAAAATTTTTTGTGTGTAGTCAGCGTTAAGCTGCTATTTGATTCATTCTTTCCCATTGGTTATTGGGCATTGTCAGCATTCGATAGCTGATCTCCTCAAGGTCTGTTGCACGTTCATAGCTTTCGCTGTCAGTGCTTTGCCTTGTTACCGCGTTTGCAAGACCAAAACGAGTCATATCCTCGCTTTCCATTAGGTGCTGCAATACGCCTTCCTGTTCTGTGTCCGTGATGCCAAAGGCATCTGCGGCTGCATTTACCACCTGCGGCACGTTTTCTTGATTGATTTGTGCCTCCATCGCTTCCTGCATTGTATTTACAGTTTGCTCGAAGCTCTCCTCGTCAAGTGCCTCTCTGACAGATCCTCGAATCCTCTCAAGGAAAGCGTTATCATCTGCCATGAGGAATTGTTCGGGGCGCAGCAGGAAATGCTCACTGGTTCTGTAGGTCGGTCCCATATGTGTACGTTTGACCTTTCCCATATCCGAAATCATACCGAAGTTTAATTCCGGACAATAAATCATCGGGGATACATAAAATGTACCGAGACCTGTTTCGCTATTGCATATAACGATGCCT
This sequence comes from Eubacteriales bacterium, assembly GCA_045128735.1. Classification (GTDB taxonomy): domain Bacteria; phylum Bacillota; class Clostridia; order Oscillospirales; family CAG-272; genus RGIG8775. Next base: position 32,087 of record JBGVRT010000005.1, on the reverse strand, counting down.
GCTTGAACGGTTTTTCCGGGTGAAAGTTCGCGAGTCATATTAGGATTTACCGCCTTGATATACAGATGGTTATCTGTAATTTGGTTACTCACAAAATTGACGTCGGGTATCTCTCCCATAACAGGCATAACCGCGCAGACAACCTCGTGATTGTCAATGCGAAGATAACGATTGCTCAAAAACGCTCGAACCTTGCCCTCCATCACACGAAGCATACGCTGTTCGGGATTCCTTGAAAACCAGTGGTTGACGTTCTGTGTTAAAAGTGTCTGTCCTTCCTCAAGCATTCTGTTATAATACTTGATAGGGATGCTGAGTCTGGCGCTGATCTGCCTATGGGCATTTTCGGAAATGGCGAGAGGTTCAAGTCGGTCTGACATATTCTCATCCATTACACGAAGGTACAGCTCCGAATCAAAGGCTTCCATTAAAAGGCTGTTACTGTTTACCACATAGTCCTCTTTGATTTCATTTTGGCGCATTATTTCGGCTGCCAATTCTTCGATTGCAAGGCCCGCCTTCATTTAGCATCACTCCTTTCCGTAGATCTCGTGGTTTTACCATGAGAGCACCATAGAATCTTCCGTGATGTCGGTGGCGAGTCCTTCGCTCTGAAACACCTTGGAAAGACGTGTCCAATACATTTTATCGGGCATACTCTCAAGGGTGGCTTGCTTTACCTTACAGTCCGCTTGCTCGATAAGGACCTCTCCGTTTGCAGTTATAGTCAGACTGCTGTGACCGCGTGAGTTCAGATCGGTGATGAGGTTTTCAAGGACAACTCGACCTTTTTTCTCATACCAAATCTGCGGGTCAACGGGGGTCTGCGGAGTAGGCTTGGGATTATCTTCTGCGGTTGGAGCTTTTCTCTGGATTTCGGTCATAGGAACGATTTTAAGCATTTCGCATTTGATCTCGGCATTTTTGTTTACCGTTACATCTGCGTAGTTAAAATCTGCAACTCCATAAACCTGGATTCGACCTGTTCCACCTTTAGATACAATGTCTTCAGGATAGTCCTCTCGCCATTCCCAAGTTGCCTCGGGATACGCCGATTTAAGATAAGCTGAAATGCGATGATTAACGTGACGAAGCAGCACGATACCCGTAGTTTCGGGATTGCTGTTGTCTTGCATCAAGCGTTCCTCTTCTTCATACATCTCGCGAATCTCACGAGCTTCCTGTTCTGCGAGCTTTTGATCGATATACGGTACAAGGAATTTTACCGTTGCCCAAATCGCCCATACAATAAAAGCGGTGGCGTTGAGCCAAAGCTGTGCATCGCCTCTGACAAATGCCGTTATACCGAGCACTGCTACGATGAGGACGGACACACCGTTCCATAAGGTTTGCTTCTTTTTCATTCTTTTTTGTTCATCCTTTCTGTGTTTGATTTGAAAACAAAAAAAGAGGAACTGTTGACGTTTTCTTCCTTTGAAAAACATCTAACAGTTCCTCTTTGTCGCCGAATTATTTCGGCATGGGTTCTTTGTCTCCGTCAATTTCGATTACCTCGTCTGGCATCACCATTTCGGGAGGTGCTTTGTCCAAAGACGTCTGTCTCTTGGACTCACCGATAGGAATGGACCCCCAATCCTTGAGCATGATTTTCATTCGTTTTCCAACACCTTTTCCGTCGCGCTTTCCGTAGGTTTCTACTTCGAGCTTTCCGTAAAGCTGTATATGGCTACCTTTACCGATGCCTGCATTGACTATGCCAAGTGCATGCTCAGCAAAAGCGCATACGTGAAAATACTGTGCTCGCTGCTTTTCTCCTTTGCCGATGTACTCAACAATTTCGAAACGAACATAGGGGTTGTTTTTTGCAGAGGTCTTGAGTTCAATTTCTGAAATAACCTGACCATCTACACTGATTTGCGCCATACTACTCCTTTCTGCCTGTCGGCTAAAATATCTATATAAAAAAGTGCCGACAAAACAGTTTTATCCCATAAGGGCAAAAACCGTAATACTCGGCACTTTGAATACAAACTTAACAACGTGTGCAATGTGAGCTGTTTTCTCACGAAAAGTCCTATCGGACAAGCACAAAAAATCAATTACAGTAGTATTATACCACTATATATTGATTTTGTCAAGTCTATTTTCACAATATATAGTATTTTATCTGTGATTTAGCTGATTGTTCTGACTTGTGGTTACACAAAGATTAGTTTTTTAAGCACCCGATGGGAATTACAAAAACGCCATCAGGTCTTCTATAACCATATTGAGTACCCGTGATAACGATCTTAAGGTCAGGGAGTCTTAATTTGCATTGTGTTTCTTTCTCATTATACTCCTTAACCAATCTTTCGATCTCGCACAAATGTGTTGCGCCTTCGTCGATCTCCGAAGAACCGAGCTTGAATTCAAGCAGCGCGTAGCGACCGTCGTTTAAGTGCAACACGCCATCAGCTTCAAGACCGTATCTGTCTCTGTAATAAGACATTTGACCGTCAAACGCAGAAGAATAAACCTTCAGATCACGAATACACAAGGACTCAAATAAGAACCCGAGAGTTTTGAAATCTTCGTTGAAATACGCCGGGGATAAACCAAGAGCTGCCACCGCAATAGACGGATCAACGAAATTACGCTTTTTGGAAGCACGGATAACAGTCTTTGAACGGATTGCCGGACACCACGCATCAATATCGTCAATGATATACAGCTTTTCAAGAGCAGAGATATAGTCATAGATTGTCGGGTCGCTCACGTCAAAATTTGCCTTCACATCACCGACAATAGTTTTTGTTTCTGCCAACGTGCAAATGTTACGGCTGTAAGACTGTAAAATCGCCTGAGCAATACGAGGGTTTCGCTTGACCTTATCAATATTAGAAATATCCACCGAATAAGTTTGCCTATATAGATCCTTTACGATTTCAAGCTTTGCTCTGTCGGTAGGTAACAATAAGCATCTCGGCCAACCTCCGCGGCATATAGCAAATATCAGATTATCTACCGTCATATTCGATTCGCATCCGTCAAAATCGTCGGGATGGTCGAACAAATTCGCTAACGATACTGTTCCGTTGGACTCACCGCTTTCGTACAAGCTCATCGGATACATAAGCAGTTGACTAATACGCAACGTGCCGGTGTGCGGTGTGTCTATGTCCTGCGAGGATGAACCCGTCAGAATGTACTGACCGCTAAGTCCTGTATCGTCAATGTCCTTTCTTATTGCGCCCCATAACTTGGGTGCATCCTGCCACTCGTCAAAAAGTCTTGGCTTTTCACCGATCAAAAGCCGCTTTGGAGCAGCGTTTGCGACAGCTAACAGGTTTTCTCTAACATCTTCGTCTTGAAACTCAACAAAGCTTTTTGCCTTCTGTTTGGCTGACGTGGTTTTTCCGCAGCCCTTCGGTCCTTTGATAAGTGTTGCTCCAAAAGCCTCTAATTTTAGATCTAAAAGAGAGTCAACAATTCGAGATTTATAATCCATATAATTAACCTCCACATACGTTTCTTGATATTAGTATACCACAATAAATCCGTTTTGTAAACACCATTTTAGTAATTTGATGTAAATTATTTTAGTAATTTGAGGTTGTGCGTTTTAGTGATTTGAGGTCATTTGTTTAAGCAATTTGATATTATTCAACTTGCTCCGAATCAAAAGCTTCTACCGCTTCATACCCAAGGAAACAATCCGATGCAAGTGCCGTATCAAAATACTCGTTTCCGAGAGTAACTCTCGTTGTTTTCTTGAAATAGAAGCGATATCTGTCGCCGATCTTGATTTTAGATTGCTTATCAAGGAGCAGCGTGGACTCGTTTGCCTCGTCGTCCATTATCTTGATCTTGCGGTATCTGCCAAGCATTTTTGGAACAATTCCTACGCAAGTGCCCTCTACGACCTCATACTCGTTTTTAGCAATAAGTCGATAGATCGAAAATGCCTTATATACGCTAAAGCCAAATACGCCGAGACTTAAGAACAACATCATAGTATCCTTTGAAAATACACACAGTGCGATACCGACAAGTAAGCATCCCACTCCAACAAGCGCCATCAAAAGAATCTTTTTCTTTAGAGGTGCCGGTGCTGCTTTCCATTTTTCCATATCAAGCCCTCTCAAACACGATGTTCTGCCTCAGATATAGATTGGCTACATCGGTCAGAACGGGACGGCAAGCAGATAAGCTCCTTACCGCATAGGCAATGTTATCACTGGTCGTATCTTCATCATCATAGATCGTGTCAAGGATTTCCTCATCATTTGCAAAATTGATTTTGTTTTTCTCAACACACTTGATGATCTCCGCAGTTGAAAACCTTGCTTGCTTTGCAAGTCGCATTACCTTTTTCTCGCCTTCGCTGCGCTTATCACTAAATAAGATCTTTCGGGTAACAGAGAAAGGAACACCCTTTATGAAGGTAAGCTTGATAAAGGAAAAGAACCGGAGAAAAATATTCTCGGAGATCGGCACAACGTAAAGCGAGGAAATAAGATCATAAAGTGCATCTGCACCCGTCTCACCACAGCCTTCTGCAATAAGACCGCGCTGCACCAAGTAGTATTGGCAAGCTTCTACGCTTCGGTGATAATCAATCCCGAGTTCTTTGGTTTTCTTATCATACAGCGCTTTGATTTCATCCTCCGAAAGAATGCGCCAATTAAGAATGGTCCAAAGAACCATTTCCTGCATATTCAAAACGTACTCTTGATTTCCAAGAGAAACGTATGGATAGGTCCTGCCGCCCGAACCATGCTTCTGTTTCAAAATTCCTGTTGCGGTATAAAGTTTTTTCATCATTGTTTTGTTTCCTTTTCTTTAATTATTATTTTCTCCTCTCACTATATAAATAGCATCAAGAGGTATCAAATTCTTCAATTGTTTTCATTTTTTCTTTATGCAAGGGCGCAAGCCTTTTTATATACCTCGTTACACGCCTCGATCAGCCTATCACACATATATTCGCTGAACATCGCAATATGTGCTTGGCTCTCGTTCAGGCAGAACGTCGCCTGCATCCATTTGTAAGCCTCCCATTTGGTCATAAGTCCGCTTTGCCACATTCGGTCGAAAACCTTGTGAGCTTGAATTCGTTTGTTTCTGAGATCCCCGTTTGCAAGAGTGCCCATCGGCTTTCGTGACTCCTTGTGAGCGCCGACGTAAGCATCGCATTTGGGATATCTATCGCATACGAATAAGAAGCCGTCACTATGTAAAGTGTTTTCTTTATAGACTACGCTTGCAGGGCGAATCTTGGCTTCAGCTCCGCAATAAGGGCAATATACTTTCTTGTTGTTCTTTTTCATTTGTGATTTTTTACACCTCCGTTTTAACTTTTTTTATTTGCTCTTGATACATACTGCAAACTCCGCACTCATCCTTGGACTCTGTATTCCAATTCAACCACCCGGCATACAGAGCTTCAAAAGCGTGGTAACTCATGCTGCCAATGAACTCATCTGTTTGCGGGAGCACACCGGTCATTTCATAAAACTTTTTGATTGGGAAGAGGATGGGACGTGAATCGCGGTCTGCAACCATCATATACTCGATACCGTGTTGACACTTGATATAAATGCAATTGCGATGATTGCCTTGCACAAGCGTCATAAAGGAGTAAAGCTCCTGTATATCCTGCTTTTTGAAGTCCCGAGAGCTTTCGTCTTTCGGGCTCACTATCATTATACTATTTTTCAAATCAGATCCCCCTTTGCCGATTACTTGGACTTTGAAACTTGGAAAATACACATTGTGACAACGCCTACAATGCCACCAATCCAAAGACCGATTAAAAACCAAAGTACTGCCATATGAACTCCTTTCGTGAAAAAATCGGAGCATTGCCTAAAAGACAATGCTCCGATAGATTTAATTATAGATTCTGCTTGATAATACGGGTAATAATGCCGACCGCAACGCCTTTCTCCTCGTCGATATGCGTTACAGCAAAGCTGACGTCATCTTTCTTGCCGGGCATTCGTCTGTCGTAACACGAATGAGCAACGGCATTCACGCCGTTTGTCAGACGGACATAGACAACACCCTTATGAACGTCAGTAACCTTACCGGCATATTTGCTTTGGATGCGGCATTGACTGAGGTTGGTTCGCCTGTTATTGTCGCTAACGCTCTTTACGTCCGCTTTGATAGAGATGTCCTCAACATTATCTCTCTTAACCGAAAGAACACGGACAACGATTTGATCACCTACGGAATAGCGGTCGTGAGCATCGCCTATCCAATCCCAAGAGAGATCTCTCGCCATAATGGAGCATTCCACACCGAACGCCTCAATGCGAATCGCTTTTTCGGCAACCGCAATAACGCGCGCCTGGACAATGCGGCCGTCATAAATTTTATATGTACCGCTATTGTCTGTTTCCATATAAAAGGTTTGACGCTTCTTGAGCATAGCTTCGCGGCGGCTTGCCACAACGCTTCGTGTCTTGGAGTCGATTCCTTTTACAAGAAAATCGATTTCAGCGCCGAGCATATTGCTTACAAGCTTGTGGTGTCGCACAACAAGATCCTTGTAGTCGTCTCCCGATACGTTATTCGGGAAGTTGACCACCATTTCTCTTAGAGGAATAATGATACGGTAGCCCTTGTATTCAACAATAGCTACTGTCTTTCCGTTGTCGGTCTGCTCAATACCGCCGAGCATACCTGTCAGGATCCTTCGTGTACGGTAGGCGTTGCGAATCTCATGCCAAGCTATTTCAGCAAGCTGTTCCTCCGTTTCCACATCACCGTCCACGTCAATTGTTAAGATAGGCGCCTCCTTTGGCACACGCTTTCTTTTGGGTGTCGGTTCTTCTTCCACTTCGGCTTCAGATACTTCGGGGACCTCCGCTGCCTCTGCCTCGATCTTCTTTTTTGTTGCACGCTTCTTTTTGGGTGCAACGGGTTCTTCAAGTGCAGCCGTGCTTTCATCAGCGGATACGGTCTTTTCTTCGGATACATCAATAATCTCCTCCATTTCCGTGTTGTTCTCAACGGCTTCGCTTGAAATCATAGTTTCTTCGGTTTTCTTTTTTGTCATTGTAAAATACCTCCTTCTTGATTTTAATCTGACATTACCGAGTCCTTACCGGTCGGGACTACTTTTTTCTTTTCCTTTTTGGGTGGCTGTTCCGGTGCTTCTTGTTCTGTGGGTTTAGGACGCTTGACCCATTCGGGTATGTGTTCGGATGCCTTACACATAACCAATTTGTCTGCTTCGGGGTGGCAGGTGTAATCGTATTTATCTACTTGGAGTACCTTTCTTCCTCGAATGATGATCAATGCTTGGTTGATGGGAAGGCGCAAAACTTCGTCCATCGTGAGCAGCTTTCGCTTTCCGACGCCGCTTGTCTCCCTATATTCCGGTGTATAGTCGCTGACGCGCCAAGTACCAAGCTGCTTTGCCTTGCTCGTAACAGCGATAGAAACCTCACCGGCTCGGTCGCTGATATATTTTGCGGTCAGCTCATCCACACATCCGAGGAAAAGCTGAATATCTGAATTGCCGAGTATTTCTTGCCATTGGTTGTACGGATAGCGGTTTTGAAGTCCTGCAAGATTCTGAAATACGCAGGACATAGAAATATTACGGGACCTGATTACCGATATTTTTCGGCTGAGGTCGGGAATGACACCGCAAGCGGTCAATTCCTCTCCAAGCACGTGAACGGGAACGGGAAGCTTACCGCCTTCGCAGTTTTTATCTGCGTACCTTACAAGCTTGATGAATACAAAGGATAAAAAGAGCGAGGATAAGAAGTCAAAGGTGCTGTCCTGATCGCTTGTGATGCAGTAGTATGCACACGGTTGCTTTCCCGGCAGCTCAAGGTCGATCTCGTCATAGGCTGTTATGCTCTTGACTTTGCTGTTCTGAAATACCTGAAGGCGTGAGCCAAGTCCAATGATAACGCCCGTCCTCACCGTTTCGGATGCTTGCTTGAAAATTACATAAGGCGCTTTTGCAGGGTGCGAAATGGGCAGCTTGTCAAACAAGGTGTTAAGTTCATTTTCTGAATTTAACGTCAAAAGTCTGTATACCTCGCCAATATTCTTCCTATCGGAAGGATAGCCCTGTTCCACGTAGAGAACCAACGCCTTGAGCAAATTCATTTCTGCGTTGTCCCAAAAATGATCGCCACGCTCCGAGCCCGTGTTCTTGATAATGACATCGCAAAATAGCTGCGCCATAAGCTCGTCTCCCTCGATCTCGCATAAACAGTTCCAAGAGTCGGAGCTTTCGGGTGATACCAAGTTAAATACCTTAACCACGTATCCCTTCGACCGTAGATACTCGCTTGTTTTCTCGTATAGCTCTGACTTGGGATCTGTTATGATAAGCGACTCTCCGCGTGCCGCACTTTGCAAAATGCGGTTGATGCAAAACGCTCTTGTTTTCATTGAGCCGCTGGCTCCGTAAACGGCAATATTGGCATTTAATCTTGTTTCCTTCGGAACACAAATTGCTTTGCCGTTTAACTTTCCGAGAATCGTGCCCGTGTGCTTTCGCACGTCGCCCACAACATCAAGCACCTCGGCTATTTCTTTTTCGGGCATAAAGCCCGCCGTACCGTAAGTACCTTTGTTGGAGTAAATGAGATTTCGGTTCCTGTCGTATTCTCCCTTGTCGCCAAAGCCCATTCGCATAACCATAAATACGAGAAGTCCAAGCACAAGCACACATATCGCAATACCGATGATTCCATACGGCATTGTAAACATAGCTCGAAAGCACTCGCCGATAGCGAATGTTGGCATTTGCGGAGAGGTGCCGTCTCCCATAACGGCTCCCGAATTTTGCCATTCGGTATAGTTACGGATAAACTGCGCTATATATCCACCGCCATAGAGCAAGGCAAATAACAATGGCGGTCCTACGCACAGTATTTTAATCAGTTTCTTGTTTATTTTCGAAAAACCTCCTTTTCACTTTTTCGTAGTCAATGGTTTTTAACGTAACACGCTCCCCGCAAAATCTGCCAAGCGTATCCGCTTGATAATCAAAGCACATAAGCACTCCGTGTCTTTCTTGTAGGTTGAGCATAGACGTAAACTTGCTGATTCGTCTGAGGTCGCAATCATACGCAAGAAGGACCGGCGTACCGTCCTCTAAAAGAGCATCGTGTTCAAACAGTAGTCGATTATTTGGTGGATCAAGATGTCCTATCACAAGCTCGTCGAGTTCCTCTCGCAGCTCTGCATCACATAGAAATCTCAAAAGAAGCTCGCCTTTTTGGTCGTTGGTAACATAGTAAAAATTCTCATAGCTTCCATCCAAAATGAAATACTGCTTGTTACCGGAATTGGATAGTATTTCATAGGCAAGATCCATTTTGTTTGCGAATATCATTCCGCGCACGTCATCGGGAGTATACTGATTGGGAAAGCGTTCGCGGCATAGAATGTCGCTGACCTGTGCTTTGGTTCTCATCTCGCTTTTGTATGCCCATTTCATAAGGGAATCTCCCAAGTTATACGCGATGTAAGCTCGCGTATCCGTTAGTAGGACGCCGATAAATCGTGCGCCTTTGGCTCTTACAAATTCATTGCCATAGGCAGTGACCTCTCTTGATGGATAAAAGGACGATATTTCGATTTCGTCAGCAACGTCCAAATCTCTCAAGAATGCTCTCGGGTGTTCGTCGGGAAACACAGATATATCAGCATTTTTCATCGTGACGGTTGCTTCGGCTATTCGCCATAACCGTTCACGTCGGAGGGGCTCGCTTTGTACGTGATTGGTATCTGCATACTTGGCAAGACAAGAAGAAAAACGGGAAGGATTGTCCGCAAGCAAAAGTGCTTTTGCTTTTGCCGTCAGCCTATGTCCGCGCATCTCATCACGGTAGTATGTACGGATAAGCTTCTGCTTTTTCAGATCGGTAAGCAGCCGTTCTTTGTATCTGTCTCCACCCGGCAGACGTGTGAGTTGATGGCTTGGAAGTTCACCTAAAATGGCTATAAGCTGGAGCAGTTCATAAGCCATTGTCCGTTTGTCGGGGAGTTTGACGGGGTGTGACATACGACACCTTCTTTCGTGGAAAGTTTACCGAGCAACACAGAGACTCGGTATTATTACGATATCTTAATGTGACAAGAATCCTTGTGTTATAAGGGTTTTTGCGGATTTTTACGATGTAGGACAAATTTTTTGAAAAAGCATTAAAAATCCGATATGGTTTTCAGACTGTTTTTTCGTTCTTTTAACCATTCGTCGAAGCGGTTTTTGTCCATGATCGTGATACGGGTGCAATCCTTCTCGCCAAGCTCTGTGGTGTTGTAGGCATCACACAAAAGACCGCTATCGTCCTCCATCACAAAAGTTCCGATCACATCCAAGAACTGCTTGAGCTCAAGGTTATCGTAGTCTCGGATCCGTCTTGTAGGAAGCTCCTTGTTATACACGTGAGAAAAGCAAACAACACATTCCTTGAAACGAGGAAGAGTGTGCTTATCTGCATATCCGCAAAGAGTAAAATAAATGGGATCTATAAGAAACTCCGTGCTTTGTTTTTGCTTTCGCTTGGGAAGTAAACAAGGCAAGGTGATCTCTAAAATGTCATTTTCACAGAAAATCTCAATGCCTTGGACAACGCCCGCCGAAGCCAAATACTCTTGCTTTTTTACGCTCGTAGAGCTATATACCAAATGCCGCAAACGGCAGGTTATCAGCTCGGCTCTGAGCGCAGCATCCGTGGATAACAACTCAAAATTTTCAAGATTGTTTTCCACATCACACCGTTCCATCGCACGAATTGTTGATGTGAGTTTTTCGATTTCTCTGAGTATTTCTTCCGAGCGTTGATTGATGATTTTTTTGTTCATAGTACCTCCTGTTCATTCTTTTTTGTAATACTGTACCGAGCCATCGTGGGGATTTACCGTACAGAAAACCGCGTCCTCAAGGGTGATATTTTCGATTGCATCCGCATCATCAACGATGACGATCAGCTTGCCGTTTTGTCCTTCCTTGCGGGTAGAAAGGCTGTAAAGGATAACTGCTTCTTTGTCGGCAGAGAGGCAAATAATTTCATAGACCTCGCCATCCGCAAAGAATACGATCTTGGTGGGAAAGGTATCCGCACTGTGATACTCCAGCTTGTCGCCAAAGTCCGCAAGCACCCACAATGCTGTGAGCATTTCCGTATCGACCTGCATCTCTCGGTTGTCGCAGTAGATGTCATTTTCGGCGTCATAGAATATACGTCCTTGCTTCACAAGATGGCGAAGAAGATTCTCCACCTTGTTGTCTTTGCCTCGGTATAATCTTGCAAGCTGTTTGCCACCAACACAATGATAGGTGGTGATATCCCGAAGCAGCGAGGCTGCCTCTCCGCTATAAATTTGTTCTCTGGTTTTCATACGCAATATCTCCTTTTTTATGAGGGCACCGCCGTTTTCTGCTTCAAAATCTCCTGAAGCTCACGGCGGTCTGTTGTGATAAGATTCTTTTCAAGTTCACTACATTTGAACTCGACCGAAATGTTATTATTGTTTGTGCTGATAAGTCCGTTACCGCGCTCGAAGTGGGTTATTTCCATAAGCTCGGCTTCTGATAGGCGGAGTATGGATTGTACTCGTTGCGCTTCCTCATCCTCAAGGTTAAGAACGATTTTTGTTTTGCAGTTGTTGATAATGCCTTTTCCGTACTTGCCGTCATCAAGAGCAAAGAAGTCGTTAAGGTCCTGCGTTGCACATACGGCAGAGCCGCCGTAACCGCGAATGATTTTGAAGATTTCAAGCACAAATTCTGCGGCAAGGTGATTTCCCGTGCCACCGATGAGTTGCCAACACTCGTCGATATAGATGGCTTTTTCAACCGTTCTGTTTTCCTTTGCTTTATCCCAAACGTAGTCAAGTGCCACGAACATACCTACGGGAAGTAGATCTCCGCTAAGCTCGGATATATCCAAGACCGTATATTTGTTTTCGAGATTCACGTTGGTCTGCTGAGAAAAGGTGCTTGCAGAGCCGTTTACCAAACGGTTGAGAATGTTGGCGAGACGCTTGGTTTGCTTATCTGTTGCAAGGGTTTCGTAAAGATCTCCGAGTACAGGCATCTTGCGATATTCTTCCGGATTGTCGGGAGAAATGAGTGATTCGTTGTCGTGGGTAATTCCTTTTTCCTCATAAGTCTTAATGAGAGCATCGTCGAGCAACTGCTTTTCTTCGTGCGTCATATCGGGGATGAGCAGGCTGAAAAAGATGTGCAATCTCTGAATCTTGGATGCCAATGCCGACTTTTCAATCACAACTCCGTCAAGCAGTTCGTCAGCCGTTTTGTCCGACTTTCGTATTTCCATGACGTTGATACAGTTTTTCGATGCGGGAGAGATCTGTATAAACTCGCCGCCGATATTCTGACAGGCACGGTAAAATTCGTGTCCCTTCAATGGTGCTACAATAAATACTTGGATACCTTTTCGCCTCATACGGAGCGCCATCAGCTGCATAAGAAAGGTTTTTCCCGCGCCTGATGTGCCGAGAATAGATATGTTAGCGTTCTTATATACCATTGAATTGAAAATATCCACTATGGTGAGCGAATTGTTGAACTTGTTGACGCCAAGCAAAATACCGTTATCGTCGCACATTTCAAAGCTGACGAAAGGATAACAGCTTGCGGCACCTCTTGTAAGTACATTCCGCTTTGATCTCTCATACAGATGCTTTTCAAGAGAAACGAGAGGCAAGGAAGAAAGGAAGGCTTGCTCTTCACGAAAGATACACGAGGTCGTGCTGATGTCGTGAGAAAGTAAGAGCTTTTTCATTTCCCGTTCGCGCCATTCCAGCTCCTCAACACTTGAAGCTGTGATAGTTATCAGCAGATTCATATAGTAGAAATCCTCATTTTCCGCAAGTCCGTCCTTCAGAAAATAGCCGCTGCGAATCGCATCGTCAAGATTGTCATAGTCGGTATTGGTATCGCTGACTTCCTTGATTTTGGAATGGTTGATACGGAGCTGTTGACCGAGCTTTTGCACCATTCTCTCCTTCGGTTGCTTGGAGAGGAACAGGTCTACGTCAATACCGTCTCCGGCATTGATAAGCAAGCTCAGCCAACCTGCCGCTACTTGCGCCTTATAACCTTGTGAGGGGACGAGAAGATAGGATTGATACTGTCCGTCCACACAAACATATTTGCTGTGTGTCATATCCAAGATCTGCGGTGCTATAAATTCCGTGCAAGGAATGTCCAACGTGCTTTTATCCGCCGCAACGTATTCGGTAATTACTTGCTGAACACGCTTTGAAAGCGGAACTTTATTGCTCGTTTGCCTACAAAGAACGCTGTATAATACCTCTGCCAAGAATTCATCCTCATTGTCCGGCACGAGAACTTCATTTCCGCATTGCTTGAGATAATTAACAGCGGTTCTTGCTGTCGTTTGCAAGGAGGCAATTGCTTCTGCTTCCTCGTTTCCTCTGCGAGCGCCGATCTGTTCGTGCTCAAAGGCAATGAAAAAACGTCTTGTCGTTGCCTCACGAGAGCCGAGACGATCAATCAGATCAAGGTAATCCTCCTGAAGCATTTTGCAATGCTCATCTGTCTCTCGTTCCATTTCTCGGTGTATCATTTCTACGTGTCGGTTGATATCGGCACGCTTGGTAAGCACCTTAAATTGAACCTTGACCGGACTGATTTTCAGATAGGATATGAAGGAATAAATAATGCTTCGCTGTTCTCTCGGACTGCGAAGCATAAAGTTTATAGGGATCACCTCTACAATTTTGACGTAGCGGTGATCCCTTGTATAAATGATCCCATTGGCTATTTTTTCAATAGGCAGATATTCTGCGATGGGATTGAGATATTTTGTTTCCGCTGCTTGCTTTGGGTGGTTGTTTGACATAGAACTCCTTTCCGCTACCAACGATAGCAGTCAATTTCCGGTTTTTCGGGTATAGGCTCTTCTTCTGTTTTCACGTGCTCCGGTTCGGGAATAGGTTTTTGTAACACGCGCCGTAATTTCAGAAACTTGAAAAAGTTAAATACAAAGGACGAAAGAGCCTCACCATATATGCCTATGACCGCAAAAATACCGATGGGTAAAGCCGTCAGGCACAGAATAACGATTTTGGCTGTAAGAGAGACGCCGAGCATACAAATCGGGAATCCGATAATCAAAGCAATAATTCCTGCTTCTATTACGTTCCTGAGCTTGAGCATACCTCCAAAGACCGTACCGCCTTCAATGAAATTGGGAGGAATGAGATAGATGTCATGCTCGTTCTGCTTGCTCATATTATCCCTCCATTTCAGCTATACAATAATGACCGTTAAAATCATAGTTGTTGGGATTGGCATAAGGAGAATCCCACCCATAAATAACACCATTCTCCATAGCCGCGACTTGTGCAGGTGTAATGCCGCTTGCTTCATTCTGCTCGTTTGCATATCCTCGATTTTCAAGTGCTTTGTTTGAAAATTGAGGCAGTGCCTCGTAGCGGTCCGCGCCAAAGCGAATACGGATACACTCACCCGTATAAATCAGTACACCGTAACAGGTTTCGGGAAGTCCTTTCGCTTTTGCAAGGGCACTCATCAGCATTTTTCTGTGATAACAGTACAACATAAAGCTGTGCTTGGTATTCCAAGGGGTAAGTGCGATATACCAAACGTACTCGTTTGTCATAACACGCCACCCCCAACATTCACGCCCAAAGGAATACGGGATATGTTCGTGCAGCTTGTCTTTGCAGAATTTCGTACTGTCTGCAAGGCTACGGAGTACATATCCCGCAGCCTTGCTTTCAAGAAAATGAAAAAGGGCTTCAAACTCATTGTGAAAAGCGGATGAATCATCAACCTTTCGCAACCAAGCCACGTTATCCATACGGCGAATCGTGTCCTCAAAATTGCCTTTTACATATCCCATAAAGCCTTTTTCCGCTTCGCCTTGCTCGGTGAATAAGCTTCGTTCCGTCCATAGCGCTAACCGTTCAAGCTTCATTGGAATCAAGACATTGTTTGTTTTTTCTTCGCCCATAGACATCTCCTTATCCCTGATACCAATCGTCATAGATCGTACCGTCTATATTGATCGTGTTCGTATTTCTTGTTGCAGTAATCATACCTGCCGGTGTCCATATCTGTGTTGCCGTAACAGATACAATATAATTGCCGTTTTCTACATAAACGGGGATGAAGTGCAAACGCTCGTTACCATCGGCATCAGCGTTTGCTTCAAACTTGTATGAGCCGCCGACTGATTCAAGCGTCCTGTATTTATCGCTTGCCGTTGAATATCCAAACTCCGAAAAGGTTGCATAGACGTTTTGAGGTGAGGTATAGGCATCGCTGCTCGGCATTACACAGCCGGACTTAGACACGATATTGGGTGCCCAATTCAGCGTGATTCCATATCCCGATTTCATTGTCCATACGTTTCCGACCTTTATCGCAGTCGAACAATTTGCACTCGGCGAAACCTCGGGATTTACGCTCGTTACCGAAATACCGTAATTTTTCAGAACAAGTCTACCGCCTTCATATACCCACATATTCCAAGTGGCTGTGCCTGCTTTTGTTGTGGGGGCGGTGACGTTTGCGTTATATCCTGATGGTGCTTTGTCTTCATACCGCGTGTTTGGCGTTTGAGAGGTAGCAATGCTTTGTGCTAATACGGCAAACTCGGTGGTGTTATTTGCGCTGTTGCTCTCGTTAGCCATTCTGCCGGGATTGATCGTGCCCTTACAGAAGTAGGTCGTACCTGCACTTCCTGCGGGTACACGCCACTTAAAATACACGAGGTTTGTTCCGTTTGCAGGGATAACTACGTTCTCCCAAGTCTGCTGACTTACAACATTCTGAGAGCTACCATTCATTGAATAAACAACGAAATCGAATGATACGCCATCGCTCGGAATAATATCGCTTGCTGCTTCATTGGTCACGTAGAAGGTCGAAATAACCTCAAAGCCTTCGACATACTCTCCATTGACCGTTACACTCTGGGTGGCAGTTTCAATGAGCTTCTTAACATTGAATGTTGTAGATACAGAATTGTTTGTGGTTCTCGTTTCATTATTGTGGTCTGCCCAATTCACTCGCACAACGATGGTCTGCTGACCGAGAAGTGCTCCTATGTTAAGGTCTAAAGTGAAGTTCTGAACTCCGTACTTTACAAAATCCACCGTGGTGGAATAGATAACGGAGCCATTCAACAGTACCTCGACGGGAATATCGTCGTAAGGAAGATTCTTATCCCAACTGTCTGCTCTGAAGGTAATACCTACCTTTTCGTACTGATAAACCTCAGTGGGTGTGATTGAAAGGTTGGATACCGAGAAGTCGTAGTTTCGCTCGATCCATACTGCGTAAAGAGTAACAGAAGCATCGGCATAATAGATCTCGCCGCCGTAATACTCGGGGGTGGTTGCCGTACTCGACGTTGCCCAACCCATAAAGGCGTGATTAGTCCTTGTAGGCTGAACCGTGGAGATCGTTACACTCTGCCCGATTGTCTTTGTCTGTGAAGCAGGCGCACCGCTACCTCCGTTGGCATTATACGACACAGTAAAGATCGTCTTTTGCCACACAGCATAGAGCGTTGTATTTGCATTAGAGGTATAACTGCCGCCTGCCGCGTAAGTCGCACTCGTCGCAGAGCTTGAAGTAGACCAACCCTTGAAATCATATCCGTCCCTTGTGGGGACAGAAGAAGAGAGCGTCAAGGTTTCACCGTGTATCTTCGTCTGACTTGAGGGAGGATTGATACCGCCGTTTGCGTTAAAGGAAACGGTATAGGTTTTCTTCACAGAATAGGAATATCCACACTCGGAGCAGGTATAGATGATATTTCCGTTACTCTCGGTTGAGGTAAAGGAATGTGCTTCGGTATTAGAGGTTCCTACCATACTGTCACACTCTGAGCAATATGAATAATACTTGTGCTGTGATGCAGTGTACTGCTCAAACTTGGTAGTGAGAGAGTGACCTTGATACTGTGCCTCGGAATAATCACCGTAGTCACAGTTTTTATATCTGAGGTGCTGACTTGTAGAATAATACTCCCACGCCGAATACGTGTACGGGCCGTGTGTAGTTCCCGTAGAAAGGATAGTTCCGCAAGTGTTACAAACTCTCTGCCAATCGCAACCCGTTACATAGTTCTGTGTTGCGGAAGAATGAGGGCAGCTCCAAATTGCGTAAAGAGTGATAGATGAATTGCTGGTATAACTACCGCCCGCAGAATAAGATGCGGAAGTAGAAGAGCTTGTAGCACCCCAACCCATAAAGGTATAACCGCTTCGGGTAGGAACTACCGAGGAAAGTGTAAGAGTTACACCGTAGGTCTTGGTCTGTGAACTCGGCGCACCGCTACCACCGTTTGCGTTATAACTAACGGTATAGGTCTGTACTGTCTCTTTGGTATAGCCGCAATCGTTACAAACCGATACGGTCTTACCTCCCGAGGTAGTGCTTGTGAAATCGTGTGCCTCGTAGCTTGCAGAGCCGATCATAGAAGCACAAGTGGAGCAATAACTATAATACTTATGCTGCGTAGAACTGTATTGCTCGTATTCGGTAGTCTTGGAGTGAGAGCCGTACTCATAGGTGGAATAATCACCGTAATCACAGCTCTTGGTTCTACGGTGCTGACTTGTGGAATAATATACCCAATCGCTGTAGCTATACGGGCCGTGGGTAGTACCTGTCGCGGTTACAACTCCGCAGTTATTACAAGTACGCTCCCAATCACACCCCGTGACATAGTGCTGTGAAGTAGATGAATGGCTACAAGACCATACGGCATACATCGTGCAAGATGCGTTGGTAGAATAAGAACCACCCGCACTATACGATGCGCTTGTGGCAGAACTTGAGGTTGACCAACCGAGGAAGGTATATCCGCTTCTTGTCGGCTTTGTGGAGGAGAGTGTCAGTGTTACTCCGTGAGTCTTTGTCTGGCTTGCAGGCGCGCCGCTACCGCCGTTTGCGTTATAACTTACAGTATAGGTCGTTGGGGCGTTACTCTCCCAAACCGCATACAAGGTTGCAGACGAATTGGAAGTGTACTTCCCGCCCGGCTGATAAGATGCAGTTGTCGAGGAGCTTGAGGTTCCCCATCCCTTAAAGGTGTATCCGCTTCGCGTAGGCGTTGTGGATGACAGCGTAAGATCAAGCCCGTAGGTTTTGGTCTGACTTGAGGGAGCACCGCTACCACCATTAGCATTAAAGGAAATGGTGTATTTGTTCTTTGCCCACACCGCATACAAAGTTGTATTCGCATTGGTTGAAAATGTTCCTCCCGCGCTATACGATGCACTTGTTGCACTGCTTGAAGTGCTCCAACCTTGGAAGGTATAACCCGTGCGTGTAGGCTTGGTTGAGGAAAGTGTAAGGTTGGTGGTATGCCACTTTGTCTGAGAGCTCGGCGCTCCACTACCGCCATTTGCATTGTAGGAAATGGTGTAGGATTTCTCATAGTAATAAACGCTGTGGTTACCATCACCGTAAGTTCCCGTTACGGTAGTTCTGTTCGGCGTGTAGCCCGTAACAGTAGGCGAGGTTACGGAGAAGCTCGCACCCTGCTTACCCGTTACCGTCTTTGTGGGGGCTGCCGTACCGCTTCTATCTTCATACTGATAGGTGATCGTCGAGCTTGCGGTCTTAACGTAATATACGGTGTAGGTCGCAGTACCGTTTCTAACGTAGTTAGAGGCGGGAAAGCTCTTGTCCATCATCGCGTAGGTTACATACGAATCGCTACTGTTTTTAAGCGCATAACCCGACACAGTAGGCGAATAATATTTCGTCTGCTGTGCGGTGGTATCTGCCGCGTTCATCGAGAAGGTCTTGGTTGTCGCTACCTGCTTACCGCTTTCATCCTTATAATAAATGGAACAGCTCATAGGATAACTGCCCGCAGCAGAAGCAGGCACAACGCAAAGTGATACCAAGGTTATGACAACCAAAAGCATCGCTATTATCTTAGAAAAGTGTTTTCTCATTAGTCGTCCTCCTTAACACCCGGAATGATTACTACCTCACCTTCAACGGCAGGATCCTCATTCCTTGTAGATTCTTCGTTCTTTTCTTCAATGTCGATATGAATATCACCGGGACGGTCTTGGTGCTGTTTTTTATCGTCATTGGTATTTGGTCTGATATCTGGAACGACGGGAGCGCTTGTCTCGTCGTTTGTATCTGAAATTGCAGGGGGATCGGTTTCATCGGGAGTTTTATCATCATCCGACGATAAAACTATTCCGCCGATTATGATGGCAACAGCACCGAGCAAACCCACAACACAGAAAATGATTTTTTGCGTTCTACTCATATTTCCTCCTTTATTTGACTACATATCTGCTTACCATTTCAATGGGAACAACAACAGAAAACTCACGCCCGAACAGATCATACGGTATTTCAATCTCATACTGAACGTAGACACCGAAGGCATCTCCCGCAAGGGCATATATTGTCGGTCTTGACATATAATATTTGCCTGCAACGGCGATTGGCTCTCGGTATTCCAAGGTAATGATCGTTGGGAAGCCGAGCAAGTAATAGGCTCCGTCAACAAGATCGTTTCTGTCAACGTAATCTACCCACGCCTCACCTTGTTTCAGCGCATCGTATTGTTCCACCGCCGTTCTTGTGACAAAACCATCCAGCTTTAGTTGTGTTTCGTTTTTCTGTTCCTCTGCGATATGATAAACATAAGCGTATTGCATAGCTACGAATACGACCATTACTACAAAAATAATAATGACGCATACAAGGATGTAGCTAAATCCTTTTTTGTTTCTGAGAGCGTTAATAATAACCACCTCATTTCCAATAAATTCGGGATAATCCCGATTGAGTGACCGTTACATCGAATGGGAGTTCAAAGCCCCCAAAGCCCATAAAGGTCATTTCGGTTGAAAGGGTGCATGAAATTACGTCTCCAAGCTGTACCTTTCCTGATGCTGTTTCAAAATAGTTTGCCGAAAAAGCTACCGTTGGGGTAAAGCCAACCTCAGCACACAGTTCAACAAATCTTGCCTCTACCTCCGGCCCGATCTTTCCCGTGACTGTGGCAATTTCAAGAAGCTCGTTGCACATATAGTTCATATCCTGCTTGAGCGTTACCATCGACCAAATACTAATGACGATCACCAATATAAAAGCGATGACGAGAACCGCCACCGCTACATCGATATAACCCTCACCTTTTTTGTTTTTTAGTGCTTTTATCATATGCTCACCTCCGTTAGAACAGCGTGCCCATTGAGCCAAGCAAAACTTGACCGAGCACGGCTACGTAGATGAGTATGAAGCAGAATAAAAGCGCCATGGAAAGCTTTCGCACCTTTCTGGGAACTCCAAGGGCTTGTTCCTTGAGCTTTTCTTGCTGTGCGGCAGATAGTTGGAGAGAGATCGTTGCCCAATAGACAGACATATCATCTCCGTACAAAGCTCCACGCAATCCTTTGGTCACAAGAAGCATATCGTGTGAACCAACTCTGCTTTCAAGCCTCGAAAGGGCATCAAACTCACTGCCGGAACGCATATCCGCAATTGTGATTTCAAGCTCTTCCTTTAACTCGGGGCAAGTCGTATCTTTGAACGCTTCAAGAGCATAAACAACGCCTTTTTGGTGCTTCATCGTTTTTTCTATGGAAGAAACCATACGTGGCAGCTCATACTCAATCTTCTGTTTCTTTTTGATAATCATCTTGCTGACCTTTTTCATTTCGCTGAAATACATTACAACAGCCACAAAAATGATAAATAAGCCAAGAATTTTAACAATAAAGAACGCGGGAATTGCAAGCAGGCCTATTGCTACAGACTTTACAATCGCATCCGATACATACGCCTCGGGAGTAATGTTAAGTCCCGCTGTTTTAAGATCAGTTGCGAGTTGGTCTTTTTTGTATTCGTTAAGCCTTATCTTTTCAGCCAGCTTTGCCGAAATGTTTTTTAGGTAGATGTCAATGGTGCTTGTTTTTTTGTTTCCTTTTTTTCCGAGGTTGTTTGCCGCCTTTGACGCCTTCATCGTGGGGAGCTTTACAACGTCTGCCCAAACGAACGCAACACCTATTGCAACAAAAAGACCGATCATAATTTGAAATATTACCATAATCAATCCTCCTTAGCGTTTGTATTCTATGGGCTTTGTAAGCTTGTTCATACGGATTGCCGTTATAATAATCACCACGCCGCTGATGGCAAGAACGATTTTGCCAAAAGTGGTGTGCATCAGAGAATCGTACCAACTCTTATTGATACAGTAAAGGAGTGGGATGTTTGCAAGAACGAGCATTACCATCATCCAATATTCTCGGCGTGCCTCGGAAAGCATTGTGCGAAGCGAGTTATTTACGACACGCTCCTCGTTTAGCTTTTTGGTGATGGGGTGAAGAATGTCAATGAGAACTCTGTCATTCTGACAAGCAATTAAAGCATCACACCATTCCTTGAAGATATCGTTCTTGACCTTATCCTTCATATGATAAATCGCCTGACGAATATCGGGAGAAATGACAGATGCCTCGGTCAAAAAGCTCTCAAATACACTTTTCAGCGGTGGATGCAGATTAGGAATGGAATCCTCAACTGCTGCAACAAGATTTTCGCTTCTGATATAGGAGCTTGTAATAAGAGAAAGCGCCGACTCAAGCTCGGTCTTGACTCTTTCCTCATAGATTGCAATGGCTTTGTGAAGATATGCAAACGGCAGTATCGCAAATGCCACGGCAAGTACAGGAATCAAGAAAACATTATCAATCGCAATTGCAATTACACAGCCGGCAACCATTAAAAGTGCCGACAGCGCACAAGCAAATGAAAATTGCTTTTCTTTTCCCGTTTCCTTTAATGCTCGGTGCAAGTGCTCAAGTTCAAGTAAAATTTTGCTTTTCTTTTTCTTGCCACGTGCGCTCAGCGATTTATCCTTCAGCGTTTCCTCTTTGCCGAACAGATCCGTAATGTCGTTGTTTATTTGCTCCGGTGTGATCTTCAAAACAAATATGATACCGACGACTGCAAGAACAAAGGCAATAATATATAAAGCAATCAAGTTGTATTTCCTCCTTCTTTATTGAATTTTTGGAGAATTTCTTGTGGAATGCCGCCACGCAACAGCTTCGTGCAGAGGTAGTCCGAGGGAGTATTTTCTTTGATAAATTCACCTATGATATGGAAACGCCCATCCTTATACTCATTGCTGTTGATCTTGTAACGATATAAGGTTCGATACTCAAGCTCGCCATCGTCGTGGACTACACATTCTGAAATGTCCATTACCTTACGGCTATTGTCTTCGAGCTTATGGGCAAACACGACCACGGGAAAGGCAAGCGCCGCTTGTTGCATTGATATTTTCATATCTATTGGAAATCTGCGCTGAGACAAGAACGCGATTCTGCGATGGGCATATCTGCCGCCGCCACCGTGAACGGTAGTTACAACAGTGTGGTCGGTTGAGCTTGCTTCTACCGCGGAATGCGCCTCTGCGTCTCTCATCTCACCGACACAAATAATATCAGGGTCAAATCTGAGCGCTGCCATTACAAGATCTTCTTGTGATATGTCATACGCTTCTTTGTCGGAGGGGCGGGACAAGGTGTGAACTACGTTATTGACTACCTTGCCGTTTTGGTCTCTCTTTATCAAAGACAATTCACGGGCACCGCTTTCAATTGTGTAGATACGCTTACCGTCCGGAATTGAGCCAAGTAAGCTGTTAAGAAGAGTAGTTTTGCCGGACGAGGTTCTTCCTGCCACGACAAATGACACTCCGTACCGCAAGCATACCTCAAGAAAATACAACATTTCTTCGGTAAGTGATTCTGTTTGAAGCAGACTTTCACGATCCACTCGTTGCGGGTGAAGCATACGAATAGACACCGCTATTCCTCGATTAGTATCCACAATAGGTTCTTTGAGTGCTGTTACACGGGTATTGTTTGGAAGATGACCTTGAGCGATAGGTGCAGCATTATCAATAATCATTCCGGAATGCTGAAGCAATTTTTTTACGATGTCAATTGCGTGTGTCGGGGAAAAGAAATGCTCATTTGCTTTTTCAATTCTTCCGTCAAGATGTGTCAAAGCCACATCGTCCCAACCGTTAATGTTGATTTCCTCAATATCGGGATCGGCAAGATGTTTTGTCAGAATCGAATATTCCGCCATTTCTTCAAAGAGTCTTTCCACAAGCTCTTTTGTATCAAAGCCAACAACCGAATAATCTGTATCGTAAAGGTATTTACCTATATACGCCTTCAGTTCCTCGGTTTTACTTTTGTCGATGATCGCTGCGGAATAATTTCGTGCAATAAAGCTTTGACACAGCGGTACAAGCGAGGATAATTCGATAACTGCCATAGCTTATACCAACCTTTCCGCAATCTCTTTCAATGCTTGTGTATACCTTTTGTCTTTAAGTGGCAAAACCATATTTCCTTCCATATATTGTTCCGCAAGTGCGGGACTGAACGGAAGTGTCGCAGTAATTCTGCCGAGATGATGCTTAGCATCCTGTGCCGCCATGTTCAGTTCTTCACGGGGGATATTCATTACAAGAAGATCTCCCGCCTTCATAAGACCTGCTGCCGCAAATATCATTTGCTGGGACATCTGATAACTGATACATTTGAGATCGGGTGCCGATAATCTAACCGTACTATCAGCTCGCTCAAGCGCAACTCGCGTAAGATGGTTTCCATCGGGATCTGACATACAATCCACAATAATATAGTCGGTGATGCCGAGCAACGTATCGTAGAAATAGTTTGCCTTGGCTTCTGTATAGGTTGGATAAGAATGAATGTTTTCTCCTTCTTTATAACCAAGGAAGCCGAGATTCATTTTGTTTTTCAACATAACGATATTGGAAACCACATCATCTGCAAAGAAATCGGGTTTTGAAAGAATTGCCCCCACAGAGAACACCTCCTCGCTCTTGTGATTTGGAAAGACAACGGGAAGCGTAGGCGTCAGACTATCAGCAAATACAACGATAACAGCACTTTTTCCTCCGGAACTTCTATAAATTGTTTCGGCGAGTTTTACTGAAAACGTGGTCTTACCACAATTCGGCGCGCCCCATACTGCTATCATTTTACTCATTTGTTTCTGCCTCCTCGGTCGGCTCATTGACGATGGGATTGTTTTTCAAATAATCGTCTTGAACCTTAATAAAGGCATCTGCCTTTTCCTTATCGCCTCGGTATACAAGGGCAAAGTGAAGAGATGTAACGCTATTATACTGTGCAAGCAGTTCTGCCTGCTCCGGAGTAACTAACACCGTAACAGTTGCAGATTTTCCGTTTTCTGCTTCGTCTTTGTCAATGCCGTCACTTGTGGTGGCGGTGATTACTCTGACATACTGAAGCTCATCCGGAGTATAGGACATATACTTATCCTTGTCATATATGATTACGCTGACAATATCTCCGTTTTCAAGCTTATTAGAAAGACCTTGTGCAAAGTTTCCGATGGTAACGCTGATTGCAACCTTAGTTCCGTCAAGACCAAGCAGCACGTCGTCTGCACTCTTGTTATCAGCGGAAATTTTTGCAGGAAAAAGATAATCTCCTGCAAACAAATCGGTTGCAGCATATTTCCCGACAATAGCGTTTCCGTCCTTGATAATACCACTGGGAAGATTGTGAGCCCCGACGCTTGCGACTTCAAGATGTTCGGCTGTGATGACCTGTCCGCGCGGCACGTTAGCCTTGAGTCTTATAATGTCAACCTTTTGGTCGGAAAAACGGTTGACAAGAGGAGCTACGCCGAATGTAATGAGCAGTGCAAGCACGATACAGACAATACCGATAACGGTACGTGAAGAAAAGACACTTTTACCTGTACCCCTGGGCTTTTTTTCTGCTCTTGGTTCTTTTGTTTGGGTTTGATTTCCAAAACTCATTTTGTTTTCCTCCTGTTAAATGAAATAACCTACCATAAGACCTGCCGAAATGAAAGGAAGCAAGGCAAACGCCTTATTTGAGGCTTGTTTTTTGACTTTATTGTAAATAAGGTTAAATATCACGGCAAAAGTAAGACCTATCACGTATCCGAGAACCCCGCCGAATAAACCAAGCAAGACAGCCGCCGCAGTAGAGATCTTGATATCGGCACCGCCAATTCCGTTGCCGTTCGTAAACATGGCGATTGCCATCTGCGGAATAAAGACGAGCAGACCGCCCATCACCATTGACCAAATACCAACATCGCCAAAACCTACAAGGGCGAGTATCAGAAGCATTACCCAAAGTGAGTCGTCAGCTTCGTGGGTGGAAATGTCCTGTACGGACGCATACAGTAAGACAAGCAACAAAATCACACCCTTTGCGGTCCAAATACTTAGTCCGCCAAACACATAAAGCGCAACGGTAACGAGAACAACGATAAGATGATTCGCAAGAGCATTGACGGAGAATCCTCGTTTTCTCATATAGTAGTTAAGAATACACGTTATTCCGCACACCGCGAGAAGCAGACCGAAAAGGGTTAAAAATTGAAATAGTATTTCCACTTTTTCCTCCTTTTATTTGAAACGGGGGGCGAGCGGACCCGCCCCCCAACAAAAAACACCGCCTAAGAACTTAAGCAGTGTAGTTGAACATATTCGTGATCTCGGTGTTGAGACGAGGGAGGATGACGTTATCAAAGAGGGCGTACAGTCCTGCGAGGATAACCGCACCGACTACCACGCCGATGATAATTTTTACACCTGTATCGATGTAACCTTCGCCCTTGGTGCTTTCCACAGCACACTTTGCCTTGATTGCGAGAGAATTTGCCTTGTCCTGAAGTTTCTTAAAAAATTTTTTCATAATATGTTATTCCTTTCAAAAATTATATTTTGTTTTGTGTTTTGCTTATTAACCTGATATTAGGTTGAAGGAGTGCCTGCATAATCGAACATTCCGTCGATTCTGCCTTCGAGAGTGGGGAGGATCACACCACTAAAGAGGGCGTAGAGTCCTGCAAGAATGACTGCGCCGACTACGACGCCGATGATGATTTTTACACCTGTGTCGATGTAACCCTCTGCCTTTGCGTTATCAAGAGCACACTTTGCCTTGATTGCGAGAGCGTTTGCCTTGTTCTGAATGTTTTTGAAAAGCTTTTTCATAAAAGTTTACCTCATATCTTTCTTTGATTTTTATTTAGCGTGCTTGTTAAAGAAGAATGATGCCGCCGCCACCGCCATCATTTCCGCTTCCACCGGGAGAGCCGAACATATCTTGAATTCGCTCTGCAAGTCCCGGCAGGACGATGTTGTTGAACAAATAATAGAGACCGCCAAGCAGTAATGCTCCGATGACAACGGCAATTATCATTTTTACCGCTACGTCAATATAGCCGTCTCCACGTTTGTTATCCAAAACATCGATTGCTTTTTTGAATAACCGTTTCACATTTTACCTCCTGTTCGTAAGACTTGTGAGAGCATTATAGCCGAATCATATATATCACCACCTCCTTGAAAATCAGTTGAATGTATCATCACTCAAAAATAGATTCAGATTGCTTGTGTAGTCCTCAGCCAGCCTTTTTTGTTCCTCCGAAAGACCGAATACATGATCTGCAAAGTATTCCTCGCCATTGTATGAAATGGTATAAACTGCCCACGTTTCCGTGACCTCGGTTTCTATGACATATTCCTCACCGGTTTCTTCATCCACGTAAACGGTTTCAACAGTTCTTGTTCTGTTCTCAAAGACCTTTGTATAGGAATAGAGCTTGTCTTTGTTTTCACGCAGGACACGCTCCATATCCGGAATGGATACCGATTGATAGTCGGTATTTTTAGATGCGGAGTATTGAGATACAAAAGATGCAGTGCTGTAATTCGTTGTACTATCGTAGGGGTTTACAATCTCCATATGAGTTGCGCTTGAGTTTCCAAAGTCTAAATCTATTTGAGTGAGTATATCTGACATCGCCTCGGACATGATCGTTCCGATGGATGCGGATATATCACTTAAATTGGTTGTAATTACTGTGCTGTCATTGAGAATAGGGACGTCAGGGTTGTTTGGTGAAAATGCGTCCTTAATGCCACCCCAAATGACAGATGGTAACATACAAATAATAATTACGGGGATTAGTAGTACAGCGGTTGCCGCTATGATGATCTTGAGGATCAACCCTCTGTTTTCCCACGCAAATGCGGCAATCGCACCATATAAGCCACCCGCAGATGCACCCTTTGCGGCTGCGGCTATGGCTTTTCCTGTTTTAACAGCTCCTCGTACTGCACTTGCCGCCTGAGCACTTTTTTGGAGAGGTTCAGAAGCGGGATTATTGTTTTCTGCCATCAGACCTTATCCTTTCTTCGAGGAGGATCAGGCAGTTTCTTCACAATGTTTTCGTGATAGCCAATGGCACCGTTGGGAGCTTTGTACGGAGTTCTTTCTACGGAATCCTGAGCGTATTGCTTATACCAGCTTGTTCCATCGGCAGCCGTAATCGTTGTATGCTCGCCGGAAGGAGCCATATATTGCTCGGTATTATACATACCCACATCAATTCCACCGGGATTGTCGGCAGATGTTTCGGTCGCCATAATTCTGCCTCCTCCGATTTCTACATTAGAGTAGGTAGGAACGTCCTCTGCGTCCTCACCGAGAGCCGTATATCCAAGATAGGACATTAAAGCCTCACTTGAACCTGCTCCCGAAATCGTTCCCATTGAGGAAATGTTTCCTGTTGCTACTCGACCGATAACGCTATTGGCAAAGCTGCCGCCTTTGCTGACCGAGGAAGTAAAGGCTTTTCCGCCAAGACCGCCCCCACCGTTGCCCGTAGCCTTCTTAACGGCATTGTTAGAAAAGTTACGGCTGACAACACCTGCAAGACCGCCTTTCATAAAGCCACCACCGCCACCGGAGGACGCGCCTTTTCCTCCTGTGCCACCGGCTCTGCCTGCAAACTGCTTTGCCATAAAAGCACCTCTTGTAGCAATGAGAGCTTCTGCCATCATTGAACCGCCCGTGTGTCCTACGTTGATGCCGAGTCCCGCGAGAAAGCTGTCTATCTTCTGGCTTACCTTTAAGAAGGCAATAGCACAAAGAAACCAAACAAAAATATTTCCCGTAACGGCATCTCTGCCTTGAGCGTTAACTGCCGCTTCGACCTCTTCCTCGGTCAAAGCAAAAGCCGACACACTGCAAATGGAGACCATAATCAGCGTGACGGCTATCACAAATAGTATTTTATTTCTTTTTTTCATACTGCCTCCTTTACAGCGATAAGGGATTGGAGAGGAAGGCACCTACCATTGATGTAAAGAGTCTTAAGCACCAAGCATTCATCAAAAGAAGGAAGATCTGACCGCCAAACATTCGGCACCAACTTTTGAAAATGTTGCTTGTTGTTTGAGATGCGCCCATCGAGAAAGCGACGGGAGCAGTAAAGACCAATACACCCAGCAGAACGTATCTTTCAGCCGCTTCAAAAAGGAGCTTGATATAGTTCCATGCAAGGATAAGTACAAGTATGAGGGCTATGATGGACACGGCACCGCTTGCACAAACACCCAAAATGGTAAGGAATACTGAATTAAAGTTTGCAAAATTCAGCGGAGGTAACTCGGAGTTTAATATCCAATGATAAGGGGTTCCGCCAATGTCAAGAACTATGTTTACAATATCCCGTGCATAATAGGCAAGGAGAATGAAGAGAATAGAGCGAATACTGAGCTTCACGGGGTCTTCTGCTTCAATGCCTATACCCAATCCAAAGTTTTTGAACAACTGCCAAACCCAATTCAAAAGGATAAGTCCGATTGCAAGAGCAACGAACACCTTATACATAGTGTCGGCAGCGGGAAAGTATCGCAAAAAGGTGTCCATATTACAGCCAAGCGCGCCCAAAACCGATGAACTGATTAGATCCAGTCCGTGCATGACTTGTTCGGCTACCCATTCAACAATACCGTCTAATATACCGATATCATCACATCCTTTCTGCTTTTAGAAAACGGCTATCCGTTCCACTTACCGTCCGAGAAGAAGGGTGTAACGTATGCCATAATAAAGCCAAGGCTGTTCAAGATTGCCCAAGTAATGATGATACGTTTGAGCCACGCTCTTGACTCATCTACTGTTTTTCCGCTTTTAGAAAAGTTCATTAAAAGCAGGGCCACAGCAGCGGTTACAACCGCAGCAATCGTTGAAATAAGAAGGACTTGATTATATACATCCTTCATAATTTCAGTAGCTTTTTCCCAAATAGTCGGTGTCGCTGCAAATGCGGGTACGCTCATCGCTACCAGCATAATAGCACACAGAAAGCCCATATAAAGAAATTTTCCCCATTCAATATGCAGCCTTGGCTTTTCGGGAGTCTGTGGTGTGATTTCCTTTTTCAAATAAATACCTCCTTGTTTGAATTTCTTGATTTTGAGCAACAAAAAAACACCATCGGACAAAATGGTGTTCGTGTCGCCAAGTGGCGCTTGATATAGTTTTGAGCATACTAATTATACCACATCCGCTTTTACGTTGCAATAGCAAAACTGTGACAATACAGTGCGATTCTTTGCCAATTTCGTGCGACGTCATTTTTTTGGATAAAATTGCTCTAAAATTGCCAAGCTATCCTTGGAAGTGTAGCCCCACAGGACCGATGAAAGAGCATCAATGGCTTCCTTGCGTTTGCGATAGTAGGTCCGATAGCTGATCTCGGGAATGTGCGGTTGAAGGAGTTCGACGATTGCCTCAGCCGTCTTGCTCTGTTGGGGAGAGAGAAAGCTGTAAAATAGGATCCAATAGTAATCCTCGCCGTTTTTGTGCTTTTCACGAAGAAGATTGACAGAAGCATCTACGAGCTTCAGCATCTTGTGGCTTCGCTCGATGCACTTTGCCTGTTCTTCGATGCCCGTGTCATTGAAATCCACACCGGCAATATATATGGACTCCAAAAAATCTTCAATGCTGCTTCCATATTCCACTTGAAACTGTCTGCGAACTCTTTGGACAGACAATTCAAGACTCCATACGACATCACGGTATTTACGGAGCAATGTCCAGGTGTCGTGGTACAACGGGTTTTCGGATACGTCAAGTTCTTTTTTCGTTTTCATTTTTTGATCTCCTTTCAATTGGCAGGTGTAAGTATAAGTTCAAATTGCGCTATTTCTTTCTGCTCACCGCAGAGTAATTTCAGACTGTATCTCAACCGTCTCTTATGTGTATCAGATCTCTCCGTTAATACCGTTCCTTGGCAATCGGATAACTCTAATAACTTATATCGGAAATTCGAGCAGTCAAAGCACGAAAACCCTTGTGACATAAGGATTTTCTCGACTTTCTGCATGATCACTTCCTTGCGTAATTCTGAAACGGTAGATGCGTCGTTTGCAACGCTTTCGGGCAAATTGATAGTTATGTGTAACGCCATTGCAATCTCCTCCTTATCAAGCATAACGTCGGATATTTGAAACATAGTGGAAAGGTAATTACGTAAAGAAATCACCGTTCCGTGAGTGCCGGGGAATGAACTGATTGAAATCAATTCAAGCTCCTCAAACTTTTTAAGATAACGACCTATGGTTGCCTTCGAGATGTTGTATCTCTGAGCAAGCTCCGCATAGCTTATGAGAGGATTTCCGCTTCCGTTTCTTATATATACAACGGGAGCCACGTCTGATCCCTGTACTTGCTCATCGTTATATACGGTGTTCAACCATAGGTCCAAAAGAATATCCATTTCTGACGGCCGCCTTGTTCCTATAATTTCATTTGCTATACAGATAGGGAGAAAGAAAAATCCCGTATCCTTTTGGCAGGGAGCATTATATTCAAGTACGCGGTTGTGTTTATGCCATCCTACAATTTTATATTTAATAAGCCTACCGTTTCCAATAAGCTCGTAAGTAATAAGATGGCGCCCCTGTAAGTCGTTCAATACTGAAATGGCTTGTCTCCCAAAGCGAAAGTGAAACCACTCGGTCAGCTCTTTTAGTTCACAGAGCCACTCACCGGGGTAGACTGTGTAGTTTATGCCGCCGATCCGTTTATACGATGTGCGGAAATTAGCATAGCTCGACAACACGGTGTAAAAGAAAAGACCCGAACCACCGTTTGTACGGATATTTCTATCTGCTATTAGGGACTGAACGAACTGCCTATAAATTCGGCAGCGCGGATAGTCCACAATTTGCTTTATTTCTAATTGGTATTCTGACATTGCTTTTCCTCCAAATAAAAAAGGTGCAGAACTTCGAAATGAAATTCTGCACCACAGGAATTTTTTTGTAAAGTAGTTGAATTTTTTGAAAAAGTGTGATATAATTAAACGTAATGTTTTGAGTATTTGAAAGGCACTCTACATATATACCCGTTCAAAAAAGTATTTTGCAGGTATTCTGCCAGCCACGGTGATTTTTCCTTTCTGATTCAACTCGTCATTCAGCTTTTTCATAATTCGATAAGCTGTTGAACGAGAAACTTGCATCAGTTCGCGAATGTCAGCTTCGTTCAAAAATTTTTTTGACATAATATCTTGCGAATCTTTTGTGTCCATGTCGCCCTCCTTTCCGGTATTTTCTCTGTTTGAGATATGAGAAATACCTGATTTTGAAGTACACAAAAAGTACACAGCAGTTTTTCATTTAACAAAAAACGCCTAAGATATGAAGAATATCTGATGTAATCCAAATGAAAACAACAGTTTACTATTTAAAGAACGAGTCTTAAAATAGAGTGGGAGTAAGTTTTGCGTAGCAAGCTTATAACATTTAGCGAAGCCAAATTCGCAACGCTGAACCCGCGACCTTGAAAACAATATCACGTGCAGGGGCTGATTCATTGAGAGTCAGCTCCTTTTCTTACGAAAAGAAACAATGTAGCCGATAAATTATTGTTTAGCGGTATGTTCGCACCGCACCCCGTTCCTTTGCCCCCCTTGTCAAAGGGGGGGCGGACCACGATAGTGGTGGGGGGATTCAATAATTTGAAATCCCCATCAATAAACATATTTATTGGTTTTATCTGTCGTAAATCCCTCCACCGCGTTCCGCGGTCCCCGGCAGATTGTCAAGCAAGTGCAACACCCAAAAATGCTTCAAAAGGTGAAAGCCACCCCAAGCATTTTTTAGGTCTCAAGTTAATAGACAAAACAATATTTTGTAAGGTTTCATTATCCAAAGAATGAAAATTGT
>JBGVRT010000004.1:0-2943 GCA_045128735.1 Eubacteriales bacterium | reverse complement strand
GTTTACACCACGCAAATTGTTACTTTTATTTGTGTACAGATTTTTTAACACCTGAATGGGAAATCCACTTTTCTTTTTGAACCAAAAGGCGCAAAAAGAAAAGTTCCCAAAAGAAAAACGCCGCAGGGGAGACGGTCGCTTCCCCAAAAGCTCCGCAAAACTTTTCTGTCGGGGTGCGGTGCGAACACACCTTCAAACACCAATTTACCGTCAAGTCGCCCAACCATATCAAGACACCCCTTTCAGAAAAGTTTTTGCGCCACTTTTTACAAAAAGTGGCACGCCTCCCCCGCCACCCCGCATTCCCCGTCTCCCGTCCTGTTCCCATACGCCGCTTGACAAATTTATGCGCCTGTGATAAAATAAAGAAGTAATCACACACGCAGGCGTTCGCATAAAATTAAACAAAAAATGCGGAGGCAATATGAAAAAAATTCTTGCTGTTTTCGGCACTCGCCCCGAGGCGATAAAAATCTGCCCATTGGTAAAGGAACTGCAAAAAAGAGAAGGCTTTGAGGTGCGCGTGTGCGTAACCGCACAGCACCGCGCTATGCTTGACTCGGTGCTTTCGGCTTTCGGAATCACCCCCGACGCCGACCTTGACCTTATGAGGCAGGGGCAGACCCTTTCGGAGCTGACCTCGCGGATTCTCTTCGGACTTTCCAAAGTGCTCAAAAACCGCCCCGATGCGGTACTTGTCCACGGCGACACCACTACGGCGTTTGCCGCCTCTCTTGCCTGCTTTTACGAAAAAATCCCCGTCTGCCACGTTGAGGCGGGTCTGCGTACACACGACCTCTCCGCGCCCTTCCCCGAGGAGTTCAACCGCCGCGCAGTCGCACTTACCGCGCGTCTGCATTTCGCCCCCACCGAGGGAGCAAGGCGCAATCTGCTTGACGAGGGAATCTCGCGCGAGCGCGTTTTCGTCACGGGAAACACCGTCATAGACGCGCTTTCAACCACGGTAAGGGAAAACTTCACCCACCCTGTTCTCGATTGGGCGAAGGGCGACAGACTTATTCTGCTCACCGCCCACCGCCGCGAAAACATAGGCGAGCCTATGCGAAACATCTTCAAGGCTCTTAGGCGTGTCATCGAGGAACGCCAAGGGCTCAGGGCGGTCTACCCAATGCACAAAAACCCTGCCGTCAGAAGCATTGCCGAAAGCGAGCTTGCCGACTGCGGCAAAATTCTGCTTACAGAGCCCATAGACGTTTTCGACTGCCACAACCTTATGGCGCGAAGCTTTCTCGTTCTCACCGACTCGGGCGGGATTCAGGAGGAAGCCCCCTCGCTCGGCGTGCCCGTGCTTGTTACTCGGAACACAACCGAACGACCCGAGGGCGTTGAGGCAGGCGTTTTGCGGCTTGTGGGTACAGAGGAAGAAAGGATATATTCAGAGCTTTGCCGACTGCTTGACGACGGCAACGAATACGCCGCTATGGCGCGTGCCGTCAACCCCTACGGAGACGGAAAGGCATCGGAGCGGATAGCAGATATCCTCGAAAAATTCTTGTAAAAGGAGTAGGAAAATGAACGACGTTGAAAAACTTTTGTTTTCCTTAATTAAATACGGAGTCAGCGGCGAAATAGCCCCCGACGCCCGACACGCCGCACCGCAGGTGCTTGCCGAGGTCTGCCGACTTGCACAGTCGCACGATATGATTCATCTGGTGGCTGACGCATTGCTGAAGCTTGGCGCGGCAAAGGGACAGTTTGCCCAGGTGCTTGAGCGCGAACGGCTGAAAGCCGTCTATCGCGCCGAGCGAATGGAAACCGAGCTTTCGGCGCTTGTCGCACTTTTTGAGTCCGAAAAGATAGACCACCTGCCCCTTAAGGGCGCGGTAATAAGGCGCCTCTACCCCGAAACCTGGATGCGCACAAGCAGTGACATCGACATTCTCGTTCACCCCGAGGATGCGGAACGCGCCGCTACACTTGCCGCAGAGCGTCTCGGCTACAAACGCGACGGCACGACAAAGCACGACCTTCAGCTCTTCTCGCCCTCGGGCTTGCATTTCGAGCTTCATTTCGTCCTGCTTGAAGGCGACAAGAAGATAGACGGCGTGCTTGAAAAGGTGTGGGAGCACACAAAGGGCGGTCACTCCAAGGAGCTTGACGGCGAAATGTTCCTTTTCTACCACGTGGCGCATATGGCAAAGCACCTTGAAAACGGCGGTTGCGGCATAAGACCCCTGCTTGACCTGTGGATAATCGGGCAAAGCGGCAACATTGACGGCGACAGTGCACGCAAACTGCTTGAGTACGGCGGACTCGGTAAATTCTTCTGCGAGGCTAAAAGCCTTTGCAGGTCGTGGTTTGGCGAGACAGAGCCCACCGACGTGGCGCGCGAGCTTGGTGAGTATATCCTCGGCGCAGGCGTTTACGGAAATCTTGAAAACAGAGTCGCGGTAGGACAGACGAAACGCGGCGGCAAGCTTGGCTATGCCCTGTCGCGCATATTCCTCCCGTACTCAACCCTCAAAGTGCATTACCCAATACTGAAAAAACATAAATGGCTTTTCCCGTTCTGCCAGATAAGACGTTGGTTCAAGCTGCTTTTCTTCGGCGGAGTCTCGCGCTCCTTGGATGAGCTGAAAGCCAATGCCTCCACCACCGACGAGAAGCAAAAAAGGACGTACTCCCTGTTCTCCAACCTCGGTTTGAGAGAGTGAGAGGCGAAGGCGCCGCAGCCCTATAGGTCAGCGCACCGTTGTTTGCGCGAACATAGCCTCACGCCCCCACTCCTCGGCTAAACACCGAGTCGTTGGCTTTGGGCGATAGATAAATTATTGTTTTAAGGTGTGTTAGCACTGCAGCCCGAGCCAAAAGTTTTTGGGCGACTTTTTTCAAAAAGTCGCGAGTCTCGCGCCCGCAGGCGCATCGGCGTTTTCTTTTTGTGAGCTTTTTCTTTTGCGCCTTTTGGTTCAAAAGAAAAAGCGG
>JBGVRT010000003.1:0-15238 GCA_045128735.1 Eubacteriales bacterium | reverse complement strand
GCAAAGGTTGTTTTCATTGGTCCCTGTACCGCAAAAAAGGCAGAAGCACAGCTTGACAGTGTGAAACCCTATATTGATTCGGTTATGACCTTTGAAGAGCTTCAGGCGCTTTATGACAGCCGTGACATAGATATTACAACGCTTGGCGAGGACGTATTGGATAACGCATCCTTCTACGGACGTATCTTTGCACGCTCAGGTGGCCTTTCAGATGCTGTGGCTCAGGGTCTCAAAGAACAAAATATTGAGTTTGACCTGAAAGCTATTCCCTGCGACGGTATAGAAGAGTGCAGAATGGCACTTTTGAAAAAGCAAAAAAATGTGCTTGATGCCAATTTCATTGAAGGAATGGCGTGTATCGGCGGATGTATCGGCGGTGCCGGCTGTCTGACTCACGGTGAAAAAAACAGGGCGCAGGTCGATGTATACGGCAGAGAGGCGTTTGAAAAGACTATCAGCGAAGCTACTGCTATTTTGAAATAGTCTGTTTTGTTCACACCTGTTCTTAGAAGGATGCTATTCAGCGACAATCGAAAGAGACAAAATATTAGCACTCGAACACCGAGAGTGCTAATATTTAACAGTTTGTTAAAAAAATAGTAACACAATATGCGATTTCAAGTACTATACTGTAGGTGTCGAAAGGAAAAAGACAAATATAAAATGAAAAGAGATGGTTACCGATGGGTTGTGCCGGATGTCCGACTAATGCCGACCTTGTCGGATGAAAACTTAATAGGCCGACATAATAATACTATCAGAACATTTGGAGGTATAATTATGTTCGAACTTACTCGCAGAAACAATAATCATCATGTAAACGCTTATAACCCCTTCCGCGAACTGGAAGAATTTGAAAGAAACTTTTTAGGTAACCCGTTTGGTTCTTTCTTCAGTTCGGGGGATCTTGCAGAATTCAAAACGGATGTAATCGATGAAGGAGACCACTACCTGTTGGAAGCCGATCTTCCTGGCTTTGAAAAGAAAGATATCCAACTCGATATCAGCGGTGATACTCTTACCGTTAGTGCTGAGCGCCATTCCAGGATTGAAGAAAAAGACAAAAAAGAAAAGGTCGTCCGTGTGGAACGCTCCTATGGTTCTTACAGCCGCAGCTTTGATATCTCCGGTGTTGACACCGAGCAGATAAAAGCAAAGTACGAAAACGGTGTTTTGAAATTGACACTCCCGAAGAAACAAGTTACCTTACCAGAAGGTAGACGACTTGAAATTGAATAATTGAATTTCCCGAGCTGCTTCACAACCCGTGGAGCAGCTCTTCTTTTGTAATTTTGAAGAAGGTATATTTTATGACGCAAACAGCAAGCATTTTTCTCAGTTTATCGATAGCTTTACTTGCAGGTCTGCTTCTCTCAAGACTTGCAAAAAAGGTACAGCTACCCGCAGTTACCGCATATTTGATAGCTGGTATTTTAATCGGTCCTTTCGTTCTCGGATCGCTTGGAACACAGGGAATCGGTATCACCGCTACACAGATAGAGGGATTCGGAATCATTTCCGATTTGGCGCTCGGATTTATCGCATTTGCGATAGGAAATGAGTTTCGTTTATCGCAACTCAAAAAGATTGGAAAACAGGCCACCATAATCGGTATCTTTCAAGCGTTATTCACCACCGTTGTAGTGGATGCAGTTCTAATTGGTATTCACTTTATAATGCCCGATAAGCTATCGTTACCCGCTGCAATCGTTCTCGCTTCGGTTGCTACCGCAACTGCACCGGCCGCAACCTTGATGGTAGTTAAACAATACAAAGCTAAGGGACCTGTTACAGACGTATTACTTCCTGTTGTTGCACTCGATGATGCCGTTGGACTTGTGGTATTTGCTATCTCCTTTGGTGTTGCTAAATCCATCGGCATAGGTAATGTTGATATTCTCTCGGTTGTTCTTGAGCCCCTTCTTGAGGTCGTTCTTTCCTTAGGACTTGGTTTTATTATGGGACTTTTGTTTACTATCTGCGAAAAGTATTTTCATTCCCGTTCCAAACGAATGGCTGTTTCGGTCGCATTCGTTATGATGACAGTTGCAATTTCTTTTCTTAAATTCCAGATTGGAATAGTACATATCACGTTCTCCTCACTTCTTGCATGTATGATGCTCGGTAGTGTATTTTGTAACATTTGCAAGGTTTCAGAAGAACTTATGGAACGTGTAGACAGATGGACAACACCTGTTCTTATCCTCTTTTTTGTTATTAGCGGCGCCGAACTTGAGCTTTCCGTATTTGCAGATGTAGCGGTAGTCGTTATCGGAATTATCTACGTTATTGCTCGCTCGATCGGTAAATATTTCGGTGCGGGAATCAGCGCGAGAATGACAAAATGTGATCCTAATATTATCAAATATCTTGGTATCACTTTGTTGCCGCAGGCAGGTGTTGCACTCGGTATGGCTATCAAAGCGATCGAACTCGGACCTGACGGTGCCATCGTCCGTAACATTACACTGTTTGCAGTTTTGATCTATGAAATTGTTGGTCCTTTCCTTACAAAAATTGCCCTTACCAAAGCAGGGGATATCAAAGAAGAGGGCAGAAAAAGTGCTCGTGAAGAACTTTTTACAACAAAACAAGCATAACTGTAAAAACCATCTGTATGATTTGACAGATGGTTTTTCTTACATATATATGGCTTACCGATCGCTGTTGACTTGTTTGTGAAAGTCAAACTTTGTAAAAAAATTAGAAATTTTTTCATTTACCTCTTGACAAGGTAGGTAATGTGTGTTATGCTTATACCGACCTAAATGGTAGGTAATTCGAAAGAAAGGAGAACGCGGTTATGAAAAAGCAAAACACTATCACCACTACTATGATGATGGAGATGTGCATGTGGACCCAGCTCATGTGCATGACTTGTTGCGCTTATCTTTCCGATGTACTCTCCACTCAAAGAGTAAACCCTTGTGCCGCCTAATTTTGGCGGAATAGCAATCTCTTACGCCCGGGAGACTTTATCGGAGTCTTCCGGTTTTTATTTTTTGTAAGGCAGGTAAGAAATCTCATGGAAAATTATTTTGAAAAGCTCGTCAGAGCAAACTTCCGATTTGGTCGAATGTGTCGATGTATATAACCATCAAAAACACATCAAATATTCGATTATGAAAGGAAATAATGATTATGTCTAATTACAAATTCGAAACTTTACAGCTCCACGTGGGTCAGGAAAATCCCGATCCCGCAACCGATGCCCGCGCGGTGCCGATTTATGCAACTACATCGTATGTATTTAAAAACTCCGCTCACGCAGCGGCACGTTTTGGTCTTGCAGATGCCGGTAATATCTACGGTAGGCTTACTAACTCCACACAGGATGTTTTAGAGCAGCGCGTGGCAGCACTTGAGGGCGGTGTAGCGGCATTGGCACTCGCCTCGGGTGCGGCGGCAATTACATATACCCTTGAGGCCCTCGGTCAAAACGGTGGCCATTTTGTAGCACAGAAGACCATCTACGGCGGCAGCTACAATCTGCTGGCACACACGCTTCCCAACTTCGGCATTACCGCAAGCTTTGTGAATATTCATGATCTTGCAGAAGTTGAGGCGGCAATTCAGGATAATACAAGAGCCATCTACATCGAAACACTTGGCAACCCCAACAGCGATATTCCCGATATCGATGCTTTAGCAGAACTTGCACATAGGCACGGTTTGCCGCTTGTTGTAGATAACACGTTTGGCACTCCGTATCTTATCCGTCCCATCGAGCACGGAGCAGATATCGTAGTTCATTCTGCTACTAAATTCCTCGGCGGTCACGGTACTACCCTTGGCGGTATAATTGTTGACTCGGGTAAATTCGATTGGGCGGCAAGCGGAAAATATCCTGCTATTGCAGATCCCAACCCCAGCTATCACGGTGTATCATTTGTTAAGGCGGTAGGCCCTGCCGCGTTTGTTACCTATATTCGTGCGATACTTTTGCGTGATACGGGCGCAACTATTTCTCCCTTTGCAGCGTTCCTGCTTTTACAGGGCATTGAAACTCTGTCACTTCGCTTGGAACGTCACGCAGAGAACACCAAAAAGGTGGTTGAATTCCTAAAATATCATCCGCAGGTTGAAAGGGTTAATCATCCGTCGCTCCCAGACCATCCCGACCATGAGCTATATCAGAGATATTATCCAAACGGCGGCGGTTCAATTTTTACATTTGAAATCAAAGGTGGCCAGGCAGAGGCTCACAAATTTATTGACAACCTTAAAATTTTTTCTCTGCTTGCGAATGTTGCCGATGCCAAGAGCCTTGTCATCCACCCGGCAACCACCACCCATAGCCAGCTCAGCGAAGAGGAGCTTGCTGATCAGGGCATTAAGCCTAACACCATTCGTCTTTCCATTGGAATCGAGCATATTGATGATATTATCGCCGACCTTAAGGGCGGTTTTGATGCAGTAAAGGAGTAATTATTATGTCAAAAGTATATACATCTGCCACAGAGCTTATCGGCAAACCCCCCCTTCTTGAGCTCACACATATTGAAAAAAGCTTAGGTCTTAAAGCGAAGATCGTTGCAAAGCTTGAATATTTCAATCCCGCAGGTTCTGTTAAAGACCGTATTGCCAAAGCAATCATTGACGATGCCGAGGCAAGCGGCAAGCTGAAGCCCGATTCGGTTATTATTGAGCCCACAAGCGGTAACACAGGAATTGGTCTTGCATCTGTAGCGGCGGCACGAGGCTACCGCATTATACTGACAATGCCTGAAACGATGTCGGTTGAACGCCGTCAACTGATGAAGGCATACGGTGCGGAGCTTGTCCTTACCGAAGGCGCCAAGGGAATGAAAGGTGCTATCGCAAAGGCTGAAGAATTAGCGGCAGAAATTCCAAACAGCTTTATCCCCGGTCAGTTTGTAAACCCTGCCAATCCAAAAGCACACAGGGAAAATACGGGTCCTGAGATTTATGAAGATACGGACGGAAAGGTGGATATCTTTGTTGCAGGCGTAGGTACCGGCGGTACAGTAACAGGTGTTGGTGAATATCTTAAATCTAAAAATCCCAATATCAAGGTTGTAGCGGTCGAGCCTGCCACCTCTGCGGTACTGTCCACAGGTGTCGCTGGACCTCATAAGATCCAGGGCATTGGCGCAGGCTTTGTTCCCGATGTTCTTAACACCGGCATTTACGACGAGAGCATTCCCGTATCCAACGAGGACGCTTTTGCTACCGGAAAACTAATCGGCAAGAGTGAGGGTGTGCTTGTAGGCATTTCTTCCGGTGCTGCTACCTTTGCGGCTATAGAGCTTGCGAAACGCCCTGAAAACGAAGACAAAACCATTGTAGTACTTTTGCCCGATACTGGCGACAGATATTTATCGACACCGCTATTTGCAGAATAATGAAAAGCACCGGTGCCTTAGACTAAGGCGCCGGTCTTTTTGAAGAAAGGAAGTTTACTGTTATGTCTGCTGAAAAAAATCAAAATATTAAGCGTACAACCTATTGGTTGTGCATTACCGCTGTTTTTATGGCACTTAATGTAGCAATGAGTTCATTTGGCGTTCCTGTTCCCGGTGGTCATCTGTATATGAATGATATTATCATCTGTACCGCTGCCATCATATTAGATCCTCTAGCCGCATTTATGGTCGGCGGTGTAGGCGCCTTTTCGGGCGACTTATTCTTCTATCCGCTTCCGATGTTTGTTTCCCTCGTAACTCACGGCCTGCAGGCGGTAGTAATTTCGATATTCTCCCATTACGTACTCAAAAAGCATCCGGTGCTCTCTTCCGGAATCGGTGTAACGATCGGTGCCGTTATTATGGTAGTAGGTTATTCTCTCGGCAGAGCCTTTATTTACAGCACACCGGAATATGCTGTTCTCAAACTGCCTTATCAGATTTTGCAGGCAGGAGTCGGTGCTATAGTCGGCATGATACTTTGCTGGAAGTGCAAGCTCGTAGAACTGTTTAACAAGAAAGGATTGTTGAGATGACAGAAAAGACGATTTATCTTGATAATGCCGCAACAACAAAAATGAGTAAGTCTGTAATTAACGCAATGCTACACTACATGGATAGCATTTACGGCAATCCGTCAAGCCTTCATTCCGTAGGACAGAAAGCAAACGAGGCACTTGTAAATGCCCGTGAGCGTATCGCAAAATTGCTTGGATGTGAGGCAAGAGAAATCACTTTTACATCGGGCGGTAGCGAAGCGGATAATCAGGCAATTGTTTCTGCCGCAAGATTTGGCAAAAGCAAAGGGAAGAAGCATATTATTTCAACCGCTTTTGAACATCATGCCGTTTTGCATACACTGAGTAAACTTGAAAAGGAAGGCTTTGAAATTACACTTCTTGACGTTCATGAAAACGGGCTTGTAACTCCCGAAGAGGTGCGTGAAGCCATTCGAGAAAACACCTGCCTTGTTACAATTATGTATGCCAATAACGAAATAGGCACCATTCAGCCCATTAAAGAGATCGGTGACATTTGCCGTGAAAAAGGTGTAATTTTTCATACCGATGCGGTGCAGGTAGCTGGACATCTGCATATTGATGTTAAGGAACAGAATATAGATATGCTGTCTTTGTCGGCGCATAAATTTCACGGTCCGAAAGGAATAGGTGCCTTATATGCAAGAAAAGGAATAAGACTTACAAGCCTTATTGAAGGCGGCGCACAGGAACGAGGCAAGCGTGCAGGCACCGAGAACATTCCCGCCATTATGGGAATGGCGGCGGCTCTTGAAGAGTCCTGCAGCCGTATAGATGAAAACGCAGAAATATTAACAGCTTTGCGGGATAAACTGATTGCCGGACTTTCGGAGATTCCTCATTCTATCCTCAATGGTGATGCAAAAAAGAGACTGCCCGGCAATGTGAACTTCTGCTTTGAGGGCATTGAAGGTGAATCCTTACTCTTGCTTCTCGACGATAAGGGGATTTGTGTTTCGTCGGGTTCAGCTTGCACTTCGGGATCTCTTGATCCGAGCCATGTGCTCCTTGCTATTGGCAGAGTACACGATATCGCTCACGGCTCACTGCGGCTGTCTTTGAGTGATGAAAACACAGAGGAAGAGATTGAATACACAATAAGTGCCGTAAAAGAGGTTGTAGAATATTTGCGTAGTATTTCACCAATTTGGCGAGATCTTGTAAACGGCAAGAAAGAATTTATTATAAAGTGAGGTTGTATTATGGCTTTATACAGTGAAAAATTAATGAATCATTTCCGCAATCCCCGTAATATAGGCGTGATTGAAGATGCTGACGGAATCGGTGAAGTTGGCAACGCCAAGTGCGGCGATATTATGAAGATCTATCTAAAAATAGAAAATGACATCATAACAGATGTAAAATTTGAGACCTTTGGTTGTGGCTCGGCTATCGCATCCAGTTCAATGGCAACTGAGCTTATTAAGGGCAAGCCTGTCGGGGAGGCTTTAAGTCTTACCAACAAAGCCGTTGTGGAAGCTCTTGACGGCCTTCCTGCACATAAGCTGCATTGCTCCGTCCTTGCGGAAGAGGCGATCAAGGCTGCACTAAAGGACTACTACGACAAAAACGGAATTGAATATGACCACTCACTATTTCCCAACTGTGAGAGCTGTGGTCGTTGTTGCGAGATATCATGAAAGCGCTGATTGCTATGAGCGGAGGAGTGGACTCCTCCCTTGCGGCGAAGTTAATGAAGGACAAAGGGTTTGATTGTATCGGCTGCACGATGAAGCTCTATCACAATGAAGATGCAGGAATCGAGAGCTCCCGCACCTGTTGTTCTCTTGACGATGTTGAGGTTGCAAGGAGTGTAGCCTATAAGCTCGGGATGCCGTTCTACGTGTTCAATTTTACTGATGCCTTCCGTGATACGGTCATTCGAAAATTTATCGAAAGCTATGAAAACGGAATTACCCCGAATCCGTGTATAGACTGCAACCGCTATATGAAGTTTGACAAGCTATACGAAAGAGCGAAAACACTCGGTTGCGATTATATCGTAACGGGGCATTATGCCAGAATAGAAGAAGAAAACGGTAAATTTGTACTGAAAAAAGCATTAGACGAAACAAAGGATCAGAGCTATGTCCTATATTCCATGACACAGGATCAGCTTGTGCACACCATGTTTCCGATTGGCAGTATGCAAAAGACTGAAGTCCGTGCCATAGCCAAAGAAAGCGGGTTTGTTAATGCTGACAAACCCGATAGTCAGGATATTTGCTTTGTACCGAATGGAGATTATGCAAGCGTGATAGAGTTACAAACAGGAAAAGAATCTGCCGAGGGAAATTTTGTGGATAAACAAGGTAATAATCTCGGACGGCACAAGGGTGTGATTCATTACACCATAGGTCAGCGAAAAGGGCTTGGTGTTTCGAGCACAGAGCCTCTGTATGTATGCAATATCTGCCCGAAAGATGGCAATGTTGTTCTCGGCAGTAATGACGATCTGTTCAGCCGTGAGGCAGATGTATCCGATTTTAACTGGATAAGCGGTGAAGTACCTGGGAGCGAGTTTCGCTGCAAGGCCAAAATACGCTACCGTCAACCGGAACAGTGGGTAACCGTTATCCCTACGGGAGCAGATACCGTTCATATCGTTTTCGACGAGCCGCAAC
Organism: Eubacteriales bacterium; assembly: GCA_045128735.1. Taxonomy (GTDB): domain Bacteria; phylum Bacillota; class Clostridia; order Oscillospirales; family CAG-272; genus RGIG8775. Next base: position 6,649 of record JBGVRT010000003.1, on the reverse strand, counting down.
GGGCAATCACACCCGGACAAGCCGCTGTTTTTTATGACGGAGATACTGTGTTGGGCGGAGGAACGATAAAATAATGATATTTACTTGATTTACCTACCCGTTTGGGTGTATAATTAAACGGAAGATAAAAAAAGGAATGTTTTTATGAAAATTATTGATTTACTTAAAAGAGATACTCTTTCTCTTTCTTTTGAGGTTTTTCCACCCAAAACAGATACTGCCTTTGCAAATGTACGAACTGCTACCGAGGAGATTGCTAAACTTCGCCCCAGTTTTATGAGCGTTACATACGGTGCAGGAGGTGGAACAAGTAAATATACCTTGGATATTGCAAAGCGGATAAAAGAGCTTTACAATGTGCCGTCTTTGGCACATCTTACCTGCGTTTCTTCAACCAAAGAGACAGTACGTGATCGTATTGCCGATATGAAAGCGGCAAATATTGAGAATGTTATGGCACTCAGAGGCGATATTCCGGCTGAACTTCAGAATGCTGACCGTAGTCATTGGGACTATCATCACGCTATAGAACTTGTACGAGAACTGAAAGAATCGGGTGCAGATTTTTGCATAGGTGGCGCGTGTTATCCTGAGATACACCCCGAAAGCGAAAACCAGAAAGAGGATATTAAACATCTTAAGGAAAAGGTAGACGCAGGCTGTGAGTTTTTAACTACACAGATGTTTTTTGATAATAATTTGCTCTATAATTTTCTATATAAGATCCGTGAAGCAGGAATTACCGTTCCCATCATTCCGGGTGTTATGCCTATTACAAATGCCAATCAGGTAGAACGTGCCATCAAGCTTTCGGGCTCGTTTATGCCGCAGCGTTTCAAAAGCCTTGTGGATAAATTCGGCAACGATCCTGCAGCTATGAAGCAGGCCGGTATTGCGTATGCTACTGATCAGATTATTGATTTATATGCTAACGGCATCACCAACGTGCACGTATATTCGATGAACAAGCCTGATGTTGCTGCCAAAATCCAAAACAACTTAAGCTGTATATTAGGAAAATGAATTCTGTGATTTTAAGTAAAACATATATCGAGCCGCCGTTTTGCGAAAAAGAAATTTTGCGTTATGCAGGCTGTAGGGGAGAGCGCGAAGAGATATCCGTTCTTCTTAAAGAGTGCATAGATGAAGTGAAGGACAAGCTTGCCTATAAAGTCTGCTATCGTGAACTTTCCATTAAAACGGTCGGCGTTACTTGTGATTTTGAGGTCTTTAGTGTGCATTCAGAAAAGCTTGCGCGTAATCTCAAAGGCTGTGAAAAGGTTATCCTTTTTGCTGCAACGGTGGGTGTGGAAATCGACCGTCTAATAGGGAAATATGGTAGACTTTCTCCCACAAAGGCATTGCTTTTTCAGGCAATCGGTGCTGAACGGATAGAGGCGTTGTGCGATGCTTTTTGCGCGGATATAAAAAAAGAATACAATACGGGATTAGAGCCACGTTTCAGTCCGGGCTACGGTGATTTGCCGCTCTCGGCTCAAAAGAATATTTTTGCCGTCCTCGACCCAGAGCGAAGAATTGGACTGACTTTAAACAGCAGTCTGCTTATGTCACCGTCAAAATCGGTTACGGCTTTTGTCGGGCTTGGGAGCACAGAAAAAACAAGCTCAAATAAATGCAGTCTTTGTGAAAAAACAGACTGTACGTTAAGAGGTGTCTAATGAATTTCAAAGATTACTTAAAGAATCATATTGTCTATCTTGACGGCGGTATCGGAACGCTTCTGCAAGCTGGGGGTTTAAAACCGGGTGAGTACCCTGAAAGATGGAACTTGTCCCACCACGATGTAATAATCGACATACATAAGGCTTATTTTGATGCAGGCAGTAATATTGTTTGTACCAACACTTTTGGCGCAAACTGCCTTAAATTTGCTGATGATGAGCTTGAACAAATAATAAAAGCGGCGGTCGCCAATGCTAAGAAAGCAAGGGAACAGTCGGTACAGAAAGGTGAAAAGTTCATAGCACTTGATATCGGCCCCTCGGGAAAGCTTTTAAAACCGCTTGGTGATCTTGATTTTGAGGATGCGGTAAACGTATTTTCAAAAACAGTCAAATTCGGTGTGAAATATGGTGTCGACCTGATTATCATCGAAACGATGAATGACTCTTATGAAACCAAGGCAGCCCTACTTGCAGCAAAGGAAAACAGTAATCTTCCCGTAATTGTTTCCAACGCCTACGGCGAGGACGGTAAGCTGATGACAGGTGCGGCTCCTGCCGCAATGGTGGCAATGCTGGAAGGTATGGGAGCGGATGCAATCGGTGCTAACTGTTCGCTTGGACCCAGACAACTCCGCGGAGTTGCAGAGGAACTGCTCCAAAAAGCATCTGTTCCCGTTATACTCAAGCCCAACGCAGGGCTTCCGAAGTCTATAAACGGTAAAACAGTATTTGATGTAACTGTCGATGAGTTTTCAGATGAAGTAGCAGCTCTTGTGAAAAAAGGTGTTCGTGTTGTTGGCGGTTGCTGCGGCACAACCCCCGAATACATTGCTTCGCTTTATAGTAAAACATCTGAACTTGCTCCTGTTCCTATTGCTGATAAAAAAATAACGGTAGTATCTTCCTATACCCACGCAATAGAGTTTGGAGAAAGTCCCATTCTTATCGGCGAGCGTATCAATCCTACGGGTAAAAAGCGCTTTAAACAGGCTTTGCTTGAAAACGATATCGACTATATTTTGTCTGAGGGTGTAAATCAGCAGGAAAAGGGCGTGCATATTCTCGATGTGAATGTGGGACTTCCCGACATTGATGAAGTGCAGATGCTAAAAAATACTGTTTGCGAGCTACAGGCTATTATCGACTTGCCGTTGCAGATAGATACTTCGAACATCGCCGCTATGGAAGAGGCTTTACGCCGATATAACGGAAAGGCCATGATAAATTCCGTTAATGGCAAGCGAGAAAGTATGGAAGCGATTTTTCCGCTTGTCAAAAAATACGGTGGATTGGTAGTTGCCCTAACCCTTGACGAGAACGGTATTCCTGACACCGCCCAGGGCAGAGTCAAAATCGCCGAAAACATACTAAAGGTTGCGAACAAATACGGAATAGATAAAAAGGACATCATTTTTGATACCCTTGCTATGACCATCAGTGCCGACAACAAAGCGGCTGTTGCAACTCTGTCTTCGCTTAAAACTATAAAGAATGAGCTTGGTTGCCATACATCTCTCGGTGTTTCAAACATTTCTTTTGGGCTTCCTAACCGTGATGCAGTAAACGGTACATTCTTTGCACTTGCACTCCAAAACGGTCTTTCCGCCGCTATTATGAACCCTTATTCTGTGGATATGATGAAAACTTACTATGCCTACAGAGCACTCAAGGGTCTTGATGAAAACTGTGCCGAATATATCGGTTCGGCTGAATCATTTGTAGTTACAGTAACATCTGTGGCTGCCGCCGCACCAAAAACTACTGAGGAATATTCATCTGAACTTCAGCATGCAGTTATAAAAGGCTTCAAGGATAAGGCAGGGGAGTTGACAAAAAACTTACTTTCAAGTGTTGACCCGCTTGAAATAGTGAATAACGAAATTATCCCTGCGCTTAATATTGTAGGTGACGGATTTGAAAAGAAAACGGTCTATCTTCCTCAGTTGCTTATGAGTGCTGAAGCTGCAAAAAGTGCTTTTGAGGTTATAAAAGCCTCTATGTCGGGCAAAGAAAAAGCTGGGACCAAGGGCGTAATTGTAATTGCTACCGTTTACGGTGATATTCATGACATAGGTAAAAATATAGTAAAGCTTTTGCTTGAAAACTACGGCTTTGATGTTGTGGATCTAGGCAAAGATGTTCCGCCCGAAATAATTGCAAAGACAGCGATAAAACTTCGCGCACCGCTTGTAGGCTTAAGTGCGCTTATGACAACCACTGTTCCTGCAATGGAAGAAACAATTAAGCTTCTGCGGGAAAAAGCCCCTTGGTGCAAGATCGTGGTAGGCGGTGCAGTTTTAACTAAAGAATATGCCGATAAAATAGGTGCGGATAAATATGCAAAGGATGCGATGGAAAGTGTTCGTTATGCTGAAGAGATTATAAATGGAGGTAAAGAATAATGCTTATTTCTACAAGAGGCAGATACGCCTTGCGCGTATTGCTTGATCTCGCGGAACATCAGGACGATGGCTATATCGCAATGAAAAATGTAGCTGAACGCCAAGGGCTTTCACTTAAATATATCGAAAAAATTATGCCCGTGCTATCAAAGAATAATTATGTAGATGGTGTTCACGGCAAGGGTGGAGGCTACCGCTTGGCAAGAGAGCCGAAAGATTATAAAGTAGGCGATATTTTAAGACTTGCCGAAGGGGATCTCGCCCCCGTTACTTGCCTTCAATGCAATGCCGAAAAGTGTGATCGTGCTGATACCTGTCCTACGCTTCCTATGTGGACCGAGTTTTATAGCATAGTAAGCAATTATTTTGACGGTATCACATTAATTGATTTAATGAAATAAATTATCTGCTTAAAGACGTCGCAGCAATGTGTCGTACACTTAAGGACAGTTTCCGAAAGGTACGAGCATTGCGGGCAAGAGAATTGAGAGAAGTTTTGGCTTCTCTCTTTTTTCTTGCCCGTTTTCTTTTATATCCGTACATTCGACTATAACCCTTTCTTTAAGTACAATTATTGTAGAAACTTAAAGGAGGCAATTTTTATGGGAAAATTTATTGAAGAATATTATAATGAAATTGAAATTTCATATACCGCGGCAAAAGCCCATCCAAAATCCGCTTTTCAAATGCGAAATCGTGAAATGGTGGATCGAGCCGACCTCGTTATATGCTATATAGAAAACAAGGAAGGTGGCGCTTGGCAGACTATAAAATATGCAAAGGAAAAAGAGAAAAATATCATTAATCTTGCAGAATATATGAATATATAGGAAAAGCCTGTAACTCGTGAAAGTTACAGGCTTTCTTATGTAGAGGGGGTTTGAGGAGGATTAATAATTTTCAGCGTGAACCTCGAAATAGCTTTGAGGATGATTGCAGGTGGGACATACGTCAGGAGCGTTGGTGCCTACTACAATGTGACCGCAGTTGCGGCATTCCCAAACCTTAACTTCGCTCTTTGCGAATACGGCAGCTGTTTCTACGTTTTTGAGGAGAGCACGATATCTTTCCTCGTGATGCTTTTCAATAGCAGCAACAAGACGGAATTTCTCTGCAAGCTCGGGGAAACCTTCCTCGTCGGCTGTTTTAGCAAAACCGCTGTACATGTCGGTCCATTCATAATTCTCGCCATCGGCAGCATCTGCAAGGTTGTGAGCAGTATCGCCGATACCGTCGTGAAGTTCTTTGAACCACATCTTGGCATGTTCTTTTTCGTTGTCAGCAGTTTTAAGGAAGAGAGCGGCAATCTGTTCAAAGCCTTCCTTCTTAGCCTTAGAAGCAAAATAGGTATATTTGTTTCTTGCCATGGACTCGCCGGCGAAAGCAGCCTCAAGGTTTTTCTCGGTCTGGGTGCCGGCATACTTGGATGCGGGCACAGTTTCCACAACTTCAAGCTTGTCGCCTTTCTGACGGCACTTTGGGCAAACAGCCTCTTCACCGACAGGAACGTTGAAGATCTCTCCGCAAATTTTGCACTTATAGGTAGTCATAATATAACCTCCGTTTAACGCCGATTGATTCGGCAAATTTAATAAATTAGAATTTCTTTAGCATCTATTATAGTCTATTCATTGCAAAAAGTCAATTTGTTCAAGGCTTTAAGATTGGTTAATAAAATTTTCCTCATATGACATCTTGACTTCAGCGGTTTAAAGTGATATAATATACGACAATAAATCACAAAGGAGGCAGCAAAAATGATGAATAATAAGTTTTATGCATACTTTTATTATTACAAAAAGGGCTGCCCGTCTACTGTGATACCCAAGATTTAAAACGTTTGGGTTGAATAAAACGGACAGTCCGCATTTGCTATGCTTTTTTAAGCTTAGTTGGTGCGGACTTTTTATTTTATCAAACTGAAATCTATCAGAAATGAGGTAGTTAATATGCAAATGACATTCCACAGAAAGCTTCCGATTCCGCAGGAAGTAAAAGAAGAATTTCCCTTGACAGAACATATGAAGCAGGTTAAAGCAGCACGTGATGAAGCTATCAACGCCGTATTTGATGGCAGCTCGGATAAGTTTATCCTAATTGTAGGACCATGCTCTGCTGATCATAGTGAACCGGTGCTTGAATACATATCCAGACTTCGCAAGGTACAGGAGCAGGTTTCGGATAAAATCATCATTATCCCGAGAATTTACACAAACAAACCCCGCACTACCGGACAGGGTTACAAGGGAATGCTTCATCAACCGGACCCTGAAGCTAAACCGGATATGTACACCGGTATTGTCTCTATCCGTCAGCTTCATTTGGCTGCACTTCGCGATTACGATTTCTCTTGTGCAGATGAAATGCTGTACCCCGATAATCATCGTTACTTATCCGATTTGCTTTCCTACGTTGCTGTTGGAGCTCGCTCTGTGGAGAATCAGCAACATAGGTTGACTGCAAGCGGTGTAGGTATTCCTGTAGGTATGAAGAATCCCACAGGAGGAGACCTTAGCGTTATGATGAACGCTATTGTTGCGGCACAATCCAGCCACACATTTA
>JBGVRT010000002.1:0-21017 GCA_045128735.1 Eubacteriales bacterium | reverse complement strand
CGAACACACCGCCAAACACCAATTTATCTGCCACCCAAAGCCAACGACTCGGTGTTTAGCCGAGGAGTGGGTTGCGTGGCATTATGTTTGTACAAACCATGGTGCGCTGACCTTTTGCCTGCGCGTGCTCACGCGCAAACACCAATTTATCGCTCGCAAAAAGGAGCTGAGTCACTGACTCAGCCCCTTTAATTTCCTCACTTTATCAACCGCCAAGGTAGGCTTTTTTGATATCCTCGCTCTGCATAAGCTCCTGACCCTTGCCCGCGAGAACTATCTTTCCGTTCTCAAGCACGTAGGCGCGGTCGGATATTGCAAGTGATTTGCCCGCGTTCTGCTCAACGAGCAGTATGGTCGTTCCGTTCTTATTGAAATCCTTGATAAGGTCGAACACAAAATCAACGAGCAGGGGCGAAAGTCCCATCGAAGGCTCGTCAAGCATAAGAAGCTTGGGATGGCACATCATCGCGCGTCCCATCGCAAGCATCTGCTGCTCACCGCCCGAGAGCGTTCCCGCTATCTGTCCGCGGCGCTCGCCAAGACGTGGGAAATACTTTTCGTATATCTCCTCGATATCCCTCTTTATCTGTCCGTTATCCTTCTGGGTATAAGCGCCCATAAGCAGGTTTTCGTGAACGGTAAGCTCCTGAAAAACGCGGCGTCCCTCGGGCACCTGTGCCATTCCTAAATGCACTATCTTATGGCAGGGAGTTTTGGTTATGTCCTGTCCGTCATAAGTCACCGTTCCGTGACGCGCGGGAATAAGACCCATAATGCTCTGCATCGTGGTGGTCTTACCTGCGCCGTTTGCGCCGATAAGGGTGACTATCTCGCCCTCGTTTACCTCAAAGTTTATTCCCTTAAGCGCCTGAATAACGCCGTAATATACCTCAAGATCTTTAACTTCAAGAAGTGCCATATTAGCCTCCTATATACGCCTTGATGACCTCGGGGTCGTTAAGGGCAACCGAAGGCTCGCCCTGCGCCAGCACAGTTCCGAAATTGAGAACCGTAAGCTCGTCGCAAAGACCCGAAACGAACTTCATATCGTGTTCGATAAGAAGAATGGTCATATCAAAGTCGTCTCTTATTTTTCTGATTATATCCATAAGCTCTGCCGTCTCGTGGGGGTTCATTCCCGCCGCGGGCTCGTCAAGCAAAAGCAGCTTGGGGTTGGTGGCAAGAGCACGCGCTATCTCAAGCTTTCTCTGCTTTCCGTAGGGCAGATTGCAAGAGAGGTTGTTTCTCTCCTCCTCAAGTCCGACTATGCGAAGTATCTCCTTTGCCTTTTCTCTCATTCTGCGCTCGCACTCAAAGTAGGCGGGCAGTCTGAGCATACTTACAAAGGGATTGCACTTGAATTCGGGGCGGCTGTGAAGCCCGACGAGAACGTTTCTGATAACGCTCATATTGTTGAAAAGTCTGATATTCTGAAAGGTTCTCGCGATTCCCTTGTGGTTTATGGTCTCCTGGGGCTTGCCCGTAAGGTCCTCGCCGTCAAGGAAAAATCTTCCAGTGGTGGGGGCGTAAACACCGGTTATCATATTGAAAACCGTGGTCTTTCCCGCGCCGTTGGGTCCCACAAGTCCGTAAAGCTGTCTCTTTTTAATCTCAAGATTAAGCCCCTGCACCGCCTTAAGTCCGCCGAAGGAGATGCCGAGGTCTTCTGTTTTAAGTACGATATCCGACATCACTCGTCCTCCTTCTTGTTCTTTTTATCGGGGGTGTAGGTGTTCTTCTGCTGGAAGTCAACCGACAAAAGCTCGTCCATCTTGATTTTGGTCTCAACTCTGTTCCACTCCGCCTCGTCGTCGCTTACGTTGTGAGGCTTGGTGTGAGACTTGGTAATCTTGCGCATAAGCGCTCTGAAATTAAGCTTTTCACGCAAAGGCTTAAGCGCAGGAGCATTCTTGAACACAACCGCAATAATAAGGATTATCGCGTAGATAAGAAGCTTAAGCGCCGCAAGCTCGCCCGAAAGCTGATTCTGAAGCACGAAGTTGATGTAGGTGATAAGAGTAGCAGCCGCAATAGAGCCGCCAATGCTTCCCATACCGCCAAGCACCACCATAACGAGGATTTCAATTGAGTAGTTGTAGCTGAAGAAGCTCTGCTCGATAGGCGAAACCTGGAAGCCGTACATAACGCCCGCAACACCCGCAAAGAAAGCGGCGATAACAAAGACGAACAGCTTGTAATAGGTTACGTTTATACCCATAGCGCGAGCCGCGATCTCGTTGTCGCGGATAGCGGTTATGGCGCGTCCGTGCTTACTTCTGATAAGGTTCTGCACAAGGAAAAGCACCACAAGCACAACGATAAAGGATATAATATAAAGAGTTTTCTGGTCGTAGGAGATCTTTGCGGTCTGCATACCTCTCGCACCGCCGAAAAGCTTGAGATTCTTGAAAATATTTCTCACGATCTCGCCAAACGCCAACGTAACGATAGCAAGGTAGTCGCCCTTAAGACGGAGGGCGGGAAGTCCGATAATAAAGCCGAACACAGCCGCAACCGCGCCGCCGATAAGCATAGAAAGAATCATAGTCACAAGCGGACTTCCGATAGCGTCGATGGTCTTAAGACCGAAGAAACAGCCGATGTACGCGCCAACGCACATAAAGCCCGCGTGTCCAAGCGACAGCTCGCCGAGGAATCCGACAACAAGGTTAAGCGAGACCGCAAGCACGATGCTGTAGGCGATTCGGTGAAGAAGTCCGAGATTTGAGCGTCCGAGAACGCCAGCCGAGCCGAGAATTACGAAAAGCACAAGTGCCGCGCCCACCACGATGTAGTTGGTGTAGTGCTTGAGCTTGAAGTTGTTTTTGATGTTCTTTAAGTATCCCATATCACACCTTCTCTCTGCGCTTCTTGCCCAGAAGTCCTATGGGTCTGACAAGAAGGATAACTATAAGCATGCTGAACTCTATTGCAGTCGTATAGTCGCTGACTACGGGAATACTCTTGCAGATGTTCTCTACCATACCCAAAAGAATACCGCCAAGCATTGCGCCGGGGATAGAGCCTATTCCGCCTATAACCGCCGCGGTGAACGCCTTGATACCCGGCATTGCGCCAAGTGTGGGGTTGACCGAGGGAATATTCATAAGGTAGAAAAGACTTGCAAACGCCGCAAGAGCCGAGCCGATGGCAAAGGTTATCATTATGATGCGGTTGACGTTAACGCCCATAAGCTGAGCCGCGCCTCTGTCCTCGGAGACCGCGAGCATTGCGCGTCCCGTCTTGGTCTTTTTAACGAAAAGCGTGAGAGCTACCATAAGGATACCGCCCACCACGAGAGTGACGAGAGTTCCCTTGTTCATCTCAAAATTGCCGATCTTGAGGAAGCCCAGCGAAAGATGGCTGACCTGCCTTGAAGCCGAACCGAAAATAAGCTGAGCGGTTCCCTGCAAAAGGTTGCTGACACCGATAGCCGTGATAAGCACCGCAAGAGGCGAAGCGCCGCGGAGAGGCTTGTAAGCCACCTTTTCTATGAGAATACCCATAGCGGTACAGATAACGATAGCAGCCACAAGCGCGATTATGGGCACACCCATAAGCCCGAGGGTGCAGAGAATGGAGTACGCGCCCACCATAATAATGTCGCCGTGAGCGAAATTAAGCATTTTAGCGATTCCGTACACCATTGTGTAGCCGAGTGCGATAAGCGCATAGATAGCGCCGAGACTCAAGCCGTCGAAAATTATGTTAATGTTCATTTTGTTCTCCTTTGTTATTTGGTTTGCACCGCAAAGCGGGCGGGGGAGCCCCCGCGGGCATAGCGCGCAGCGTACCGATATTTGTGCGAACACGGTGCCGCGCGTCCCACTCCTCGGCTAAACACCGAGTCGTTGGCGATGGGCGCAGTAAATTGTTGTTTAGCGGTATGTTCGCACCGCACCCCGAGCCAAAAGTTTTGCGGAGCGGCGAGAATTGGGATTTGCGAAGCAAATTTGCGGTGTTTAGCCGCAAAACCAATTCTTGCACCGAATAGCGGAGCTATTCGCATTTTCTTAAAAAGCGACCAAACCCGCGCCCGCAGGCGCATCGGCGTTTTTCTTTTGGGAACTTTTCTTTTTGCGCCTTTTGGTACAAAAAGAAAAGTGGAGTTTCGGCTTGGGTGGCAAAACCACTGTATGGTGAATCAGAAGTTACATTTACGTCAGGGGAATCCCTCCACCAAGCGCAGCGCTCGTCCCCACTCCCTTTGACAAGGGAGGCAAAGGAAAACTACCCGCTTTGCGCTACAAACCAAACGTCAGCGATACGCTCGGGTTGCCCCGAGCGTATCACAAAAATTATACTCTGTAAAATTTACTGAAGCTCAACGATTACGGGTACCTTTGTAGCCGCACCGCTAACGTCCCAGGTCATTGTTCCGGTCGTACCTACGTATACAAAGTCCTCAGCTGTGATAGCCGCAACAACCTTGTCGCAAAGGTCGGATACCGAAATGTTAACGTCGTTGATGCCCGCAGCCTTCATTGCCTCGAAAATTACGTAGATAGCATCGTAACCGTCAGCTGCGAACTGGCTGGGATCAATACCGTATACCTCTCTGTACTTCTTAACGAAGTTAGCTGTCTTCTCGTCTGTAGCGTTTACGTCGAAGGGTGTGATATACTTGATGTTGTTCTTAACAGTGTCGTCGATCTGACCTGCGATACCGTCAAGTCCGTCGCATCCGTAAAGAACCGCGTCACAGCCCTTTGCCGCGCAGGTCTTTGCTACAAGTCCTGCCTCGGTGTAGTAGAAAGGAAGGAAGATAACGTCGCAATCCTTAAGAGCCTCAACCTGTGCGGAGAAGTCCTTGTTGTTGTCCTTGTCGAAGGTTCTTACCTCGTAGGTCTTGTTAAGCTTTGCCATCTCAGCCTCAAATGCCTCGTAGATACCTGCGGAATAGGGATCGCTGGTGTCGTAGATAGCACCGATAGTTTCAAAGTTAGCCGCAAGATCCTGAGCCGCGAGAATACCCTGGTCGGGGTCGCCGAAGCATACACGGAATGCGTTGGGTCTGTTCTCGATTACGTTAGCCGCAGATGCGGAGGGGGTGATGAAGAAAAGGTTGTCCTTTGCCGCCTCGGTTGCGAATGCCTCGCAAGAACCCGAGGTTACACTGCCGATAGAAATCTGCATACCGTCGTCGATAAGCGCGTTGTAGCCTGTCTGCGCGTCTGGAGCGGTTGCCTTGTCGTCCTTCATCTCATAACGGAAGAGAACGCCGTTGAGACCGCCTACGGCGTTGATTTCGTCAATAGCGATCTTCGCACCGTTGTTTACAGCAATACCGTAGTCAGCCGCGTCACCCGTGAGAGGGCCTGTCGCACCGATAAAGTAGGTGTCGTTTCCACCCTTGTCGCCGCCGCAGGATGCGAAACAGCATACAAGCATTACCATAGCAAGTGCCATGGCGAAAACTTTTTTCATTGTGTTTTTCATAGTCTTTCTCCTTTTGCCGTTTGGCATTAAAATTGATGAAATATAATAAAAGGACGGTTCACCGGTGAAGCCGCCCAATATTATCAAAAAATGAAAATATTAAATACGACCCCGCCGCCCTTATTTTTTCACCTTGAGTAGCACAGACAAAATTATGCTCTCAATAATGCAGAGGACACTCACAAGACCGCTAATAAAAACAGACACTACAGCAGTAGCGTCCGAAGCAGAATTGTAAGCATAGCTAAACGAAGGCGCAAAAGCAGCGTCTGTGTAAGTGGCTGTATTGGTGTTAGCTCTTACCGCTGACATATCAAATGTCCTCCGTGTCGTACATAATCTATATATGAAATAATACCACATTAACCCCCGTTGTGTCAATATGCAATCTGCACAAAATACTTTAGCATCCTACCACGATTTTGTAGCAACCTTGACCAATAATAAGATGTTTTTTATGAATTTTGACGTAAAATCCCCGCTCCACGTCGCGGATATAAAGGAAATTTGAGCATTTCCCCACACCTTTCAAAAATTTCTTGACTCTTTCGCGCTCTGACCCTTGACAAACCAATATTTTTCTGCTATAATGTGTAAGGTAATTCTGTATTACACCTATCGGGGTGTGGCGCAGTTGGAGCCGTTTCCGAGCACCGCCGATGGCGGAAGAAGCGAGGAATAAGGCGTGGCAGTAACTTGGCGATTGCCGAGCAAACAACGGCTTGCGACGGCAGAGCCTTAGTTACAACAGGGATGCAAGCGACGAAACGGAGCGCGATGCGGATTGCTGTAGTGGTAAGACAAAATAATAAACTAAATACTTTTTCGGGGTGTGGCGCAGTTGGACCCGTTTCCGAGCGCCGCCGGTGGCGGATACAGCGAGGAATAAGGCGTGGCAGTAACTTGGCGATTGCCGAGCAAACAACGGCTTGCGACGGCAGAGCCTTAGTTACAACAGGGATGCAAGCGACGAAACGGAGCGCGATGCAAATTTCCGCAAGAATAAGACAAAACAATAAATTAAATTTTTTTCGGGGTGTGGCGCAGTTGGTAGCGCGCGACGTTTGGGAGCAAGACACCGCCCCCTCATTATGAAATTCCGAAAAATGCCGAAAAGCCTTGTAACCACTGACTTTTTCGGCAATATCCCCTCTTTCAAAATCGCTGTGAAAAGCGGTTTGACCACATGTTTGACCACTTACGGAAATTGACCTAAAAATTGAATATTTTTCACTTATCGGGGTGTGGCGCAGTTGGTAGCGCGCGACGTTTGGGACGTCGATGCCGCAGGTTCGAACCCTGTCACTCCGACCAATTAAGTGTCCATAACGCATTCGAGTTATGGACACTTATGTTTTTTAGTGGTCAAATATTTTAAAATAACACAGGTGGTTTTATCTCAAAGGAGGATGTATATGAAACAATTGTTTGTTCAAAAATTTAAGGAAGCATATGATAACAATGATTTGTCAAAATGCAGAAATGAGTTATTATTCTTAATACTTGCATATAATTCAGAGATTAAGGAAGGCTTGCTTTATGACCACAATTTAAAGCATTTATTGTTTAACGCAAATTGTATTCTAAATCCAATGGGAGTCAAATACACCTCGGAAGATTACGAAAAACACTCTCAGATTTTAACGGAAACAATAAGGCTATGCGAAGCAATTAACGATCCCAGTAAAGATACATCTACCGCTTTTCAGGCGGATCTAATCATTGATGACAAAATAATAAAAGATATTGTTGATATTATATTTTACACATATTGTTTTTACACTATGAACTCTGTAAATTCTCAACGTATGGATGATTCTGCAATTAGCAAAATGCCTTTTGTGGAGCAGCTTTTGAGCATAATACTTTTCTATGAAGATCAAATCCGTATTTTGAAACAGAATTACCAAGAAGATTTGGTTAAAACCATGGTTACCGGATTAGAAATGTCGGTGGCCGATAGAGGTGTGGAATATTATGAAGATGTGAAAACATCTATTTTAGATAGTTTGGAATCACATCTCGAAAGTATAAACGAGATTTTACGTTACTTATATTATCAGTTTGGCAAATCATTGGCAGAGACAGTTACAAATATAAATTTTGACGTCATTCGCCCATATGAGAACGTAGAATTTGAAAAACATTTATATATTGCATCACAACGACAGCTTTTGTGTCGCTTAGAAGAAAATATCCATTATGGTTATTATTGTTTCCATGGTACCACTCCAATGGAAAATGGAAATAAAGCCTTTGTTTTTTCTATTGAAAACGATGAAAAATACAAAGCAAAATGTCTTGGCGTGTATAGGAGAGAGTATCAAGTGAGAAGATACTCGATATCCGATCCAAGAAACCAACATTTGTTGTACAATTCTGAAGCAAAAATTATTTCGATGGCGGAAGGATTAGTTGCACTACAATCAAACGAGTATCTACTTTTAAATATTGAGAATTATCATCCCGATGTAGAGGACTTTACAATTGCCCAAAGCAAATCAAAAATAAAGGAACACCTTATAACGATTCTAACCAAAGAGTATTATTTAAAGCAAACCGTAAAAGGTGTTACAATTGAGGATTTGCTAAAAACATATTTTTATTTAAATACACTTTCTGAAATAGCATGTTCAACTTCAGTAAAATTAATCAATGACAGCGATCAAACCACATATTTTAAGCAACTGTGCATAGTTGATATATCATATTTTGTTGATGAGTTGTCTCGGATTTATGGTTTTGATATAGATTATTCAAAAAAACTGATCGACCGATTTATCTTCCATGAAGCTAACAATAGGGATGACGATGTTTTTGCTCAACCATTACTAAAAATTAGTAAAACTCAAGTGCTATTCAGTCCTGCTTTGATTGATCAAGTCAATCTTGACAGATACATTGAGCGCCAATTTATTCGCTATAACAAAAATATATCTGCAGCGGGGCGCGATTTTGAGAATTATTTCATCGCCACCTTAAAGAATGGTTATTCGGGTAGTTCATTTGACTTGAAGCGAAAAGCAATTCCTAATTTTTCTCTCAACGAAAATAAAATTGTGTACACAGCGTTTGATGGCAAAGATATTGAATTTGATGTTGTTTCTGTTTTAGGGGATTATCTTATTCTCACAGAGTTAAAAGCGGTTATGACTTCATATGAATTAAGTGAATTAGAAACACGAAAGTTAAATGTCTATGAGGCTATAGATCAGCTGCATAGACGTAAGGAATCCATAAAATATGACTGGGAAAAATTCAAGGAAAAGGCATCTATACCTTTACCCGAACTGCCTTTTGATGACGATCACATTATATTAATTGCATGTACTGATACATTTGATTTTACTCCACTAAAAGATAATGATGTATATATTACTGATGATTCAACTTATTTGAAATATTTTACTAATCCGTATGTCGAAACTATGGAGCTGAGTTTCAAAGAAGGAATAACTGTCAAGGATAGAAATAATATATGGCTAAAGGGATACCCGGAAGCAGAAGAATTTTTAAAATATCTTATGAATCCAGTTACCATTCACCCTTTCACTGATTATATGGAAAAACAATTAATGCCTATTCCAGTTATGGATGAAAACGATCTGGCGCTTTTCTGTGAACAATTCGTATTATCCGAAGATCCAATTACAGCCGAAGTATCAAAATAAATAGGCATAGCAAAAGAGATGCTTTTAATTCAAAAGTGTTCTTTTTCAAATATGGTTTGAATTGGTGTTTTCTTTGCTTACTGTACATCAAATTTCGAAGAGTGACCACTATGGTCGCTCTTCTTTTATTGTATATATTTAATTCAAACGCGAAACAAAAGTCGTCACATGTCCTCGGTTTCACGAATTAATTGGGTTGTAGTTTCTTTATACACTTCCAATTCGCATTAAAACGCGAACAAAATGACGGCTTGACTGCCCAAATTCTTCGTGTTATAATATAGGCACGAAAGGATGGTGTAAAATATGATTACAAAAGAACAAAAGCAAATTGTTTTGAAGTATGTTGATGCTTCTTACTACGACCAAGACAAGATCATCAAATATCTCGGTATGCATGATATAGTGGGAAATGAAATATTCGCCTATTGTGACAGACGTACTTTACGTGACGACCGCCCCTCTTATTCTGCTTGGTTAGATGATGAGTACGGATATATTCCGTTGTCGGTGTCTGATTTCGTAAAACGTATACCCTTTTACTTTTATACAAAAGACCCGAAATCTATGGATCTCGATAATATGGGAACACTGGATTATATATTTTCGGCGAACTCTGAAAAAAGAGATATCGAAAGCATATACACTAATTTGGAATATACTTTTTACCATCTCAACTTGCCATTAAATCGAATTTTCAGTTATTGGATTAATCAATACGGCGTTGTATCCGGTGAGGGCTTTTTTCAATGGTGTCATTATCTACATATGTGTGAGGAATATGGGTGTTCCGATTATTTCCCAGACAGGTTTATCGCCTCATATAACGAAATGTTGGAAAATTCAGGTCTTGATCCGATCATATACGAGATAACTGAAACCGGCTTATACGAACCGTTTATGCGTGAAGGGAGAATTCTAAAATTTGAAGGTCGCTTTCCCTGCGATGAAAACGGAAGACCTATCATGAAATGGATAGGCATTAAAGCTACAAATATTCAAAAATGTAGTTGCACTTGCCAAAAATCCAAACAAGGATATCTCATTTTCGAAATCTCTCCTAAAACAGTCATTCACGTTTTGAATTTTTACAATAACAATAATGATATGTCCGATGAATGGCATCAAGTATATGCTGGGCCAATGACTATGTGTTTTGATCACACCGTTTTGCGAGAAAGACGAAAAGCATTGGGTTATAGTCAGGAAGATGTGGCATTATCTATTGATACCACAGTGAGAACATACCAAAAATGGGAGTCCGGTGAAACAACCCCTAACGGTCATTATTTGATTCGTTTAATAAATTGGCTTGATATTATCGATGTCCAAAATGTTGTTAAATACACAGATCTTACAGATAAGTAAAAGGTGAAGATATGATACAAAGACAAAGCTGCGTTTATTGTGGTAAACTTATTACTACTCGAAGTCGTGAGCATATAATTCAAAATGCGCTTGGAGGATTATATGAATCGGAAGATATATGCTGCCCTGAATGTAATAATTATATCAGCAAATATATCGATGTTCCTTTTACAAAGACATTCAACCCGATTATTAGTCGCATTGAGAATTTTACAAAAACCAACAACAAAAAATCTCATCCGGTTTGTTCTGGAAAAGCATCCTATCAAGGAGCATTATACGATGTGCTTATCAAAGACGGAAAAATCGTTTCGTGTCCTACTTTAAGCAAAAAGCTTAAGTGTGACATATCAAAGCTTCCTATGGAAATATTCGCATATGATTTTCCTATCGAGAATAATACATTTATAAACGGCATCTGTAAGATTGCTTTTAATTTCGCACTTGATAAAGGAATAGACTCAAACATCTTATCACATGGTATAACTCTTAGTTTAAAAGAAGGTGTTATTGACAACGTCTCCTTCAAATATATGGTAATTCCATTTGTTCCCCTCAACATGCTCGATACGCATATAGAGTTGAACACCCCAATGGAGTTATATCATAATTTGATTTTATTCAATCAAGGCAATATGCTGTGGTGCTATGTCGATCTTTTTAACACATTTCAGTATTATGTTCTTCTATCTGACAATTGGAGTGAAGAAACACCTGTACACGAAACCTATCTCCAACTGCTTCAAAAAATCGATAGAACAATACCGGAATTGTATATACGGAAACCCAAACATATTCTTACCTATGCTATGTTTTACAATATAGAACCCTGCATGGATTTATATGAATTTAAAAGAAGAGTTGAAGATGCAATAAAAAAGGAATCCCAAAAGAAAAGCATATCGGATGTTATTTCTGCCAAAATGAACATCGGATATTTGAATGCCGAAAAATTAAGGCAGATGACTCCAGATGAGATAACAGAGTATCTTAAACCTTTTCATTTATATTCAGACGAGGACGACCGTCTGAGAGAAGATCGTTTTAGAAAAGTTACTTTAATAGGCGAAGAACTTGATATTACCTCATATCCTTATCTTATAGGAGAGCTTATGCGAGAAGGACAGCTTGATGTGCGCTCTTATACTTATGCAAAATTTGATAGGCTAAATAGATTCTTAACTGGATTTGATAAAATTGAAAATTCATCAGAAGCCTGACCTAACCACTACATCTTAAAAATCCTTTTCTTTGACTACTGCATCGCAAATATTGAGGGGCGACCATTCGTGGTCGCCCCTCTTTCATTTAGGCGTTGGCTGCCTTTTTCATTTCCGCAATTTCCGATTTCATCGCTTTTATCAGCACTGCGAGCTTTTCCTCGCATTCCTCTCGTGTCTTGGCGTAGACATTTTTGGATATGCGTTTACCGTTGACTCTCGGCGTGAACCTCCCCTCGTAGAGGTGGTCGTTTATCATCGTAACGCAACCCGTGCCACTCTTTCGTATCTTGGGCTTATACGGCTCAAAAACCGTTTCTGTGGCGTTTTCGTGATTTGGCTCGTCACTTACCTTGGGAGGCGGCGGTTCGGGCATTTCTGCGTTTGTACCGCCGATCTCTCGGTCGATTCTCACCGCTGCCTGCTGTTGCATCGTGTCGGTGATATGGCTGTAGATGTTCAAGGTTGTTTCCGAGCTAATGTGACCTATCATAGCCGAGAGAGTCTTGATATCCATGCCGTTTTCCAGCGCCATGGTGGCGAAGGTGTGGCGCAGGTCGTGGAAGCGTATCTTTTTGCAGTGCGACCTTTCGAGTATCAGTTGGAAACGGTGATATACCGACGAGGGATTCCTCGGCTCTCCCTCTTTTACGGGTGATGGGAACATCCACTCGCCATGGGTATGCTTCTTTAGCTCTGCGAGAATTTCTATCATATCGGGCGGAAGGAGGATGGTGCGTATTGAAGACTTAGTCTTGGGTGCGGTTATTTCTATCGATTTGCCTGTTTTGACAACCTGCCGTGAGATGCTGAGCTCGCCTGTCTGTATATTCAGATCACGCCATTTCAGCCCTATGATCTCCCCTCGGCGCATTCCTGTAGTCAGCTCGAGGAGGAACATCTCGTAGTATCCTTCCTCTTTGGCTTGTCGGAGGAAGCGTAGAATCTCTGCCTGCGTCAGCACTTGCATCTCCTTTGCTTTCTTCGGTGGTAGCTTACAACCGATAGCGGGATTTGTCGTGATAAGCCCTTCGACCACTGCCTTTTCGAGTGCGGTTCGGCAAGTGGTGTGGCAGGAGCGTACCATTCTGTCGGATAAGCCAACGCCGAACCTCTCCACGTGCTTTTTCCGTCCGCCCTTTTTCAGCCGTGCATAGAACTGTTGAAGCTCGTTCTGCGTTAGCTTGCAGAGGGGAATCTGTCCGATGCTGGGAATGATGTGGGTGTAGATGCGCCCCTCGTAGCATGCCTGTGTGGTCGGGCGAAGCTTTGGCTTTGAGAAATTCTGATACCAGAAGTCCAGCCAATCTCCGAAGGGCATTTCGGGCTTCAGCCTATCGCTTGTTCTGCCGCATTGCTCTTTGAGTGCTTCGAGCTTTTCGATACACTCTGCCTTGGTCTTTGCCAAGACGTTTTTGGTTCGCGGATTGCCTTTTTCATAGTAGCCTATCACGACTCGGCCTTCCCAGCGACCGTCCTTGCGAAGGCGTATCGTTCCTTCGCCCTGTTTTCTCTTGTTACTTGCCATCGTTTACTCCTTTATCATAATATTTTTTAACATATTACCCACTACGGCGGATGCGCTTTTCTGCATATCGCTCGTTACGTGGGTGTAGGTGTCCAGCGTGAAGCTGGCGTTTGTGTGTCCGAGAATGCCCGACAGCGTTTTGGCATCGACACCGCCCTTCATCGCATGGGTTGCGAAGGTGTGGCGCAGGTCGTGGAAGCGTAGCATCGGGAGCTCCGCATGCTTCAATATGACTTTAAGTTTGCGGTAAGCTGCCGCAGGGTGTATCGGTTGTTCGGGGTTCAAGAATGCCGGGAATACCCACTCGGTGATTGCCGTTTGCTTTCGCTTCTGCAGTACTTGTGCAACGCTTGGCGGCATGAAGATGTTGCGAGTACCCGTTTGGGTTTTGGTTTCACCGATACTCACGCCACCGCCTTTTTTGACCGCTACCGAACGCTCTATGCGGAGCTTTTTATCTTCGAAGTCGATATCACTCCATTTGAGTCCGCAGATCTCACCACGGCGCAGTCCTGTCATCACCTCCACATAGAAGAAGTCACTCCAATATTCCTCGTGTTTAATGGCTTCAAGGAAGGTTTCAAGCTGTACGTTACCGAGCACCTGCTTTTCGGGATAGTTATTTTTCGGTATCGTTGTACCGATGGTGGGATTTTTCGCTATCAACCGTTCGCTGACGGCGGTATCCAAGGCTTCGTGAAGCATCATGTGGATCTTCCGCACCATGCTATCGGCAAGCTCGTAGGAGCCTTCTCTTGTAGGCTTCACCCTGCCTTCATTTTTGATTTTGATATAAAATTTCTGAAGCTCGGCGGTAGTGAGAGATGACAGCTGTTTCTCTCCTATAAACCGCTTCACTTGGTTCTCGGTAAGGCATCGGTAGCTGTCAAGGGTGGATTCTCTGACTGTGAATATCATATACTCGTCGAGCCACTTGTCCATCCACTCGCCCAGCGTCATGCGGCATTCTTCCGTGAGGTCAATGTCACGGTAGAGGTCGAGAAGCTGATGGAGCTGCTTTAAGGCGCTTCTCTGTGTTTTTGCGAATGCCGACTTATACATGGGTGAGCCGTCATTCTTGTGACCGATGATGATTCGGGCTTCCCACCGCCCATCCGAGCGTTTTCGTATTGTGCCGTCGCCCTGCGGTCTGCGTTTATTTGCCATATTTTTTATATTCCTTTCTGTAATTTTCTTTGTACCCCAAACATATCACACGTTCGAGATAATATCCAGCGTTAATTTGAATAGTTATCAAATTGTTATCAAAGCTCCTTTAATACATAATAATTCCTTGCCTCTTGGCTTGGTCCTCACGGCGTTGCTTCTTGTCGATGCCGTGGTAATCGATCTGATGCTCGGAGCTATACATATCCTCGCATCGCTCGTCAAGAATGTTGCTTGCGTAATAAAACAGATCGCATACACCGATGACGATCCGCGCGTTGAGCCCTTGCGTGATAGAACGTATTGCCTCACGCGCAGGCTCGTAGCCCTGTTCAGCGGCAGAGCAAAGGAAGGCTTTGCCTGCCTCGTGATCTTCGTACTCGTAGTAAAGCAGTAGCCCAACTCTCGTTTGTGTCCATACATCCGTCCGCGCGGAACGCTCGAACCATTCCTTTGCTTCCTCGCGCCTGCCCTCGTCATAAAGCATTTTGCCGTAGGTATATTCCGCTTGGAAGCTGCCGTGGGAGGCGGCTCTTTCGAAATATATCTTGGCTTCTTCGGGCGACTTATCCATCAGATACTTGGCATATTCATATTCGGCGTAGCCAAACTTTTTGTCCACAGCCATACGGAGATAGCGGAGCTTATCACTCGGCTTTTCGGTAAACTTACCGTCGCGATAGGCTTTGTAGACGAGGTAGGAGGCAACCTCAATGCCTCGGTCAGCCGCCATGCGAAGCCACCATTCTGCGTTCTCCATATCGTCTGTCTTTTCAAGATAATATCTGCCGAGGCGGTAGAACAGCATGGGATCGTTACGGAATTCCGCGTGGTAAGAGAGATAATCAAAATCGTTTTTTCTCTCCTTTAGCTCGGCATAATCGTAATCGATTTCGCGGTCGGGCTGTGCCGACGGAGATGAAATCTCCGCGGCACTTTTGACAACAGCGTTGCGAACTGATTTGAATTCTTCGTTGTCCTCGATGGGAATCTTGTCGGGAATCTCATCGGTATAGGTACGAACGATCTCGCATTTGTAGCTGTACCACGCATCGTACAGCTCCGAGATCTGCTCGTCAGCGCCGAGCAATTTTACGACATCTTTGACCAAAGCCTTGGTATTTTTATCGAGATATCCGTAGACCTTTTTGCCCTTATGCTTCGAAAGCTTTTCGGAAAGTAACTCCATTTTTGCAAGAATTTCGAGTGAGAAGGCGTGGTTGCCGCCGTTGATCTGAGCGCAAAGCTCGACGACCCTACGGCGGCAATGCTCCTTGATATCCTCTCTTGCCTCGGTCTGCTTTTTATAAATTTGGAGATGCTCTTGGCGAAAGATATCCGTGGCAAAGGTCTTCTTGATATTGTGAATGCCCTCGCGAGAAAGGTACGGCTCTTGAGGCTTAGAAGACCACACCATCATGTGAACGTGAGGGTTGGTTTCCTTGTTGTGATAGGCAGCAACCCAACGAAGATTTGAGGGCGTGATGCCCATTTCTTTTGCCACAACATTCCGTCGAGAGCGCAGAAGATTTACCCATTGCTCGGCAGAATTGTAGCCGACTCTCTCTGCATCCTCGCGCTTGAGTGAGATAATAAATCCCCAGACGTTTCCGGGATGGTTGTCTATTTCCTCGCCGATCTTTGAGAGAGAAACGTCAACGCCCTCGTCAGAGAAGAGCCCGTGAGAGCCATGACGTTCACCGATATAGCCAGCCATTCCGCTTCGGAGAATTTCTACGCCCTCGCGCGTTCCGATATACTGCGCATATCCTCCGCGTGATTGCCCCTTCTCCGTCTTGTGTCCGGGCTTATAGAACGGCGCTTTTACAATAATTTTTGCCATTCACACCTCGCAATCAGAAGCGAAAGGAGCCGTTCGTTTCCTTCATATGGCGGACGGCATCGGCTCTCATCTGCTCCATATCTTCTTCGGAATAACCCAAATGGTCAGCGAGAAGCTCGGTGAGAATTGCAATCTGAACGCCCATTTTGAACTCAACGTTTCGGATTCTCCCTTCGCTGTCCTTGATTTTGGAGTCCATAACCGACTCGAGAGAAGGCAGAAGAAAGCGTTCCATATGCTCCTTTTCCAGCCAAGCACAGTAGAAATCCACGGCTTCGCGGATGAATAAATTACGGGACTTTTTGCCGTATCTCTCTGTGAGACGGTCACAACGTTCCCATTGAGAAGGGGTAAGGCTTACGCCTTTTGCGGATAAATTTTGATTATTTTGATTCATGTGGTATTTACCTCATTCTTTCTTAAATTTGTAAAGGTGCCACAAGCAGACATCCAAAACTGCGTTGCTACACCTTGGTTTTTCGGGGGTATCAGACTGTTTACCCTCCAAATTGGCACACGGCAGACATGAAGGCTGTTTTCTTGCGATTCGTCATCAATCTGCAAAAATCCTTGTTACACCGTGCTTTTTCTTCGCTCGGCGTTGCCGTGCGATGTGATTCGCCATGGCATATAGACATGGCTTTATCCTGCTAAAAAAATAGGGGGCGAAAAGCCCACATTTCAGCGGTATACGGTTCACTTACTGTTGCGTTCACCGTGGAGCTCGGTCGTATCTCGTCTGCTCATCGAGCCATTCCAGGAGCCTGTCACGGGGGATGATGGTTCGTCCCTGAACGATCTTGAGCTTGGGGAAATTGTCCTCACGCACCAGCTCGTAGGCACTGGCACGGGAGATGCCGAGGAGACCTGCCACGTCCATTACGGTGAGGAACATGGGAAGCTCATCTCGGTTCTTATACATCGACTGCTTCATTCACTCTACCTCCTTTCTTCTCGAATTTTTTCATAGCATTATTGAAGTGCATCCGCGACTCAGCCTCTCGGAGTTGTCGCTCGAAGTAGGCTTCCTCTATGGGCTGTATCGGTTGCAGAGTATAGAGGAGGCTGCCGTTATGAGCCCTGCCGTCACGGGTCTTGACCATCGTCGGCTCGGTGCAGATGAAGCCCTTATGCTCCAGCCTGTCCACGTACTTTTTGACGGTGTTGTTGCTCATACCGACGGCGCTTCCGATGGTGCTGTAGCTCGGATGGCACTGGTACGTCTTTCTGTCCTCGCAGTACATGAGGAATGCAAGGACGGCGATCTCGCCCGAATCAAGCCCCAGCCGAAACACAGCCTTGGGCATCGGGAAATACTCGCCGGGGATATCGCGTTTGTTTTGATATTGGTACAATAAAAATCTCCTTTCCGTTGAGATAAAAAAAGAGTGCCGAGAGAATTTCTCGACACTCGTAGGTGTGGTTTGATTATTTGATCAGCAAATGTCCGTGAGGAAAGCCGTAGATGTTTTCCGTGCGGTATCCTTCGGGAACTATCTCGGGATCGACTCGGACGAGGTCGTAAGGCTCAAATCCCTCGACCGTTTTCAGCCTTGACAGAAGCCTACGGTTGTCCTCGTAGAGCAGGCTTGCGAAGAGCAGATACCGCGCCGACTTGATATCGTATTTCGATTTGTCGGGGTGGTCGATCTCATCGAGAAGCATGCAGAGGATATGGTCGTTTGCCACGTTCTTGGAGACGATTTTGAGGCAGGCTTGATAGAGCTCGTTTGCCTCATCGCAGAGGATAAACTTCTCGTCATCCGAGGCTTCCTTCATGGCAGTTTGCATCGCCGTGATCTTGGTGTGAGCATCCTTGACCGCCTTGATAATATTCTGCTTCTTGTGGGTATCGTTTGCACCTGCATCGGTCGCATCCAGCGCGAAGATCTCGGACAGCGGAATCGTCCTTGTGTAGGCGGCTCTGCCGGGGAAGGCATCCACCGCGTTGTGAACGAAAGCCATGGGTGCTTCAAGGTGAGCATTGTTCTCCCCTGCGTCGGGCGTTTCATCGCCCACGATATACTTGTAGAAGGCAGGCAGATTACCGCCGTGATCCCTCTTGTAGTTCTGACGGTAATGGCGCAGGCGTGAGAGCACCTTGGTGGAATCGGCAGAGTACAAACGCTTTGCCTTGTCGATCTCCATGCCCGACAGTACGGCGAGGATGCAGATGTCGTGATAGATATCCATCGGGTGATGCTCGCCCTGCTCGGTGAAGAGTCCATCCCATAGTAAGCAGTTGAGGAACTGGGAGAGATTGACGATCTCTCCGATCTTGTTCTTTGCGATGGTCTGGTCAAGTGCCGCGAGGCTTCTCGGCGTGTTCTCGTAATCGGTTTTGCCGATAGGCTCTGCCTTGCAGACGGGGACTTTCAGAATATTATAGCAACCGGTCACGCCTGCGATGATCCACGGATCGCTTGTCACGAGCATGGAGTCGGAATCGTAATCGCATCCGTTGAGCCTTTGTTGGATATTGCTCTCGATCGCGTTCACGCAAATGATGTTGGGCGTGAGATTGAAATAACGCAGAAGGTCATAGCTGTGTGTGTTCCGCGCGAGGTAGAGATTGCCCATTGTGATGTGAGGACTGCGGGCGCAGAGCACCATCTCGCCGTGAGCGAAGCCCGTGGTGCAGACCTGTCCATCCTCAAGGGAGAAGGATACGGTCGGCTCGTAGCTTTCGTCGGTGAGTGCCAAGAGGAACTCATAGGCGTTGCCGAACAGAACCTGATAGTTACCGCAGACGGCAACTCGTCCTTTTCTCAGCCTTCTCTTGAAATACTTCGTGGTATCGCTACGGAAGGATTTATAGAACTCGGTCTGCTCGAACAACGGTGTGCGGCAGGTCATATCCAGCACCGTATCCCGACGGTACTTGGCAAGGTCGGGCAGTTCCTTTTCCGCAATGGTTGCGTGGTCGGTGGTCATATTGATCTGATAACGCAGAACGGGCGACCTGTCCAGCATATCCTGCAGATAGCGGAAGGACGGTTCAAGGAGCTTGCCGATGCCCTCACGGGTAAGTCCGAGGGTATTGAGAAGCTGATAGTTGGTATACGCCATATCTCCATGCATCAAGGGAGCATCGTGGTCTGCCTTGACAACGCCGAAGGTGGAGTTGTTCTTACCCTCGTAGAGTGCGTCGAGGAAGCGCTTGCACTTTTCCTCAAAGGGCATATCCTTCGGCATAAATTTGAAGTACTTGACGCTGCTCTCGGTAATGACCAGCTTGACGTCCTTGATATCCCTCGCCGTGGTGTAGCCTGCGAGCTGGCTTGTCTGCGTGATATCGTTATCGAAGAACCAATCCTGCAGGTTGGTATTGAAGGCACAGGTCTTGAAGAAGCGGTTGCGCAGAAGCATCATGCCGTGGTCGTTATATCCGTTCTCAAAGAACACGCTTGCATCCAGCAGAGCCTCGCCGTCCCAGATCACGTTTTCGATCTCGGTTTCTTCTTCCTCTGCTCTGAGGTCATGAGCATCGTTTTCTTTGACGCATACTACGTTCTCGGTAAAACGGCTGACTCGGTCACGAATAATGAGGATGGATTTTTTCGGGAGCTTAATGGTACTCTCAATGCTACTGAGTGTGAGCGCGATATACGCCTGCCAAGAGGCTTGGTCGGATGCGGTATCGGCAGAGAGGTCGCAGGAGCTCCACGTCATCATATCCGCATACAGAGGCTCGGCAATAAAGAGGCAACGACCGTCACGGCTCGCACCTGCGCTTCGCTTGTAGCGAACGTAGTGGATGCCGTCGATATCGAAGCCGTGGGTGTAGAGATGCTCACGGATATCCTGACAGGTGAAGGCGGTGGGAATGACCTTATCGCTTCGCTTATAGGAGCGCATTTCGGGATCGTATTTGAAATACTTGCCGAGTAAGGCATCCGGCAACGGTTCTTCCACAGGGGCATATCCTCTGTCCTCTCGGTAGGATACGTCTATGGCAATGAGCGTGGGCTGATTGCCTACCATGCAGAAGCAGACGTGGTCTTCCATATCCTCGTCGTTAACCTCGTATCCGTTGAGAACGTAGCGGTTGCCGTAGGACTCGTATACCTTGATCGCGCGGTTGAAGGAAAGGTTCACAACGGCGCGGCAGAAGCGTTTCTTGCCGTCAAGATAGGGATAGCCCATCTCGTCTTCGTGCTGACCATACACCTCTGCGAGCTTCAAGGTATCAAGGCTCTCGTCAAGAATGCCTCGAAAGGCTTGTGGATCGGGCTTTCCGTCTTTGATAGCGGTGAAGATATCACCTTTACAAAGCATACTGCCTTCAAGGGACATGATGCGCATGCTTTCATATTTTTTCGTCGCCATTATAACACCTCCTTCTGATCTGATGCTTTTATTTTACCATATTTTGCGACTTTTTTCAAGGAACTCTTTGTGAATTGAATTTCGGACAAAGGGGAGAAATGCTCGCCGAGGCTTTTTCTTTGTCTTCTGTACCGCAATATCTGCGGTTTTATAGCCGAGTGGACATTTTGTCCGCACGGTGAAAGGCTCTGTCCGTATGCCTTTTAGTGACATAGTGTACCTATAACTGCCAAAATCACCGAGTGATCATTTTGATCACTCGGTGAATAAGCATGATTACCTTGCCGACATTTTGTCGGTTAGATTGTGTTTTACAGCGCATTTGACCATCAAGGCCTCATTTTGAGGCCTTGATACGGCGTTAGTTTCATGCCCTCATTTTGAGGGCATGAATTCCGAAATCAAAGCGACATTGTGTCGCTTTGATTTACGGTTGGGTTTTGTAGGCTGAT
>JBGVRT010000001.1:0-8262 GCA_045128735.1 Eubacteriales bacterium | reverse complement strand
GATAAGGAGCTTTCCTTTGTGCTGAGCAGAGTTACCGATGACGTTCTATCCAAGGATATCGCAACCATTCTTATCGTAACCGATATTACCAAAGAAAAGCTGATTGAAAGAC
This sequence comes from Eubacteriales bacterium, assembly GCA_045128735.1. GTDB lineage: Bacteria > Bacillota > Clostridia > Oscillospirales > CAG-272 > RGIG8775. The sequence continues at coordinate 8,150 of JBGVRT010000001.1, read as the reverse complement.
AAAAGAGCGATTTCTTTGCCAACGCATCTCACGAGCTGAAAACGCCTATCACTGTTCTTCAAGGCTTATCAGAGGTTTTGATGAACAAGGAGGGCATTGATGAAGCCTCCAAAAAGCAGCTTGAAAGAATCCATAAGGAGAGCGTAAGACTCGCCTCCCTTATCAACGATATGCTGATGCTCTCCAAAATCGAAAACGGAGAACAGCCGGAAAAGGCATATGCCGAGATCTCTCTCCGGGATCTTGCGTGTGAGGTTCTCAACGAGTTTGCCGAGGAGATAAAAAAGAGAAATCTTACCGCAACCATCAACGGAGACGGCAAGGTGCTCGGCGATCAGAATATGATCTTTGAGCTTATCGAGAATCTTGTTTCCAACGCGATCAAATACAACAAAGAGGGCGGCTCAATTACCGTTTCAATTTCCGAAACGGGTCAAGGCGTTTGCTTGCAGGTCAAGGATACCGGAATCGGTATTGAGAAGGAGCATCTGCCCCGCCTTTGCGAACGATTCTACCGTGTGGATAAATCTCACTCCAAGCGTATTGGCGGCACAGGCCTCGGTCTTGCAATCGTGAAGCATATCTGCGCAATTTATGGAGCAGACCTCAGCATTGACAGCACCTTCGGAGAGGGAACGACTTTTACGGTTGTATTCAAAAAGCAGGCATAAACGCAGTAAAAATTAAGCGCAGTGGTTGAAATATACCGCTGCGTTTTTTGTTAGAATAGCCTATCGAATTATGCGAAAAATATTGATGTGTTCATATTTTTATGATATAATATTTTATTAAGAAATAACCACTCCTTATGAAAGGAAATCAGATATATGCAAGATACTGTTTTGATAAAGTCTGTACACGGCAGACAGATCCTCGATTCACGAGGAAATCCTACCGTTGAGGTTGATGTGATCCTTGAAAACGGTGCTATGGGTAGAGCTTCGGTTCCCTCGGGAGCATCTACCGGAATCTACGAGGCATACGAGCTTCGAGACGGAGATAAATCCCGTTATCTCGGAAAGGGCGTTACAAAAGCCGTTGCAGCGGTAAACGGTGAGATTGCGAAGGCGCTTGCGGGCAAGAACGTATTCGAGCAAGAAGAGATCGACCGTCTTATGATCGAGCTTGACGGAACGGCAAACAAGAGCCGTCTCGGAGCAAACGCGATCCTCGGAACATCGCTCGCCTGTGCAAAGGCAGCCGCTATAGCAAAGGGTGTTTCATTATACCGATATATCGGCGGGGAAGAAGCTCACGTGCTTCCCGTGCCTATGATGAATATACTCAACGGCGGCGCACACGCGACCAACAACGTAGATATCCAAGAGTTTATGATCATGCCCGTTTCCGCTCCCACGTGGAGCGAGGCATTGCGCCGCTCGGCAGAGGTATTCCATACTTTGAAATCGGTATTAAAGGAGAACAATATCCCCATAACCGGTGTTGGCGATGAGGGCGGATATGCACCCATGCTCGAAAAGGATGAGGATGCATTGGCGATGATTGTCGCAGCCATCGAAAAAGCAGGGTATATCCCGGGCAAGGATTTCAAGATCGCGATTGATGCGGCTTCCTCCGAATGGTTCGACGAAGAGCTGGACGCTTATCATCTCCCTAAATCTGGAAAAATGTTGAGTCGTCAACGACTTGTGGATATGTGGATTGACTTTGCGGACAAGTACCCGATCGTTTCCTTAGAGGACGGTATGGGGGAGACAGATTGGGCAGGCTGGGAAATGCTCACCAAGGCTCTTGGAGACAGGGTACAGCTCGTAGGCGACGATCTGTTCGTTACGAATACCAAGCTTCTCCGTGAGGGAATTGAGCGCGGCATCGCCAACTCGATTCTGATCAAGGTCAATCAGATCGGAACGCTGACCGAAACTCTTGAAGCTATTAAAATGGCACGGGAGGCGGGATACACCGCAATCGTGTCTCATCGCTCGGGCGAGACCGAGGACACAACCATAGCGGATATCGTTGTTGCGGTAAACGCAGGACAGATCAAAACCGGTGCGCCGAGCAGAAGCGACCGCGTTGCAAAATACAATCAGCTGATTCGCATTGAGGAGGAGCTGGAAGAGTGTGCATCCTATCCCGGTATGGATGCGTTCTATAACCTAAAAAAATAACGAATATAGGAGGTAAAAATGAGCTCGGATAAAGTATATATCGCCATAGATCTGAAGTCGTTTTATGCCTCTGTTGAGTGCATTGAGCGTAAATTAAATCCGATGACGACAAACCTTGTCGTTGCGGATATGAGCAGAACTGAAAAGACCATCGGACTTGCTGTATCACCGTAACTGAAATCCTTCGGTATTCCCGGTCGCCCCCGACTGTTTGAGGTCGTCCAGAAGGTGAAGGAGGTCAACAACGAGCGTAGGCGCAAGGCGGGGAAGCTTGTAGGTGAGTCCTACAACATAAACGAGCTGAACGAAAATCCATCGCTTGCTGTCGGTTATATCGTAGCGCCGCCGAGAATGATTATATGGATTACAGCACCCGTATCTATCAGGTTTACCTCAAGCACGTTGCTCCCGAGGATATACACGTCTATTCCATTGATGAGGTATTTATTGACGCCACGGGGTATTTGAAAACTCGCGGTATGAATGGGCACGAGTTTGCCCGAATGCTGATCCGTGACGTGCTTGCCACGACGGAAATTACTGCAACGGCGGGTATCGGTACAAACCTATACCTTGCCAAGATTGCGATGGATATTAAGGCAAAGAAGATGCCAGCCGATGAGGATGGTGTCAGAATTGCCGAGCTTGACGAAATATCCTATCGCAAAGAGCTGTGGGATCATCAGCCTCTTACCGACTTTTGGAGAGTGGGAAAGGGATATGCACGCTCTCTCGAGGCAAACGGAATGTATACGATGGGTGACGTTGCTCGTTGCTCCATCGGCGGTATGTTTGAGAGACGCAATGAAGCACTGCTTTATAAGCTTTTCGGAGTCAACGCCGAGCTGCTGATCGACCATGCTTGGGGATACGAACCGTGCACGATCGACATAATTAAGTCCTACAAGCCGGAAACCAAGAGCCTTACGTCAGGACAGGTGCTTCACTGTCCGTATGAGTTTGAGAAGGCGAAGCTCGTTATCAGGGAAATGGCAGACCTTCTTTCGCTGGATCTCGTAGAAAAAGGACTTGTAACCAATCAGGTGGTTATTACCGTTGGATACGATATTGAAAACCTGACAGACCCGAAACGAAGCAAGCTTTACAACGGCGAGGTCACAACCGACCATTACGGCAGAAAAACGCCCAAGCATTCGCTTGGAACGGCAAACTTTGCATACACCTCCTCTACCAAGCGCATCGTTCAGGAGGTATCCGACCTCTTTGACAGGATCGTAAATCCCGACCTGCTTATTCGAAGAATGAATATTTCGGTCAACCGACTGATTACTGAGGGAGAGGTAAAGGAAGAAGCCACGGGCAGCGAGCAGCTTAGCATCTTCGTCGATTACGAGAAAGAGGAGCGCAAGAGAGCCGAAGAGAAAGCAACTCTCGAAAAAGAAAAGCAGATGCAGACTGCTATTATAGACATCAAGAAGAGATACGGCAAGAACGCGATCCTCAAGGGAATGAGTCTTGAAGAGGGCGCAACAGCTAAGGACCGTAATTCTCAGATCGGCGGACATAAGGCGTAGAGGAAATTGAGGATATTATTATGGATGAAAGATTAGAAAAGCAGCTTGCCTTCTCGCTTGAGATAGACAAGGTAAAGAATATACTCCGCCAGACGCACCTCTCCGAGCACGGAAGACGAGAGAACGATGCCGAGCATTCGTGGCACATGGCGGTAATGGCGTATCTTTTGCGGGAGTATGCCAACGAGCCGGTGGACATCGGGCGCGTGATGCTGATGTGTCTGATCCACGATATCGTTGAGATCGATGCAGGCGACACCTATGCCTATGACTCCGATAGCCAAGTCACCCAAAAGGAAAGGGAGGACCGAGCAAAGGAGCGCATCTTTGCTCTCTTGCCGGATGATCAAAAGAGAGAACTTATATCTCTTTTTGACGAGTTTGAGGCAAATGAAACACCGGAGGCAAAGTACGCACACTCGCTTGACAACGTGCAGCCCTTGATGCTAAACAATAGCAACGGCGGCGCAGATTGGAGAGAGCACGGCGTGTCAGCAGAGCAGGTCTATCGTAGACATTCGAAAACCCGTCCCGGCTCGGAGAAGCTTTACGAGATCTCGGACGCTATCCTGCAAGCAAACATTGAAAAGGGAAATATTAAAAGATAAAAACACAACATACATAGGAGAAATGTTATGTCAAAAATTCTGATTGTCGTGGATATGCAAAACGACTTCATCGACGGTGCATTGGGCACAAAGGAAGCGGTTGCAATCGTTCCATACGTCAAAGACGTTATCGAGAGCTTTGACGGTAAGGTGTATTTCACGAGAGACACTCATTTTGAAAACTATATGGGAACCCAAGAGGGAGCAAACCTTCCCGTTCCGCACTGTATCAAGGGTACGGAAGGATGGCAGATCAGAGCCGAGCTTGACGCGCTTCGTAGGACCGAGGCAATCGATAAGCTGACCTTCGGCTCATCTGCGCTCGTCGATGTGCTGAAGGCCGAAAAGGATACTGAGAGCATTACGTTTGTCGGACTTTGCACCGATATTTGCGTGATCTCCAACGCCATGGTGGTGAAGGCGTTCTTTCCCGAGGTTCCGCTGATCGTGGATGCCAAGGGCTGTGCGGGTGTTTCTCCCGAAAGCCACCAAAGAGCACTTGAAGCCATGAAGGTTTGTCAGATTAAAATTATTAACGATTAAAAACGAGAGGAGGCGCGGAGAATGAGCAGCCGATACGATGATATGATCTATATGCAAACCCCCACGCCTACCTGTAAGCCGAGAATGTCGCTTTACGAAAGAGCCGCACAGTTTTCACCCTTCGCGGCGCTCACCGGATACGAGGATGCCGTGGAGGAAACCGCGCGTCTTACCGATGCACGCCTTGAGCTTTCCGAGGATATGAAGACCATCCTGAACGAAAAAATGCAAATGATTGTTGACAATTTGGACGCCGATCCCATTGTGACGATCACCTATTTTGTTCCGGATAAGAAAAAGGAAGGCGGCGCATACGTTGACGTTACGGGCATCGTCAAGGAGATCGACGAGTATGAGCGGTGCATCGTGATGACTGACAAAAAGAAGATCCCGATAGAGCAGGTAAGAGCGATTGAGGGAGAGCTTTTCAGGTGCTTGGAATTATAATTTGGCAAAAGAGGCATTGGCGTTATGATTTGGATATCAGCAGCTATACTGTCCGCAGTTTTTGCGGGATTGACCTCGATCCTTGCCAAGTGCGGCATCAAAAAAACAGACTCGGATCTTGCAACGGCAATCAGAACCATTGTCGTTCTGATTTTTTCGTGGATCATGGTGCTCGTTGTAGGCTCACAACATACAATAGCGGAAATAGAGCCCAAGGCATTTATTTTCTTGATTCTTTCGGGACTTGCTACGGGTGCGTCCTGGATCTGCTATTTCAAGGCACTTTCGGTGGGAGACATCAACAAGGTCGTACCGATCGATAAATCCGGTACAGTTCTCACGGTTCTACTTGCCATCATCTGCTTCGGGGAAACGAGCAATCTCGTAATGAAGCTCATTGCCACGGCAATTCTTGCAGTTGGTATTTTCCTGATGGTGGAGAAAAAGCAAAGGGAAGAAAAGCAGGAGAGCAAGATGTGGATGCTCTATGCCGTGCTTGCCGCAGTCTTCGCAGCTCTCACGTCTATACTTGCAAAAATGGGCATCTCGGGGGTAGAATCCAATCTCGGAACGGCTATAAGAACGGGTGTTGTTCTTATTATGGCTTGGGTGATCGTTTTTGCGAGAGGAAAGCAAGCACAGCTCAAGAGCATTGATAAAAAAGAGCTTTTGTTTATCGGGCTTTCGGGAATTGCGACGGGAGCATCTTGGCTTTGCTATTATTATGCCATCCAGAATGGAGAGATCAGTGTTGTCGTTCCCATTGACAAGCTCAGCATCATTGTGACCGTCATTTTCTCATACTTTGTCTTTAAGGAGAAGCTCTCAAAAAAGGCTTTTGCCGGACTTTGCCTGATGGTGGTTGGAACACTGCTGATGGTGTTTTTTAAGTAAACACTCTTGAAAAATTCATAGAATTGTGATATAATTATTGTCTGTAAACCGGCAAACAAAAACAATTTCAGAATAAACAATTAAGAATAAAGGAGGAATGAAATGGTAGAGCATTTACCACTATCTGTTCGGGTGCCGATTGAAGCGGATAACCCGAGTATTTGCCGCAAAGAAGAGCTTTGCATCAAGTGCGGACAATGCCGTGAGGTCTGCACGAATGAAATCGGTGTTCACGGTACATATTCCTTCGAGCAAACCGAAGGAAAGGCGATCTGTATCCACTGCGGACAGTGTGCAAACGTCTGTCCTACCGCCAGCATTACCGAGGTCTACGAATACCCGGACGTGAAGGCTGCTATCGCAGATCCCGATAAGATCGTTATCGTCAGCACGTCCCCCTCTGTGCGCGTTGCTCTCGGTGAAGAGTTTGGAATGGCAAAAGGAAGCTTCGTGCAGGGTAAAATGATCGCCCTTATGCGTGCTCTCGGTGCCGATTACGTCCTGGATACCAACTTTGCCGCAGACCTAACCATCGTTGAGGAAGCAAGCGAGCTTGTTCGTCGCATTACGACAGGAGATAAGCCCCTGCCTCAGTTTACAAGCTGCTGCCCTGCGTGGGTGAAGTTTGCTGAAACCTACTATCCCGAAATGCTCCCGCACGTATCAACTGCCAAGAGCCCTATCGGTATGCAAGGCCCCACCATTAAGACATATTTCGCCCAGAAGATGGGTATTGATCCGAAGAAGATCGTTAACGTAGCACTTACCCCCTGTACTGCGAAGAAATTCGAGATTCGACGCGAGGAAATGAATGCCGCAGGCAAGAAGCTCGGTATCCCCGAAATGCGCGATATGGACTACGTTGTTACAACTCGCGAGCTTGCTCTTTGGGCAAAGGAAGCGAAGATCGACTTTGCTTCGCTTGAGGATAGTGATTACGACCGCTTTATGGGTGAAGCATCGGGTGCAGGCGTGATCTTCGGTAATACCGGAGGTGTTATGGAGGCAGCGCTTCGTACTGCATACTCCTATATCACGGGTGAGGTCCCTCCGAGCGCACTTCTTGACCTTAAGCCCGTTCGCGGATACGAGGGCATCAGAGAAGCAAGCCTTGACATCAAGGAAACAACTGTAAACGTAGCTGTTGTTTATGGTACAGCCAACGCTCGCAAGCTCATCGAACTAATCAAGAGCGGTGAGAAGAACTACCACTTCGTTGAGGTGATGACCTGTCCCGGCGGATGCATCGGCGGTGGCGGTCAGCCCCGTGATTTTGCGGCAGATGCTAATGCAAGCCGTAAGGCAAGAATCGAGAGCCTTTACAAGAGAGATGCCTCTTTGACTCTTCGTTCGAGCCACGAAAACCCTGAGATAAAGGAGCTTTACGAGGAATTTTACGGCAAACCGCTCAGTGAGCTCGCGGAAGAAATGTTACATACTATGTACACTGATCGCTCATGCGACATCAATAAAGAAATTATAAAAGGAGAAACAAAGAAAATGGCTAAATGGAAATGCACAGTTTGTGGATATATTCACGAGGGAGAAATGACCGACGACTTTAAGTGCCCTGTATGCAAGGTGCCCGCATCCAAGTTTGAAAAAATTGAAGAAGCTCCCGCAAAGAATCCCTTTGCAGGTACAAAGACCGAGAAGAACCTCTGGGAAGCATTCGCAGGTGAGTCTCAGGCAAGAAACAAGTATACATACTTTGCATCTGTAGCTAAGAAGGCAGGATATGAGCAGATCGCTGCAATCTTCCTTCAGACCGCAGAGAACGAGAAGGAGCACGCAAAGCTTTGGTTCAAGGCACTTGGCGAGCTTGGCGATACCGCTGAGAACCTTCTTCGCGCCGCTGAGGGCGAGAACTACGAGTGGACCGATATGTACGACGGCTTTGCTAAGGACGCTGAGGAAGAGGGCTTTACCGAGCTCGCTGCACAGTTCCGCGCTGTTGCTGCTATCGAGAAGACTCACGAGGAGAGATACCG